>CAZDZL010000005.1:0-83970 GCA_964509885.1 uncultured Opitutaceae bacterium | reverse complement strand
TTACTTCGGCTCGTCCTTGTTGACGGTCTCCGCGCTGTCGGCCTTCAGGTCCACGTGCTCGCCGACGGTCAGGAAGGCATTCGCCATCTTCGTCGAGACGTCCCCCGACTGCACCAATAGGTCCCCGGAGATGTGCTTCATCTCCTCGTCGGACACCATGACCCCGGAATAGGACGAGACGGTCATCCCGTTCCCAATGTCGAGCTGGGCGTCCGCGCTGTAGACGATCGTCCCGTCGACAGGGGAGGAGGTGCCCTTCATGAGGTGGGCGACCCGCTCGGCGCCGGCCACCGGCGCGTCGGCGGGGGACTGGGCCTGCGGCGCGGGGTCCGCCGCGACCGGCTCCGGCGCCCCGTCACGATCCGGGGCGGCGGGGGCGGGGGCCGGCGCCCGGCGGACGGCCGGGGCCGGGGTTGGCCTCGCGACGGGCGCCAGCGCGGCCATCCTTATCCTCTCCTTCGCGGCCTCGAGCTCCGCCGCTGCGCTTGCCTGCCTCATCTTCACGACATAGGCCGCGGCCAGGGCAACGAGCGCAAACAGGATGTAGGTCGTCCGTCTCATTGCCGGTTGCGCCAAGCCTCCGATTTCCCAGGGGGGATTTCAACAGGATACGGGGCGGGGGCCCGTGCACCGCGCGGGGTTGAAGAAAGGGGATTTCCTGCCAAGCTGTCCCCAGCACCATGGCCACTCCCCCAGCGCCGCGCCCCATCCATCCCGACGTCAGGATCGGCCATGTCCACCTCAAGGTGGCCAACCTGGACCGGGCGCTGCGCTTCTACTGCGGCGTGCTCGGCTTTGAGCTGATGCAGCGCTTTGACTCCAGCGCCGCGTTCATCTCCGCCGGGGGCTACCACCACCATATCGGCCTCAACACGTGGGAAAGCCTGGGCGGATCGCCTCCGCCCCCGGGATCGACCGGGCTCTTTCATCTGGCCATCCTTTATCCCGGCCGGGCCGAACTCGCCGATGCGCTGCGGCGCCTGATCGCGGCGAAGGTCCCGCTCGACGGCGCCTCGGACCACGGCGTCAGCGAGGCCCTGTACCTGCGCGACCCGGACAACAACGGCGTGGAACTCTATTGGGACCGCCCGAAGGCCCAATGGCCGAGGGACGAGGCGGGCGGCCTGGCCATGTTCACACGGAGGCTGGACCTCGACGCGCTTCTCGCCGAGGCGAAGGCGGGCTGACGGGCAGGCGTCAAGGCACCTCGTAGACCTCGGCTAGAGCCACGCCCGTGGAGCCGCCCGCCCCGCTGACCTGCATCGTGTAGTTTCCCGGCGGAAGATCCACGACCTGTGCGCTGTCGTCGCTTCCGGGCACAAGGGGAAAAGCTCCCAGCTCGGCGTCAAAGCCCGAGATCAGGTCGATGCCCGCGGCGGCCCAGCCCGTGTCTGCGGCGATCATCACCCCTGCGCCGTCAAAAAGGCCGAGGCTTGGGTGGGCGAGAACTCCCGCAATTCCGTACTGGGCCAGCGAGGGCCCGTCCGCCCGCACCAGAAGCTCCTTGGTTCCATTTCCCGAGATGACAAATCCGGGGATGACGACATTCGCCCCGGCCCCGACCAGGGCCCGGGAGGAGATGTTTGCGAGGCGCGTCCCCGTGGACGACACCTCGTAGACCTCGGCAAGGGCGACTCCGGTGGTGCCGCCCATCCCCGAGACCCTCACCGTGTAGGAGCCTGCGGGAAGGCTCGCCAACAGGGCACAATCGGCGCCGCCGGGGCTGAACGCAAAGGCGCCCACTTGCGCGGCGGTGGCGGAGAGCTGAAGCGGATCGGGGCCGGTCCCCCATCCCGCATTCGACGCGACCATCGCCCCCGAGCCGTCGAACAGGCTGAGAACGGGCTTCGCGAGGGGGCCCGGTACCCCGAACTGCGCAAGCGCCGGCCCGGCGCCGCGGATCAGGAGGGTCTCGGTGCCGCTCCCCGAGATCACAAAGCCCGGGATAAGGACATTTCCGCCGGTCCCGACCTGGGCCCGAACCGAAATGTTGGTGAGGCGCGCCGTGGGCGCGGCTGGCGGGCCGGAGGCCCCGTCGATCACGGTCACGTCCACGCTCGCATCGTCCTTCACGTAGACCCTGCCGGTCACCAGGTTCACCGCCATGGCCGCGGGATTGTCCCCCGCGGCGGCGGTGCTGGTCGCATTCGTGGCCCCGTCGATGACGGTGACGTTGCCGGTGTCCAGGACATAGGTCGTGTTCGTGACCGGGTTCACCTCGACATCCTGGGGACTGGATCCCGCGGGAATCACCGTCGTCGCATTCGTCGCGCCGTCGATCACGGTGACGTTGTCGCCTTCGAAACTGGCAACGTAGATCCTGTTCGTGACCGGATTCAGCGCGATGGAGTATGGGTTCGATACCAGCGGGATCGCGGTTGTCGCGTTCGTCGCGCCGTCGAGGGCGATCACCTCGTTGTGCCCGGTATTCGCAACGTACACCTTGTTTGTCACCTCATTCACCGCGATCGGGCCGGCGATCCCCGTGAGGGCGGTCGCGGCGCCCGTGGCTCCGTCGATCACAGTGACCGTGGGAGGGCCCGCCACCGCGGAAAAGAAGCCGGTTGAGACATAGACCTTGTTCGTCGCGGGGTTGACCGCGATGGGACCCCCGGACGCAACCGCCAGGGCGGTCGAGGCATTGCTGGTCCCATCGATCACCGTTACGCTGCTGGGGCTCGAGACGTAGATCCTGTTTGTGACCGGATTCACGGCGATGGGACCGGCGGCTCCCGAGACGATTGCGGCGACGGTGCGCGAGGCACCGTCGACCACCGTGACTTGGAGCGGGCTTATGATGCCGGAGTAGGGCCCATTGGAGACGTAGATCCTGTTCGTCACGGGGTTGATCGCGACCGAGGACCCGCCCAACACCCCCTCGACGGGCGAGTCCGTGTTCGTGACGCCGTCGATAATGTCCAGGACGTCGCCCGGGACGGGGACGAAGATCTTGTTGGTGACGCCGTTTACGGCAATTCCGGAGCAATAGCCGGGGCGCGCGCACAGGGCCATGAGCACCACGGCGCTCAAAGCCAAGGTCCCCCCCGCGCGCTCAGGGGGAGACGGTCGAGCGGACCAGGGCATGCGAGTGGACTGCCACACGGTGCGGCCCTGCGCAACCCTAGCCGCCGAGGTACGCGGCCTTCAGCTGCGGGTTCCTTTTCAGGTCCGCGCTCGGGCCCTCCATGGTGACGTGCCCCGTCTCAAGGACGTAGGCGTACGAGCTTATTTCCAGAGCGAGGTTGGCGTTCTGCTCGACGAGGAGGATGGCGATGCCGCGGTCCCGGTTGATCTCGATGATCTTCTCGAAGATCGTGCTGATGAGCCTCGGGGCGATGCCGAGCGAGGGCTCGTCCAGCATGAGGAACTTGGGCTCGCCCATGATGGCGCGGCCTATGGCCAGCATCTGCTGCTCGCCGCCGGAGAGGGTGCCCGCGGTCTGGCGCAGGCGCTCCTTCAGCCGCCCGAAGATCCCGAAGACGTACTCCCTGTTCCTGGCGATCGCAGCCTTGTCCCTCTGCAGGTAGGCGCCCATGGTCAGGTTCTCGTCCACGGTCAGGTTGGAGAAGATCATGCGGCCCTCCGGGACGTGCCCGAGGCCCCGGGCCACGATCTTGTGGGCGGGCACCTGGGTGATGTCCTCCCCGAGGAACGTCACCTTGCCGCTCTTCGGCCGCAGGAGCCCGGAGATGGTACGAAGCGTCGTCGTCTTGCCGGCCCCGTTGCCCCCGATGAGCGTCACGATCGCCCCCTTGCCGACCTTGAGCGATACGCCGCGCAGGGCGGAGATCGCGCCGTAGGAGACGTTGAGGTCGGTGATCTCAAGCATGGGCGTCAGTGGTGCGCGAGGCCGGTGGCCTCGCCGAGGTAGGCCTCGATGACCTTGGGGTCGCCCTGGATCTCCGCCGGTGTCCCCTCGGCGATCTTGACCCCGTAGTCGAGGACCGCGATGCGCCGGCAGACGCCCATCACGACCCTCATCGAGTGCTCGACGAGGAGTATGGAGAGCGAGAACTCCCGGTGGATCCTCTGGATGAGCGCCATGAGCTCGACCTTCTCCGACGGGTTCATGCCGGCTGCGGGCTCGTCCAGGAGCAGGAGCTTCGGCCGGGTTGCCAGGCAGCGAACGATCTCCAGGCGGCGCTGCTCGCCGTAGGGAAGGCTCGTCGCCGGAGTGTCGCGGAAGCGAAGGAGGTTGAAGAGGTCCAGGAGTTCCTCGGCCCGCCGGGTGATCGCGGCCTCGTCCTCGCGGAAGGCGCGCATGCGCACGAGCGACTGGGCGGCGGCCGTGTCCCGGTGGAGGTTGCAGGCCACCCGGACGTTGTCGAAGACCGAGAGGCTCTTGAAGAGACGGATGTTCTGGAAGGTCCTCGCGATGCCCGCATCGACGACCTGGTCGACCCTGAGGCCCGCGAGGTCGCGCCCCGAGGAGCGGACGGTCCCGCCCGTGGCGGCGTAGACGCCGGTCACGATGTTGAAGACGGTCGTCTTGCCGGCGCCGTTCGGGCCGATGAGTCCCACGAGGTCCCCCTCGCTGACGACGAGGTCCAGCGCGTTGACGGCGGTAAGGCCCCCGAAGCGGATCGTCGCCTTGTCGAGCTGGAGGATGGGTTCGCTCATCGGTCGGCCGTCAGGTGCGGGCGCGGGGATTTGCCAAACAGGCGGGCCCAGATCGCGGCATAGTCAAAGTTGAACAGGCCCTTTGGCCGGACCAGCATGAGGACGATGAGGAGCAGCGAGTACAGGACCATCCTGTACTCGTCGACGGCGCGCAGCACCTCGGGCAGCACCGTGAGCAGGATTGCGGCGAGGATCACGCCCGGCGTGTTGCCCATGCCCCCCAGGATCACCATGACGACGATCTCGATGCTCTTCGTGAAGTCGAACCCGGTCGGCGTGATCGTCAGCTTGAAGTGCCCGTAGAGGCCGCCGGCCACTCCGGCGAAGAACGCCCCCACCACGAAGGCCACGATCTTGTAGCGCGTTGTGTTGAGCCCGACCGCCTCGGAGGCGACCTCGTCGTCGTGGGTCGCGATGAAGCCCCGCCCGTAGGTCGAGCGCACGAGGCAGACCACCGTGAACACCGTCAGGGCCGCGAAGGAGAAGACCCAGAAGACCGTGGTGTAGTTGGGGATCCCGTTGAGGCCCAGGGCGCCGCCCAGGGCCTCCACGTTCTGGAAGATGACCCGTATGATCTCGCCGAACCCCAGCGTGACCAGGGCGAGGTAGTCCCCCTTTAGGCGCAGGGAGGGGATGCCCACGACGAGGCCCGCCAGCGCGGCGCCGAGGCCGCCGAGGACGAGGGCGCCGAGGAAGAGGAGGCCCTGTTGGAGTGCCGTGCCGCCCGCGTCGCCGAGGAGCCGCGGGCCCAGGAGGAGCGTGACCGCCGCGGAGAGGTAGGCCCCGACCGACATGAAGCCCGCGTGGCCCAGCGAGAACTGGCCCGTGTAGCCGTTCACCAGGTTGAGCGAGACCGCGAGGATGATGTTGATCCCGACGCCGGTGATGACGTCCAGGTAGTAGGGGTCGATGTGGTCCGAGTAGTACGAGACGCCGAACGCCACGAGGACCGTTGCAAGGAGGGCGATGAGCGGCTTCGGCATCGTGTTCGCCCCTTTTAGACCTTCTCCGCGGTGTACCGGCCGAGGAGCCCGGCCGGGCGGAAGAGCAGGATGCCGATGAGGATCGCGAAGGCGATCGCGTCCTTGTAGGTGGACCAGCGCGAGCCGTCGACGAACGTCTCGACCATGCCGAGGATGAGCGCGCCCAGGGCCGCGCCCGGGATGTTGCCGACGCCTCCGAGGACCGCCGCGACGAAGGCCTTGAGCCCGGGGACGACCCCCATCAGGGGGTCGATCGAGGGGTAGTTGAGCGCGTACAGGACGCCGCCCGCCCCCGCGAGTGCCGAGCCGAGGCCGAACGTGAACGAGACCACGACGTCGATGTTGACGCCGACCAGCTGGGCGGCCCTGGGGTTGAGCGCGACCGCCCGCATCGCCGTGCCGATCTTCGTGCTGAAGACCGCGAACTGAAGGCCGAGCATGAGCGCGGTGGCGACGATGATCACGATCACCTGGTTCATCGAGATGATGAGCCCGTGGACCGCGATCACCTTCGCCGGGAAGATCGAGGGGAACGCGCGCGGCGTCGCGCCGAAGAACAGCTGGCCCGTGTACTCCAGGAAGAGGGACATCCCGATCGCCGTGATGAGGACGTTGAGGGTCGGCCCCCCGCGCAGCGGCCGGTAGACCAGGCGCTCGATCACCATCCCGAGGACGGCGCAGCCCCCCATGGCCGCGGCGAGCACCGCCAGGCCGCCGAGCACCGTCCCGTGCGGCAGGTGCTCCCCGACGAAGTAGCCTATGAAGGCCCCCACCATGAAGACGTCCGAGTGCGCGAAGTTGATGAAGCGCAGCACGCCGTACACCATCGTGTACCCGAGGGCGATCAGCGCATAGATCGCGCCCAGCGAGAGTCCGTTAAGGAGTTGCTGGAGAAACTCCGTCATGCCGCCGGTCGTCGCATCAGGGCTAGGGGGCGACGCTCTGGACGAACTTGAATTTGCCGTCCTTCACCATGATGACGACCGCGGCCTTGGTGGCGTTGCGGTCCTTGTCCATCGTGGTCGCGCCGGTGACGCCCTCGAAGGCCTTCGTGGCGGCGAGCGCGTCCCGGATCGCGGGGCCGTCTGTCGAGCCGGCGCGGCGGATCGCGTCGACCATGACCTCCGCCGAGTCATAGCCGAGCGCGGCCATGGCGTCCGGCACCTCGCCTCCGAAGCGCGCGCCGTACTTGGCGACGAAGGCCTTCACCGCGGGGGTGTCCACCTGCGGGGAGTAGTGTGTCGAGTAGTAGCAGCCCTCCACGGCGGCTCCGCCGATCGTGATCAGCTCGGGGGCCTCCCAGCCGTCGCCGCCGAAGAGCGGGATCGACATGTCGAGCTCGCGGGCCTGCCGGCAGATGAGCGCGGCCTCGGTGTAGTAGCCCGGCACGAAGATGCCGTCGACGCCGGCCGCCTTGATGGCGGTCAGCTGGGCGTTGAAGTCCTTGCCGCCCTCGGTGAACTTCTGCTCGATGACGACCTCGCCGCCGTCGGCCGCGAAGCGCTCCTTGAAGTATTTCGCGAGGCCCACGCTGTACGCGGAGGACACCGAGGTCAGGAGCGCCACCCTGTGGATCTTCAGCGTGTCCTTGGCGAACTTGGCCATCACCGTGCCCTGGAAGGGGTCGATGAAGCACACCCGGAAGATGTAGTCGCCGATCTCGGTCACCCTGGGGTTGGTGGACGACGGCGAGATCATCGGGATCTTGTGGGCCTGGCAGATCGGGGCGGCCTCGAGGGAGCGCATCGACGCCACCTCGCCGAGGATCCCGACCACCTTGTCTCGGAAGATCAGCTTCTTCGCGATCGTCGCCGACTCGCCCTGCTTCGTCTGGTCGTCGTCGGTCACGAGCTCGATCTGCCGGCCGAGGACGCCGCCCGCGGCGTTCATCTCCTCCACGGCGAGGAGGGTCCCCTTGTGCGACGACTGCCCGAACGCCGCCTCCTTGCCCGTGAGAGAGGCGTACTCGCCGATCTTGATCGTTTCCTGTGCGAAGGAGGGGGCGGATAGGGCCGCGAGGGCCACCACCGCCGCCAGGGTGTGGCGGAGAGAGCGAGTCATGGAAAATGGCGTGGCCGCAGCCAAGGGGAGCCCGGGGCCGGTTTCAACCGAATTGCCTTAATATTTGTAATGGAAGATCGGACATGCTGCCATGGCCCCGTTGAACACGTTCGACCGCCACCTCCTGCGCGAATGGCTCACGGTACTCGGGATCGCCCTCGTCCTCGCGTGCGGCCTGCTTCTGGTCCAGGTGATGTACGACGACTTCAGGGACCTCCACGAGGCGGGCGCGAGGGTGAGGGACCTGGCGCTCTACGTCCTCGTGGCCGTCCCCGGGTTCCTCGCGCTCACGCTGCCGATCGTGCTCCTCGTCTCCACGCTCTTCGTCCTCGGCAAGCTCCACAAGGCCAACGAGCTGACGGCGATGCGCGCCGCGGGGGTCGGCTTCTGCCGGCTGATGGCGCCCATCTGGCTCGTCGGCCTCATCTGCTGCGGCATCTCCTACTGGCTCAACTCCTACGTGGTCCCCCGCTCGGTCGAGAAGGCCCGCGTGATGAAGGAGGGCTTCCAGTTCAAGAAGCAGGCCCAGTCGGTGCCCGAGGACCTGATCGGGGCGGTCTACAGCGTCGGCTTCGACAACCCCTATCCCCGGCGCATGTGGTTCTTCAACCGGTACAGCAAGTACACGCAGAAGGCTTACGGGGCCAGCGTGACAGAGATGGACGTGAGGGGCCGGGAGACGAACCGCATCGTCGCCTCCGAGGCCTGGTACGACGCCGCGCAGCACGGCTGGGTGTTCAAGGACGGCCGCGAGATGGGCTTCGACCCCGACAAGAGGGAGAACACCTCGACGGTCCCGTTCGCGCTCAAGCTCGTCCCGCGGTTCCAGGAGGACCCCCGCCTCATGATGCTGATCGACAGGAGGCCGATCGACCTGTCCTCGACCGAGCTTCGGGAGCTGATCGACTACCTCACGCGCGAGAACAACCCCAAGAGCATACCCTACGCGGTGCGCTTCTACAGCCTGATCGCGGACATCCTCGGGCCGCTGATCGTGATCGCGATCGCGATCCCGTTCGCCGCCTCGGGCGTGAGGGTGAACCCCGCCGTCGGCGTCACCAAGGCAATCGGCCTCTTCTTCCTCTTCATCGCGCTCCAGAACCTGGCGGCGTCCCTGGCGACGAAGCAGCTGGTCGACCCCGCGCTGGCCGCGTGGCTGCCCAACATCGGGATGACGGGCCTCGCCATCGTCCTCTTCTCGCGCCTTCGCTAGCGGCTCAGGTGCGCAGGTACGAGGCGCCGTTCACGTCGAGGATGGAGCCCGTCATCGCCGCGGGCGCGTCCAGGGCGCAGAAGACGGCGGCCCGGGCCACCTCGCCGGCGGACGCCACGCGCCCCAGCGGGTGCTGGGCGAGGATCCCGGCCCCGTCGGGGCCCGCGAGCGACGCCGCGGCCATGTCGGTGTCGACCCACCCGGGCGCGATGCAGAAGACGAGGACGCCGCTCGGGGCCAGCGCCTTGGCGAGGGACTGGCTGAGCGCGTTGAGACCGGCCTTGCTCGCGCCGTAGGCCGGGGCCTCGGGCTCGCCGCGGAACGCGCCCCGCGACGAGATGTTGACGATGCGACCACCTCCCGCCTGCGCCATCGCCTTCGCGGCGAGGAGCGAGAGGTCGGACGGGCCGACCAGGTTGGCGGCGAGGGTCGTCCCCCAGGCCCGTCGCCACGCCTCGAGGCCGGTCGTGAGGGGGGGATGCTCGCGGTACACGCCCGCGTTGTTGACGAGGATGCCCAGCGTCCCGAAGTGCCGCGAGGCCTCGCGCCACAGCCGGTCCACGGCCTTGGGGTCGCCCATGTCGGCCCTGAACAGGGCGTGGCCCCTGCCCGGGAGCAGGTCGAGGACCTCCTCGGCGGCCGCGATGCCGTCCCGGTAGGTGATGCCGACCTTGACGCCCCGGGCGGCGAGCTGGAGCGCGATCTCGCGGCCGATGCCGCGGGAGCCGCCGGTCACGAGCGCGCTGGGAGGGGCCTTTTTCCTGGTCAAGGGAGGGGTGTCTGGGGAGCGGGCCTCAGCTCCAGTTGTAGTTGAAGCTGATGCTGATCCTCTCCGCGTCCACGGGGTTCTGGGCGACGCCGTGCCGCAGCCAGCTCTCAAAGAGGATGAGGCGGCCGGCCTCGGCGGGGTAGGTGACGTGGGCCTGGTTCGCCTTCCTCGCTCCGGCGAGGCGAGGGGGAGCCGCCATGAAGCGCTCGAGCCTCGGGTCCTCGAACTTGATCCCCGGGCAGCCCGCGGGGGTGGCGACATAGTACGTCCCGCTGACGAACGCGAGCGGGTGCAGGTGCAGGGCGTGCGCCGCCGAGCGGGGCATGATGTTGACCCAGCAGTCGGTCATCCGGACCTCGCGGCCGCGCAGGTCCATGTCGAGCGCCCGGGCGTACGCGCGCACGTGGCGGGTGATCCTGCGCTCCAGGCCGGCGAAGGTGCTCGAGAAGCGGTGGAGCTCGTTCAGCGACGCATAGCTCGTGTAGCCGCCGGGGTAGTTCTTTCGCGACCAGCTGCGGCCGGCTTTGTCGTAGTCCCGGAGCGAGCGGCACTCCTTCGCGAGGTCCGCGTTGAAGCGCTCGAGGCCGGACGCCAGGAGCGGCTCGGAATAGATGAGGGTGGGGAACCAGGCCCTGATCACCGCACGCCCCCCATCAGCCGCTTGACCCAGGGCACCAGGGAGAGGAGAGCCGCGGCCGTGACGCCGATCCAGCCGGCCTGGACCAGGAACGAGTGGGCGAGCGCCCCGGGATCGGTCGCCGTGAAGTTGCCGGCGAGGATGCCGGCGAGCTTGTTGCCGAAGGCCGACGCGAGGAACCATATCCCGAGGGCGAGGCCCACCAGGTCGGCCGGGGCGAGCTTCGTCATGAGGCTCAGGCCCACCGGGCTCAGGCACATCTCCCCGACGGTCTGCAGGAAGAAGAGGACGATGATCCACCAGGGGCTGACGAGGCCCTGCGCGGTCAGGTGGGCCGCAGGCACCATGAACAGGAACGACGCCGCGATGAAGACGAGCCCGAGGACGAACTTCATGATGCTGGACGGCTGGCGGGGCCCCATCCGCAGCCAGAGCCACCCGAACAGGGGCGCCAGGATGAGGACGAACAGGGAGGGCACCGCCTGGAAGTACGACGACGGGAACGTGGCGCCCGCCGAGAAGCGGTGGCCGAGGAGGGAGAAGTTCCCGCCGTTCGGCAGGCTCCGGTCGGTGAGGGATTCGCCGAAGAGCGCGATCGTGGAGCCCGCCTGCTCGTAGATCGCCCAGAAGACCGTTGCCGCGGCGAAGAAGACGAGGATGGCGGCGATCCGCTTTCCGGTGGCGTCCCTCCTGAGCCCGAACCAGAGGATGGCCGCCAGGGGCGCGCCGAGGTAGACGTAGCGGATCCAGGCGAGGCTCCCGACGAGGTCGGACAGCAGGACGAGCCCCATCAGGGCGGCCGTCCCGGCCAGGACGAGCGAGAGGGTGAGCCAGGGCCTGAGCCCGCCCGCGGGGGCGGCGCCGACATGGGCGAGCCGCCTGCCGCCGAGGACGTACTGGGCGAGCCCGAGCGTCATCCCGACGCCCGCGGCCGCGAAGCCCCAGTGCCAGCTCCTCGCGGGATCGAACCCGTGGCCCGAGAGCCACGACTTGAACGCGTCGCTCTGCGCCAGGAAGCCGCACACGAGCGGCGCGATGAAGGCGCCGAGGTTGATGCCCATGTAGAAAAGGGAGAACCCGGCGTCCCTGCGCTCGTCGCCCGGGGCGTACAGGCCGCCGACCATCGCGCTGATGTTGGGCTTGAGGAGCCCCGTGCCGGCGACGACGAGGCCCAGGCCCGCGTAGAAGCCCGTGAGCGACGGCAGCGCGAGGACGAAGTGGCCGAGCGCGATCAGGGAGCCTCCCCAGAGCACCGAGCGCCGGGCGCCCAGGAAGTTGTCGGCGAGGAAACCGCCGGGGATCGACAGCAGGTACACCGCCATCGTGTAGGTCCCGTAGACGATCGTGCCCCGCTTGACGTCGAACCCGAGCCCTCCCTGCGCGGCGGCCGTGACCATGAAGACGATGAGGAACGACCGCATCCCGTAGTAGCTGAAGCGCTCCCACATCTCCGTGAAGTAGAGCGTCATCAGCCCCCGCGGGTGGCCCCCGAGCCCGCCCGCATCGTGCGCGGGGCCGGCCGCTGGGACATTGGCTCGTTCCATTGCACCGGATCGTGGCGCGCCTTCGCCCCGGCGCAAATCCCAAAAACTCAGCGCCCCGCGGCGTCCCGGGCCGCGCGGGCGAGGGCCGGGTTGCCCTCGAGGTCCTCCTCGCGGGCGAGCCCCTCGAGGAAGGCCGTCCTCTGGAGGCGGGGCAGGGGCGGCGACGCCCAGAACGCCGCGCGCAGGTAGCTGCTGAGCGCGTCGTCGCCCCGGCCGAGCTGCAGGAGGACGAGCGAGCGGTCGTAGGCCGCCTGATAGAACCGCTCGTCCAGGCGCAGCGCCTCCTCGAAGTGGTCGTTGGATTCCCGCAGCTCTCCGGCTCTCGCGAACCGGACGGCCATCTGCTCGTGGAGGATGGCCAGGAGGCTCACGGGCCCGTAATAGCCGCGGATCCGGTTCTTCTCGGCGATGATCGCGGCCGCCCTGAGGAACCCCTGGCCAGTCGCGTCGCGGGCGAGCCGCCGGGCCACCGACTCCGAGGCCGCCTTCTCGCTGCCGCGCAGGAACTCGAGGATCTGCTGGCGGCTGTTGAAGTCGTCCAGAAGCTCCGCGTTGGTCAGGTTCGCCGCGACGTAGGCGTGCTGCAGGCGGTCGTCCGACCAGATGAAGAGCTGGCGGTGGGTCAGCCGCCCGAGGGCGGCGATGACCGCGAGCGAGGCGAGGGCCGCGAGGACCCGGGGGCGGGGGCCGGACAGGCGCGCCAGGGCCGCGGCGAGGAGGCAGGCCTCCATGGCCGTGAGGAAGTAGCCGTAGCGGTCGCTCGCCATGTGGGGCTTCTCGGTGAGGCCGAAGAACGGCGCGGCCGTGGCGAGGTAGCCGAACCAGAGGACCGCGACCGCCGGGCGCGTGCGCAGGCAGAGGACGGCCCCGATGCTCGCCGCGGCGACCGCCGCCATGGAGAGGATGAAGGGGGCGCCCAGCGGGTCGAAGCCGACGAGCGTGTCGTAGAGCGGCGAGAGGTGGGTGGGCCACCAGGGCTTCCAGATGTAGTAGGCGGCGACGTAGGCGGACTGCGCGGCGCGGGAGAGGAGCGGGAGCTCGCGCATGCCAGGGACGGCGCCGAACGCCGTGGTGCTGAGCCTCGCCGCCACCGTGGCCGCGAGGACCGCCGCGAGCGGCACGAGGAACGCGGCCTTCTCGGCCAGCAGGCGCCCGAAGGGCGGCCCCTCGCGCGAGCGTGCGCGGAGCCAGTCCAGGCCGACCAGGAGGAACGGCACGCCGAGGGCGAGGGGGTAGGTGAGGAGCGACGCCGCGTAGAGCGCCGCGGCGAGGCAGAGCCACGCCGCGCGGCGCCCGCCGTCCGAGAGGTAGGTGCGCAGGTACGCGGTCAGGGACGCGAAGAGGAGCGCCATCGACTGGCCGTAGAGGTTGCCGGAGACCCAGGCCGTCGTCTCGACCCTGAAGGGGTGGAACGCCCACCAGCCCGCGGCCAGCGCCGCCGCGGCGACGCCCCACGGGGCCACGCCGCCGCGCCCGCCCGGCGCGAACACCCGAAGCGCGTGGAGCGCGAGGACGAGGACGAGCCCCGCGTTGACCATGTATAGCCCGAGCGCCACGGCGTGGTAGGGCCGCGGGTCGAGCCCCGCCACCTGGTAGGTCGCCGAGAAGTTGAGCCAGCCGAGGGGGATGTAGCGGCGCACGTAGCTCCAGTCCGTGAACATCCACCGGAGGCGGTCGGCGCTCAGCCCCCCCATGTGGGGGTTGAGGGTGACGTTGACGTCGTCGTCGCGCAGGTAGAGGAAGCCGTAGTCCAGGACCCCGCGGTTCAGGGCGAAGGCGCCGGCGACGAGGAGCGCCCCGCAGAGCCAGAACATCCTGCGCGCCGCGCCGGAGCCGAAGAGGGCCGTTTCTCTTGGTGGGGGCCGCACCTAGGGACTCCTGTGCAGGCTGACGGCCGCGCCGTCGTTGGGCTTGAGCTTCACGAAGATGAGGGCGGAGGCGATGGTCATCACGCCCAGCACCAGGAAGGTCCAGTGGATTCCGGAGATCATCTCCGGGGGCGACGCGCGGTGCTCACCCCCCAGGAAAACGGCGGCCAGGAGGGACGACACCGCGACCCCGAAGGTCATCGACATCTGCTGCACCGTGCTGGAGATGCTGCTGCCGGGGCTCGCCTCGGCGTCGGAGAGGTCGGCGAAGACGAGCGTGTTGATGCTCGTGAACTGCATCGAGGAGAAGAAGCCGAGGCTGAAGGCGAGGAGCACGATCAGCGCGACCGGGGTCCCCCGAGTGACCGTCATGAGAAGGATCGTCACGGCGCCGATGGCGACCGTGTTGACGAGGAGCACGGTGCGGTAGCCGTACCGGGTCAGGATCTTCGGCATCAGCATCTTCAGGCTCATGGCCGCGAGGGGCTGCGGCATGATGAGGAGGCCCGACTCGACCGCCGAGTACCCGAGCCCTATCTGGTACAGGAGGGGCAGGAGGAACGGCAGGCCCCCCACGCCGAGCCGCGTCGTGAAGCTGCCGACGGCCGCAATCCGGAAGGTGCGTATCTTGAAGAGCGACAGGCGCAGGAGCGGGAACTCGGCCGTGAGGGCGTGGTACGCGTACGCGAAGAGCAGAAGGACCGAGAGCACCAGCAGGAACACGACCTCCCTCGTCGTGAGCGAGTGCTCGCCGAACACCTCGAGGACGTAGGAGAGGAGCGCGATGCCCGAGCCGAAGAGCGCGAGGCCGACGAAGTCGATCGGGTCGCTGCGCTCGGCGCGGTAGTCCGGCATGTGCCGGTAGACCAGGTACATCCCGAGGAGCCCGATCGGCAGGTTGACGAAGAAGATCATCCGCCAGTGCAGGTAGCCGACGATCAGGCCGCCGGCCAGCGGCCCTATCATCGGGCCGATGAGGCCGGGGATCGCGACGAAGCTCATCGCCCGGATCAGCTCCCCCCTCGGGAACGTCCGCACCATCGTGATCCGCCCCACGGGCATCATGAGCGCGCCGCCGCATCCCTGCAGCATCCGGGAGGCGACCAGCATCGGCATGTTGACCGAGACGCCGCACAGGAGGGACCCAAGCGAGAAGACGCCGATCGCCGTGAGGAACACCCGCCGCGTCCCGTAGCGGTCTGCGATCCACCCGCTGATGGGGATGAACACGGCTAGGCTGATCGTGTAGCTGGTCAGCGCGGCCTTCATGCTGAGCGGCGCGATCCCGAGTGCCTCGGCTATGGTCGGCACCGCGGTGTTCAGGATCGTCGTGTCGAGCGACTCCATGAAGAACGCGACGGCGACCAGCCACGGCAGGAGCCTCTTTATCGAATCCTTGGGGACGGGGTCGCTCATGGGCCGGTCGCCGAGGAGAAGCGCTGGCGGCCCCCGACGCAATCCAGCGCCAAGGCGCCCGGGGGCCGCCAGGGCGGGGGCCCGCGCGCCCCGCGCGCGCTCCCGGTTACAGATCGGCGTCGACTGGAAAATCGCTTGCGTCGCCGCCCCGGCATCGAGGAGACTCGGGGGCGTCTGTCACAGGACGCGCACCGTTTACTTCTGACTACATGGACGACGACGCTTCCAAGGGCAATCCGACGGCGGATTTCAACAAGATCGACTTAAGCCAATTGCAGGGCTTCAGCTTTGGCACCCAGTGGGCCAAGGACAAGGACGCTCCCGCCCAGGCCCGCGACCATTCGGACCGGCCCCACCGCGACGACCGCTCGGGGGGGCCCGGCGGTGCCCCCGACCGCCGCGACCGCCGTGCGTTCCGCAAGCCGGCCGGGGACGCACCCTCGGCGCCGCAGCGCGACGGCCAGGGCGACCGGGGTCCGAGGAGGGATGCGGGCGACTATTCCGCCCCGCGCCGCAGCGGCCCGCCCATGGACCGGCAGGACCGCGGGCCCTACGACAGCCCCTATTTCAACGCGTTCTTCTTCCCCGAGGACGTGAGCTTCAACGCCCTGGTGAAGATGATCCGCTCCTCCGCGCGTACGATCGAGCTCTTCGAGATCGCGCGCACGGTCCTTGGCAAGCCCGACCGCTTCGTGGTCGTCGTCCAGCGCAGGCCCCGCGCCGCGAACGGCCCCGACGCGCCGCCGCAGCCGATCCACATCTCCGTCCCCGACGGCGTCCCGTTTGAGAGCGAGGAGGCGGCGATCTCGTACGTCATGGCGACGCACCTCGGGAGCTTCTTCGACCAGGCCGAGGTCGAGGTGGACCCGCCGAAGGGCAATTACCTCGTGATCAACAAGTGCGGCGTGACGGGCGAGCTCCTTGGTCCCCCGAACTACCACCGCTACAACCAGCTGGTGCAGCAGCATTTCGCTGCGAAGGTGTCCCGGATGCCGTTCGAGGCCTTCAAGTCCCGGATCGAGACGGTGCGCGACCCCGAGGTCGTGAACCAGTGGCTCGAGAAGATGAAGAAGGTCACCCGCTACACCTCGAAGGCGCCCGTCGCCGAGGGCCAGGCGGCGCCGGCCTTCGACAGCCCAGAGGACGCGCGGGCGCACCTGCTCGCCACCGCACGCGACTCCGTCGTCAAGGCCGTCGACAGCGCGCGCTTCCACGGCAAGGTGCTGGACACGATGCCCCGCGGGGAGATCCTGATGGCCATCGAGGGCGCCTACGAGCGCCAGCTGCGGTTCCCCCTCGACACGGCGAACCAGCTCCGGGGCCGGCTCAGGCGCGAGCATTTCACGATATTCAAGAAGGGATCGAAGGGCGTCTCGTACGTCTGCGCGGTCAAGCGCAAGTTCCGCGTCCCGGGCCAGGCGTTCGGCGAGAGCATCGGCAGCCTGATCTCGTTCATCGAGGAGCACCCGCTCGTCAAGGCGGGGGAGCTCGCCCAGAAGATGCTCGGGATCGGGGCCCCCGCCGAGGGAACCACCGTCACCCCGGAGCAGAGGGAGAAGATCATCCGGATGCAGGGCGACCTGATCTGGCTCGTGCGCGAGGGCTATGTGACCGAGTTCATCGACGGCGGCCTCTACGCGCCGCCGGCGATGGTCGAGGCGCGCAAGAAGGAGGTCGAGGCCGAGGAGAACGACCCGGAGAACTTCCCCGAGGCGCCGCGCGCCGCCGAGCCGCCGGCTCCCGCCGAGGCGCCGCCCGCCCCCCGGGCCGTCGAGGCGCCGGCCGCCGCGCAGGATCCCGATCCCTCGCCGGATGTCGTCGAGCCGCCCGTGCCCGAGCCGGTCGCCCCCGCCATCGGCTCGGAGTCGGACCTTCCCCCGGTCGCCTAGCCGCTACGGGCGCAGCCGCACCGAGTGCCGCCCGTCGGCCTCGATGTCGAAGTCCAGGTGCAGCGCGTCCGTGGGAATCCAGCCGGGCAGCTTGTCCGGCCACTCGACGGCGAGGCACCAGGGGCTCACCAGGAATTCGTGGAGGAGCAGGTCCTCCGCCTCCTCGGCGGATCCCAGGCGGTAGGCGTCGAGGTGCGCGAGCATGCGCTCCCTTCCCTGGTGGAGCGTGTAGATCGTGAACGTGGGGCTCGTCACGGGCTCCTCGATCCCGAACCCGAGCGCGAGGCCCTGCACCCATGTGGTCTTGCCCGCGCCGAGGTCGCCGTGGAGCGCGACGGTCGCGTCAGCCGGAAGTTCCGCCGCCCACGCGGCGGCCAGGGCCCGCGTCTCCTCGGCGGAGAGCGTCAGGGCGCCCGCCCTCAGCCTATCGGAGATGCTCATAGCCGCTGAAGTCCTCCAGGCTGAGCGCATCAGGCGGGACTGCGCCCGCGCGCACGAACCTCCCGATGCAGGTGAGCCGCGTGCGCGGAAACGCCCTGCGCCACCGGTCCGAGAAGGCGTCGCGCCTCGTTCCCGAGGCCACGCTGAAGAGGAGCTCGTAGTCCTCGCCGTCGCCGAGCGCGCCCCGGACGCTGGAGCCCCTGCGCCTCGGGAGCATGGAGCCGTAGATCGCCGGGGCGGCGCCCCGCGGCGTCAGGGCCGCGAGGTCCTTCGCCAGCCCGTCGCTCACGTCCATCATGGCGCGCACCTCGGCCCGCCGCGCGAGCCACGCGCCCTCGGCAAGCCTCGGCTCGAAGAGGTGGTGGTGGCCGCTCGCAAGGCTGCCCCCGAGGGAGCCCGTCACGTAGATCCAGTCGCCGGCCCTTGAGCCCGTCCTCGTGAGGACGCGCCCCCGGGCCTCGCCAGCGAGGGCGAGCGTGGCGACGAACCCGGCGGGAAGCCGGGCAACGTCGCCCCCGACGATGGGAACCCCGTGGCGCCGGCTTTCCCGGGCGAGACCGCGGTGGAATTCCGCGAGCCAGGCGAGGGACACCCGCGGCTCGAGGGCGAGGGCGACGACCGCCGCGCGCGGGCGCCCGCCCATGGCGGCGATATCGCTCAGGTTGCGCTTGAGGAGCTTCGCGCCGACCTCGCGCGGGGGGACGCGCCCGTCGAAATGGACCCCGTGGATCACGGGATCGACGGTGAGGAGCTCGCGGCCCCGAGCCGGGCGGATCACGGCGCAGTCGTCGCCGATGCCGGCGGGGGAGGCCGGCGACGCCCGGCCGAGCCAGCGCCGCACGGACGCGATCAGCGCCTCCTCGCCCACGGAGCCGACGGAGCCGCGACGCGTCCTCGAGAATAGGGGAAGGGCCTTCACGAGCCGAATCCCGCCACCACCTGTACGAAGGTGTTCAGGTTGAAGAGCGCGTGCGCGACGATCGTCGTGCCGATGAGCCCCGTGCGCTCATAGGCGAGGCAGAACACCCCCGCGAGGACGACGAGGGGCGCGAGGCTCGGCAGGCCCTCGAACTTCCCGCCCCAGTGCACGTGGAGGGCCCCGAACAGGACCGAGGTCAAGAGGAGGGCGGCCCAGCGGGGGGAGCGGGTCCGGAAATACCTGAAGAGGCCGACGCGGAAGACGAGCTCCTCCGCGACGGGGGCGACCAGGGTCGCGACCGCCACGAGCGAGGCCACCAGCCACGGCGAATGCGCCCGCTGCAGGATGTCCATCAGGTCCTGGTTCTCCATGGGAAGGCCGAGGCGGGTGAGGACGAATTCCCAGGCGAGCTCCGCGCCGACGACGAGGGGCAGCACGACGAGGAATGTCACAAGCCCGCTCTTGAGCGACGCGAGGATCGTCCCCCTCGTGGCGGCGTCCCATGCGCCGCCGCGGTAGAAGAAGTGGAAGCAGCCGATCCCGAGGAGGAGCCCGGCGTCCTGGACGAACCCCCCGAGGACCATCGTCTGGTCCGCGTCCAGCCTGACGTACCTGAGGATGATCCCGGACACGGCGCTTGAGACCAGGAATCCTAGGATCGCGAAGAACGCGTAGCAGCAGAAGTCCACCAGCGGCAGCTCCCACGCCGGAAGGCGCACGGCGAGGCGGGAGCGGCCCCGTGCGCTCAGCGTCAGCCACAGGATGAGGGCGACGCCGCAGGCGAGAAGCGCGATCTCGAGGCCCGCGGCCGCGACCTGGACGGGGGTCAGCTGGTCGGCCTGGATCACGACGCCGCGGACGGATGGACGACCCGGCCGTCGACGATCGTCGTCTTGACGCGTCCCCTGAGCTCCCGGCCGTTCCACGGCGAATTGCTCGACTTGCTCTGGCCGGCCTTGGCGTCGTAGGTCCACGCCTCGTCGGGGTCGAAGAGGCAGATGTCCGCGGCCGCGCCGGTCGCGAGGGTGCCCGCCGGGAGCCCGAGGAGGCTCGCGGGCCTGCGTGTCATCAGGTCGACCACGTGCGGCAGCCTGAACTTGTTCTGGCGCACGAGGACCTCCAGGACGACGGCGAGGGATGTCTCAAGGCCGATGATGCCGTTCGGGGCGTAGTCGAACTCCTTGTCCTTCTCGTAGTCCGTGTGCGGCGCATGGTCGGTGGCGATGCAGTCGAGTGTCCCGTCCCGCAGCCCCGCGATGATGGCCCTCCGGTCGGCCTCCGTGCGCAGCGGGGGGTTCATCTTGAAGTTCGTGTCGTAGGTCGCGAGGGACGCGTCCGTGAAGGCGATGTGGTGCGGGGTGGCCTCGGCCGTCACCCGGACGCCGTCCGCCTTCGCGCGGCGCACGATCTCGACCGAGAGCGCGGAGGAGATGTGCTGCATGTGGATGTGCGCGCCCGTGTAGGCCGAGAGGATCACGTTGCGCGAGACGATCACGTCCTCGGCCGCGTTCGGCCAGCCGCGCAGCCCGAGGCGGATGGACATGTCGCCCTCGTTCATGACGGCGCCCTCGGTCATCGACTGGTCCTGGCAGTGGTCCATGACGGGCAGCCCGAACATCTTCGCGTACTCGATCGCACGGCGCATGAGCTCGTTGGACTGCACGCAGTCGCCATCGTCCGTGATCGCGACGACCCCGGCCCGCTTGAGGGACCCGATCGGCGCCAGCGTGTCGCCTTTCATCCCGATCGTGATGCAGCCCGTCGGCAGCACCTTGACGACGGCGTCCCGGCGCACGGCGTCCAGTATGAACTGTATGGTGCCCGCGTTGTCCGCCGTCGGCGTCGTGTTCGGCATGCAGACGACGGTCGTGAACCCGCCGGCGGCCGCCGCCCTGGAGCCCGTCGCGATCGTCTCCTTGTGGGTCTGGCCGGGCTCGCGGAAGTGGACGTGGATGTCGACGAGCCCGGGCGAGGCCACGAGGCCGCGGGCGTCGATCTTCCTGGCCTTCGCCTTGTCGGCGGCCGCCAGCGAGGCGACGATCCTGCCATCCCGCGCGAAGAGGTCGCCGACCGCGTCGCGCTTGGCGGCGGGGTCTATGACGCGTGCGTTCCTGATCCAGAGTGCGGGCATGGGCGCGTGCTACTGCGTTGAGGAGATGACGTGCTCGGGCTGGTAGCCCGCGCACAGGTAGAGGACGGCCATGCGCACCGCGATGCCGTTGGTGACCTGCTCGAGGATCACGCTGCGCTCGCCGTCGGCCAGCTCGCTGTCGATCTCGACGCCGCGGTTGATCGGCCCGGGGTGCATGATGATGGCGTGGGGGTTGAGCCAGGAGGCGCGGGTCTTGTTGAGCCCGAACATGCTTGTGTACTCCCCGAGGGACGGGAAGTGCCGGTGGCCCTGGCGCTCATGCTGGATCCGCAGAAGCATGACGACGTCGGCGTCGGCGAGCGCCGACTTGAGGTCGTGGGACACCTGCGCGCCGAGCGTCGTGAAGCCGTGCGGGACGAGGGTGGAGGGGCCGACCAGCGTCACGGCGGCGCCCATCTTCGTCAGGGCGTGGATGTTCGAGCGCGCCACGCGGCTGAAGAGGATGTCGCCCAGGATCGCGACCTTGCGGCCCTTGAGGGACCCGAGGTGCTCCTTCATCGTGAAGGTGTCGAGGAGGCCCTGGGTGGGGTGCTCGTGCGCGCCGTCGCCCGCGTTGATCACGGGGATGTCCAGGATCTTGCTCAGGTAGAGGGGGGAGCCCGCCGCGGCGTGGCGGATCACGATCATGTCGGCGTTGAGCGCCTGGATGTTCTCGGCCGTGTCCCGCAGGGTCTCGCCCTTCTGCGTCGAGGAGCTCGACGCATCGAAGGCGATCACGTCCGCGCTCAGGCGCTTCGCGGCCATGTCGAAGGCGAGGCGCGTGCGCGTGCTCGGCTCGAGGAAGAGATTGACGATCGTCTTGCCGCGCAGCGCGGGCACCTTCTTCACGTTGCGCCCGAGGATCTTCTTGAAGGCGGACGCCGTGGCGTGGATCTGCTCGATCTCCCTCAGGCTGAGCTCCTCGATCGTGATGAGGTGTTTGCGGGTCCAGGTCATCGCAGGGCGGCGGCGCGGGGGGCCCTCGGCGCCCGGGCGCGGATCTCGATCATGTCCTTCGACGGGTCGTCGCCCAGCGTGACGATCACGTCCTCGTTCTCCCCCGCGGCGATCGTGGTCCCGGTGAAGTCGGCGACGATCGGCAGCTTGCGGCTCGCCCGGTCGACCAGCACCGCCAGCTCGACCCGCCCCGGCCGGCCGTGGTCGAAGAGCTCGTCCAGGGCGGCCTTCACGGTGCGCCCGCTGAAGAGGACGTCGTCGACCAGGAGGACCGTCGCCGCGTTCACGTCGCCCGGCAGCAGCGTCGGCGTGAACTCCTTCGGGATCGGGTGCTTGCCGATGTCGTCCCGGTGGAAGGAAATGTCCAGGTCGCCGACCCGCTTGATCCCCAGCCGGGCGCACAGGCGGCGGGCAAGGGGGATCCCCCCATTTGCAATGCCAAGCACCAGAAGACCTTCCGTCTTTGAATGGCGGGCCTTAATGGCAGCGGCGAGCCGTTCTATGGCGGCGTGAACCTCGCGGGAGCCGATGGTCTTGGGCGGAGCCACTGCGCCAAGTACTGCATGCGGGGGGAGCCCCGGTAAAGAGAAATAGGTCTAAGGGCCGCTTGCGATCCACGCGGGGAGGTCGTCGTCCTCGAGGATGCGCCGTCCCGAGCGGTATTCGGGGGCGAGGAGGCATTCGTAGCCCGGCTCTGCGAAGCGCCTGCAGTGCAGGAGCACGCGCGCCCTCTGGCCCGGCGCCCGCACCAGCCGGCCGAGCGCCTGGTTCACCTTCTGCATCCCGGGGATCCGGTACACCCGGTCGAAGGCGGCGTCCCTTCCCAGCTCCGCGAACGCCGCCAGCCGGGCCCTCTGGACTGGGTTCACCTCGGGAAGGGCGGGCCCGACCACCATCGCGTGGGACACCCGACCCCCAAGGAGGTCGATCCCCTCGGCAAAGCCCGAGCCGAGGACAAGGAAGAGGGCCCGGCCCTCGCCGAGGTGGGCGCCTATCCAGGCGTTCTGGGAGGACAGGTCGCTTCGGCGTGGCTGGAGCGACGCCGCCTCGACTTCCCGCGCTACCGCCTCGGCATACGCGAAGCTCGGGAAGAAGACCGCGATAGGCGCGCCCCCCGCGCTCGCGTGGAGCGCGCTGACGGTCCGCGCGGTCGTGCCGATGTGGCGTTGGCGCTGCTGGAAGGTGGTGTCGACCCGCAGGTCGACGGCGACGTCGTAGGCACCGTCCCTCCAGGGCGTTGCCGCACGGACATGCTGCATGGCCGGGGATTCGCAGGCCTGGGCGAAGCGGTCGGCGGGACCCGGAGTCGCGGTCGCCAGGATGACGCCGCCAAACTCGCGCAGGGACGAGCCGATCGCGTGGGAGGCGTCGAGGCAGGTGACCGAGAGGGCGCCGTCCTCCGGGCTCCACCAGAGCCTCGGGACCTCCATCGAGGCGAGCTGCTCCGTGAAGGACGGGATGCTCCAGATGTGGCCGGACACGGCGGGCCCGAGCTCGGCGTAGTCGACGGGATAGGTGCCGGCCCCCTCCGCGAGGGCCGCGAGGCGCTCGCGGGCGTCCTGCTCCTCGCCCTCCGTGAGGGCCGGCGCCCGGGTCCGCGACTCGAGGAGGCGCGCCCAGGCGTCCCACGACGCCACGAGGCCGGATGGGGCCCCGGTGTCCCTAAGGGCGTCGCACACCGTGCGCGCGTCAGCGCGGGAGAATGCGTGAGAGTAGGCGTCGGCGACGCGCGACGAGAGGTTGTGGGCCTCGTCGATGATGAGGAGCGTCCTCGCCGGGTCGAAGCCCGGCCTGTCGTAGAACAGCCCGCGGCTTCCGGGCGCGAACACGTAGTTGTAGTCGCCGATCCAAACGTCGTTGAAGGTGAGTGCGGCGCGCGTGATCTCGTACGGGCAGATCCGGGCACCGATGCCGGCGCTCCGGAGAGAGGGCAGGTCCCTCGGCTGCCCGTCCAGCAGATAGAACCGGGACAGGCCGCTCGCCGGCCACCGATCCTCGGCCCCGTCCAGGTAGGCGCACGCCTCGCGCACGCACTGGAAGACGGTGTTGACGCAGTGCTCGGCCTTGTTGCGCACGTGCCACGCGGCGACCGGCGCGCCGGGCCCAAGGTCGGCGCCCGGCTCCGTCATCATCCGAAGCGTCTCCGCGACCTGGATCTGCCCGGTCGACTTACCCGTCACGTAGAGCGCCCGCTCGAACAGGCCCTCCCTGAGGCCGCCGAGCGCGCACTCGAGGAGCAGGCCCGTCTTGCCGAAACCGGTCGGCGCCTCGAGGAGGATCGCCGACTGCGCGCCGCGGACCGCCTGGTCGAGCTCCGCCGCGGCCTCGACCTGGCCCTCGCGCGGGGCGGGGAACGCCGGCCTGAACCGCAGGCCGCGCAGGCGCTCGCGGGCCCGCAGCCGCAGGTCGAGGAACTCCGCGACCCGGTCGAGCCTCTCCGCGAGGAGGCGCTCGTCGTGGGCGCCGAGCGCCACCACCTGCGCGAGGCCCGTGTCCGTCTCGACGAAGACGAGCTCGCCCGCCTCGCCGGCGCCGCGCAGGGCCGCGTACGCGGCCAGCTGCGCGAAATACCCCGGGTAGTCGGCCCGCAGCTCGCCCTCGGCGGTCGGGAGCGCGCGGGTGACGGTCTTTATCTCGCGCAGCACCGGCCTGCCGCCGACCCGGACGACCTGGTCGATCCGGCCCGTGAGCGCGATGACCCAGCCCCTGCGCGAGATCTCGCCCTCGACCGGCACCTCGAACTCGGCGTCGGCCCCCTCTGAGACGACCTGCGCCCTCAGCTCGTTGTGCCAGTGGGTCCCGAGCTGCGCCCGCCAGATGCCGCCCGAGCCCCCGACCGATCCCACCGGGCCGATGGAGAAGTCGGAGAGGTCGCCGACGCTCATGCGCGCCCGCCGCTGGTCGAGGTCGAACCTCACGGGATGATGATCTCCGTGTTCTCGCCGAGGTAGCGCTCGAGGCTTCGCCTGATGCGGGCCACGTCGTCCGCGGCGGAGTCCTGAGCGCTCAGGGGGCGGTTGAGGACGGCCCGGGCGACCGCGAGGTCGGCCGCGCCGAGGCCCGGCAGCCACTCCTGCGCCACGGGGTAGCCCTCGTCCCGAGCGAAGAGGTACAGGCTCTTCAGGTGGACGGCGTCCGGCCTCGCCCCCGAGTCGAGGGCGTCGAGCGCCGTCGACAGCATGCGCGCCACGCTCCCGCGGCTCTCCTCGTGCACGGGGTTGCGGCTCACCACCGCAGCGAGCGCGCTGGCGAAGCGCAGGGCGTCGTAGCTCCTGCCGATCCCCGATCGGCGCCTCGCGATCCGCACCTCCTTCACGAACCAGCTGCGCCCCTGGTTAGAGCTCTCGAGCATCACGGCGACCGCGTCGAAGAGGTCGGGCGCGACGTGCGCGGGGGAGTGCCTGCGCGGCACGCGCTGAAGAGCAAGCAGGTTGCCGTGCTCGGGCGAGAAGAGGCCGAACGCCTGGAACGCGTCCGTCGGGGGACGCTTCTCGATCACGAACGCCTCAGTCGTCAGGGTCTGGCCTGGCACCGGGAATCGGGCCGCGGGCTATCTCGCCTCGCGGCTCTTCACGTGTTCGGGCGCGGGCCACGTCGGCACGACCGCTCCGCCCGAGATGATCATCTTCATCCCCTCGCCAACCGGCATGTCCAGCTCGACGATGTCCCTCCTCGGCAGCATGAGGAGGAAGCCGCTCGTCGGGTTGGGCGTCGTCGGGACGAACACCGTCCACACCTCGTCGCCCGACTTTGCCTGGGCCTCGCCCTGCACCGTGTTCGTCAGGAACCCGATGGTCCAGCATCCCTCCCGCGGGAACTCGACCAGGACCACCTTGTTGAACATGTGCCGGCTCTGGGAGCTGAACGTGTTAACGATCTGGCGGACCGTGTTGTAGACGGCGCTGACGCCGGGGATCGTCTGGATGAAGCGGTCGCCGATGCTGAAGAAGAACTTCCCGAAGACGTAGCGCGACACGTAGCCGAGGAGCGTCACGAGGACGATGACGATCAGGGTCGAGAGGATCTCCCAGACGGTGTCGAGGCTCGGCCGGGTGCTGAGCGACGCGGGGACGAAGACGAGGAAGAGCGGCTTGAAGGCGCCGCCCACGAAGTCGACGATCTTGGCGAACACCCAGACCGTCAGGCAGAGCGGGGCCACCAGGATGACGCCTGAGAAGAACGCATTCCTGAGCGTGACGTACCGGGAGGCGGGCGGGATCGGTTCGGACATGGAGCGGAGGCTTTTGGTATCGGCCGCAGGGCGCCTAGGCCAGCTTGAACAGGGGCATCGACCCCGATCGGCGCAGGAGCGCGATCGCGCGGGCCTCGGCGCGGCGCATGGATCGCTTGGGCCCGGGGCGCGTGTCGTCATAGCCCGCGAGGTGGAGCCAGCCGTGGACGACGTAGAGGGTGACCTCGTCCGAGAACCTCCGCGCGGCCCTTCCCGCGGCGCGCGCGGCCGCGTCGACGGAGACGCAGACCTCCCCCGCGGTTCCTCTCTGGGAATCGCCCTCGAACGTGATCACGTCGGTGGCGGACGGGTCGCCGAGGAACCTGCCGTGGAGGCGGGCCAGCGCGGGGTCCGACAGGAACGCGATCGACAGCTCACCCGCCGGGCATCCCCCGTTGAACCTGCCGGCGTGAAGGTCGAGGAGGCCCACGGCCCGGGCGAGCGCGGCCCTGTCCAGCCGCAGGCCCCTGCGCCGGTTCGCGACCCGCACGGCGCGCCCGCCCTGCTTCACGCCTTCGCCTCGTTCGGCAGGTCGGTGGCCGACGTGTAGGCCACCCGGGAGTGGAGCATGTTCAGGAGCGTGAAGGTGAAGCTGTTGCGGATCTTCGCCAGGTCCTCGAACGTGAGGGGCGCCTCGTCGAGCTGCCCATCGGCCACGCGGTCGGCAATCAGGCGCTCGATCAGGGCGCCGAGCTTCTCCGCCGTTATCGTCCTCACCGAGCGCGTGACGGCCTCGACCCCGTCGGCGACCGAGACGACGGCGCTCTCCTTGAACTGGGGCTTGGGCCCCTCGTAGCGGAACGGGGTGTCGGGCACGGCGGGGGGCTCAACCCCCGGGAACGGGGACTGCGACATCGCCAGGGCCCGCTCGTAGAAGAACTTCACGAGCGTCGTGCCGTGGTGCTGGCGGATCACGTCGATCACCGCGCGGGGAAGGTGGTTGCGGACCGCCATGTCCACGCCGTCCGCCACGTGCTGGCGGATGATCGCGGCCGAGACGGCCGGGTCCTTCTCGTTGTGGGGGTTGCCGGAGTTGCGCTGGTTCTCGGTGAAGTACGCCGGGTTCGCCGTCTTGCCGATGTCGTGGAAGAGCGCGCAGGCGCGGGCGAGGAGCGGGTTGGCTCCGATCGCGTTGCACGCGTTCTCGGAGAGCTGGGCCACGACGAGCGAGTGGTGGTAGGTGCCGGGGGCCTCGAGCTGCATCCTGCGCAGGAGCGGGTGGTTGAAGTCCGTCAGCTCGAGGAGGGTGATGTCGGTCGTGCGCTTGAAGAGCGCCTCCAGGACCGGAAGGAGGCCGACGACCGCGACGCCAGTGAGAAGCCCCGTGAGGAGCCCGGCCGCCATCTGCCACCCGAGCGTCTCGAGCGGCGTCTGCTGGGCCACGCCGATCAGCGCCGCGAACGCGGCCACGGTCAGGCCGCCCATCCCTGCGGCCCTGACGACGCTGCCGCGCCGGCGGGCATGGCGGCAGCCGAAGATGGCCACCATCGAGGCGAGGAAGGTGAGGACCAGCAGGTCCAGCCTGTTGCCGTAGATGACTCCCGTGAAGATCGAGATCAGGAGCGCCATGAAGATCGCCGAGCCGGCGTCGATCAGGATGGCGACGATAAGGGGCGCGAGCGCGGTCGGCGCGACGTAAGGGAGCGCGGAGGCCCACGTCGCGTCCCGCACGAAGAGCTCGGCCCCGCCGACCGAGTAGACCGCGCGCACGAGCGCGAGGTTGAAGATGACGACGAGCGCGAGGAGGCCGAGGCGCACGTTGCTCGCCAGGGTCTCGGGATCCTCGAGCCGGACGTAGATGATCGACGCGAGCACCATCGCGAGGACGAGCAGGACCCGGCCGAAGAGCTCGAGGCCGTCGTCCAGCTCCGCGGACCCGCCCTCCATGGCGGCCCGGCGGTACGCCGTCGCCATCTCGTACTGGTCCTCGGTCACGCGCTCCCCGGCGTCGACCAGCGTCTTGCCCGTGGCCACCTTCACGGTCACCGGCCGCAGCTTGCCCAGGACCTCGGCCTCGCGGGCCGACGCCGCCGTGCGGTCGTACACGAGGTTGGACTGGATGCCCCCGCGGAAGAGGCGGAAGAGGGCCTGCGCGGCGGGCTTTGGCACGCCCTCCGAGGCAAGGCTCACCCGCAGGAAAGTGAGGGCGTCCTCGAGCGACTGGACCGAGCGCGCCGCGACGCCCCCGGAGGGCCTCTCGACCTCGTACATCATGACCGAGTCCGGCGCGCCCCCGGACACCGTGCTGTCGTGGACACCCTCGCTGTAGATCTGGCGCAGGGCCGCGAACCCGTTCTCGAAGAGCGCCGCGCGCGCGGCCGCGTCGCCCGCGGTCAGCAGCGCGGCGAGGTCGTCGGCGTTCGTCTCGTAGGGGCCGCGCGCGTTGAAGTCGTCCGCGATCGCGCCGAGCGCCTTGCGCCGGTCGAAGAACATCGCGGACGGGTCCGGGTGGGCGGCCTCGAAGGCCGCGAGCTTGCCGAGGAGGGCGCGCGCGCCGCCCTCAAAGGCGTCGAGCGGGGCCATGTCGAGCCGGTAGATGGGGGGCAGCGCGGCGAGGCGCTGCTCCCGCTCGGCTTGGGTGCGCTCCGTGCTCACGTAGGAGAAGGGGAATCCCGCGACGATCCTGACCGGCGCTATCTGGTTGGGCAGGACCGGCAGGTCGAGCACCCTCATCCCCGCCGAGCTCACGACGACGATCGCCGCCACGGTCACGACGAAGATGAGGCCGGCGACGAGCCGGCTCCTCTCGAGGAAGTCCCTGAAGCCCGGGGCGGGGGAGGACTTCGGGTCCCCCCGGCGCGCGCCGAGGCCGCCCACGAGGAGCCTGAGCTGGTTGCGGACCGACATGTCAGTGCGGCCCGGCGGGTGCGGCGCCGGCCATCGGGTTCTTGTACCGGTCGTACGCCTCGATGATCCGCTGCACGAGCGGGTGGCGCACGACGTCCTCGCCGGTGAAGGTGTGGAAGACGATTCCCGGGACGTCCTTGAGGATCTGGCGCACCTCGAGGAGCCCCGAGAGCTTGGAGCGCGGCAGGTCGATCTGGGTGATGTCGCCGGTCACGACCATCCTCGAGTCCTCGCCGAGGCGGGTCAGGAACATCATCATCTGCTCGGGCGTGGTGTTCTGCGCCTCGTCCAGGACGACGAAGGCCCGCGAGAGCGTGCGGCCCCGCATGTACGCGAGCGGCGCGATCTCGATGACACCCTTCTCGGTCATCTTCACGACCTCCTCGGGGTCCAGCATGTCGTGGAGCGCGTCATAGAGGGGCCGAAGATAGGGGAGGATTTTCTCGCGCAGGTCGCCCGGCAGGAATCCGAGGGTCTCGCCGGCCTCGACCGCGGGCCTGGTGAGCACGATCCGTTCCACCTCGTGGTTGAGGAGGGCGGAGACGGCCGCGGCCATGGCGAGGTAGGTCTTGCCCGTGCCCGCGGGGCCGATCCCGAAGACGATCGGCTGGCCGAGCACCGACTTGAGGTATTCCTTCTGGCCGATGGTCTTGGGGACGACGCTCTTGCGGTTCGTGGCGATCACGAGCGGCTCGTCGAGGAGCGTCTGCCACCGGCCGGCCTCGCCCCTGCCGAAGGAGTCGACAATCCGGGCGAAATCGGGGGTCCTGATGGTCATCCCCTGGCCCCGCGCCGCGTCCAGGAAGGCGAAGAACTCCTCGGCGCGCGCCAGCGGCCCCGTGTCGGCTTCGATCTTCAGCCAGTCCTCCCGCGTCACGAGCTTCACCCCGAGAGCGCGCTCCGCGTGGGTCAGGTTCTCGGCCTTCCCGGCATAGAGCAGGCTCAGGTGCCTCGGGCTCTGGAAATGAAGCGTCTTCGCGGGCACGGGCGGTTCCTGGGTCAGGGATTGGGGGCCAGCGTGGCCACGCAGCCCGAGAGGCGCTCCCAGGTCGCCTCGAGCGACTGGGGAAGGACGCGGGTCTGCCCCACGACGGGCATGAAGTTGTTGTCGCCGTTCCAGCGCGGCACGATGTGGCCGTGGAGGTGCGCGATGCTGCCGCCGGCGGCCGACCCGAGGTTGAAGCCAATGTTGATCCCGTCGGGCTTCATCGCCTCCGCCAGGAGCCTCCGGGCAAAGGTGATCACCTCCATGAGGTCGGCCCGCTCCGCCGCCGAGAGCTCCTCGATCTCGACGACCTCCCGGAACGGGACGGCGAGGAGGTGCCCGGGGTTGTACGGGAAGCGGTTCAGGACCAGGTAGGACAGGCGGGTCCTGTGGACGATGAGGGCGGCCCGGTCGTCACCCATCTTGGGCAGGTCCGTGAACGGCCGCTTCATCGATGCCGGGTAGCGGGGCGCCTCAATGTAATCCATGCGCCAGTAGGCGTGAAGCTGCTGCATCGTGGAGAGCCGCCCATCCGATCAGACGGGGGGGGCAAAGTCAAAGACTTGCCTAACGGCCAAGACCTCGTGTCCTTTAGGTACCATGCCGGCTTCACTTACTACCCGCAGAGTGGCCATCACAGGCCTTGGCGCCGTCACGCCCGTGGGCCTGAGCGCGGCCTCGACGTGGGAGGCACTTGCGGCCGGCCGCAGCGGAATTGGCCCAATAACCCGCTTTGATGCAACAGGTTGCACAGCCAGAATTGCGGGCGAGGTCCGGGAATACGACCCGACACTGCCCCTGCGCGAGCCCGTCTACCCGCGCGGAGCGGGGACCGATCCCGTCACGGCGCCCCTTTCACCCAAGGATGTGCGTAAATTAGGCCGATTCAGCCACTTGGGTGTCGGGGCCGGCCTCGAGGCCTATATTGACTCCGGGCTCGACGCCCACCGCTCGCTGGTCCCCTCGGAGCGGATCGGGGTCAACCTGGGCGTCGGCCTGGGGGGCCTGCCCGAAATCGTGGCGATGCACGAGACCTGGCGGGTGGGTGGGTTTCGCAAGATCTCGCCCTTCTTCATCCTTCAGTCCGCGCCGAACATCCTCGCCGGCCAGCTTGCCATCGTCCTGAACTGCCGCGGGCCCAACATGAGCATCGCCTCGGCCTGCGCGACCAGCGGGCACACGCTGGGCGAGTCCGCCCGCGCGATCCGGCGGGGCGACGCCGACGTCATGATCGCGGGGGGCGCCGAGGCGGTCATCACCCAGGTGGCCGTGGGCGCCTTCGCGCAGATGAAGGCGCTGTCGACCCGCAACGACGAGCCGCAGAGGGCCTCGCGCCCCTACGACGCCGCGCGGGACGGGTTCGTGATCGGCGAGGGCGCGGTCGTCTTCGTGCTCGAGGAGATGGAGTTTGCCAGGAGGCGCGGCGCCCGGATCTACGCCGAACTGCTTGGCTACGGCGCGACCGCGGACGCCCACCATCTCTCCTCGCTCGCGCCGGACGCCGAGGGGTCCCGCAGGTCGATGCAGCTCGCCCTGGACGACGCCGGGATCGACGCGGGGCGCGTGGGCTACGTCTCCGCGCACGCCACGTCGACGCCGGGCGGCGACGGGGAGGAGGCCGCCGCGATCGCCTCGGTCTTCGCGGGGAGCCGCGAGGGCCTGCACGTGAGCGCCGTCAAGTCGATGACCGGTCACCTGCTGGGGGCGGCCGGGGCGCTCGGCGCGTTCACGGCCGTGCTGGCGATAGACAGGGGCGTCGTCACGCCCACCATCAACCTCGAGAACCTGGACCCCGCGTGCGCCGCCCTGGGCCTCGACTTCACGGCGGGGACCGCCGTGAAGAAGCGGGTCGACGCGTCGCTCGCCAACAGCTTCGGCTTCGGCGGGACGAACGCGTCGCTGGTCTTCGGAAGGGCCTGAAGGCCGCGCCCTGGGCGGCTACATGCCGTCGGGCGGCGGCGTGACGACCGGGGCCGGCGCCACCCGCAGGGGGCCGGCTCCGGCCTGCGCCGCATAGGGCCGAACGATGACGCGCGAGGCCTCTTCCGGGGCGAGGTAGGCCTTGGCCAGCGAGGAGATGTCCGCCGTGGAGATCGAGGCGAAGTCCGCTCGGCGCGTCCTCGCCCAGTCCAGGACCTCCGGCTTCTCCTGGCTGCGCGTGAGCACCGTCATCCAGTAGCCGTTGGTGCGCTCGGACTCCTCGATGTGCTTCATCGTGGGGTTGAGCGAGCGCGCGAGCTCGTCCTGGGTCGCGCCGTTCGCCTGGAGGTCGGCAGCGACGGCGACCACGACATCCTGGATCTCCTTTGCGCGCGTCGGGTCCACCTCGACCGCCGCGGAAAGGTAGCCGTATCCCGGGAAGATGTCGCTGGCGGTGCACTGCACCGACGGGGCGTAGGTGCTGCCCATCTGCTCGCGCACCTTCACGCGCAGGCGGTCGGAGAACACCTCGGCCAGGAGGTTCAGCCGGCGCGCCCGCCGCACGTCCATGCCGTCGGCCGTCGGGTAGTAAACCCCGACGAGGGCCTTCTGGATCTTCGAGTCGATGCCGAACTCCCTCGTGAAGGGGTCCGACGGGAAGGAGACCTTGCGCAGGTCGTCGAGCGCGGGCTTGGCGTCGCGCCTGGGGAGCGTGCCGAGCGTCGCGCCGACGGCCTTGATGACGGCGTCGATGTCGATGTCGCCGACGACCGAGACCTCGAGGGCCCCTGACGCCAGCTGCGGAGCGAGCCAAGCCTTCAGCTTGTCCAGGTTGAGGGCGAGCATCTGGTCCTTCGACGGGAGCCCGAACCTCGGGTCGCCGCTTGCGAGGATGTTCTGCACCTTCAGGGCGAGCGGGCCCTGCAGCGTGTGGTCAAAGGACAGGTACGCCTCGCTGATGCGCTTGGTCGCGACGCGCATCGCCTCGGGGCGGTAGCCCGGGTCGGAGATCTCGGCCGCGAGCAGCTGGAACTCAGTCGTCATGTCCTCCTTGTTCGTCTTGCCGGAGACGACGAAGGCGTCGGGCCCCGACGAGAACTCGCTCTCGACAGTCTTGCCCGCGAGGACCCGCTCAAGGTCGTCGACGCTGTGCTTGCCGAGGCCGCCCGCGCCGAACGTGAGCCTCGCGTACGTGGACAGGCCGGGCTCGGAGGGGGGTTCCGTGAGCTGGCCGGTCCCTAGGCGGGCCGACACGTGGATCGTGTCCGCCTCGAAGTCGGTCTTCTTCAGGTTCAGCCTCACGCCGTTCGCGAACGTGACCTGGGTGATGTCGAGGTCGTCGACGTGCGTCCGGCTGGCGACGGCGCCCGCCGCGCCGAAGTCGGTGTAGCCCCACGTGATGATCACCTGCGCGTCGGTGGGCCGCACGTCCGCGGCTTCCGCGCGCTCGTAGGCCGACTGGACGACGACGCTCGGCTCGCCCGCGATCTTCGCGTTGCCGGAGACGAAGACGTACCTGCCGGGGCTGGACCAGGCGTCCTTGAGGGCCTGGACGCAGTTGCCGGCGGACACGGTCGAGAGCGCCGGCCCGTACAGCGCGAGGTCGTCCGCGGGCGAGGTGAAGACCTCGCGGTCGACGAGGCTGTCGGCGATGTCGCCCGCGAGGGCCTCGGAGCGCCGGGTCGAGGCGGTCTTGACCGCCTGCCAGACGCTGTTGCGGAAGTCGGCGACCGCCTCCTTGAGCTCCTCCGGTCGGAACCCGAACGCCAGCGCCCGGCGCAGCTCCTGGTCGGCCACGGCCATGGCCTGGACCCACTGGTCGGCCCGGCAGGTCACGTCGATGTCGGCCTCGCGCAAGAGGTTGAACGACTCCTCGACGCCCGCGCTGGCCCGGATGAACGGGGCGTTCTCCTTCTTCGCGAGGATCTCCAGGCGCCGGTTCAGCATCTCGATCGCCAGGTCCCGCGGCAGGTGCTTGATGCGGTTGGCCGCCGTGTCGGCCTCGTGTGCGTAGGGAACGGTCGAGCCGATCACGATGCGGGTGTCCGGGGACTCTGGCTCGGCGTGGAAGAGGGCTTTGACCCCTGTGAACGAGGCCACCTTGCCGAGGTCGGTCGGCGCCGGCGCGGGTGCCCGGGCCGCGAGGCCCGAGAAGCCGTCGACGATCTGCTTCTCGACGGCCGCGCCGTCGATGTCGCCGACGACGATGACGACCAGGTTCTCGGGGCGGTACCACGCGTCGTAGAAGGCGACGAAGGGGTCGCGGGTGGACTTCTCGATAACGTCCTCGAGGCCGATCGGCAGGCGCTCGGGGATCCGGGTGCCGGCCTCCATGAACTCCATCTGGGCGACCATCGTGCGGTAGCCGACTGAGTCGCGCGTGCGCTTCTCGCTCAGGATGATCCCGCGCTCCTTGTCGACCATCGCCGGCTGCAGGAGGAGGCCGCCGCTGTAGTCAGAGAGGATCTGCAGCCCCTCGGCGAGGGAGGCCGGCGCGGTGTCGGGCAGCTCGAGCTGGAAGATCGTGTGGTCGAACGACGTCGCGGCGTTCGTGTCGGCACCAAACCCCATGCCGAGGCGCTGGAGCTTCTCGACCAGAGTGCCCGGCGCGTAGTGGGTGCTCCCGTTGAACGCCATGTGCTCCAGGTAGTGCGCGAGGCCGCGCTGGTCCTCGTTCTCGTTGAAGGACCCTGCCAGGACGAGGAGGCGAAGGGACGCGCGGCCCTTTGGCTCGTGGTTGGGCATGACCGCGTAGCGCACCCCGTTGGGAAGCGCCCCGAACGTGATCGCGGGATCGGCCTTGAGGTCGCTCTCGGCCTGGGGAAAGGGGAGGGCGGCGCGGAGCGATGCGGCCAGGCAGAGGGACAGCGCGAGCGGGGCGAGAAAGGGGAGTCGCATGGTGGGAGGGGCCGGATCGTTGGCCGCGGGGCGCGCGGATGCAGCAAAAAAGCCGCGCCCCAAAACTTGTTGTGGCCTTGCCGGGCGGTTTCGGCGTTTCTTGGGGGTTCCCCCGCCCGCCCGAAAATGATCTGGATCTACCGGCTGCTGTTCCCCTTCTTCCTCGTGGCCACGTCGCCCTACTACCTGCTGCGGATGCGCAGGCGCGGCGGCTACGCCCGCGGGTTCGGCCAGCGCTTCGGGAGGGGTCCGGCCCTGCCGCGGCGCCCGGGGGTGCGCCGGGTCTGGCTGCAGGCGGTGAGCGTCGGCGAGATGCTCGCGGTGGAGCCGATCCTGCGCGCGCTCAAGGCCGACGGGACCGAGGTCGTGCTGACGACCACGACCAGCACCGGCCACCGGCTCGCGCTCGAGCGCCACGCCGGCCTCGTGGCCGCCGTCGCCTATTTCCCGATCGACTGGATGCCGTTCTCGGCCCGCGCCTGGGAGAGGATCGCTCCCGACCTGGCCATCGTGACCGAGGGCGAGCGCTGGCCCGAGCACATGCACCAGGCCCGCGCCCGAGGCGTGCCGGTCGTCTGCATCAATGCGCGGATCTCCGACAGGAGCTACCGGCGCCTCTCGGCGTTTCCCTGGGCCGCGCGCTTCGTGATGGACGGGATGACGCTCCTCCTGGCGGGGTCCGAACTCGATGCCGGGAGGTTCCGCGAGCTCGGGTTTCCGGACGAGCGGATCCGGGTCACGGGCAACATCAAGCTGGACGTGGACATTCCCGCGATGGACCCGGCCGAGCGAGCGCTTCTTCGGCGCGAGCTGGGCCTCGCCGAGGGGCGGCTTGTCCTCCTCGGCTCGTCGACGTGGCCGGGAGAGGAGGAGGCGCTCGTCGGGGCCCTTGGCGCAGCGCGCGAGAGCGGCGTCGCCGCCTCGCTCCTCATCGTCCCCAGGCACGCCGAGCGCCGCGACGATGTCGAGAGGGTGCTCAAGGCGACCGGGCTCTCGTACCACCTGAGGTCCAGGGGCCCTGCGCCGGGTGAGGTCGACGTCGCCGTGGGCGACACCACCGGGGAGCTGCGCCGGATGACGCAGCTCGCCGACCTGGTCTTCGTGGGGAAGAGCCTGGCGCCCCACACGGAGGGCCAGACGCCGGTCGAGGCGGCGACGCTCGGCAAGGCCATCCTCTTCGGGCCCGGGATGGCCAACTTCCGCTCGATCGAGGGCGACCTCCTTGCGCGGGGGGCGGCGAGGCGGGTCTCGGACGCGGCTGAGCTCGCGGGACTGGCGGCGGTGCTCCTGCTCGACAAGGGGGAGCGGGACGCGCTCGCGGCGGCGGCCGCGGGCTGGAGGCGCGACAACGGCGGCGGGGTGGCCAGGACGCTCTCGGCGCTGCGCGAAGAGCTCGCCCGGGCCGGCTGAATGGCCCGGGGGATGCTACGGCTTCCTGTCATACGGGGCCAGGGGGTATGATCTCACTTGCCTTCGCGCACGCGGTTTGTTGATTGAAACGCTCCCGCTTCATGGCGGGACATTCAGTTCAGTCCCTCACCTAAGCACACCACATCATCCGCACACTCCCATGGCTGTAAAAGTTGCTATAAATGGCTTCGGCCGCATCGGCCGCCTTGTATTCCGGGCCCTCGTTGAGCAGGGCCTCCTCGGCTCGGCGTTCGACGTCGTCGCCGTCGGCGACATCGTCCCCGCCGACAACCTGGCCTACCTGGTCAAGTACGACTCCACCCAAGGGCGCTTTGCGGGCACGGTGACCTCCAAGAAGTCCTCGCCGGACAAGGCCGAGGACGACGTCCTGGTCGTGAACGGCCACGACATCAAGGTCGTGAGCGCGAAGACGCCCGCGGAGCTCCCGTGGGGCGCCCTCGGCGTCCAGATCGTGATCGAGTCGACCGGCCTCTTCACCGAGGCCGAGAAGGCGAAGGGACACCTGGCGGCGGGCGCCAAGAAGGTCATCATCTCGGCGCCGGCCAAGGGCGAGGACATCACGCTCGTCATGGGCGTCAACGACGCCAACTACGACCCGGCGAAGCACGCGATCATCTCCAACGCGTCCTGCACGACCAACTGCCTGGCGCCGCTCGTCCACGTCCTCCTGAAGGAGGGCTTCGGGATCGAGGAGGGCCTCATGACCACCATCCACTCGTACACCGCGACCCAGAAGACCGTGGACGGCCCGTCGAAGAAGGACTGGAAGGGCGGCCGCTCCGCGGCGATCAACATCATCCCGTCGACCACGGGCGCGGCCCGGGCCGTCGGCCTGGTGTGCCCCGAGGTCAAGGGCAAGCTGACCGGCATGTCGTTCCGCGTCCCGACGCCGACCGTCTCTGTCGTCGACCTGACGGTCAGGACGGTCAAGGAGACCTCCTACAAGGCGATCTGCGAGGCCATGAAGAGGGCGAGCGAGACCTACCTGAAGGGCATCCTCACCTACACGGCCGACGAGGTCGCCTCGAGCGACTTCATCCACGACAGGAGCTCGTCGATCTTCGACGCCGGCTCCGGCATCGAGCTCAACAGCCGCTTCTTCAAGCTCGTCAGCTGGTACGACAACGAGTGGGGCTACAGCAACCGCTGCGTGGACCTCCTCAAGAAGGTCGCCTCCGGTCTATGAGCTTCAAGGGCTGCCGCGACCTCCAACTCGCCGGCAAGCGCGCGCTGATCCGCGTGGACTTCAACGTCCCGCAGGACAAGGCGACCGGCGCCATCACGAACAACCAGAGGATCGCGGCCGCCCTGCCGACGATCCGCTTCGTCCTCGAGCAGGGGGCGTCGGTCGTTCTCATGAGCCACCTCGGCAGGCCGGACGGCCAGAGGACGGCCAAGTACTCGCTTCGGCCGGTCGCGGCCGAGCTTGAAAAGCTCCTCGGCCGGCAGGTCACGTTCCTGGACGACTGCGTCGGCCCGGCCGTCGAGGCCGCCTGCGCCTCGCCCGCGCCGGGTTCCGTCATCCTTCTCGAGAACCTGCGCTTCCACATCGAGGAGGAGGGCAAGGTGAAGCTCGAGGACGGGACCTCCAGGAAGGCCGACCCCGGGGCGGTCGCTGCGTTCCGCGCCAGCCTCTCGCGGCTCGGCGACGTCTACATCAACGACGCCTTCGGCACCGCGCACCGGGCCCACTCGTCCATGGTGGGGGTGAACCTCCCGGTGAAGGCGGCCGGCTTCCTGATGGAGGCCGAGCTGAAGGCCTTCGCGGCCGTGATCGCGAGCCCGCGCAGGCCGCTCCTGGCGATCCTCGGCGGCGCGAAGATCGCGGACAAGATCCCGCTCATCCGCAACCTGATCGACAAGGCCGACGAGATCATCATCGGCGGCGGCATGGCCTACACCTTCAAGAAGGTCCTGTACGGGATGGAGATCGGCGACAGCCTCTTCGACCCCGAGGGCGCGAAGATCGTCGCCGAGCTGGCCGAGAAGGCCAAGGCGCGCGGCGTCTCGATCATCCTGCCGGTCGACTATGTCTGCGCGGACAGGTTCTCCCCCGACGCCGCGACGCGGCCTGCGGACGACTCGACCGGCATCCCGAAGGGCTGGCAGGGCCTCGACGCGGGCCCCAAGTCGATCGAGCTCTACCGCGGCGCGATCCTGCGGGCGAAGACGATCATCTGGAACGGCCCGTCCGGGGTGTTCGAGTTCGAGAAGTTCGCGGGCTCGACGCGGGCGATGGCCGACGCGGTCGCGGAGGCCACCGTGCACGGCGCGACGACGGTCGTCGGCGGCGGCGACACGGCGACGGCGGCGCGCAAGTTCAATGTGGCCGACAAGGTCACGCACTGCTCCACTGGCGGAGGCGCGAGCCTCGAGTACCTTGAGGGCAAGGTCCTGCCGGGGGTCGCCTTCCTGGAAACCTGAACCCCCGGCCCGAACGGCCCTCCCCATGACCCGCAAGAAGCTCATCGCAGGAAACTGGAAGATGAACAAGGTGTCGGCCGACGCCGTGGCCCTCGCCCGCGAGCTCGTGGTGGCGGTGGGGGCGCAGGCGGACGTCGAGGTCGTCATCTGCCCCCCGTTCACGGCCCTGGAGGCCGTGGCCGGCGCGATCGACGGCTCGCTGATCAAGCTGGGCGCCCAGAACATGCACTTCGAGGCCTCTGGGGCGTTCACCGGCGAGGTGTCGGCGCCAATGCTGCGCGCCCTCTTCGCCACCCACGTCATCCTGGGGCACAGCGAGCGCAGGAACCTCTTCGGCGAGACGGACGAGCTCGTGAACAAGAAGGTCCTCTCGGCGCTCAAGAACCAGCTGCGGCCGATCCTCTGCGTGGGCGAGAGCCTGGCCGAGCGCGAGGCGGGCTCGACGCTGAGGGTCGTCCAGACCCAGACGGAGAGGGCCCTTGAGGGCGTGAGCAAGGACATGGCGGCGAGCCTCGTCGTCGCCTACGAGCCCGTCTGGGCCATCGGCACGGGCAAGGTGGCGACCACCGAGCAGGCGCAGGAGGTCCACGGATTCATCCGGGGGCTGCTCGCGAAGGCCTACGGCGACGCCGTGGCCCAGCGCGTGCGCATCCTCTACGGCGGTTCGATGAAGCCCGCCAACGCGCCTGAGCTCCTTGCGCAGAAGGACATCGACGGCGGTCTGATCGGGGGCGCGAGCCTCGAGGCGCGCAGCTTCGTCGAGCTGATCAAGGCGGCCGCGGGCGCCTCCTGATCAGGGGCGCGACGAGGCCGTGACGATCTGCTGGGGCTGGCCCCCGGTGGGCCCATAGGCCTTCTGGAGCCTGTCGCGCGAGCGCTGGAGGGCGACGGCGGCGTGGGTCTCGAGCGAGCCGTCCATCTGCCGCGAGAGAAGTTCCTCGGCCTCGGGCACCGAGGCGCCGTCGCGCACCTTCATCGCGCGGTACACCCGAAGCATCGCGATCCAGCCCGGGTAGGGGTTCGGGTCGGGCCTTCCCTGCGCGAGCTGCGCCTTGACGCACCCCGAGAGGTAGGCGGCCAGGAGCAGGCCGCGCTCGCCCGAGCGGGAAAGCTCAGGCAGGCCCTTCCTCACGTCGCACCACGTGACCGAGTCGCTCCCGAGGTCGATAACGACGTCGTCGCTCTCGAGCGAGAACCTGACGATGGTCCCGGAGGCCCTCGCGACGGCGTCGCTGGCCTCCTGCGCGGACCGCTGCGAGGCGAGGTTGCCCGGGGCGTTGGCCTCGAACGCGCGGATGGCGTCCAGGACCTGGGCGCGGCTCACCGGCTCGGCGGCGTGCAGCGGCGCGGCGAAGGCAAGCGCCAGGGCGGGCGCGCAGAACAGGAATCGGGGCATGAGGGGCAGGGTGCCCAAAACTGACCCGAACCGCCCCGGATTTGCAATGCTTAGTGGGAGCGCAGGACCAGGCTCTCCGCGAGCCAGGCGAGGAAGCCCGTGTCACCCGGAAGCGCGCGAAGGGTCGCTATGGCTGAGTCCGAGCGCTCGCGCGCGATCCGGCGGGCGGCGTCCAGGCCGTGGACGGACACGTAGGTGACCTTCCCGGCCCTCGCGTCCTTGCCCGCGGTCTTCCCGAGGGTGGCGGTGTCCGACGTCGCGTCGAGGATGTCGTCCACGATCTGGAAGGCCAGCCCGAGCTCGCGGCCGCACGCCCGCAGGGCGTCCAGCGAGGGGGCCGCCGCGCCCGCGCAGAGGCCGCCCATCGCGAGCGAGGCCTCGATCATCGCCGCCGTCTTGCTCATGTGGATGAACCTGAGGCCGTCGGGCGTGGCGCCCGCGCCCCGCTCGGCGAGGAGGTCCTCCATCTGGCCGCCGACCAGCCTGCGGCTGCCGGCGGCACCGGCCAGCTCCGCGACGAGGGCGGTGGCGAGCGCGGGCCGGGGCGCGTAGGACTCGGCGAGGAGGGAGAAGGCGCGCGTCAGGAGGGCGTCGCCGGCCAGGAGGGCGGTCGCCTCGTCGAACGCCCGGTGGGCCGTCGGACGCCCGCGGCGCAGCTCGTCGTCGTCCATGCAGGGAAGGTCGTCGTGGACGAGCGAGTAGGCGTGGACGCACTCGACCGCGACGGCGGCCGCCAGGGGGTCCGCGGCCCCCGCCGCGTCGAAGAGGCGCGCCGAGGCGAGGACCAGCACGGGGCGCAGTCGCTTTCCCCCCGACTGCATGGCGTAGCGCATCGCCTCGTGGAGCCGCGTGGAGGGCTCGGTCGCCGCGGGCAGCAGCCGGTCTATGCCCGCCTCGACCCTCGACAACAGAAGTTGCTGCTCGGCGGCGTGATCCATTCGGGGAAAGTGAGCGGAATTGCCCCGCGGCTGCCGAGAACAAACTCGCCAAGGCCGTTCGGTTCCCCAAAGTGGGGGCGGTCCACTCCGATGCCCACCTACGAGTACGCATGTTCCAAGTGCGGTCACCATTTCGATCAGTTCCAGTCCATGAGGGACGAGCCGCTGAGGAGATGCCCGAAATGCCACAAGCTGGCGCTGAAGCGGCTGATCGGCGGGGGCGCGGGTCTGATCTTCAAGGGGAGCGGCTTTTACATCACCGACTACAAGAACAAGGGGATGGCCAAGGCGGCCTCCGCCGAGTCGGGCTCCGCCCCCGCGCCCAAGGCCGAGGGCGCGCCGAAGGCCGAGGCGGCACCCGCCAAGCCCGCAGCGTCTGCGACGGAACCCTCAAAGAAGAAGTGATCCCCCCATGCTGAAAAAGAACAAGAAGGCGGCCAAGGGGCCGAGCTGGCTCGAGGTGATACTCGGGGCCATCCTCTCCGTGGCCCTGGGCGTCGTCCTGGGCGCGGCCTACATGGTGACGAAGCCCGTGAACAAGGTGTCGTCGATCCCGAAGGACGCGCCGAGCGGCGCCGTCTACTACATCGAGGGCTCCAAGGACATGAGCCGGGAGTACATGGAGAAGAGGAAGTCGTTCGTCGACGGGGAGTCGATAGACGTCCAGGAGGGCGAACTGAACGCCGCCCTCGGAAGCCTCCCGAAGCCGTCCACGCCCGCCCCCGCGCCCTCGAAGCCCGGAGACAAGGCGCCGCCGCCCGCCGCCGACGCCAAGATGATCGACGCCACCGGCTTCAACGTGCGGATCCGCGACAGCAAGATCCAGTTCGGCGACAGCGTGACGATCAGCGTCTACGGGGTGAGCGCCACGGTCATCGTCCAGGCGACGGGCACCTTCGAGAAGGGAAACTCTGGGTTCGAGTTCGTGCCCGACTCGATCTACGTCGGGGGCTGCCCCGTCCAGACCCTTCTCTTCGTGCGCAGCTGGATCCTGAAGAAGCTCCTCTTCACCCAGCCGGTGCCGGACGACGTCGCCGCGGCCTGGTCCAAGCTCGTTGGCGTCAGCATCGAGGGACCCAAGCTGCGGTTGAAGGCGCCGTAGGCCGGGGCCGAAGCCTGCGTGTCGAAGAGCCTCAAGAGCATCGGGGTCGTCTCCTTCCTGACCCTGGTGTCGCGGGTCCTTGCGCTCGTGCGCGACTCGCTCGCCTTCGCGATCTTCGGCGCGGGCATCCTCTATTCCGCCTTCAACACGGCCATCATCCTGCCGAACCTGTTCCGCAGGCTCCTCGCCGAGGGGTCGATGACGGCGGCCTTCGTGCCGACCCTGCAGGAGGAGCTCCACGCGGGCGGGCGGGCGGGCACCTTCGGGCTGCTCTCCAAGGTCGCCTCCTGGCTCCTTGTCGTCACGTCGTCGCTCGTCCTGCTCGCGATGGCGGTGTTCAGCCATGCGCGCGCCGTGCCCGGCCACGACGCCAAGTGGTACCTCGCGGCCGACCTGGCGGTGCTCCTCTTCCCCTACCTGGCGCTCGTCAGCCTTGCGGCCGCCTTCAGCGCGACCCTCAACGTGCTCGAGCACTTCGTGGAGCCGGCGCTCTCGCCGATCTGGCTCAACCTCGCCATGATCGCGACCCTGGCCGGCGCCGGGCTCCATTTCTCGAGCACGCCCCTCGGCGAGATCCACTGGCTCTGCGCGGGCGTCCTGGCCGGCGGCGTCCTTCAGATGGCGGTGCCCGGCGGCGTCCTGATCGCGATGGGCTGGAGGCCGCGCTTCGACCTCGGGCTCTCGCCGCGGGTGCGCGAGATCGCGCTCCTCATGACGCCGGGGATCTTCGGGACGGCCATCTACCAGATCAACTTCTCGGTCTCGCGGTTCCTCGCGTTCTCGCTCGACGACTCCTCCGCCACCTACCTCTACACGGTCAACCGCCTGATGGAGTTCCCGATCGGGGTCTTCGCCGTCGCCATCTCGACCGTGGTCTACCCTCTGATCGCGGCCCACGCCGTGAAGAAGGACTTCCGGGCGATGGCCGGCGACTTCCAGAAGGGCATCCGCCTCATCCTGATCATCAACCTGCCGGCGGCGGTCGGCCTCGCGGTCCTGAGCGGCCCGATCATCCGCCTGATCTACAAGCACGGCCTGGCGACCGACGCCGACATCCGCCAGATGGCGCTCATGCTCTCCATCATGGTGATCGGCCTGCCCTTCTTCTCCGTGGTCAACCTGACGGTGCGCGCCTTCTACGCCATCAAGGACACGCGCACCCCTGTGCGGGTGGCGCTGGTCGACTTCGTGATCAACATCACGGCGACCCTCGTCCTGATCCACTGGTTCGGGATCATCGGCATCGTGCTCGCGAGCACGACGGCGATCATCGCCCAGACATTCCTCCTCGGCCGGGCTCTCGTGCGCCGGCTGCCGGACATGCACTTCGCCCCGCTCATCCCGAGCCTCGCCAAGGTCCTCGGGGCGACGGCGGCGATGGCGCTGGTCGTCGGCGCGGGTTGGCAGGCGGTCCGGGGCATGCACGGCGCGAGCGCGGTCGCGGTCTTCGGCCTCATCCCGCTCGGCGTCGCCACCTACGGGATCGTCCTGTGGACCCTGCGCATCGAGGGGCGCTCGGACATCGAGGCGATGCTCGCGCGGGTGCCCCTCGTCGGGAAATTTTTCCGACCCGCGCTTTGACAAACGCTTCGACCTCGACCCCTTCTAGAGATCATGCCGACGACACCCGTTACCGAAAAGACGCTCACGGACGCGCTCCACTGGCGTTATGCGACCAAGAAGTTCGACCCGTCGAGGAGGATCCCCGACGCGACGTGGGCGGCCCTCGAGGAGGCCCTCGTGCTGTCTCCGTCCTCGTTCGGGCTCCAGCCCTGGAAATTCATCGTGGTGACCGACAAGGCCGTGCGCGAGAAGCTGGCCGCGGCCTCGTGGGGGCAGAGGCAGGCGATCGACTGCTCGCACTTCGTCGTCTTCGCCGGGCGCAAGAACTACGACGCGGCCGACCTCGACCGATTCATCACGAGGGCCGCTGAGGTCCGGGGCGTTACGAAGGCGAGCATGAAGGGCTATGCCGACATCATCGCGGGCAGCACCGAGAAGGCCCGCCAGGCCGGCTACCTCGACACCTGGATGTCCCGCCAGGTCTACATCGCGCTCGGCCAGTTCATGGCGTCGGCCGCCCTCCTGGGCGTCGACACCTGCCCGATGGAGGGGCTGGAGCCGCCGAGGTACGACGAGATCCTGGGGCTTGCCGCCATGGGCTACACGACCCTTTGCGCGGGCGCGGCCGGCTACCGCTCGGCGGACGACAAGTACGCCGCCTCGCCCAAGGTGCGCTTCAGGGCCTCCGAGGTGATCCTCCACGTCTGATAAGGACGAGCACCCGTGCGCGCGATCCGGATCGAGGCCATCGGCAGGGTCGGCGTGACGGAGGTGCCCGATCCGCTCCCCAAGGCGGGCGAGGCGCTGGTCGAGCTCAGGGCGTCCGCGCTCAACCACCGCGACCTCTGGATAAAGAAGGGCCAGTACGCGGGCCTCAGGTACCCGTGCATCCCGGGCTCCGACGGCGCCGGGGTCGTCACGGCGGTGGGCCCGGACGCCGACGCCTCTTGGGTCGGCAGGGAGGTCGTGATCTATCCCGCGTTCAACTGGGGGCCGTCGGAGGCCGCCCAGGGCCCCGACTTCACGATCCTCGGCCTTCCCCGCGACGGGACGCTCGCCGAGAGGATCGCGGTGCCCGTCTCGCAGCTCTCGGGCAAGGCGGCCTCCATGAGCTGGGACGAGGCCGCGGCCCTTCCCCTGTCCGGGCTGACGGCGTGGAGGGCCCTCGTCACCCGGGCCCGCCTGCAGAGGGGCGAGCGCGTCCTCGTCACGGGGATCGGCGGCGGCGGCGCGCTCTTCGCGCTCCAGTTCGCCGTCGCCCACGGGGCCGAGGCGTGGGTCACGTCGAGCTCCGACGAGAAGATCGCCCGGGCCGTCAAGCTGGGCGCCAAGGGAGGGTTCCGCTACGACCGCGAGGGCTGGGCCTCCGACGCGGCAAAGGCGCCGGGGCCCTTCGATGTCATCATCGACAGCGCCGGCGGGCCCGGATTCGGCAGCCTCGTCGACGCGGCCGCCCCCGGCGGCCGGATCGCGTTCTTTGGTGCCACCCGGGGCAACGCGCCCGAGCTCGTCCTCAGGAAGGTCTTCTGGAAGCAGCTCTCCCTCCTCGGGACGACCATGGGGAGCGCCGAGGACTGGCGCGCCATGAACGCCTTCGTGGGCCGCCACGCGATCAAGCCCGTGGTCAGCGACACCTTCCCGTTCGAGAGGGGGCCGGAGGCGTTCGACCTGATGGAGCGCGGCGGCCAGTTCGGCAAGATCGTGATCCGGCTTTGATGCCCCCTTAAATCGGGAGGGCCGCCCCGTTCCGGCTTGGCGCGGGCCGTTTCGCCGTCGATCCTGCATTCGAATCATGACGAAGCCAGACCCCAGGTTCCACGCCTGCATCATCGCCGGCGGAAGCGGCGAGCGCTTCTGGCCCATGAGCCGCGCGAGCGCCCCGAAGCACCTGCTGCGGCTGTTCTCGGACAGGACGCTCCTTGAGGAGACGATCCTGCGCCTGAAGGGCGTCGTCCGGGACCGCAATGTCTGGATCCTCACGAACAAGGCGCAGGTCCCGCTCATCCGCAGGGCGCTCCCGCGGTTCCCGCGGTCGCAGATCGTCGCCGAGCCCTCGAAAAGGGACACCGCGCCCGCCGCGGCGGTCGCGACGGGGCTCGTGAGGGCGCGCGACCCGCGCGGCGTCGTCGCGCTCCTGCCGGCCGACGCCCTCATCAAGGACAGGAAGCGCTTCGGCGAGCAGCTGACCCAGGCGTTCCGGTGGGCGGGCGGGGCGGGGAAGGGGTCGACCCCCCACAACCTCTTCACGTTCGCCGTGGCGGCGACCTACCCGGCGACGGGGTTCGGCTACCTGGAGCTCGGCGGGGCGCTCGCGAGGGGCGCGGACGGCAGCCGCCTCATGAGGGTCAAGCGCTTCGTCGAGAAGCCCGACGCGGCCACGGCCCGGGGCTACCTGCGCAGCAAGCGCTACGCCTGGAACGCGGGGATGTTCATCTGGAGCGCGGCGCGCTTCCTGAACGAGGTGGAGAAGACCGCGCCGGAGCTGGCCGCCTTCGTGCGGGACTTCCCCCGGGGCAACCCCGCGACCTACCTTTCAAAGCGCTTCCACCTGCTGCCAAAGATATCGGTCGACTACGCGGTCCTCGAGAAGGCCTCGTCGGTCGCAACCGTGCTGGCGGACTTCGACTGGGACGACGTCGGCGCGTGGACCGCGCTCCCAAAGCACCACTCCTCGGACGGCTCCGGCAACGTGTCGCGCGGCTTGATCGTCTCCGTGGGGACGTCCAACACGATCGCCGTCAGCAACGGGCGCGTGATCGCGCTCTGCGGGGTCAAGGACCTCGTGGTCGTCGAGACGGCCGATGCCGTCCTTGTCTGCCACAAGGACTCCGTGCAGGACATCAAGAAGCTCCTTCCGCTGCTCCCCCTGCAGCACATCTGACCCGCGAAAGGCCGGCCGATCCCCATGCTCCAGTCGCTCAGCATACGCAACCTGGCGCTCCTCGATTTCGTGTCCGTGGACTTCGACCCGGGCTTCGCCGCCGTCACGGGGGAGACCGGCGCCGGCAAGAGCATCCTGATCGGCGCCCTCTCGCTCCTCGCGGGCGAGCGCGCGGACAAGGCGGTGATCCGCCAGGGCGCGCCCTCATGCGAGGTCGAGGCCTCGCTCCATTTCAAGGACCCCCGCCGCATGGACGCTGTCCTCGCCGAGCTTGACCTTCCGGCCTGCGAGGAGGGCCTGCTGGTCCTCAAGCGCAGCCTGTCCCGCGAGCGCGCCCCCAAGATCACCGTCAATGGCGGCCTCGCCACGCTGTCCGCGCTGCAGCGCATCGGGGAGCTCTGGATCGACTTCCACGGGCCGAGCGAGCCGAGGCGCCTCCTGCGGGACTCCTGCCAGCTTGAGCTCCTGGACCTCTACGGCAGGGCGGGCCCCGCCCTCGAGGCCTACGCCGCGCGCTACGCGGCGTGGTGCGCCCTGCAGAAGGAGAGCGAGCGCCTGGCGTCGGAGGCAAGGCTCTCGCCGGACGAGCTGGCCTTCATGGAGTCACAGCTCGCGAAGCTCGAGCGCCTGGATCTCTCCGAGGACGCCGTCGCCGCCCTCGAGCGCGACTTCCAGAGGATGAGCCGCGCCCAGGAGATCATGACCCTGGCGTCCGGCCTCGAGGAGGGGCTCTCGGGCGACGACGGGGCGCTCTCGCGGATCGCGGCCCTCGTGCGCGAGGCGCGCAAGCTCGAGGCGGCCGACCCGTCGAGCCGGGAGCTCGCCGAGCGCCTGGCTGCGGCTTCGGCCGAGCTCGGCGACCTCGCCGCGGAATTCGGCTCGCTCGGGCGCGACCTCCAGTCAGACCCCGCAGGCGAGGGCTCGCTCGAGGAGCGCATGAACGCGTGGCTCGAGGCCAGGCGCCGCCACGGGCCCGACGTCAGGTCGGTCGCCGCGGCGCGCGAGGCGATGCGCCTGCGGGTGTCCTCGCACGGCGACATCGAGGGGACGCTCGCCCGCCTCGACCGCCAGATCGAGGCTGCCGCGCGCGAGGCCAGGGCGGCGGCGAAGGAGCTTCGAGGGGTCCGCGAGAAGGCGGCGAAGAGCCTGGGCAAGCTCGCCGCCGCGGGGATCGCCGAGCTCGGCTTCGCGAAGGCGGAGTTCCGGGTCTCGATCACCGACGCCCCGGGGCTGGGGCCCACGGGCGACTGCGGGTGCGAGTTCCTCTTCTCGCCGAACGTCGGCGAGGCGCCGCTGCCGCTCAGCCGCATCGCCTCGAGCGGCGAGCTGGCGCGCGTGATGCTTGCGCTCAAGGCGATCCTCGCCGACCTGGACGCCGTCCCGGTCCTCGTCTTCGACGAGGTCGACGCGAACGTCGGCGGCGAGATCGGAAGCGTGGTCGGCGAGCGGATGGCGGCGGTCGCAAGGCGCCACCAGGTGCTCTGCGTGACGCACCTGCCCCAGGTCGCAGCCCTCGCCTCGAGCCACTTCGTCGTCCTCAAGGACCAGTCCGGGGAGCGCGCCGTCGTGACCATCGAGGCCATCCACGGTGACAGGAAGGCCCGCGTGGCCGAGCTTGCCCGGATGCTCGGCGACAGGAGCGCGAAGAGCGCGCTCGCCCACGCCGAGAAGCTGCTGAGGGCGGGGTAGGGCGGCCCACGATGAAGCTCGAGCCCATGGGCGACACGGCGGTCGTCGCCACGCTGGGCTCGGGGATCGACGCCGCGACCCTCCAGTCGGTCTCGGGCCTCGCGCGGGCGATCGCCGCGGCGGGACGCGAGGGGATAACGGACGTCGTCCCGGCCTACGCGACCGTCACGGCCTTCTACGACCCGGCCCGCTTCGGCGAGGCGGGCGGGGACGCCTACGCCGCCGTCTGCGAGTTCCTGGAATCCTGCGCCGCCGGGAAGACCGCGGCCGCGGGTCCCGCCGCCCGCCTGGTCGAGATCCCCGTCTGCTACGGCGGCGAGCTGGGCCCCGACCTGGGGGCCGTGGCCGCCCACTGCGGCGTCGGCGCGGACGAGGTCGTCCGGCTGCACTCGGGGGCCGACTACCTCGTGCATGCGATCGGCTTCACGCCGGGCTTCCCGTACCTGGGCGGGCTCCCCGATGCGCTTCGCACGCCGCGGCGCGACACGCCGCGTGCCCGCGTGCCGGCCGGGTCGGTGGCGATCGGGGGGTCGCAGACGGGGGTCTATCCCGTCGAATCGCCCGGCGGCTGGCGGATCATCGGGCGCACCCCCGTCCCGCTCTTTCGCCCGCGTCTGCAGCCGGCCGCGCTCCTCAGGCCCGGGGACCGCGTCCGCTTCAGGCCGGTGACCGCATCGGAGTTTGCCGCATGGAGGTGACCGTCATCCGCGCGGGGATGCAGACGACGGTCCAGGACCTGGGCCGCAGGGGCCACCTCGCCGAGGGCGTGCCGCTCGGCGGCGCGGCGGACCCCTTCGCGCTGCGGGTCGCCAACCTCCTGGTCGGCAACCCCGAGGGCGCCCCGGCGCTCGAGGTCACGCTCACGGGCCCCGAGCTCGAGTTCGGGGAGGCCGCGTGGGTCGCGGTGTGCGGGGCCCGCTTCGAGGACATCCCGGCGTGGAGGCCCGTGCGCGTGGAGAAGGGCGCGCGCCTGCGGTTCGGAAAGAGGCTCCTGGGCTGCCGCGCGTACGTGGCCGTCTGCGGCGGGTTCGACGTGGAGGCCGTCATGGGGGGCCGCGGCACCTTCCTCGCCGCCGGCATCGGGGGCTTCGAGGGCCGGGCCCTTCGCGAGGGGGACGTCCTCTCCTGCGTCCCGTCGGCGATGCAGCCCAGGGGCCACTGGAGCCTGGACGAGCGGCTGCTCCCGCACTACGCCCGGGAGCCGAACGTGAGGGTGATCCCCGGGGCTCAGGCGTCCGAGTTCGGGGACGCGCTCTACTCGGGGCGCTTCGGCGTCACCACCCGGTCGAACCGCATGGGCATCCGCCTGGACGGGCCCGCGCTCAGGCGCGCGGGCGGCGGCGAGCTTCTCTCGACCGCGGTCGGCCCGGGGACGATCCAGGTCCCCCCCGACGGGAACCCGATCGTGCTCATGGCCGACGCGCAGACGCTCGGAGGCTACCCGCGCGTCGCCCACGTGGCCGCGGTGGACATTCCGCTCCTCGCCCAGCTGGCCCCGGGGGACGGCGTCCGGTTCACGCGCACCACGCTTGCGGCGTCCCACGCCCTCTCCCACGCCTGGGAGCACGGGCTCGCGCTCCTTCGGCAGGGGCTCGCCGAGAAGTTCAGCACCGCATGAAGCAGGCTGCCTCCATCGACCTGAACGCCGACGTGGGCGAGGGCTGCGGCTCGGACGCCGCGCTCGTCCCCCTTGTCTCCTCCGTGAACATCGCCTGCGGCGCCCACGCCGGGGACAGGGACACGATGCGGGCCGCCGTCGCGCTCGCGCTCCGGCACGGCGCGGCGATAGGCGCGCACCCGGGCTTTGCGGACCGGGAGCATTTCGGGCGCAGGGAGCTCCCGATCTTGCCGGCCGCTGCCGCCGCGCTCGCGCTCGGGCAGGCGAGGATGCTCGAGGAGATCGCCGGCGAATTCGGCGCGAGGGTGGGGCACGTGAAGCTCCACGGGGCGCTCTACAACATGGCGGCGAGGGACAGGGGCCTCGCCGAGGCGGTGGCCGGGGCGCTTGCCCAGGACAAGCGGCCCTCGGGCGAACCCTGGATCCTCGTCGCCCTTGCCGGCAGCGTGCTCGCCACCGTCGCCATGGAGAGGGGCCTCAGGGTCGTCGGCGAGGCGTTCGCGGACAGGACCTACATGCGGGACGGGTCGCTCACGCCCCGGTCCGAGGCCGGCGCCTTGATCGGGGACGCCGACGCGGCGGCCAGTCAGGCCGTGCGGATCGCCACGGCGGGGACTGCCTTGGCCGCCGACGGCTCGGAGGTCGCGGTCAGGGCCGAGACGATCTGCCTTCACGGCGACGGGCCTTCGGCGGTCGAATTCGCCCAACGCATCCGCCGCGGGCTCGCCGCTGCGGGCGTTGCCGTGGCGCGCCCCGGGGCGCGCCTCAGTTGAACCTGAAGAGCGCCACGTCGCCGTCCTGGAAGACGTACTCCTTGCCCTCGAGGCGGTACTTGCCCGCCTCGCGCGCCGCGGCGACGCTCCCGAGCCTCGAGAGCTCCGCGTACGAGACGACCTCCGCCTTGATGAAGCCCTTCTCGAAGTCGGTGTGGATCACCCCCGCGGCCTGCGGCGCCTTCCAGCCCTTCTTGACCGTCCAGGCGCGCACCTCCTTCTCGCCCGCCGTGAAGTACGTCTGCAGGCCGAGGAGGGCGTAGGTCGCGCGGATGAGGGACGAGACCCCGGAGTCGTCGACGCCCAGGTCCTTCAGGAAGGCCTTCGCCTCGTCCGGCGCCAGGTCGACCAGCTCGGCCTCTATCCTCGCGCTGATCGGGACATAGGCCGCGTCGTGGTGGGCGCCGACGAACTCGGCGACCTTGCCGACAAACGGGTTCCTTTCCGCGGTCGCGAGGTCGCCCTCGGCGACGTTGCACGCATAGATGACCGGCTTCGCGGTCAGGAGCTGGAAGAGCCTGAGCAGCTTCGCCTCGTCCTCGGTGGCCCTGAGCGTGTTCGCGGGCTTGTTCTCGTTCAGGTGGGGCACGAGGCGCTCGAGGAGCGCCATCTCCACGATGGCCTCCTTGTCGCCGCTCTTCGCCTTCTTCTGGGCCTTGTCTATGCGCTTCTGGACGGCGTCCAGGTCGGAGAGGACGAGCTCGGTCGTCACGACCTCGATGTCCCTCACCGGGTCGACGGTGACCATCGTGTGGATGATGTCGGGGTCCTCGAAGCAGCGCACGACGTGCACGATCGCGTCCACCTCGCGGATGTTCGCGAGGAACTGGTTGCCCAGGCCCTCGCCCTTGCTCGCGCCCGCGACAAGGCCGGCGATGTCCACGAACTCGATCGCGGCGGGGATGACGACCCCCGTCTTCGCGATCTTCTGCAGCACGGCGAGGCGATCGTCCGGGACCGTCACGACGCCGACGTTGGGGTCGATCGTGCAGAACGGGTAGTTGGCGGCCTCGGCCTTGCGCGAGCGGGTGAGGGCGTTGAAGAGGGTGGACTTGCCCACGTTGGGCAGACCGACGATGCCGGCTTTTAGCATGGAGGGTGCACGCTCTCCCCTGCCCGGGTTGCGGTCAATGGCAAAGCCCCGGCCTCAGCGCGCGGGCGGCCAGAGGAGGTCCAGGAACGCGTCTGAGGAGTACGCGGGGGGATCCTTGAGCGTCGCCGCGAGGGCCCGCCACTCCGCAGGGATGGGGTTGCGGAAGGCCTCCCCGTTGGGCTGGTCCTTGCCGTCGCCGCCCGCGACATGGGCGGTCAGGCAGAGGACAACGGGGCCCTCGCGCACCGCCAGCGGGGGAATGGCCTGCAGGAGCGCGCGCAGCGGCGCGAGCTCCGGGGAATCGCCGGGCCGGACCGATGAGAGGAACCAGGCCCGGCAGCGGGGGCCGGGCCTGGCGACGATCACGATGTGGAATGTCTCCGGCGTTGCGGAGCCGACGAAGAAGTTGTGAGCGACCTGCCGGACCTGGTTCACATAGGCGTCGACGGCCTCGTTCGGCGGCAGCCGCCTCATGAGGAGGTCGTTGGGCTGGTAGACGACGAGGCGCTCCATGCTGAAGCCGCCAGAGGCCTCGGCGGGCCCGAAGGTGAAGTCCTGGGCGGCGGTGCTCGCGACCGCGACCCCCTTGAGCCGCCCCGGCGTGAAGCGCCAGTCGCCCATGGCCGCGAGCGCCACCCGGCAGACCCTCTCGTCGCTCCACTTAACGATGACCGGGTCGGAGACGAGGCCCGCTGCCGAGACGATGTAGACGATGAGGCAGCTCCCGAAGATCGGCTGGCCGCGGTCGTCCAGCGCGACCCGGGGCATCTCGCCTGCGGTGGCCGAGGGCTCGGTGAAGCCCGCCGCCCGGCTCGTATCGACGATCGCGTAGGTCGAGCCGTAGGCCTGCCGGATCGAGCGGTCGAGCTCCGCGCTGCCGTCCCCGGCGAGGTTGTTGTAGACGACGGGCGCCGCGGGGGCGCCGCAGAGGGCGGACGCCGGCAGGAGCGCGAGGATGGCGAGGAGGTGTCTGGGGAACATCACGGGTGCGCGGAGCCGGTGTTATCGGGGCCGGTGCGCACAAACACAACCCCCGTGCTTTTGGGTGTTGACCCGCGGCCCGAAAACATACAACCGTAGGGTTGTGGATCAACTCACCGTCACCTTCGCCGCGCTCACGGACCCCACGCGCCGCTCGATCCTCCAGACGCTCGTGGCCGGGCCTGCGTCCGTGAACGAGCTGGCCCGGCCGTTCCGGATGTCCCAGCAGGCCGTGTCCAAGCACCTCGCCTACCTCGTGAGGGCCCGCCTCGTCGAGAAGCGCCGCGAGGGGCGGCGCCACTTCTGCCGCCTTCGGCCGGCGCCCATCAGGGACGTGGCCGGCTGGGCGGAGGCGTACCGATCGATTTGGGAACAGAAACTCGACCGCCTGGACGCCTACATGGCGGAACTTCAGAAAACCAAAACAAGCCATGAAACATGAGAGACAAAGCACCATGACCGCACCCGAACACCTGGTGATCACGAAGGTGATCCATGCCCCCCGCGCCCTCGTCTTCAGCGCGTGGACGGATCCCGTCCACGTGGCCGCGTGGTGGGGCCCGGACGTGGTCAAGAGCAAGGTCATCGCGTGGGAGGTGCGCCCGGGCGGCACCCTTCGGCTCGACATGCACGGGCCGAACGGCGTCATCTGGCCGATGAGCGGGACCGTCCGCGAGGTTGTCCCGCCCGAGCGGCTTGTGTTCCAGTCCGGCGCCATGGACGACGCGGGCAAGCTCCTCTTCGACGTCCTTGCCACGGCGACGTTCGCGGAGCAGGGCGCCGACACGGCGCTCACGCTCGACCTTCATGTCCTCAGCAAGACGCCGGGGGCCGACCGCTACCTGATGGGCATGAAGATGGGCTGGACCCAGAGCCTCGGGCGGCTGGACGAGTTCGCGTCGGGCATGAGGTAGGGATTGCAGCCGCCGTCCGGCGCGCTAGAAATCCTGCCATGAACCCCGAATCCCCCAAGGTCCCCGTGTCGAAGGCGGCGCTCTGGACGGGGCGCGTCATGAGCGCCCTGCCGGTCCTCATGCTCCTCATGAGCGGCGTCATGAAGCTGATGAAGCCGAAGATGGTCGTCGACAGCTTTGTCCAGATGGGGTTTTCCCTGGGGCTCCTGAACGGCATCGGGATCGCTGAGCTTGTCTGCACGGTGATCTACATCGTGCCGCGCACGTCGGTCTTGGGTGCGATCCTCTTGACGGGCTACCTGGGCGGGGCGGTGTGCACGACGCTGCGGGCAGGCGACCCCAATTTCTATATGCCGGCAATCCTCGGCGTCTTGCTGTGGGGAGGGCTTTACCTCAGGGACCCAAGGCTCAGGGTCCTGATACCGCTGACGCGGTGAACCGGCGCGCACCCGGGGGATGGGGCGCGGATGCCGCACGACCCGGGGGCGGACGATGGGCTAATTTCTTGGTTTGCAGTGTGATATCTTCCGATTTCTCCTGAATTGCGGGAAGTGCAAGGCTCGGCTATCTGCGCAGGGATCCCGCCGAGCCGCGGCACCGCATCGATGAACGACGACACACCCTCCCCATCTCCGTCCCTGGACCGCTGCGCGGTGCTGGTCCCGGTCTGGCAGCCCGATTCGGGCTTCGTCGAGCTTGTCGCCGCGATCGCCGCCGAGGGCTTTGGCGCCGTGATCGTCGTCAACGACGGAAGCGACCCGGGGCATGCGGCGCAGTTCGCCGAGGTCGCGCGCCTGCCCCGGGTCAGCGTGCTTCACCACGCGGTCAACCTGGGCAAGGGGCGGGCGCTCAAGACCGGCATCAACCAGGTGCTGGCCGCGATGCCGGAGATCCAGGGGCTGGTGACCGCGGACGCCGACGGGCAGCACAGGGTGTCCGACATCGTCGCCGTCGCGCGCAAGCTCCAGGAGTCGAAGGGGGCCGTGGTGATGGGCTCGCGCAGCTTCAGCGGGCAGGTGCCCCTGCGCAGCCGCCTCGGGAACGGCCTCACGCGGCTGATATTCGGCTTCATGACGGGCACCACCCTCCTCGACACCCAGACGGGGCTGCGCGGCTTCCCCCGCGGGCTCCTCCCCGAGCTGATGACGCTCGGCGGCGAGCGCTACGAGTACGAGATGACGGCGCTCGCCCACGTGTGCCAGCGGGGCAAGCCCGTGGAGGTCCTCATCGAGACCGTCTACATCCAGAACAACCGATCGTCGCACTTCGACCCCGTGTGGGACTCGATGCGGATCTATTTTGTCCTCGTGCGCTTCTACTTCTCCGCCGTGGTCGCCGCGGGCATCGACTTTGCGGGATTCTCGCTGGCCTACGCGGCGACCCACAACGTCGCGGTGAGCGTCGCCGTGGGCCGCCTGAGCTCGCTGGTGAACTTCGCGCTGAACAAGAAGTTCGTTTTCCGCAGCGGGGCCCCGGTGAAGGGAACCCTGGTGCGCTACTACCTGCTGGTCGCCGTGATCGGAGGGCTCAGCTACGTGATGATCTGGGGCCTGGCGCGGTACCTCCACTGGAACGTGTTCGCCGCGAAGCTCGCCGTGGACACCCTGCTGAGCCTGGTCAGCTTCTCCGTCCAGCGCACGTTCGTGTTCCGCCGCAGCGAGGTCACTTAGCCGGCAGGCCGGCCGGTGCCGCCCCTGCCGTTTGCGGGCGATTTTTTTGCGCGATCAAGAAGGCAAGATTCTTCCTCGCGGTCTCATAGTCGGGCTGGAGCACGAGCGCCTTTTCCTCGCTGCGAATGGCATCGTCCCAGCGGTGCAGCGCGGCGCAGGCGGCGCCGATCGTGTTGTAGGCCTGCGCGAGCGCCGGGTTGACGTTAAGCGCCATGCGCGCCGACTCGATGCACTGCACATACTGGCCCTTCTTGAACTGCTCCACGGAGAGGTTGCTCCAGTACGAGGCGTCCTTCTTTGGGATGTCGCGCAGCGCCTTCTGGGCCACGCCGTTCTCCGGCGCGATCGCGAGCGTGTCCTGCGCAACCTGGCGCACGGCGACATAGTCCCCGGCCTTCTCCTCGGCCTTGATCAGGTACTCGCGCTGCAGGAGGCGCCCGGGGTTGAGCTGCATGGCCGTCGTGAGCTCCTCGATCGCCTCGGGGTTGCGGTTATGCTCGAAAAGCCAGCGCCCGTAGTACGCATGGGTGCCGTCGTACTTGGGCGAGAGCTTGATCGCCCTCTTGAAGTGGCGCTCGGCGTCGACCGCCCTCGAGGGCTCGCCCGCATCGGCCATGGTCCCGTTCGCGATGCCGAGGTTGATCTCAAGCGTGGAGTAGTTCGGGGTGCGCTCCAGCGCGCGGTTGAAGAGGTCGAGCGCCGCCTGGTAGGAGCCCTTCTGCATCTGCACCAGCCCGTAGTTCATGAGCCCGCGGCCGTTCAGCGGGGACTTCTCCACGTCATCCCTCCACAGCGACTCGTCGTCGTGCCAGACAATGTTGCGCTGGCGAACGCCGTAGGCGTAGCCAAACAGCACGAGCACAGAGGCCACCGCCGCGGCCCAGCGCACCCAGGACGGCACGGTTCTCGCCTTGGGGTCCTTGCCCTGCTGCGCCTCCCCGAAGAAATGCAGGAGCAGCAGCCACGCGCCCCACGCCGCCGCGAGCATCAGGCCGGGGAACGAGAAGAACATCCGGTGGTCGTTCTCCGCCTCGGCCAGCGGGTACAGGGAGGTCGGCAGCTCCGTGACGACGAACCAGAGGATGCCGAAGGCGATGGGAAAGAGCCTGCGGCTCGACAGGGTGTACGCGGCGGCCGCCAGCAGCCCGAGGACGAAGACGATGCCAAACAGAGCCCGGAGGTTCAGCTCGGCGAAGGGGATGAGGTCGGTGTCCGCGTTCAGGTGCAGCGGCAGAAAGAGCTCCCCGACGTAGCGGGACCAGACGAAGGGCTGCGTCAGCCGGTAGTGCGACGCGGAAAGATTCGATCCCACGAAGGACTTCGGCGTCATCGCCGACTGGAGCACCATGAGGGCGACGGTCGCGCCTACCGAGGGCAGCGAGGCCGCGACGGCGCGGCGCAGCCGGGCCAGGTCCCCCAGGTCGCGGTTCTCGAAGAAGTACACGTACAGGATGAGGAGGACCGGGAACACCGCGGCCGGCGGCTTCGAGAGCATGGCCAGCGCGAAGGGCACGAGGTAGAGCCCTTTTCGGCGCAGCCCCGGGTAGCGCGCGTAGAGGTACAGGGCGGCGACGCATCCGAGCGTGCAATAGAGGTCGCCCCGCTGGATGACGTAGTTGACGGTTTCCGCCATCGCCGGATGCAGGCCGTACCAGGCCGCCGCGAACAGCGCGACCCACGGGTTTGCCGGCGAGGGCAGCGTCTTGTCCAGGACGAGGCGGAAGAGTCCGTAGAGGAGCACCACCTCGCAGCAGAAGAGGAGGAACGTGATCAGGTGGAACCAGAACGGCTCGTAGGGCCTTCCCGCGGCGCGCGACAGCGCGTAGTCGACCGCGAGCATCGTCGAGACCACCGGCCGGTACGTGCGGTTCTGGGGCAGCACGCTGAACGACGTCGCGTCGGTGAAGAAGCGCGGGATGTTGCGCAGGCTCCGGATGGAGGGATTGTCGACGACCGTGTGGACGTCGTCGAAATGGAAGGCGCCGTCGAACGAGTTCGAGTAGGCCGCGAAGACCGCCACCAGCAGCAGCGCCAAAAATACGGAGGGCCTTGCTTTCAAACGTTTAATGCAGGCGCGCCGCCCGCGGGCGACCCCTGGGCCGCATCGGCGGGTGCACACCGGAGCAGGGCCGCATGCCTGCACGTTTTGTCCCGGAAATTGGCGCTCATAGCCCCGGACGCTAAGCGCGGGGCAGACCCAAATGCGAACCCTTTCAATCGGGCCCCCCAGCGGGCCGCCGCCCCGGGCTTGGGCGCTTGACAAGGGGTGCGCCCACAGGTGTCATGGACCCCTTTTCCAAGTCGATACCACCTGAAATTCCGCCCTCATGGCACTCAAAATCCGCCTCTCGCGCATCGGCGCCACGCACCAGCCCCACTACCGCATTGTCGTCGCCGAGACCCGCTCGCGCCGCGACGGCGACGCCGTCGAGTCGATCGGCACGTACGATCCCCGCACAAAGGGCCAGCAGGTCCACCTCAGGCTCGACCGCGTCGACTACTGGATCGCCAAGGGCGCGAAGCCGACCGACACGCTGCATTCCATCATCAAGCGGGCGCGCCGCGGCGCGACCTCGGCACCAGAAGCCGCTCCGGCCAAGCCGGAAGCCGCACCGGCAACCGCCAGCTGAGGCGGTTCGCCACCGGAAGGGTGGGGCACATGCCCCGCATTGACGTACTTACGCTCTTCCCGGGGATGCTCGACGGCTTCCTCGACGGGAGCATCCTGGGCAAGGGAATCGAGAGGGGGCTCCTCTCCGTCTCCGTCCACGACCTGCGCGCCTGGACGACCGACCGGAACCGCACGGCCGACGACCGGCCCTTCGGGGGCGGGGCCGGCATGGTCATGAAGCCCGAGCCGGTGTTCGCCGCGATCGAGAAGCTGCAGTCGCCGGGCTGCAGGAGGATCTACCTGACCCCGGACGGCACCCCCCTCTCCCCGGCGATCGCCGAGGGCCTCTCCCGGGAGGCGCACCTCATCCTCCTCAGCGGGCACTACGAGGGCATAGACCAGCGCATCCGCGACAGCGTCATCGACATGGAGCTCTCCATCGGCGACTACGTGCTCACGAACGGGACCCTCGCCGCGGCCGTCGTCATCGACGCGCTCAGCCGGTTCATCCCGGGCGTCCTCGGCGAGGAAAAGTCGTTGACGCACGAATCTTTCACCGGCAAGTTGCTCGACTTTCCTCAATACACGCGTCCCGCCGAATTTCGGGGCATGTCCGTGCCGGAAGTCCTCCTTTCCGGCAACCATGCCGAGATAGAAAAGTGGCGAGCCGCCCGTGCCTTGGAAAAGACCCGCGCCGTGCGACCCGACCTTCTCAAGTAACTTTCAATCAAATACAAACGAGGCCAAAGCCATGAACCCGATCATCAAGGAAGTCACCGACAGCCAGGTGAAGACTGACATTCCGCCGTTCAAAGTCGGCGACGGTGTGCGCGTGCACACGAAGGTGCGGGAGGGCGACAAGGAGCGGATCCAGATCTTCTCCGGCATCGTGATCGCCCGCAAGGGCTCCGGCATCCACGAGACATTCACGGTGCGCAGGATCAGCTACGGCGAGGGCGTCGAGCGCGTGTTCCCGGTCAATTCCCCGAACATCGAGGCCATCGAGATCGAGCTGGAGTCGGAGCCCATGAAGGCCCGCCTCTACTACCTGCGCAACCGCACGGGCAAGGCCGCCGTGGCGGTAAACGTGAAGACCCGCCGCACCGAGGAAGCCGCGGCCCCGGCCGCCAAGTAGACGTTTCCCTCCGGAAATTAACGGAGTTTCTGCTTTCCCGCAGGGACCGTTGGGCGTAGGTGTTGTCGGACTTTTCCTCCGATGGCCCTTCAAACCGACATTCTTGAAAAGGCGGCGACCCAGGCGCGCGGCCTGGCGATCGACGCCTGCCACGCCAGCAATTCCGGCCACCTCGGCCTTCCGCTCGGCTGCGCCGAGATCGGCGCCGTCCTCTTCGGGAACGCGCTGTCCCTGAACCCGGACGAGCCCCGCTGGATCAACCGCGACCGCTTCGTCCTGTCCGCGGGCCACGGGAGCATGTTCCTCTACGCCTGGCTGCACATGAGCGGCTTCGACATCCCGATCGAGCAGATCGCAAAGTTCCGCAGCCTGCACAGCATCACGCCGGGCCACCCGGAGTTCGGCGAGACGCCGGGCGTCGAGGCCACGACAGGCCCGCTCGGCCAGGGCGTCGGCAACTCGGTCGGCATGGCGGTGGCGGGCCAGATGGCCGCCGCCCGCTTCAACACGCCCGAGCACACGATCTTCGACCACCACGTGGTCTGCCTCGCGGGCGACGGCTGCATGCAGGAGGGCGTCGCGATGGAGGCCGTCGAGTTCGCGGGCCACCAGAAGCTCGACAACCTGATCCTCCTCTACGACTCAAACGACGTCACGCTGGACGCGATGGCGTACAAGACGCAGAGCGAGAACACCGCCGCGAGGTTCAAGGCCATCGAGTGGGACGTGCAGCAGATTGACGGCTACGACATGCCGGGCTTCCTGAAGGCCTTCAACCGGGCGAAGAAGGCGAAGAGCGGCAAGCCGCAGCTGATCATCATGAAGACGATCATCGCCAAGGGCATCCCCGAGGTGCAGGGGACGTCGAAGGGCCACGGCGAGGGCGGCGCGAAGTTCGCCGAGTCGGCGCGCGCGGGCCTGGGGCTTCCCGCCGACAAGCTCTTCTACGTGAGCGACGAGGTGAAGGCGTATTTCCAGGACCGCAAGCGCAGGCTCGTTCGCGCCTGCAACCGCTGGCACAAGACCTACAAGGCGTGGAAGGCGGCGAACCCCGAGAAGGCGGCCCTCCTCGAGTCCGCGAACGCCACGCCGAGCGCGGCCCACCTCTTGGCGCGGATCCCCCTCTTTGCGCCGGACGTGAAGCTCGGCGGGACGCGCGCCGCGGGCCGCGACGTGCTCCAGCCCTTGGCGGCCGAGCTGCCCCTCCTGATCGGCGGGAGCGCGGACCTCTACGGCTCGACGCTCAACTACATCGCCTCGGACAAGGACTTCGAGCCCGCCAACCGCTCCGGGCGCAACATCCGCTTCGGCATCCGCGAGCACGCGATGGCGGCCATCGCGAACGGGGTGGCCTACGACGGGCTCTTCCGGCCCTCGATCGCGACATTCCTCGTCTTCGCCGACTACTCCCGGCCGCCGATGCGCATCGCGGCCCTCTCGAAGCTTCCCGTCATCTACATCTACACCCACGACTCGATCGGCGTCGGGGAGGACGGGCCGACGCACGAGCCGGTGGAGACGGTCTCCGCGCTGCGGCTCATCCCGAACATGGAGGTGATACGCCCCGCCGACCCGGAGGAGACGGCGGGCGCCTTCGCCGCCGCCCTCGAGCGCAGGGACGGCCCGACGCTGATCGCGCTCAGCCGCCAGGCCGTGCCGGTCCTCAACGAGATTCCCGCGCACATCCGCCGCGCCGGCGTCCTGAAGGGCGCCTACGTCGCGCTCCAGGAGACCGCGCCGCTGCATGTCATCCTGCTGTCATGCGGGAGCGAGCTGCAGCTTGCCCTGGCCGCGGCCCAGATCCTGGGCGAGGGGACGCGTGTCGTCTCCGTGCCCTCCTTCGAAATCTTTGACCGCCAGTCCCCGGAGTACCGGGAGGCCATCCTGCCCGCCTCGTGCCGCCGGCGCGCCGCGATCGAGGCCGGCGTCACGGGCCTGTGGCGCAAGTACGTGGGCCTGGACGGCAGGGTGGTCGGTCTCGAGCGCTTCGGCCTGAGCGCGCCCGCGCCCGACGTCTACAAGGCGCTCGGCATCACCACCGAGGCCCTCGTCGCCGCCGCGCGCTCGCTCGAGGGCTGAGCCCCGGTTCCCGGGACGTCGCTATACTACCGGGATCCCGGTATATATTGTGTCATTTACCGCTTGAAAACGGGATGATTAGGTTCCTAACTACCCAGCTCCCGGCTCCATAGCCGCCACACCGCGCCATGCCACTGCTCATGCTGAAGGACCTTCCCCGCTACGAGTGCCTGCTCGAGGCCGTGCGGCGCCATCCGTACCTGGATCCGTCGGCCTGCGAGGCGTACTTGAACCTGCTGCGTGCGGGCGACGAGGCCTACCGCCGAAGCGAGGCCTTCTTCGCCGAGCACAACATGTCGCCGGGCCGCTTCACCGTGATGATGCTCCTCTACGACAAGATAGCCGGCAACCCGATCCCGCAGACGCCGGCCGACCTCGCCGAGATGTCGGGGGTCACGCGGGCGACGATCACGGGGCTCGTCGACACCCTTGAGAAGGACGGTCTCGTCACGCGCAGGCACGACTCGGGCGACCGCCGGATGATGCTCGTCCACCTGACGCCCAAGGGCCACGCGATGCTCCAGGAGATCCTGCCGGGCCACTTCAAGCAGATGGCGGCGCAGATGGCGCCGCTCAGCGAGCACGAGCGAAAGACGCTCGTGCGCCTCCTCAACAAGCTCGCCGGCGACCCCGCGGCCTCGCACATCGAGTCCGGCGGCCACGCGGTCCACTCCGCCTGATTCCGGCCGCCCCCTGATCCCTTCTTACCTAATGAAAACATTCCTCACTATCCTGGGCGTAGTGGCGGTCATCGCCGTCATCGTCGGGATCAAGGTCCTGCAGATCAGCGCGATGATTCACCAGAAGCCGCCCGCGCAGTACGTGTCGGTCTCGACCACCGAGGCCAAGTCGGAGTCTTGGCAGCAGACGCTCACATCGGTGGGCTCGCTCACCGCCGTCCAGGGCGTGACTGTGGCCGCGGAGCTCGACGGCAAGATCACCGAGATTGACTTTGAGGCGGGCAGCAACGTCGCCGCGGGCGACGTCCTGGTCCGGCAGGACACATCGGTGGAGGAGGCCCAGCTGCGCTCGGCCGAGGCAAACGTCGAGCTCTCGGGGGTGAACCTGAAGCGCACGAAGGAGCTCCTCGACAAGGCCACCGTCTCGCAGGCCCAGTACGATGCGGACGCGGCCACGTCCAAGCAGGCCGCCGCGGCCGCCGACAACATCCGGGCCACGATCGCCAAGAGGACGATCAAGGCGCCCTTCGCGGGGCGGCTCGGTATCCGCCTTGTCAACCTCGGCCAGAACCTGAAGGCGGGCGACGCCATCGTTTCGCTGCAGGCGCTCAACCCCATCTTCGTCGACTTCTACATCTCGCAGGACGAGATGGGCCCGCTCGCGACAGGCCTGCAGGTCCGGCTGTCCGGGGACGGCGTTTCCGCCGGCATCGTGGGCAAGATCACCGCGATCAGCCCCGACATCGACGCGTCCACGAGGAACGTGCGCGTCCAGGCCACCGTGGACAACGCGGCCGGCCACCTGCGCCCGGGCATGTATGTCAACGTCGCGGTCGAGCTGCCCGTCGTCGACAAGGTGCTCACCATCCCGGCGACGGCCGTCCTCTTCGCGCCCTTTGGCGACACGGTCTACGTCGTGGACAGCGCGGTCGACAAGGACTCCGGCGAGAAGGGGCTCGTGGTCCGCCAGCAGATCGTGCGCCTGGGCGCCCGCAAGGGCGACTTTGTCGTGGTCCTGTCGGGCCTGAAGGCCGGCGACACCATCGTCACCTCGGGCGTGTTCCGGCTCCGCCCGGGCGCGGCGGTGAAGGTCAACAACAGCGTCGCCCCCGACGCCCAGCTCGCCCCGAAGACGAGCGATTCCTGAACCCCGCGGCGGCCAAGGCACCATGAAATTCACCGACCTGTTCATCAAGCGCCCCGTCCTGGCGCTCGTGGTCAACCTCGTGATCCTGATCGCGGGCGTCCAGGCGTACCGGACGCTCAACGTCAGGCAGTACCCCCAGAGCCAGAACGCGTCCGTGACGGTCACGACGGTGTACGTCGGGGCCTCCGCCGACCTGGTGCGCGGGTTCATCACGACCCCGCTCGAGCGCTCCATAGCGGCCGCGGACGGGATCGACTACCTTTCGTCCTCGAGCGCCCAGGGCGTCTCGATCATCACCGCCCGGCTCAAGCTCAACTACGACCCGATCAAGGCGCTCTCGGAGATCAGCTCGAAGGTGGACCAGGTCCGCAGCAACCTGCCGGCCGAGGCTCAGGTCCCCGCCATCAACATCGAGCCCGCGGATTCCCAGATCGCCGCCTGCTACCTGAGCTTCACCTCCGAGACGCTCCACCAGAACGAGATCACCGACTACCTCGTGCGTGTCGTGCAGCCGCGCCTCTCCGCGATCGCCGGCGTGCAGCGGGCCGACATCCTCGGCGGCCGCACGTTCGCGATGCGCATCTGGCTCAAGCCCGAGCGCATGGCGGCGTTCAACATCAGCCCCTCCCAGGTGAACGCGGCCCTCGCCGCGAACAACCACCTGAGCGCCCTCGGCAGCACCAAGGGAAACCTCGTGCAGGTCGCGCTCACGGCGAACACCGACCTGCGCTCGGTCGAGGAGTTCAAGAACCTGGTCATCCGCCAGCAGAACAACGCGATCGTGCGCGTGCGCGACGTCGCAGACGTCGAGCTGGGCGCGGAGGACTACAACGCCGACGTCAAGCTCTCGGGGCAGACGGCGGTGTTCATGGGCGTCTACGTCCTGCCGACCGCCAACTCGCTGGACGTGGTCCACGCCGTGCGCCTCGAGATGGACTCGGTGCAGAAGGACCTGCCGGGCGGGATGGTGTCGAAGGTGGCGTACGACTCCACCGAATACATCAACGACGCGATCCACGAGGTGTACCACACGCTCGGGGACACGCTCCTCATCGTCGTGATCGTGATCTTCCTCTTCCTTGGGTCGGTGCGGTCGGTGATCATCCCGGTAATCGCCATCCCGCTCTCCCTGATCGGCGCGATCTTCCTGATGCAGGTGTTCGGATTCACGATCAACCTGCTGACGCTTCTGGCCATCGTGCTCTCGGTGGGCCTTGTCGTGGACGACGCCATCGTCGTCGTCGAGAACGCGGAGCGCCACCTAGCGGAGGGGCTCTCGCCGCTCAGCGCGGCGCTCGTCGGCGCCCGGGAGCTCGTCGGCCCCATCATCGCGATGACGGTGACGCTGGCGGCCGTCTACGCCCCGATCGGGCTCCAGGGCGGGCTCACGGGCTCGCTGTTCCGGGAGTTCGCGTTCACGCTCGCGGGCGCGGTGACCATCTCGGGCATCGTAGCGCTGACGCTCTCGCCGGTCATGTGCGCGAACATGCTGAGGGCCGGCGACGAGGAGAAGGGGTTCGCCAAGGTGGTGGCGCACACGTTTGAGCGCGTGAAGCGCTTCTACACGAAGCTGCTCGACTTCTCCCTCGCGCACCGCGGGGCCGTGTACACGGCATGGATCCTTTTCGGCGTCGTCGGCGTTCTCATGATCGGCCAGGCCCCCGCGGAGCTCGCCCCGGTAGAGGACCAGGGCTTCCTGTTCGGGTTCGGCGTGACCGCGGCGAACGCCACGCTCGACCAGAACCTGCCGTACGCGGCCGCGGTGGAGAAGGCCTTCTTCACCGACCCGGACACCGACTTCGTCTTCCAGATCACGATGCCGGACCAGGCCATCGGGGGCCTTGTCGCGAAGCCCTGGGGACAGAGGAAGCGCAACATCAAGGCGCTCCTCGCCAACCTTCAGCCCAAGGTGTCGGAGATCCCCGGCATCCAGCTCCAGCTGATCCAGCCCCCGGCCCTCCCCGGCGGCGGCAATTTCCCGATCGAGGTCGTCCTCACGTCCACGGCCGATCCCCAGGAGATCCTCTCCTTCGCGAACCAGCTCTCCGACGCGGCGATGGCGACAAAGCGGTTCTACTTCCCGCCGATCCTGGACGTGAAGTTTGACGCGCCCCAGGCGGAGGTCGTCCTCGACCGCGACAAGGTCGCGGCGCTCGGCCTCAACCTCCAGCAGGTCGGCAACGACCTGTCGGCGGCGATGGGCGGCAACTACATCAACTGGTTCAACATCTCGGGCCGTAGCTACAAGGTGATCTCGCAGGTCAAGCGGGACGACCGGCTCAACGCGGACCAGCTCCAGAGGATCTACGTTACGGGCCCGAACGGGACCGTGGTGCCGCTCAGCACGGTGGCCAAGATCCGCACGTCCACGATCCCCCGGTCGCTCAACCGGTTCCAGCAGCTCAACTCGGTCACGATAAGCGGCGTCGCGGGTATGCCGCTCGACGACGCCCTCAAGGTGTTCGAGACCGAGGGGGCAAAGATCCTGCCGAAGGGATACGGGATCGACTACACGGGCGAGTCCCGCCAGCTGCGCCGGGAGGGAGGGAACGCCAAGTTCTGGACGACCATGGGCCTCGCCGTGACGCTCATCTTCCTGGTTCTGGCCGCGCAGTTCAACAGCTTCAGGGATCCCCTCGTGATCCTCGGGGGGTCCGTTCCCCTCGCCATCTTCGGCTCGGCGATCTTCATGTTCCTGAAGTGCCCGAACCCGAACATGCCGTTCTTCACGGACGGCTGGACGACGACCTTCAACATCTACTCGCAGGTCGGCCTCGTGACCCTCGTCGGGCTGATCGCGAAGAACGGCATCCTCATCGTCGAGTTCGCGAACAAGCAGCAGCTCGCCGGCAGGTCCAAGTTCGAGGCCGTGCACGACGCGGCCCTGACGCGGCTCCGCCCGATCCTCATGACGAGCGTGGCGACGGTGGCCGGGCATTTCCCGCTGACCCTGGTGTCGGGCGCCGGCGCCGCGGCCAGGAACTCGATCGGCCTCGTCCTCGTGGGAGGCATGTCGGTCGGCACGTTCTTCACGCTGGTTGTCATGCCCTCCATCTACATCCTGCTCGCGAAGGACCACTCCAAGGAGCGCGCGAAGGAGGAGGCGGTCCAGGCCGACGAGAAGCTCAGGCCCGCGCACGCATGAAACGACCCCTCCTGACCTCCGCCGCGCTCCTGCTCGCCCTCGCACCGGCCTTCGGCGCCCCTCAGGGCGGCGCCGAGCTGCCGTCGCCGCTGGACCTGAAGGGCGCCATCGGCTACGCGCTCGACCACAACTTCTCGATCCTCCAGGCCCGGGAGACGATCCGCCTGCAGGACGGCGTGGTCGTCCAGGTCAGGGGCCAGGAAATCCCCAACCTCGGGGCGCAGGGCCAGTACCAGAGGAACGAGGCCTCGGTCTCCCAGTCCTACCCGCCGGCGAACAGCCTATGGACGGTCGAGCTCAAGGCCACCCAGAACCTCTTCGCGGGCGGGGGGATCCAGTCCGCGATCAAGGGGGCGAGGCTCTCGCGCGATGCCGCGGCCTACGACCTGCAGACGGCCATCGACGCCGCGCTCCTCGACGTGCGCACCAAGTTCTACAACGTGATCCTCGCGCGCGAGAAGATCCGGGTCGAGGAGGAGAACGTGACGCTCTTCCAGCACCAGCTGGACGACGTCAAGAACCAGTTCGACACCGGGACCGTCTCCAACTTCGAGGTGCTCCGGGCGAAGGTCTCCCTCGCGAACGCCCAGCCGAACCTGATCACGGCGCGCAACAGCTACCGGATCGCGACCGAGCAGCTGCGCCAGTCCCTCGGGACCCCGGTGTCGGCCGCGTTTCCCGAGGTCGTCGGCACGCTCGACGTCGCCTCGGCCAGCTTCGACGCCGACTCCGCCCTCTCCTCCGCGCACGAGCACAGGCCCGAGCTGCAGAAGCTCGCCAAGCTGCAGCTGGCGGGTGAGGAGTCTGTGAAGACGGCGCGCGCGGGCTTCTACCCGAGCGTGCAGGCCTTCGGGGCCTACGAGTGGGACGGGATCGGCTACGTGAACAGCCTTCCGGGCGCCCCGACGACCGCCAACGGCTGGCTCTTCGGCCTGCAGTCGACCTGGTCCATCTTCGACGGGCGAGCGACCGACGGCAAGGTGCGCCAGGCCAAGTCGCAGCTCGAGCAGGCGCGCCTCGCGGAGGCCACCGAGGAGCTCGAGATCGACGTCGAGGTGCGCCAGGCGCTCTCCGCGCTCCAGGAGGCGGGCGAGCTCCTGACGGCCTCGAAGCAGACGATCGAGCAGGCCGAGGAGGCGCTGCGCCTCGCCAACGCGAAGTTCCACGCCGGCTCGGCGACGCAGCTGGACGTGCTCACCTCCCAGGTGTCGCTCACGCAGTCGAGGACCGACCAGCTGACCGCCAATTACAACTACCTCGTCGCCGTCGCGAACGTTAGGAAGGCCATCGGGCTGGGCGACGCCCTCGTGATACCCTGACCTGCGCCCGGGGGGCTCGGGGAGGGTGAACCCAGGCATGAGAGCCACGCGCATCGTCCTCCTCTTCCTCGGCGCCCTCCTCGGCGCCCTCGCGCTGGCCGCCGCCGCGGCCTTCAGCCCCCAGGTGCAGACATGGGCGGGACGCCGGGCGTTCGCGTCGCTGGCGGGCGCCCGCTCGTCCCTCGAGAGCGCCTCCGCGGGTCCCGGCAGGGCCTCGATCGGCGGACTGCGCCTCGAGGGGGACGGCGCCGTCCTCGTCCTTCCCTCGGCGGATGCCCGCCTGCCGGTCCTGGGCGCCCTCCTCGGGCGGCGCTACCACTTCCAGAGCCTCGTCGCCAAGGGCTGGACGCTCGACCTGACGCGCCCGCGCGGCCCGGCGCCCGAGGAGGCCGAGGCGGCGTACCCCTGGGTCGCGCGCGTCCTCGGCGGGGCCCTCCAGGCGTTCAAGGCGAGGGCCGACCTGTCGCTGGACGAGGTCGACCTCGAGGGCGACATCATCTTCCCCGGCGAAGGGGGCGGCGCCGCGGGGAGGATCCACGTCGTGGTCACGGGCGGCGGCCTCGGGCCCGGCCGCGAGGGCCGGTTCCGCTGCCTGGTGAGGGCGGCCGTCGAGGACGCGGGCGCGCCCGTGTCCGCCGTCGCCGCGGACGCGGTCCTCACCGCAGCCATGGACGCCTCGGGGAGGTTCGCGAGGGCCGAGATCAAGGCGGACACCACGTCGAGCGGAAGGCAGTTCCCGGCCGGGATCCGCCTGTCCTTCGCGGCGTCGGCCGCCCGCGGCGGCGGCAAGGAGTCCTACTCGGTCTCGCTGGTGCGCGGATCCGAGCGGATAGCCGCCCTCGACGCGGAGGGGCCGGAGGGCTCCCTGCGCTCCGCGGGCTCGTGGCGCCTCGACCTGAAGGACACGGACCTCGCCCCGTTCGCCCTCGGGCGCACGCTCCCCGCGTTCTCGGCCGCGGGGGAGGGCACCTACGACGTCGACCCGGCGACGGGCGACGTCCACGCCGCGGGCAAGCTGAGCGGGTCGGCGGACCGCCTCGGCGTCGTCGCCGCGGGCCTCGGCGCCATCGGCGGCGTGGACCTGTCGGCAGACTTCGACGTGGCGCGCCTCGGGTCCTCCCTGCGCGTCGCCCGGCTGGACCTTAACCTCTCCGGGGCGGCGCCCGTCGCCTCGGTGCGCGCGCTCCAGTCGTTCGAGTTCAGCATGGCGACCGGCGAGCTGAAGGTGTCGGTGCCGGCCGACGACCTCGTGGGCATCTCCGTGAAGGGCGTGCCGCTCGCCTGGCTCAGGGGCGCGCTTCCGGGCGCCGAGCTCTCCGGCAGCGACGCCCGGGGGGAGCTGGTCATGCGGGCGGAGGACGGGCGCCTCGTGCTGCGCACGAAGGCGCCGCTCACCGCGTCCGGGGTCGCGCTCTCGGCGTCGGGGCGCCCAGTCGCCTCCGGGCTCGAGGTTTCCGCGTTCGTGCTCGCCGACTACGCCCCCCAGGGCTGGCAGCTGCAGCTGGCGCCCTTCGCCGTGCGCAGCGACGGCATCGAGATGCTGTCCCTCGAGGCGAGGTTCGGCCGGCTGGCGGGTGCCGGCGGCGCCACGAAGGCGGCGGGATCCTGGAGCGCCTCGGTGCCCCTTCTCCTCTCGATACCGGCGGCGAGCGGCCTCCCCCGGCTCACCGCGGGCGACGCCAGCGGCAGTTTCGAGGCGAGCCTCGGCGCCACGCGCGAGGTGCGCGTGAAGCTCGCCCTGAAGGGCCTCGTGTCGGCCGCCGGCGGGGGCGTCCCGCTGCCGTCCGTGTCGTCCGACATGCGCATCGACCTCGACGCGGCCGGCAACGCGACTTTCGGCATTCCCGTGCGCCTGGACTACGGCATGCGCGGCGTGGACCTCGTCCTCTCGGGCACGGTCGCCACCGGCCCGAGGGGGCCGTTCGTCGACGCGATGCTCTCGGGGACAAGGCTCCTCGAGGACGACCTCGCGGCGATTGCCGTCCTCGCGGGCCGGGGGGGCGCGGATCCGGCGCCCCGGGACGGGTCATTGGCAGCGGGCGGCGCCCCCTTCTGGCCTGGGATCCGGGGCAGGCTCCTCCTCAAGTTCGAGGACATCCTCTTCCCGCGCGTCGACCTTGGGGACGTGCGCGGGACGCTCCTCATCGAGCCCGACTCGCTCTCGGTCGGGGACGGGTCGGCCACCGTGGGCGATGCCAGCGCGGCCCGCGTCGACGGGCAGCTCACCTATGCGCGCGGCGCCGAGCGGCCCTACGGGTTCAAGGCTTCGCTCTCCGTCGGCAACGTGGACGCCGCGCCCCTCTTCCGGGCGATCAGCCCCGGCCGGCCGCCGGTGGTGGACGGGCGCTTCGACATCGAGGGCCACCTTACCGGGAGCGCGGCCGACGTGGACGGCCTCCTCGGCCGGGCCCAGGGCGACCTGAGGCTCTCGAGCAAGGGCGGCCGCTTCCGCGCGCTCCAGACGGACGTGGCCGATTCCATCCGCCAGGCGCCGTCGAAGCTCGTGGACGCCCTGGACACCGTCACGTCCCTCTTCGGCAAGAAGACGGAGAACATGGGGACGGCGCTGGTCGCCTCCGCCAAGGAGCTCTCGGAGATCCACTACGACCAGATGAGCCTCACCGCGGAGCGGGGCCCCGACCTGGACATACGCTTCACGGAGATCTCGCTCCTGGCGCCCGAGGAGCGCCTGTCGGGCAGGGGCTCCATCGCCTATTCGCCGGAGCTGCCGATCCGCGACCAGCCGCTCTCGATCGACCTGGACATGGGCGTGCGCGGGCAGCTCGGGAAATTCCTCGACGTCGTCGGCATGCTCAAGGAGGGCCAGGACCCGCTCGGCTACACCCAGCTCTACCAGCCGATCCACCTCGGCGGGACGCTGCGCAGCGTCGACCAGAGCCAGTGGCGGGACATGCTCGTGCAGGCGCCCCTTCGAAAGGGCAGCGGTTTGATTGACAAGCTCTTGGGGAAGTGACCAGCGTCGCGGGTGCTCTTCAAACGGCGCTCCACGATGCCGCTCTGGATCGCGGCCCCAGCGGCGCTTGTCGCGCGCGCTCTCTACCGGGTGCGGGTGCTCGGGGCGTCGCATGTCCCCCGCGAGGGCGGGGCGGTCGTGATCGCGAACCACGTCTCCTACGCGGACGTGGTCGTGCTCCAGCTCGCCTGCCCGCGGCCGCTGAGGTTCATGGCCTATCGCGGGCCGGGAACCGGCGCCGTGCTCGACTGGATCTACAGGAGCGCGGGCGTGATCGACGTGTCCGCGGACAAGCCCTCGCAGTGGCTCAGGGACGGCGTGGCCGCCCTCAGGCGGGGCGAGCTGGTCTGCGTCTTCCCCGAGGGGGAAATCTCGCGCACGGGCCAGCTGATGGCGATCCGCAAGGGATTTGAGCTCATGGCCCGCCGGGCCCAGGTCTGCGTCATTCCCGCCGCGGTCGACGGCCTCTGGGGCTCCATCTTCTCGTTCTCCGGCAACCGGTACCTCTGGAAATCCCCGCGCCTGATGCCGACGCCGGTGTGCGTCGCGTTCGGGGAGCCCATCCCCTTCGGCCGCGCGGACGCCGCCTCGGCGCGCAGGGCCCTCCTGGACCTCGGCGCCCTGGCCTTCGAGGAGAGGCCGCTCCTGCGAGGAAACATCGGCCGCGAGACCGTGCGCGCCCTCGCCCGCAGGCCGGGATCGGTCGCGATCGTGGACCGCACGTCGGGGCGGCGCGCGGTGACGGCGGCGCGGCTGGTCGCGGCCGCGGCGGTGCTGGCCCGGCGCCTGCGCTCGAGCGTTCCCGAGCGCCGCGTCGGCATCGTCCTTCCCCCGGGGGCGGGGGCCGCGATCGCGAACCTCGCCGTCGTCTGCGCCGGCAAGGTCCCCGTCAACCTCAACTTCACCGCCGGCCGCGCCGCGGCGGAGTCGAGCCTGCGCGAGTCGGGCGTGCGCACCGTCCTGACGGCCGACGCCATGCGCGCGCGCCTCGGCGACTTCCCGTGGCCGGAGCGCTCGCTCGACCTTCGCGCCGAGATGGCCGCCGCGGGCGGCGCGCGCGCGGTGCTGCCCTGGGTCCTTGCGGCGTGGCTTCTTCCCAACCCTTGGGTTGCGGGCCTCGTGGGCGCCCCGCGCGCCGGCGACCGCGAGGAGGCGGCGCTCCTCTTCACGAGCGGCAGCGGCGGGAGCCCCAAGGGCGTCGTCCTGTCGCACCGCAACCTGCTCGCGAACTACGCGCAGATCTCGTCCACGTGCGTCCTGCCCGAGTCGATCGTCATGCTCGGGTGCCTGCCCCTCTTCCACAGCTTCGGGTTCACGGTCACCCTCTGGTACCCGCTTCTTCGGGGCTGCCGCCTCGTCACGTCGCCGAACCCGCTCGACACGCGCGCCGTCATCGACGCGGTCCGCGACGAGGGCGTCACGGTTCTGCTCGGGGCGCCGACCTTCCTGCGGCCGTTCCTGAAGAAGGCGACGTCGCGCGACCTGCGCAGCCTCCAGCTGGTCGTGACCGGCGCCGAGAGCCTTCCGGAGGACCTGAGGCGCCGGTTCCTCGAGGCCTTCCACATCGAGATCCTCCAGGGCTACGGCCTCACGGAGACCTCCCCGGCCACCCACCTGAACCAGCCCGATCCCCCGATCGTCACGCGGACCGCGGACGCGCAGGCAGGCAGGAGGGCCGGCACCGTGGGTCGCCTGCTTCCCGGGATCACGGCGCGCCTCGTCGACCCCGAGACGGGCGCCGACGTCCCGCACGGCGCAACCGGCGTCCTCCTGCTGCGCGGCGCAAACGTCTTCGTGCGCTACCTGGCCGACGCCGCCCCGGGGGCCTCGCTCAGGGACGGCTGGTTTGTCACCTGGGACCTGGCGCGGGTCGACGACGACGGCTTCTTCTCGATCGAGGGGAGGCTCGCGCGATTCTCCAAGATCGGTGGCGAGGCGGTCCCGCACGGCGCGATCGAGCAGAAGATCGCCGAGCTCTTGGGCGTCGACCCGGGCGAGGCCCAGGCCGTGGTCGTGACCGGTGTCCCGGACGAGGCGAAGGGGGAGGCCCTGGTCGTCCTGACGACGCTCGCCCTCACCGCGGCGCAGGTGCGCGAGGGGCTCGCCGCGGCCGGGTTTCCCAACCTGTGGATCCCGCGCGACGTGATGCAGGTCGGGGCGATTCCGGTCCTCGGGACGGGCAAGCTCGACCTTGCCGGCTGCAGGCGACTCGCGCTCGGGGTCCGCAGGAAGGGGGCGGACGAGACGTGAGCGCGGCCGGCGTCGTCGACGCGCACATCCACCTGTACCCGGCCGAGGTCGCGGCCGCCCCCGCCGCCTGGGGCCTCGCGCACGGGGAGCCCGGCTGGGCCGCCTGCGTGGCGCCCGAGGGCCGCCGCTCCCTGCAGGGCTGGTCCGACCCGGACCGGCTGATCGCCCACATGGACGAGGCCGGCGTCTCGACCTGCGTCATGCTCGGCTGGTACTGGGAGCGCCAGGAGACCTGCGAGCTGCAGAACGGCTGGTACCTGGACTGGACGAGGAGGCATCCCGGGCGCCTGGTCGCCTTCGGCGCCGTGCAGCCGGCGGCGGGGGCGCGGGCCGTGGACGCCCTGGCGCGCGCGCTCGACGCGGGGCTCTGCGGCGTCGGCGAACTCCTTCCCCAGGCCCAGGGCTACGCCCTCGACGACCCCTGGTTCAGGCGGGTGGTGGAGCTCGCGGCCTCGAGGCGGGTGCCGGTGACCCTCCATGCGACCGATCCCCGGGCCGGGCCGGCCGCCGGGCCGGCGACCCCCCTGGAGGGCTTCATTGGCCTCGCCCGCGAGCACCCCGGGGCGGCCTTCATCCTCGCCCACTGGGGCGGGGGCATGGCGTTTCGCGGGGCGCCGGGCGGCGGGCCCCTTCCGCCCAACATCTATTTCGACACGGCCGCCTCGCCCCTTCTGTACGGGCCCGAGGTCTTCCGGCAGGCCGTGGACAGGGTGGGGGCCTCCAGGATCCTCTACGGTTCGGACTATCCCCTCATCCTCTACCCGCGGGCCTCCCGGGAGCCCGGGCTCGCGCGCTTCGTGGGCGAGATCGAGGGGGCCGGGCTCGACCCCGCCGAGCGCGCGCAGCTCATGGGCTCAAATATGAGGCGGCTCCTCTCGCCGGGTCTTGCGCCGGGTCCAAACCGAGTGTAGCGGATCGGCCACCGATGGATTTTACCGCAGCCACAAGGAAGCTCAGGGCCGCGCTGGGTCCCGGGGTCGTCAGGATGGACCGCGACGCCACCTGGGCGGCCTCGTTTGACGCCAGCAAGATACCCTTCGCCCCCAGGGCGGTCGTCTTCCCGCGGGACAAGGACGACGTCGCCCGGGTCCTTGCCCTGGCCAACCGCCACCGCGTGCCCGTCACGGTGCGGGGGCGGGGGACGAGCCTGACCGGCTCGGCTGCGCCGGCCCGGGGAGGGTGGGTGCTCGACCTGCACCGATGGAACAGGGTCCGCATCGACGCCCAGTCGGGCATGGCGCACGTGCAGGCGGGGGCCACCGTGGAGCGCATCCAGGCCGCCGCCGCGAGGAAGGGCTGGTTCTACCCGCCCGACCCGTCCTCCAAGAAATACTGCACCATCGGGGGCAACATCGCCTGCAACGCAGGCGGGATGCACGGGGGCAAGTACGGCGTCACGCGCGACTTCGTCCTCGCGCTCAAGGGGTTCCTGCCGACCGGCGAATGGGTGGAGTGGGGCACGTCCACGAAGAAGTTCTCAGCCGGCTTCAACCTGCGCGACCTCTGGATCGGCAGCGAGGGGATGCTCGGGGTCGTCACGGAGGCGACGCTGAAGCTCATACCGCAGCCCGCGGAGCGCTGGACGCTCCTCGTCTCCTTCAGGACGGAGCCCGACGCCTTCAGGGCCGCCCTGGCGCTCTTCGCACTGCGGGTGCAGCCCGCCATCTGCGAATTCCTCGACCGGTACTCCGTCGACTGCGCCGAGCGCGAGACCGGCAGGCACGTGTTCAAGGGCCAGGCGGGGCGCCCGGTCCTCCTCCTGGAACTCGCGGGCGGCGCGGCGGAGGTCCGCGAGCAGCGCTCCACCCTCCTCGCGTGGGCCGCCCGCCACGGGCTCGCCCACCGCGCGGCGCAGAGCCGCCGGGAGGCGGACGCCCTCTGGGAGGTGAGGCGGTCCTGCTCGGGCGCCATGTTCCAGCTCGGCGACTCGAAGCTGAACGAGGACATCGTCGTCCCGATGGGCAAATACCTGCAGTTCGCGCGCTACCTCGAGGGGCTGCGGAAGGAGTCGGGGCTTCCCATCCCCACCTTCGGGCACCTCGGGGACGGCAACCTGCACGTCAACGTCATGTACCACAGGGACGACCCCGCCGAGACGCGCGCCGCCGAGAGGGCGGTCGTGAGCCTCATGAGGACCGTGGTGGGCCTCGGCGGTGCGATCTCGGGGGAGCACGGGATAGGCCTCGCCAAGACGCCCTTCCTGCGCCTGCAGCACTCCCCGGCGGCGATCCGGGCCATGCGGGCCGTGAAAAAGGCCCTGGATCCGCGCGGCATACTCAATCCGGGCAAGATGTTCGAGGTATTCCGCGTGTGGGAAAGCAGGCGCCTTGAGGTGCGGCTGCCGTGGGATCATTCGTGAAGCCGCCTTTTGCGTTTGCCCGCGCCTTCGGCGCCCTCTCCAATCGGAAGGCTTAATGTATCTAAAGGCCCTAAAACTCCACGGCTTCAAGTCATTCGCCGACCCCACGACCCTCCTTTTCGAGCCCGGCGTCACCGCCGTGGTCGGGCCCAACGGGTGCGGCAAATCCAACATAGCGGACTCCATCCGCTGGGTGCTCGGCGAGCAGAGCGCGAAGGCGCTCCGCGGCGGGAAGATGCAGGACGTCATCTTCGAGGGCGCCGACACGCGCCGGGCGGCGCAGGTGTGCGAGGTCTCGATGCTGCTCACGGAGTGCGAGAAGCAGCTCGGGAGCGAATTCCATGAGATCGAGATCACGAGGCGGGTCCACAGGGACGGCCAGGGTGAGTACCTCTTCAACGGCCAGGCCTGCCGGCTCAAGGACATCCACAAGCTCTTCATGGACACGGGGGTCGGCCGCACGAGCTACTCGATCATGGCGCAGGGCCACATCGACCAGGTCCTCTCGTCCAAGCCGGAGGAGCGCCGGGCCGTCTTCGAGGAGGCCGCGGGGATCACCAAGTACAAGAGCCAGCGCCGCGAGGCGATGGGCAAGCTCGCGCTCACGGACCAGAACCTGGCCCGGGTCGCCGACGTCGTCGGGGAGGTCTCCCGCCAGATCGGCAGCCTGAGGCGGCAGGCCGCGAAGGCGATGCGCTACAAGCGGCTCGGGCACCGCCTGCGCCACCTGAGCCTCGCCTGGAGCGCCCTGCAGCACGGCAGGCTGACGGAGTCGCTCGGTGCGCTCGAGGTGACCCTCGCCGGGCTGCGCGCAGAGGCCGAGAGGCGAAGGACCGCCCTCGACGGGCAGCAGTCCGGCCTCGAGGCGCGCAAGGCCGACCGCAGCCGCCTGAACCAGCGGGTCCAGGACGCCCAGCAGGCCGTCTTTGACCTGCGCTCCCAGAAGGAGCACGCGGAGAACGCCGCCAACATGGCGAAGATCCGGCGCTCCGGCCTCGCCGACCGCCTTGCCGGCACGCGAGACACGCTGGTCGAGCTCGAGATGCAGCTGCGCGAGGTGTCGGCGCAGGTCGACACCGGCTCCCAGGACAAGCAGCTCCAGCTGGGCCTCCTCGGCAGCAGCGACGCCGTCTACCAGCAGCACAACCGGGAGCTGGCGGTCTCCGAGGGCGAGCTCGGCAAGCTCGACCGCGACCTGCAGCAGGCGAAGTTTGAGCTGCTGCAGTTCGACAGCGCGGTCGCCCGCCTGCGCACGGAGTCGTCCGGCCACGAGGTCGACCAGAAGACCAGCATCCACAGGCACGAGGCCCTGAAGGGCGACCTGCGCCTTGTCTCGGAGCAGGCGGCCCTGGACGCGAAGGCGGCCCTGGACGCGCTGGCCAGGGCGGAGGAGACGCTCGCCGGCCGGGCCCGCTCGAGCGAGGCGGCCACGCAGGCGCAGCAGTCCGTCGCCGAGGCGACGCGCGAATTCCGCGAGGTCCAGAAGAAGATCCAGGACACGGACCGGCAGATGGCGCAGCGCGGCGCCCGCCTGCGGCTCCTGCAGCAGCTCCAGGAGCGCCTGGAGGGGTTCGGCGAGGGGGCGAAGGCGATCCTTCAGGGCAGGCTGGCCGGGGCGCTCGCGGGCTCGGCGGCGACGCCCGTCTCCCAGGGCATCGAGGTGAGGCCCGAGTTCGGGCGCGCGATCGAGGCCCTCCTCGGCTCGGCCGACGAGGCGATCCAGGTGAGCGACCTGTCCACGGCGCGGCGCATCTTCGCCCAGCTCGAGCAGGAGCAGATAGGCTCCGTGGTCCTTCGGATCGCCGAGCTCGGGGCGGCGGCCCCCGCGGATCCGGAGCTCCCGCCGGGGCTCGTTGCGGCGTCATCGGCCCTGCTGCAGATCGACGGGAGCCATCCCGCCCGCGCCCTCCTCGCGTCCTGCTACGTGGCCGACGACCTGGGCTCGTTCCTCGAGTTCTGGAGCGCCCACCCGCAGTTCCCCTTCCTCTCGGTCGCCACGCGCAAGGGCGAGGTCGTCGACCGCCGCGGCATCGTGTCGGGGGGCCACGCCAGCCAGCGGAAGCAGTCGAACAGCATCGTCCAGCGCGAGATCGACCTGCGCGAGACGGCGAAGGCGCTCGCCGACGACCAGCGCCTCCACGACGGGTTCCGCGCCCAGGGGGACGCCCTGAACGCCCGGATCCTCGCCGCCGAGCAGTCGCTCGAGGAGCGGCGCGCGGCGGTCATGGCCTCGACCCAGGCGCTCGCGGCCGCGCAGGCCGAGGAGCGAAGCGCCCGCAAGGTCTCCGAGGAGTCGTCGGGCCGCGCGAGGCGCATGGAGCAGGAGCTCGCCTCGCTGGAGCAGGCGAGGCTTGAGGCGCAGGCCCGGTGGGAGAAGGCGAGGGCGGGCCTGGCGCAGTCGGAGGCCGCCTCCGCCGCGCAGCGCAAGAAGATCGAGGACCTGGAGGCGGGGATCGCCGCCGTTCGGGCCGAGCGCGACGTCAAGCGGGAGACCCTGGCCCAGGCCAGGCTCGAGCTCGCCGAGCGCAGGCAGAAGGTCGAGGTCCTCGACAAGGGGCTCGGCGAGATGGAGAGGCGCCGCGGGCAGATCAGCGAGCTCCTCATCGAGCGCCAGGAGGAGATCGAGTCCTGGACGGCGCAGATCTCGGAGCTCGAGGCCGAGGAGTCCGCCCAGCGCGCAAATTCCGGCCGCATCGCCGAGACCCTCTCGGTGGCCCAGGAGCAGGTGGAGAGGATCCGTGTCGAGCTGGTCGGGGTCGAGAGCCAGATAAATTCCCTCGAGACGGCCCAGTCGGCGCTGCGCCTGGAATCCGACGCGGCGCACGACAACCTGAGCGCGCACGAGGTCCGGCACGCGGAGACCCGCCAGCGCGGCGCCTTCCTCGCCGAGGACGTGGCCCGGGAATTCCAGGCGGACGTCGCCACGGTCGACTGGAAGCACATGCTCTGGCACGCCGACGACGAGCCCGAGGGCCTGAAGGCGCTCGACCTGGACGAGGAGGAGGAGGCGGACGCCGCGCCGAGGCGCACCCGCAGGAAGCGCCCCGAGCAGCCGGCTGAGGCCGACCTGGCCGCGCTCGACCAGACCGACTGGGACGCCGTCAAGGCCGAGGTGGACGCTCTGCGCGCGCGGATGGGCGGCATGGGCGCCGTCAACCTGGTCGCGATCGAGGAGTACTCGGAGCTGCGCCAGCGCCACGACTTCCTGAAGGGCCAGAGCGACGACCTCACCCGCGCGCGCGCCGAGCTGATCGCGGCGATCGACGAGATCAACGTCACCTCGCAGAAGCAGTTCGAGGTGACGTTCGAGCAGATCCGCAAGAACTTCGTGTACACGTTCCAGACACTGTTCGGCGGGGGGCGCGCCGACATCGAGCTCGTCCAGACCGACGACGTGCTGGAGAGCGGCATCGACATCGTCGCCCAGCCCCCGGGAACGAAGCTCAAGGGGATCTCCCTCCTCTCGGGCGGCCAGCGCACGCTCACCGCGGTCGCGCTCCTCTTCGCCCTCTACCTGGTGAAGCCGTCGCCCTTCTGCCTCCTCGACGAGCTGGACGCTCCCCTCGACGAGTCGAACATCGGCCGGTTCACGGAGCTCCTGAAGAAGTTCGTGAAGGACTCCCAGTTTATCATCATCACCCACAACAAGCGCACCGTGGCCGCGGCCAACGCGATCTACGGCGTGACGATGGAGGAGCGCGGCGTCTCCAAGACGGTCTCCATGCGCTTCAACCACGAGCACGGGGAGCCCGAGGCGAGGCAGCCCGCCCCGATCTCCGAGGCCGTGATGGGCGCCGCGTCCCTGCCGCCCGCCCCGGTGGCCACCGGGGCCTGAGGGCGCCACTCCCATGGCGAAGTGGCTCCTCGTCGACGGGTTCAACCTCGCGTACCGCTGCTTCTTCGCGATCCCGGAGCTCTCGAGGGCCGACGGGTTCCCGACGAACGCGCTCCACGGCTGGGTGAAGTCACTCTGGCGCCTGTCCGACCAGGAGAAGCCCGACGGGACGCTTGTCTTCTTCGACCTGGGCGGGGCGCAGGACAGGCTCGCCCTCCACCCCGAGTACAAGGCGAACCGCGAGGAGATGCCGGAGGCGCTCTCAAAGCAGATACCCGTCGTCAAGGAGCTCACGCGCGCGATGGGCCTGGGAGGCATCGAGGTGGACGGCGTCGAGAGCGACGACCTCCTGGCCTCGCACGCGTGCGCGCTGGCGAGGCGGGGCGACACGGTCCTCATCGTCAGCTCGGACAAGGATTTCGCGCAGATCGTGGGGGCGAGCGTCAGCATGATGCTGCCGCCGCCGACCGCGAACCCGAAGCTCGGATGGAGGGTCCTTGACGAGGCGGGCGTGGTCGGGAAGTTCGGGGTCCCGCCCGCGAAGATCGCCGACTACCTGGCGCTGGTGGGGGACACCTCCGACAACATCCCCGGCCTCGACGGCGTCGGCCCGAAGACCGCGTCGAAGTGGCTCGCGCAGCACGGGAGCCTGGAGGGGGTCATCGCAGCCGCGGGGGAGATCTCCCCGGAGCGCTTCCGCGCGCCGCTGGCCGCCGCGGCCGACCGACTGCGCATGAACCTGAAGCTCACGACCCTCAACCTGTCCCTTCCCCCGCCGAGCCCCGAGCACTGCGTGCCGAGGGCGGGCGAGCTCTACGCGATCCTCGAGAGGATGGAGATGAGGTCGGCCCTCGCGGAGGCGCGCCAGCGCTACGGCCAGCCCGAGCTCTTCTGAGGCCGGAAGGGGCCCCTCAGGCGCCCTTCTTCGAGACCTGCTTCGGGTCGAATATGTAGCCGATGCCGTGGACGGTCCGGAAATCCGCGAGGTCCATGCCCTTCTTCTTGAAGATGTCCCGCACCTTCACGACGTACTGGTCGAGCGAGCGGCTCCTCACGTCGGCGTGCTGGCCCCACACCGAGTGGATCAGCGCCTTGCGCGTGATCACCTCGCCCTGGTGGTCGTTCAGGTAGGACAGGATCCCGAGCTCCTTGCGGCCTATCGGGATCGACTCCTTGTCGGGGAAGGCGATCTCGAGGCGAACGGGCGTGACGCGCGCGCCGCAGAAGTCGAACGCCTCGGTGTTCACCTTCACGTTCTTCGTGAGGTTCAGGTCCTCCTTGTAGTCGGCGCGGCGCAGCACCGCCTTGATGCGCGCCGTCAGCTCGGCGTAGCTGAAGGGCTTCGTGATGTAGTCGTCGCCGCCCTGCTCGAGGCCGTGGACCTTGCTCGCCTCCTCGAGGTTGGCGGTCAGGAAGATGACGGGCACGTTGATGTTGGCGGCCTTCAGGTCCTCGTAGAGCTCGAAGCCGCCCTGGTCGGGAAGGATGAGGTCCATCAGGATCAGGTTCGCGAAGTTGCGCCGCAGGAACTTCAGGGCGTGGGCGGCGCGGTTGCACACCTGCACCCGCATGTCCGCCCGCTCGAGATGCTGGGCTATCAGGGTAGCCAAGTCCGGCTCATCCTCCACCACGACGATGAGAGGTTTGGGATTGGGCCGCGTCGGCGATGTATCTGACATATCCTGTCTAAGGTGGTTTTTACACTTGCGGAGGGCGATGTCAATCAGCGTGAACCGCGAGCATTTTGCTTGAACGGCCCGGTCGACAGGCGACGCTTGGGACCCTGTGCCTGACAAGAAGCCCATCCTGATGCTCGGGCTGCCCAAGGGCAGCCTGGAGACGTCCACCCTCAGCCTTTTCGCCAAGGCGGGGTGGAAGATCACGTCCAATTCCCGCTCCTACCGGCCGTCGATCGACGACCCCGAGCTCGACGCCCGGTTCGTCCGCGCGCAGGAGGTCAGCCGCTACGTCGAGCACGGGTTCTTTGACTGCGGCCTCACGGGCCTGGACTGGATCGAGGAGAACGGCTCCGACGTGGTCGAGGTCTGCGACCTGGTCTACAGCCGCGCCTCCGTCAGCAAGTCGCGCTGGGTGCTCTGCGTCGCCGCCGACTCGCCGGTCAAGGCGCCGAAGGACCTCGCGGGCAAGCGCGTGGCCACCGAGCTCGTCCGCACGGTCGAGCGCTACTTCGCGGCCAGGAAGATCCCGGTCACGGTCGAGTTCTCCTGGGGCGCGACGGAGGTCAAGGTGCCGGACTTGGTCGACGCGATCGTCGACATCACCGAGACCGGATCGTCGCTCAGGGCCAACAACCTTCGGATCGTCGACACGCTTCTCGAGACCAACACGAAGCTTATCGCCAACAAGAGGGCGTGGGCGAACCCCGCGAAGAGGAAGAAGATCGAGACGATCGCCCTCCTGGTGCGCGGGGCCCTTGAGGCCGAGTCGAAGGTCGGGCTCAAGATGAACGCGCCCAAGAAGGCGCTGAAGGCGATCACGGCCGCCGTGCCGTCGCTCAGGGACCCGACGGTCTCCCCGCTCAGCAACCCGGACTGGGTCGCCCTGGAGACCATCATCGACGAGAGCGTCGTGCGGGAGATCCTGCCGCAGCTGAAGGCCCTCGGCGCCGAGGGGATCGTCGAGTACCCGCTCAACAAGGTCATCTACTAAGATGGGCAAGGTCGCAATCGGGCTGCTCCAGCACGCGTGCTCGGCGGATCCCGCGGCGAACCTGAGGAAGGCGCTGGCGATGGCCGATCGCGCCGCCGACAGGGGGGCGAACATCATCTGCACCCAGGAGCTCTTCCACTCGCAGTACTTCTGCCAGAGCGAGGACCACAGGAACTTCAAGCTGGCGGAGGGCATACCGGGCCCCTCGACCGAGGCGTTCCAGGAGCTCGCGAGGAGGCGGGGCGTGGTGGTCGTCGCCTCGCTCTTCGAGAAGAGGGCGAGCGGCCTCTACCACAACACCGCGGCGGTCATCGACGCGGACGGCTCGCTCCTCGGCATCTACCGCAAGATGCACATCCCGGACGACCCGCTCTACTACGAGAAGTTCTACTTCACGCCGGGGGACACGGGCTTCCGCTCGTGGAAGACCCGGTTCGGCAGGATCGGCGTCCTCATCTGCTGGGACCAGTGGTACCCGGAGGCGGCCCGCCTGACGGCGCTCCAGGGAGCCGACATCATCTTCTACCCCACGGCGATCGGCTGGCATCCCGGGGAGAAGAGGAGGCACGGCAAGCAGCAGCACGACGCCTGGGAGACCATCCAGAGGGCGCATGCGATCGCCAATGGCTGCTATGTCGCCGCCTGCAACCGGATCGGCCGGGAGAAGCCGGCCGGCGGCGCCGGCCTTGAGTTCTGGGGGCAGAGCTTCGTCGCGGGAACGGGCGGGGAGATCCTGGGGAGGGCGCCGGCTTCGAGGCAGGAGATCCTGGTCGTCCCCGTGGACCTGAGGGAGGTGGACGCCACGCGCACGCACTGGCCCTTCCTGAGGGACCGCCGGATCGACGCCTACGGGGACCTGACCAGGCGCTTCCGCGACTAGGAGGCCGCGCCATGCCCGCCCTGGCCCAGACGCCGGCCTCGCTCGGATTTCGGATGCCCGCCGAGTGGGAGAGGCAGGAGGCCGTGTGGCTCTCCTGGCCCCGCAACCGGCAGACCTGGCCCGGGAACTTCCCCCCGATACCGGGCGTGTTCGCCGGCATCGCCGCGCAGATCAGCCTCCGCGAGAAGGTGCGGATCAATGTCGCCGGCCGGCTGCAGAAGGGCGCGCTCTCCCTGATCGAGCGGGCCGGCGCCAACGTGGCGAACGTCGAGCTCTTCGACCACCCGACGAACGACGCCTGGTGCCGCGACCACGGCCCGATCTTCGTGCGGAGCGACCGGACGGGGGAGGTGGCCGTCACGGACTGGACCTACAACGCCTGGGGCGGGAAATACCCGCCCTTTGACAAGGACAACAGGATCCCTGGGCGCATCGCGCGCGCCCTCGGGCTTCGCCGCTTCGCGAACCCGATGGTGCTCGAGGGCGGCTCGATCGACGTCAACGGCCGCGGCGTCCTCCTCACCACGGCCAGCTGCCTCCTCAACAGGAACCGCAACCCGGCTCTGGGCCTCCCCCGGATCACGGGCAACCTGCGGGACTACCTGGGGGCGGAGACGATCCTCTGGCTGGGGGACGGGATCGCGGGCGACGACACGGACGGGCACGTGGACGACGTGACCCGCTTCTTCAGCGAGGACGGCATCGTGACCTGCGCCGAGCGCTCCCGCCCCGACGTGAATTTCCGCGCGCTGGACGAGAACCTGGAGCGCCTGCGCGCCTTCCGGACCCCGAGGGGGCGCAGGTACAAGGTCGTCCTCCTGCCCATGCCCGCGCCCGTCCTCTGGCGCCGCAGGAGGCTGCCCGCGAGCTACGCGAACTTCCTCATCATCAACGGCGCGGTCCTCATGCCGGCTTTCCGCCAGCCCAGGAGGGACCGCGCGGCGGCCGAGGTGCTGGCCTCCTGCTTCCCCGGCCGCGAGGTGGTCCCGATAGATTGCTTGGAACTCGTGCAGGGTCTGGGCACTCTCCATTGCATCTCGCAGCAGCAGCCCTCCTCCAACCCATGAAGACCCTCTCCCTGGCCGCGATCCTCCTCGGGGCCGCCCTCCTGTCGGGGTGCGAGTCCGGGTTCCCGGACGATGTCCGCTCGGCCCTCGGGCCGCGCGAGGCCCCGCGCTCGCGGGTCTTCCAGGCCGACCAGAAGGCGACCTACGCGGCCGTCAAGCAGGCCTCGCAGGAGATGGGCTACGTGTTCCGCCGCGGGGGCCCGGCCGAGGGTCTCCTCGAGGCGATGAGCCCGATCAACGGCGGCGAGGACCCCGGCAGCTCCCGCCAGGTCTCGATGAAGGTGAACCTGAGCCCGGCGGCCGAATCCGGGACGGAGGTCGAGGTGTCGCTCGTCGAGGTCATCGAGGCGGATTCGGCAAGGCAGCCGGGCATGGCGACGCAGACGCCGCTCCGGGACACGCCGCTCTACGAGGTTTTCTTCCGCGACGTCCAGAACGCGCTCAATGCCCCCTCCGAGGGACATTGATGGGTTAGTATCTGTCAGCTAACTACCTGTGTAATTGTCCCGGGTTCGGGACGGGGGAGGAGCGGATGGGGCAACCCTGCGCCGCCGAGTTTGTGCTTGCCCGTTCGGCGTGCCGGATGGGATTCTGACCGTTCGCGGCATTTTTATCGGTCAGACCGGCGTCGCCGCGATGCTCCCGCCGGTCCAAAAACACAGTCAAACAGTCAACCCGTGGCCGAGAGGCCAAGCGAGGCGGCCGAAGTGCTCCGGAGCAGGCGCGACGACCCCCCGCATCCCCTGATTATGAGTTCATTAATGCAAGAGCTGCTGGCCCAATCGTCCTTCGACAAGCTGAAGGAGGGCGCAATCGTCCCCGGCACCATCACGGAGGTCCGCCAGAACGAGGTCGTCGTCGACATCGGCGGCAAGTCCGAGGGCGTCATCCCCGCAAACGAATTTATCGACATCGGAGACCTGCAGATCGGGTCCACGATCGAGGTCCTGGTCGAGAAGCTTGAGGACCGCAACGGAAGCCCGATCCTGTCCTACGACAAGGCCGAGCAGAAGAAGA
>CAZDZL010000004.1:0-113992 GCA_964509885.1 uncultured Opitutaceae bacterium | reverse complement strand
TTGTGAAGATGCCGCCGCAGATGCGAAGCGCCGAGGCGCCGAGCGACTCGCCGATCGCGAAGCCGATGAAGCACGGGCCCGCCAGCTCGGACGGCAGGAACTTCAGGATGCAGATCATGAAGAAGAGCTCGATCGCCACCAGGAGGAGCCCGACGCTCATCCCGGACTTGAGGGGGATGAGCAGCGTCGCGAGCGTGTTGCCCCGCAGCGCGGAGAACGCCGTGCGCGAGTTGGCGACCGTGTTGATCCTGATGCCGAACCAGGCGACGCCGTAGCTGCCGAGGATGCCGAGGATCGACGAGAGGAGGATGACGACGACGTTGCCCGCGGATTCCCCGGAGAGGCTCCCGAAGTAGTAGGTCATGCAGGCCGCGATCAGCAGCCAGAGCACGGCGAGAAACTTGCCCTGCTGGGCGAGGTAGGTCTTGCAGGTCTCCCAGATGATGTTCGAGACGGCCGACATCGAGGAGTGAACGGGGAGGTTTCGCGTCTGGATGTACTGCATCCAGCCGAAGACCATCCCGCCGAGGCACACGACGAGCCCGGTGAGGAGCACGGCCGAGCCGGTGAGGGATCCGCCCATGAACGACACGGCGTTCAGGTCCGGTATCCTGATGTCCGACTCGCTGGCGCGAAGGGACGGAATTGAGGACGCGGCGAATGCAGCAGCCGCGCCCAATTTCCAAGCATTGGGTAACTTCATGTTGAAGGGTAGGGGGTTAGTATGGACAGAGCCTGCAAAGGCCTCCGTGACGGGGCGAGTCTTTTGTAAATTCCGTGCACCGTCATTCAGACCACCTAATCGTGTTTAGGATCTCCGCTAAATGGTAGCCCGCCTTGGCGAGCCTCTCCGCCGCCAGGGGGGTGCAAACGGCGTCGTAATCTGCGGGGAGCGTGATCCTTATGCTCTTAATGTCGCCCTTCTTTCCCGGCTCCTCGGCCCCGAAGGCTATCCCGGCATAGGCTGTGCGGGCGGCGACCAGGCTCTCCGTGGCCCATTCCTCGGGCCAGTGGTGATAGTCCCCGGCGCTTTTCCAGTGCTCTCCATTGCCGTCCGCCAGCGTGTCGAGGACGCTCGCAAGCTGGGCGGCCTCCTTGGTGCCGGCCACCCTCTGCACGAGGTTCGTGTCCCAGTACGCGTGGAGCTCGTCGTACTTGCCCGGTCCGTAGAAATCCGCGTTGCCGCCCTTGTCGTCCGGGAGGTCCCTGGCGGCCTCGGGATCCGTGACAAGCTTCACCGATCCTTCGGCACTGATCGCGAAGAACCCGTTCGCGATGTGCATCGGCTGGTGCTGGTCGCCCACGAAGTGGACGAGCATGCAGAGCGCCTCGCGCGGGGTGATCCTCCGGTCGCCGCCGCCCTCGAGCACGGCGACGGCCGCCTCCACCATGTGGACCACGTCGTCCGGCCTCGAGTAGGGGCCGTCGAGGCGGTAGGCGTCGATCCCGAGCGGCAGGTCGACGTAGTGCCACTCGCCGTTCTTGGGGAATTCCGCGTTGAAGCGCAGGGCCTCGGGATCGGCGCCCAGGGGCCCCTGGTGGAAGTAGGCGGCGCGCACCTGGTCCATCCAGCTGGCGATCGACGCGAGGTCGTCGCTGCCGAGAATCGCGGCCACGTGCCGGCGCGCCTCGGGGCTCAGGTTGCGCGTGGCGACCAGGCCGACCGCCGCATGGCCCTCGGCGTCCCAGGCGTGCAGGGGCGCGCCGAGGGCGAGGACGAGCGCCCCGGCGGATAAGGCGATGCGAAGGCGTCGTGTCATCATGCGCGAAAGATCGCCCCGTCCCGCAGCCGTTGGGAAGCCTATTTTCCCGCGGCCGGCTGCGGGAGGCGTCCCTCGAGGAGCTCCAGGTTGTGCCGAGCCGCCGCAAAATCCGGCCTCAGGCGAAGCGCCTCGCGGTAGGCCGTCACGGCGTCGGCTATGGAGCCTGTCCTTATCCTCGCGTAGGCCAGGTTGTAGTAGAGGTCGGGATCGGGAGGTCCGGCGCCGAGCGCCGCCTCGTAGTGCGGAATCGCCTCGGCGAACCGGCCCTCCTTGGTGAGCAGGTCCGCGACGTTGCAGTGCGCGTCATAGTAACTGGGCCGCAGCTCGATTGCGCGCGCGTACTCGCCCAGGGCCTCGCGGGTCATCCCCTTGCCCGCGTAGAGCCAGCCCAGGTCGAAGTGCCCCTCGGCCAGGGCGGGGTTCGACGCGAGCGCCCTCTGGATGTGGGCGATCGCTTCGTCGAGGCGCCCGGCCTTCCCGAGGGCTGCGCCCAGGTCGAGGTTCGTGTCCGCGTCGTCGGGCGAGAGCCTAAGCGCCTCGTTGAACTCGGCCATGCCCTCCTCGCCCCGTCCGGCGGCCGAGAGTGCGCTTCCCAGCTCGCTGTGGGCGCGGGCATTCATCGGCCGCTTTGCGACCGTGTCGCCCCAGATGGCGATCGCGCTCCGGTAGTCCCCATTGCGGACCCACGTGGCGCACCCGAGCACCACGCCCGCGGCGGCGGCCACCCACGCGCCCCTGCGCCCCATCACGAGATAGCCCGCCGTCACGACGAGCGCTATCACGGCGATCAGCGGCAGGTACATCCGGTGCTCGCCGATCGGCTCGAGGGCGATCGGCACGACGCTCGACGTCGGGGCCAGGATCGCGAGGAACCAGAACATCGCGAATCCGACAGCGGACGGTCGCCGCAGCAGGACGGCCGTCCCGGCGACGAGCGCGGCGATAACGACGACGTAGGGGGCGGCGGCGAGGCCGGCGGGCCCAAGGTCCACGCCGTAGTCGAAGACCAGGGGGCGCGGCCAGAGGGCGAGCCTCAGATAGTGGAGGATTGCGTGGCTCTCGCCGATGGCGTACCGAAGGGGGCTGATCCCGAGGCCCGTGCCGGCACCGCGTTCCCGGATGCCCACCATCAGGCGCGCGAGGAGGATCCAGCCGCTCGCGAGGCCTAGGTAGAGGCGCCAGCGGAGCCTCCACGCCTCGCGGAACGATCCGGCGAGGAAGGTGCGGTCGTAGACGAGGATCACGACGGGGGCGGTGATCATGATCTCCTTGCTGGCCATGCCGAGGTAGCTGGTGAGGACCGCAAGGACGAGCCAGCCCGCGCCCGAGGAGAGTCGGGACTCCGCTCCGCGGATCACGCAGTAGAGGGTCGTCAGGTAGCAGAGGCCCATAAGGACCTCCGTGCGCTGCGACAGGTAGTCCACGTCCTCCGTCAGGAGCGGATGGAGAAGCCAGAGCGCCGCAGTCGCGAAGGCGAGGGGCAGCGCGGCCGCGCCAAAGCGCGCGGCCAGCGCCGGCCTCCCGAGCGTCCTCCTCACGATCCCAAGGAGCGCGAGCCCCGCGAAGACGTGGAGGGCCAGGTTGACGGCGTGATATCCCGCGACCGAGAGGCCGCCCGCCGCGTGGTTGAGGGCGAACGTGAAATTGGCGAGGGGGCGGCCTCGGGTGCCGCCGGAGGACGGCGCAAGGAAGGGGGCCCACGGCGGCCACACCCGTGCGAGGCCCGCGTTGGTGACGATCGAGGAGGCGTCGTCGAGAATGAAGGCGCCGCCGAAGCTGTTCGCATAGGCCGCGAGGGTCATGGCGGCGAGCCCGGCGCAGGCGACCCATGTCCTTGCCCGATGCGCCGCGTCTCCCTGGGGTTCATCCATGCCGGGAGCCAAGCCTGTTTCCTGGGCCAGGTCACTCCCGGGTTTTTCGGGCGCGCGCCCACGAAACGCTCGCGTTTTCAGCGCGGTTTCCCAGAGATTCTAGGCGCACCCGGCCCGGGTGGCGGAATGGTAGACGCTTCGGACTTAAAATCCGATTTCCGCAAGGAAGTGTCGGTTCGAGTCCGGCCCCGGGCACCAGTCTGCAAGAGCGCGCCCATTCTCGTCGCGATCGCCCGGGCTCCGGGACAGACGGGCCCGGCGACTGTCCAATGCACACGATGGCCCCCAAACCCGAACCGGTTCGCGCGGTCCCCGTAGGACCCATCTACACCTGCCCGATGCACCCGCAGGTCGAGCAGGACCATCCGGGCGCGTGCCCCATCTGCGGCATGGCGCTCGAACTGAAGGTGGCGGTGCGGGACGGGGGCATGGGATCCGACCCCGAGCTGCGGGACATGACGCGCCGCCTCTGGATCGGCGGCATCCTCGCGGCGCCGGTCTTAGTCCTCGCGATGGCGCCGTTGGTCCCGGGGCTTGCCGGGCTTGCGGACGCGCCGCTCAGCCGTTGGGCGCAATGCCTCCTGTCTACCCCCGTGGTCTGGTGGGCCGGCTGGCCCTTCTTCGTGCGGGGCGCCCATTCGCTGCGAAGCGGACACTGGAACATGTTCACCCTGATCGCGCTCGGGGTGGGCGCAGCCTGGTCCTACAGCGCGGTGGCGTTCCTGTTTCCCGGCATATTTCCAGAGGCGATGCGCCCGCACGGAAGGGTGGACGTGTATTTCGAGGCCGCGGGCGTCATCGTGGTGCTCGTCCTTCTCGGGCAGGTGCTCGAGCTGCGCGCCCGCTCGCAGACCTCGAGCGCGATCCGGGCGCTCCTCAACCTGGCGCCGGCGACGGCGATCCGGGTGACGGGAGAGGGCGAGCGCGAGGTGCCGCTTTCGGAGATCGTGCCCGGGGACCGCCTACGGGTTCGCCCGGGAGGCAAGGTCCCCGTCGACGGGGTCATCGAGGAGGGATCCTCTTCGGTCGACGAGTCGATGATCACGGGCGAATCCCTCCCCGTCGAGAAAGAGGCGGGCGCCGCGGTCACCGGCGGCACGCTCAACGCCACAGGCAGCTTCATCATGCGCGCGGGCAGGGTGGGCGCGGACACCCTCCTGGCTCGGATCGTGGGCATGGTTGCCGACGCGCAGCGCAGCCGGGCGCCCATCCAGGGACTGGTGGACAAGGTCGCCGGCATCTTCGTTCCGGCCGTCGTCGCGGTGGCCGCGGCCACCTTCGTGCTCTGGTTTTTCCTCGGTCCCGAGCCGCGCCTCGCGTACGGCATCGTCAACGCGGTCGCCGTCCTGATCATAGCCTGTCCCTGCGCGCTAGGGCTGGCGACGCCCATGGCCATCATGGTGGGCGTGGGCCGCGGCGCCCAGGCGGGGATCCTGGTCAGGGACGCGCAGGCGCTGGAGCGCCTCGGCAAGGCGGACTGGCTTGTCGTCGACAAGACCGGGACCCTCACGGAGGGAAGGCCCCGCCTCATGGAGGTCGTTCCCGCGGCGGGCTGGGACGAGGCCACGGTCCTGCGCCTCGCCGCCTCCCTCGAGCGCGCGTCGGAGCACCCGCTGGCGGCCGCCGTCGTCCGGGGAGCCGACGACAGGAAGATCGCGCTTGGCCCCGTCTCCGGCTTCAGGTCCGTGACGGGCGGGGGGATAGCGGGGGTCGTGGACGGGCGGCACGTCGTGGTGGGCAACCCGAGGTTCCTGGGCGCGGAGGGGGCGTCCCCGGATGCGGCGCTCGAGGGGCGGGCCTCGTCCCTCCAGGACGCCGGAAACACCGTTGTCTTTGTCGGAGTCGGCAACCTGCCCGCGGGACTCCTCGCGATCGCGGATCCGGTCAAGGCGTCCTCGACCGAGGCGGTGCGCCTCATCCACCAGCTTGGGCTGAAGCTCGTGATGATCACGGGCGACAACCGGCGCACGGCCGGCGCCGTCGCCCGCCAGCTCGGGATAGACCGATTCGAGGCCGAGGTGGAGCCCGCGGGCAAGGTCGACAGGGTGAAGGCGCTCAGGGACGGCGGCTCCGTCGTCGCCATGGCCGGGGACGGCGTCAACGACGCGCCGGCGCTGGCCGCCGCGGACGTGGGCCTCGCCATGGGCACGGGCACCGACGTCGCGATGGAGAGCGCGGGCGTCACCCTGGTGAGCGGCGACCTTCGCGGGATCGCCAGGGCGATCCGACTTTCCCGAGCGACCATGGCCAATATCCGGCAGAACCTCTTCTTCGCGTTCGTCTACAACCTGCTCGGGGTCCCCATTGCCGCCGGTGCGCTCTACCCGTTTCTCGGCGTGGCCCTGAGCCCCATGATCGCGGGGGCCGCCATGAGCCTGAGCTCGGTCTCGGTCATCACGAACGCCCTGCGCCTGCGCCGGGTTCGCCTTGCGGACGAACCGGCGTGAGGGCCCGGCGGATGGCGGGCTGGACCTTTCGCTCCAGCACCCACGCCAGGCCGAAGGTCGTCCCGACGAGGATGGCGGCGCGAAGCGCGTAGCTCCACGCCGTGCCCGACGGCAGCCACGCGACGCCCAAGATCCCGAACTCGATGGGAAACGCCACCGCGTAGATCGCGAAGGAGATGGCCCCGACGGGCGCAAGGCGCCCGAGCGCCGCGGGATTGGGCGTCCAGCGCATGAGGATCCACGCCAGCGCGATCGCAGCCGCGAAGAACGCCCTCTCGCCGGGCCCGCCCGCGGCGCCACCGTCGACGAGGCCGAGCACGACCGCCCCCGACGCCCACGCGAGGCAGAACCAGCCGAGCCTCCTCTGCCAGGCGCCGCCGCGGCCGGTGACGGCCAGGAGCAGCCAGAGGAGGAACGGGAGCTGGTCAATCCTGTGGAGCGAGGGCATGGGCATCGGCGCGACGGGGTCCGCCACGTGCGCCAGGAGAAGCAGCCTCTGGAGCGGCGCGAGCGACCAGATGGACATTGCGGCGAGCATCGCGCTCGGCCAGTTGCCCGGGGCCGCCTCCCTGGGCGCGAGCCACGCCGCCGAGAGGCCCGCGAGCCAATAGAGCGCCCCGAATGCGTAGCTGGACGCCAAGACGTGGTCTCCGGGAAGCGCGGTGGCGGCGGCCGCGATGCAGAGCAGGCCCGCTACCCAGCCGAGCCTCGGGGCCAGCCACCACACCGCGAGGAAGGCGATGTAGTACAGCGCCTCGAAGTTGAGCGACCAGAGGTTCAGGTTGTCGGTCATCATGTCGACGTGCCACCCGAGCGGATACGCCTTGAAGTTCTGCAGGAAGGCGAGGTTCCCGAGAACGGTGCCGGGCGCGGTGCGCGGGAGAAGGGCGAAGCTCAGCAGGACGGCCGCCGCGTTGACGGGGGCGAGCCGCAGCAGCCTGCGTCCCAGGTAGCCGCGCGCCTGCTGCCCGGAGAAGGGGGCCCGCACCGTGAGGCCGATGACATAGCCGCTGAGGACGAAGAAGAAGAGCACCGCCACCGAGCCGAGGTTGAACCACCAGAACACGGGCGAGGGCGCGTAGGCCGGGTCGAGCCTTGGCGAGGGTATGGTCATGTGCGCGTAAAGCACGAGGCAGGCGCAGATGCCCCGCAGCCCCTCGAGGGCCAGGTCGCGCTCCGCAGGGCCCGGGGCCGCGGGTGCGCAGAGCCTCCTCGCGAGGAACCCCCTCATGTGCGTTCCGCGCGGGACAAAGGGTTGGATGGGTGCGGCGAGTCCACGGCCTTGGGAAGCACACAAGGCACCGCACCTTCGCCAATCAACGCCCAATTGGCCCCGCGCGGGGGCCGCCCCGCCTCAGGGGGCGGGGCCGCGCTCGTCGCGGATCGCGACCCACGCGACCCAGGCGATGAGGACGGCCTGGAGCGGGAGGCGCAGCCAGAGGGCCGCCGGCGAGAAGCCGTAACCCGGCATGTGGCCGACCAGGGCGACGTGGAGGTTGGCCGGGAAGACCGCGACGAGGAGGGCGATCAGGCCCCATCCGGCCGCCAGCCTGACGGAGGGAATGAGGACGCCGATCCCGCCCATCAGCTCGCAGACGCCCGCGATCAGGTTCAGGCCCTCGGGCCACGGCAGCCAGGGCGGGATCATCGCGATGTAGATGGCGGGCATCCTGAAATGGTTCATGCCCGAGACGATGAAGAACGCCGCGAGGATCCACCGGAAAATGATCCTGGTCAGGGGCATGTCCTGCGCTCGGGTTTTCCACATGGTTCGATCGGGGTCATCTCCCCGCTCAGGAAGGGACGCACGGGGACGCAATAGGTTCCGGGGGAGGCCGCTCAGCCCGCGATGCCGTTCAGGAAAACGCCCACGCAGGCCTCGCGGTAGGCCGCCGGCGTGTACTCGCTGCGCCTCATCGCCGTGTTCCTGCGAAGGACGGACGACAGGATCGAGCCCGCGAAGAGGTCGGCGGCGACGGCGGGGTCCAGCCCCGGCCTGGCCTCGCCCTTGCTGCAGGCGAGCCTGATCCGCTTCACGAGGGCCGCGCGCATCGGCCAGAAGATCCCCTTGAGCGCCTGGTGCTGGCAGACGGCGTGCCGGTGAATCTCGCCGATCATCGTGCGGATGAGCGGCAGGTTCGCCTCGAGGAGGCCCTCGTAGGCCCCCGCGAACGCCTCAAGGTCCGCGCGCAGGCTGTGGACGCCGGGTCCCGGGCCGCGCGCGGCCCGGGCGGGGCCGAACGCGCTGCCGACCACGGCCTCGATCAGGTGCTCCTTCGTCCCGAACTGCCTGAAGAGGGTGACCTCGTTCACGCCGGCCTCGCGCGCGATCGCCCGCGTCGTGGCGCCCTCGAGCCCGTCGCGCGCGAACACGCGTGCGGCTGCGCTGAGCAGAAGCTGCCTTGCCGGGGGGCGCCGGCGTGAGACCTGGGGTGGGGTCTTCAATGCAAGTACTTGCTTGCATGATGGTCCGGTGAGGGGCTACCTTCAAGCCTCATCTTGCAGACATCACGACCACTGACGAACGCGGCCCACGCCGCACCTTCCCTGCCCGCCGGGGCCGGGCTCCTGCCATGATGGCGCCCGTCATCATCCTGGGGGCCATCATGATGTTCGTCTTCTGGGACACCTCGGACCGCACGTAGGCGAAGGCATTTGGCCTTGCCGGGGGGTGGGGGGGTCGGCAGGGTTGCCGCCCCCACGTGAAAATCGGATTCCTCGGCGGCAGCTTCGACCCGGTCCATTTTGGCCACCTCCTTGCCGCCCAGGACGCGTTCGAGCAGCACAGGCTGGACCGCCTGGTCATCGTCCCGGCGGCCCAGGCGCCCCTCAAGCCCTCCGAGAGCCAGTCGTCGGCCGAAGACCGACTCGCGATGGTCCGGGCCGCGACCGAGTGGGACACCCGCTTCGAGGTCTCCGACTTCGAGCTCAGGAAGGGGGGCGTCAGCTATACGATCGACTCGGCGCGGCACTTCCGGTCGCTCTACCCCAAGGACGACCTCTTCTGGGTGATCGGGGGCGACCAGCTGCCCCAGCTCCACCTCTGGAAGGACATAGGGGAGTTGGCGAAGATCGTCGAATTCATCTTCCTGGAGCGCCCGGGCTACCCGGTGAAGGCCGCGCCCACCATCCCCGGCCTGCGGCTGCACCGCTGCGACGGGCACCTTCTCGCCATCAGCTCGACGGAGCTGCGCGACCGGACGAGGCGCAGCCTCTCCCTCGATTACTTCATTCCGCACAAGGCGATTGTTTACATCCGCGACAAGGGCCTGTATCGGGGACAGAGTTGAAACTGAACAAAGCTGATTCCCTGGAGCTGGCGAGGCTGTGCTGCCGCGCGCTCGATGAGAAGAAGGCGGGCGACCTGCGCGTCATCGACGTCACCGACCTCTCCTCCATCACCAACTACCTGGTCATTGCCACGGCGACGTCGGAGCCGCACGTGCGCGCGCTGCGCGTCGAGCTGGAGAAGGCCCTGGACACGGCGAAGGCGCGCATCGTCGGCACCGACGCCGCCAGCGAGAGCGGCTGGGCCATCATGGACGCCTTCGATGTCATGGTCCACATCTTCACCCCGGAGAAGAGGGCCCGCTACAAGCTGGAGCATCTCTGGAGGGACGGCGACGAGATCTCGGTCACGGAGCTCCTGACCGGGAAGAAGGCGCCCCCGGCGAAGAAGAAGCCGGTCAAGAAGGCGGCAAAGAAGCCGCTAAGGCCGGTGAAGAAGGCGAAGGTCGCGACGAAGCGCGGGAAGAAGGCCAAGTAGGCCCAGGGCTGTCACTAGGCCCGCCGGAATGGGCTCCTTACGCCCGTTGAGTGCGCCCGTTTGGCGTACCAAATACTACGTAGCCGTTTGCACATTCGCAGCTTGAATGCATCGGCGCTCCACGGTAGTGTTCTAGCGCCCAAATTTTGGGCACGTATATAATAAAACGATAATAAACATAAAGTTAAGGTGCAACATGAACAATAAAAACAAGGGTTTCACCCTCGTTGAAATCATGATCGTCGTGGTGATCATCGGCCTACTGGCGTCGATGGCCATCCCGGCGTTTCAGAAGGTCCGAACCAACTCGCAGGACAAGGCTGTCCTGAACAACGCCCGGCAGCTTTCGGCCGCCAGCGATCAATACTACCTGGAAAACGGTGTCTCGACGGTCATCATCAGCGACCTGCTCGGGCCCACGTCCTACATCAAGGTACTCAACACGGTGGCGAACGAAACGTATCCGACGGGCTTCTCACAGGGCACGACGATCACGATCTCGAGCGTCGCCGGGTCGCGTACGATTACCTATTCCCCGTAATTTCATAGGGTTGGCCGTCTCGCCGATCCGGTTAAATCTATACGGTCTAATAAGTTGTGAGCTTCGCTAGCCACCGCTGTGCGCAGTTCTACGTATTCCCGTATAATTTGGCTTGATGGGCTATATGGCTAATTCTTGAATCGTCAGCGTGCGGATCCCAGAGGTCTTTGGTCCGCTAGGTCGTTAATACATAAAATAAATAAACACATAGGCACTACATGAAAATCAATAGCAACAACACCAAGGGCTTCACCCTTGTGGAAATCATGATCGTGGTAGTCATCATCGGCCTCCTGGCCGCCATGGCGATTCCCGCGTTCCAGAAGGTCCGCACCAACTCGCAGGACAAGGCGGTTCTGAACAACGCCCGCCAGCTCTCGGCCGGTGCTGACCAGTACTACCTGGAGAACGGTGTCTCGACGGTCATCATCAGTGACCTGCTCGGGCCGACCTCCTACGTCAAGGTGCTCAACACGGTCGCGAACGAGACGTATCCCGCGGGCTTCTCGCAGGGCACGACGATCACGATCTCGAGCATCGCCGGCGTGCGCACGATCACGTACTCCCCGTAATCGACATTCGGGACGTTGTCTTCAAGTTCAAAGCCGCCCGCGTGACGTGGGCGGCTTTTTTTTGCCCCGAACCCCAATTCGAATGAACGGTCAATCCCTGGCGCCCGCACTCAAGGACCGAAAGGTCTGGATGTTCGCCGCCGTCTCGGCCGTCTCGGCCGCGGCGGGGTTCGTCCTCATACCCGACCGGTTCGCCATGTCGCTCGTCACGGACACGGGCTACTGGTTCGTCCTCGCGGCGTTCATCCTGTTCGTGCGGGCGCTCTGGTCGACGTTCCGCGGCGACCTCGCCGCGGTGCGGGACGGCGGCGCCCGCGGGTTCGACTGGGGCTCCCTGGCCGTCGTGGCCGTCGGGGGCACGGTGCTGATGGTCCACGAGTCGTTCGGGTTCAAGATCGTGATGGACGAGGTCATGCTCGTCGGGACGTCGCTCAGCATGCACCTGAGCCGCAATGTCGTGACCCCCATCCGGGGGAGCGACATCCAGGGCGCCTTCGTGGTCATCGAGGGCATCATGGACAAGCGCCAGCTCTTCTTCCCGTTCCTCGTGTCCCTCCTGCACGACCTCACGGGCTACCGGGCCGAGAACGCCTTCGTGCTGAACGCGATCCTCACGTTCATCTTCCTCGGGATGGTGAACACGCTCGGCCGCAAGCTTGCGGGGCGCATGGCGGGTTGGCTCGGGGTCGCGCTCTTCGCCGGGCTGCCGCTCATGGCGCAGAACGCGACCGGGGGCGGCTTCGAGCTCCTGAACCTGGTGATGATCCTCTCGACGCTCCTGCTTGGGGCCCGGTTCGTCGAGCGCCGGGACGGCGATTCGTTCACGGCCTTCTGCTACTCGGCGATGCTGCTGACCCAGGTCCGCTACGAGTCGGCCATCTTCCTCCTCCCCGTGGCGGGGATCATCCTCTGGGTGTGGCGGCGGGAGGGCCGGGCGGTCATGACCTGGCCCGTGATGGTGCTGCCGCTCCTCATGATCCACTGCGCCCTCCACAACCGCATCTTCGGCCTGAGGGCCTCGGCGTGGCAGCTCCAGAGCAAGCCCGGGTACACCGTGCCCTTCTCCCTGAAGTACGTCCCGGACAACGTGGTCCACGCGATCGGCTTCTTCTTCGGCAAGCCGACGGACCAGCCCAATTCCTACGTGTTCTCGGCGCTCGGCTGCCTCGCCCTCGGCTTCTTCATCCTCCTCGCCGCCCAGAAGCTGCGGGCACTCCCGAAGGAGTCGCCGGTCTCCGTCTCGACGCTCTTCTTCGCCTTTGGCTTCGCCGCCCAGCTCGGGCTCATGATGTGCTACTTCTGGGGGCAGTTCGACGACGCGATCATCCGGCGCCTGAGCCTGCCGACCCACCTCTGGATGGTGGTCGCGCTCCTCGCGGTCCTGCCGCAGTTCCCCAAGCCGGCGGTCGTGAAGACGCTCCTCGGGATCGTGCTCCTCGGCCTCCTGGCGCAGGGCGTGCCGTCCATGGCCGCCCACGCCTACAACCAGGAATACCTGGCGGGCCTTGAGACCGCCTGGCGCCGGAAGTTCATCGCGGACCAGCCGGTCAAGGACTACCTGGCGATCGACAACGACTCGATCCTCTGGCTCGCCGACGAGGTCACGGCGACGACCGTCGAGTCGGCGCAGAAGCGGCGCGTGGACCTGGCGTTCTTCATGCGCACGCACACGTTCTCGAACATCTTCGTCTTCCAGCGCTACACGATAGACGCCGACACGGGCAAGATGACGATCCGCGAGGGCGACGACATGGGCCCGGACTTCATCCTCGAGCCCGTGAGGACGGAGCGCCTGGGGATCCTCACCGAGACCCGCATCAGCAGGCTTGTCGAGGTCCGCGAGGGCCAGAAGGTGCTCTCGACGCCCCAGCCCGACCACGTCCTGCCGAAGAGCCGGGAGGAGATCGAGAAGGCGCGGACGGCCTACCTCGAGAACTTCTTCAAGAGGCTTCCGTGAAGCGCCTGGCGGGACTGTTCCGGGGAGAGGGCGCGTCGACCCGGGCGTGCCTGTTCGCGCTCAGCGGGGCGCTCGCCGTCTACCTCGGCTACGTGGCGGTCAAGCCCATCCCCGCCGGGCACATGATCATCGCCTTCGGCTACTACTACATCCTCGCCGTCTTCTCGCTGTTCCTGTTCTACGCGCACAGGCTCGCCCGCTCGAGGCCCGAGGTGTGGAGGGGCTGGCTGCGAAGGCCGGGTGCCGGGGGCGCGGCGATCCTCGCCGGCTCCCTCTTCGCGGTCTGGTCCGACACCTTCCAGCACAAGATCCTCTACGACGAGTTCGTGATCCAGGGCACGGCTTACGAGATGCACCTGACGAAGCTCGTGAGCACCATCGTGCGGGCCTACAAGGTCTCGGGCACGTGGCTGCCGATCGACCCGTTCCTGGACAAGCGCCCGTACTTCTTCCCGTTCCTCCTCTCCCTGCTTCACGACCTCACGGGCTACCGGGTCTCGAACATCTTTGTCCTGAACGTCGGGTGCGCCGTGGCGCTCCTGTGCCTCCTGTACTGGTTCACGCTCCAGCTGGCCGGCCGGGGGCCGGCGATCCTCGCGGTGGCGCTCATGGCGCTCATGCCGCTCTTCGGCCAGAACGCCACGGGGGCGGGGATGGACATGAACAACCTCACGATGATCGCGCTCGTGGCCTGCCTGGGGGTCCTCTACCTGCGGGTGCCCTCCGACGACCGGCTGTCCCTCTTCGTGCTCGGCGCGGTGCTCCTGACGGAGAGCCGCTACGAGTCGGTCATCTTCATCGTGCCGGTGGCCGCCGTGGTCCTCGCGGGCTGGCTGCGCGCCGGCCGGGCGATCCTGCCGTGGCCGGCGATCGTGGCGCCGATGCTCCTCATCCCGCTCGCGTGGCACCTGAGGGTTTTCGCGGCGACGCCGCTCTTCTTCCAGCTCCAGGAGGGCCAGACCTCCGCGTTCAGCTGGTCCAACATCGCGGGGAACTTCGGCGGCGACGTCGACTTCCTCTTCAACACGACGCCGGGCCTGGCCAACTCATGGTACCTGTCGGGCCTCGGCGTGGCAGGGCTGGCGTGGGCCCTCTATGGCCTCTGGGGGTGGCTTCGCCACAGACCGCGCCCGGCGCTGTCGGAGGCGGCTGTCGTCGGGACCGCGTTCGGCGCGGGGATCGCGGCGCACTTCGTCGTCCTGCTCTTCTACTGGTGGGCGAAGTTCAACGACGTCCTGGCGGCGCGCTTCGCGCTGCCCATGTGCCTTGCGTTCGCGGTGCTCGCCGCGGCGATGGTGAGGGGCCTGTCGGACCGCCGGCTCCCCGCGCTCAGGGTGGCCTGGGCGGGGCTGGCGCTCTGGCTGCTCGTGGGGGCGCTGCCCGCGATCGACCTCGGGACCTACACGAGCGAGAACCTCGGGATGCAGGAGCTCAACTGGGAGCACGGGGTCATCGCGGCGCGCCCGGGCCCGGTGCTCGTCATCTCCAACAAGTCGACGATCCCGTTCATCCTCTGGCACATCCAGGCGATCCTGAACCCGGTCGCCGCGACCAAGGGCAACGACATCCGCTACCACATGGGGCAGGGGACCTTCTCTGAGGTGATCGTGACCCAGGCGATCCGCCCCTCGTCCGCGGAGGGCGACATGGGCGTCGATCCCGACGACCTGCTGCCCCCCACCTTCCACCTGCAGAAGATCGCGGAGAAGCGCTTTGGGGGGCGGCTGGACCGCCTGAGCCGTATCGTCTCCGTCGACGAGGCGCCTGAGGCGCCGAAGGCCGATCAGGGGCCGCCGGACCTGGCGTCGCTGCGCTCGATCAACGAGCTCCAGGCGCGCAGCGAGCCGCCCGTCGCCGAGGCGATCTCCCCCTCGGTCAGGCGGTAGACGAAGATCGAGTACCCGATGACCGCGTCGGGTTTGCGCACGCGCAGGTAGTAGCAGAGCCGGGCGAAGCGCAGGTGCAGGAACCGGTCGCGGCCCGCCTTCCATCGGCCCGGGGGGAGCCCGGCCTGGAACCTGTCCCGCGCCTCGGGATCCTCCTCGGCGGCCTTGAACATCGGCTCGAGGGTGCGCAGGGACTGATACTCCCTCTCGAGCTCCATCGTCCACGGCCCCTGGACGGAGCTGTAGACCTGCGACCTCATGGTCGCCGACACGCAGTAGAGGCCGGCGCCGAGCGGGAAGTACGGCTCGTCCTCCAGGAAGAGGTTCATGTAGGCCAGGCGCTTCACGGGCAGCCTGTAGTAGCGGGGCTCCCCGGAGCCGAAATACGCGAGGTACGCCGCCTCCCCGGGCCCCTTGTTGCGGTCGAGCCACGCCTTCAGCCCGGGCAGGTCCTGGCCCCAGTCGAGCGAGCTGTCGACCAGGTGCCCGCTCGCCTGCGAGGGGCCGCCGGCGACCTCGTTGAAGTAGGCGAGGTAGTGGGGGGCGATCCAGAGGGACTCGCCGACGTGCCAGGCGAGGAGCGCCGCGACCACGAGCGCCCTCCAGCCGAGGGGGCGCGCGAGCCACGCGCCGAGCGCGCCGGTCAGGATGAAGAGCACGGGATAGACGGGCACCAGGTGGCGGTGGCCGATGTTGAGGCTGCTCTGGATCGAGACGGCCCAGTAGACCCCGAAGAGCGCGAGGAGCGGCGTCAGCGGAAGGAGGCGCCGCAGGCGCCCGGGCCCGCCGGCTCCGGGGTGCAGGCCGCCGCGGACGACGGCCCACGCCGACAGCCCCGAGGCGGCGATCAGCGGCAGCGTCGTCTTCAGGGCGAACGCCCAGAGGAAGAAGGTCCGCCAGCCGTGGATGCTGTACTCCCCGTTCAGGAAGGCCCCGCGCGACTGGGACGTGTAGACGACGTAGGCGGTCCCGTAGAGGAAGGCCTCGGGGAGCGCCTTCAGGTCGGCCAGGGCGTGGATGATCCGGCCTATCGCGCCCGTGCGCGCGTACATCTCGGGCCAGGCCACGATGAACTGGTCGGCGGCCGGCAGCGCCGGGTTGAAGGCGCTGTACCTGAAGCCGTAGAAGGCCCAGATGATGACGAAGGCGGCGGCGGCGTGGCCCAGGGCCGAGCGGGCGACGCGCCCGGCCTGCCCCGGGTGCGTCGCCACGTGGACCGCGGCGCAGAGCGCCATCATGACCGGGATGAGGACGGCGGAGAACTTCGCGACGCAGGCGAGGCCGAACACGACGGCGCTGAGAGCGAAGGGGCCGGCCCCGGGCGCGCGCAGATGCCGCCACCAGGCGCCGACCGAGGCCAGCATGAAGAACGCCATGCAGACGTCTGAGGTCGCGTAGCCGCCGTGCGCGAGGAAGGTCGGGCTGAACGTGAAGAAGGTGAGCGACACGAAGGCGCCCGCGGTGCCGAAGAGGCTGCGCGACCAGCAGAAGACGAGGAGGCCGACGCCGACGCTCAGGAGCGCCGTCATCGCGCGCGCGGCCATCAGCATGGGGAAGTGGTCCTCGCCCGTCTCGTAGAAGAACTCGTGCCCCATGACCCACACGTCGCTCTTCCTCCAGTAGGGCTGGTCCAGGTCCGGGAAGCGGTGCCCGGCGAGGTAGGCCGGAAGGGCGACCCAGCGCTGGGGCAGGTTCCCGTTCTCGGGCTGGAGACGGTAGTCGCCGAACGTCCAGTAGGTGAAGCCGCCCGTCAGGTGGGCGATCTCGTCGGAGGTCGTGCTCTCGCCCCGCTTGCTCGCGACGGCCATCGCGAAGTGCAGGGCGAGGAGGAGCGCGGCGGCCGCGAGGGCGCCCGCCTTGAGCCTGGCCGTGTTCATGGGATCGGGAGGGGCTCGTAGAGCGCCCTCATGACCTCGGCGTCCGTCAGCTTGAAGATGAGGAAGGTGTAGCCCGGCTCGGCGAGGGGCTTTCGCCCCTTGAGGAAGTAGCAGAGCCGGGCGAACTGGTACTCCTCGAACGTGACGCCCTCCCGGTAGGTGAGCTTCGTGCCGGTCTTCTCGAGGCTCATCACGTGGGAAAGCATCTGCCGGTAGGTCGCCTCCTTCGTCCGGTCCCAGGGGCCGCGCGCCTCCGTGTACACCTGCTGGAACTGGGTCACGCTGATGATCCAGAGGCCCCCGGTGAGGATCGCCGGCGCCTTTCTCGGCCTGAGGTCGAAGTTGATGTCGCCGGCGCGCGTGCCCTTGATCCCGTAGTAGTCGAGGTCGCCCGACCCGAAGTAGGAGATCATGACGGGCCCGTCCGGGGGGTGGGCGTCCAGCCAGGACTTCACCGAGGGAAGGTCCTGGCCCCAGTCGAGCGAGCTGTCGACGATGTGCTTCCACGCGTCCGTCGGGCCCACCAGCTCGTTGAAGTAGGCGATGTAGTGCGGGCGGATCCAGAGGGACTCGCCCGCGAACCACAGCGCGAGCGCCCCGACCAGCGCCCCCGTCCACCGGGTGGGCCGCGCGACCCAGGCGGCGGCCCCCGCGGCCATCACGAAGAGGACCGGGTAGATGGGCATGATGTGGCGGTGGCCGATGTTGAGGCCGCTCGTCAGCATGAAGCCCCCGTACACCCCAAGGAGGACGAGGAGCGGCGACCACGCATAGAGGCGCTGCCTCCACTCGGCGGGGCTGCGCCGCCGCGAGGCCGCGCAGATCCCCCCGAGCGCGACCAGGCCGAACAGGGCGAGCGGCGTCTTGACGGAGACCGTGTACGGGAAGAACAGCGGCCAGCCCGTGCTGCGGTATTCGCCGTTCAGGTACGACTTCCGGTAGCGCGAGAACCGGTAGGTGTGCGCGAACCCGTAGATGTAGGACTCCGGCAGGAGCTCGTGCGAGCGGGCAAAGCGCAGGATGGGCACCATCGGGCCGCCCTGGTCCTCGAGCACGTCCCAGCCCACCAGCGAGCGCACGCGGTTGGGCTCGAAGTGGCGGAACATCGGGTACTTGAAGCCGTACGAGGCCCAGATGACCCCGACCGCGAGCGCGCACGCCGCCAGGGTCGCGCCGATCAGGGACAGGGCGATCCGCATGCGCCCCGCGATCGCGCGGCCGAACGGCCGGCCCGACTCGAGCGTGTCCCTGCCGGCGACCCGTACGGCGAACAGGATCGCGCACATAGGGGCGATCAGCGGGGCCGAGAACTTGGCGACGCACAGGAGCCCGAGCGCGAGGCCGAAGAGCAGCACGCTCCACGGCGTCAGGCGGTGGGCCATCGCCCAGAACGCGGTGAGGGCGGCGAGGAACATGAACGTCGCGGTCATGTCGCTCGTGATGAGGGCGCCGTTCGCCAGCATGGTCGGGCAGAACGAGAAGAGCCCGACCGCGAGGAGCGCCCCCAGGTCCCCGTGGAGCCTGCGGCCCCATAGGAAGACGAGGGCGCCGGTCGCGACGCCCAGGAGGGCGATCATCCTTCGCCCCTCCCTCAGCATGGACGCCAGGTCGTTGCCGCAGGTGTAGAACCACTGGAAGCCGATGTCCCACACGTCCGAGATCCTCCAGGCGTCCTGCTCCTGGGTCGGGAAGGCGAGGTGGTCGCGCAGGAGCGGCAGGGCGGCCCAGCGCTGGGGGAGGTTCCCGTTCTCGGGCTGGAGGCGGTAGTCGTCCGTCGTCCAGTAGGAGTAGCCCGCGGTCAGGTGGGCTATCTCGTCGCCCGTCGTGCACTGCGTGTCCGAGACGCTGGTCGCCATCCACCAGTAGAGGCAGAGGAGCGCCGAGGCCAGGAGGGCTGCGGTGCGCCTCATGGCGTCGCGGGGCCGCCCCGCAGGCGGCCGGAGAGCGCCTGCGCGAAGGCGCCGATCGCGACCGCCTGCATCCCGATGAGCGGGAGCTGGTGGCGGTCGTTGTGGTTCACGAGGACGTAGGGCAGGAGCATGCCGAAGGCGATCAGCGTGGCCCAGGCGGCGGGCGACGCCAGCCTGCCGCCCCCGAGGAGCGCGGCCAGCAGGAGAGCCGCGACGGGCATCCCCGCCGTGAGGAACCCGGTGGCCATCCCGCGCAGGCTCAGGAACTCCGCGTCGTAGGCGAGGCGCTTCTCGGACCAGTCGCGCATGACGCCGGCCTCGTCCCGCAGGCCGAGCTCGTGCAGCCTCGCGCGCTCGGCCCCGGGCGCCGCGTCGATCCTCGTCCACAGCGCCGACGCCGGCCCCGTCGTGATCAGCTCGCCCGAGGTGACGAGCCGCGCCCAGTCGCCCGCTCCGAAGCGGTAGGACGTGGCCCGGCCGCCGCCCTCCCGGCGGCAGTAGACGGCGGCCGCCTCCAGGCGCCGGAGCACGTTGCCGGCGAAGTGCGCGGGGTCCGCGCGCAGCGCGGCCGCCGCCGGGCGGCGGAAGCTCTCGACATAGCTCACCTCGCCCATCCGCTCGTACCGGCTGAATTCCTGGACGTCGAAGTACGGCAGCCTGCGCAGCACGGTCTCCATCCTCGGCAGCCCGTCGGCCGAGTCGACGTTCGCGAGGTGCAGCTCGAACCAGAAGTTGGACTTGAGGGGGATGAGGCGGCCGAGGGCGGCGCCGTTTCGCGCGCTCCAGCCCATGACCGCCAGAGCGGCCGCGGCCGCCGCGGCGACCGGCACCGCCAGCCTGCGGGCGTCCCGGCGCAGGGGCCACGCGAGCGAGACCACGACAAGGGCCGCCGCGACGGCGAGGCCCGCGTTCTCCAGCGGGGCGAGGAGGGAGACCGCGATCAGGGCCGCGCCGCCCCTGCGCAGGGAGCGCCTGGCCTCGAGGGCGGCCCAGAGGAGCGCCGCGGAGAACAGGATGTCGAGCCAGGCCTCGCTCAGGACCTCGAGCGGCCCCCCCGGGAGGAGCGTGCAGTACGCGAGGAACGCGGCGGACGCCGCGCCGCGCATCCACGCGCCGTGGGGCGCCAGGGCGCGCACGAGGAGGGCGTTGGCCGCGGAGAGCCCGAGCACGGAGAGGAGCAGCATCACCCTCGCGGAGGCCGCCGACTTGACGCCCGCGGCCATGAAGACCCCGGCCTCGACGAAGGCGGGCAGGGGCGAGACCCACGCGGTCGCGCCGGTCTTCCCGTCAAACGGGTCGCTGAAGCCGCGCCCCTCGGCGAGCGCGGCCGCCACGTTTCCGGGCTCGGCCCAGTCGAACATCCCCGGGGCGAGCCGCGGCAGGTTGTGCACAAGCGCCGCGGCCGCGATCACCGCCAGGCCCGTCCATGCGAGAAGCCGGGATTGGCCCATGGTCGGTCGTCAGCGCCTCGGCCGCTTGACCAGGTAGATCGGCCGCTGCTTGACCTCGTCGTACACGCGGCCGAGGTATTCCCCGAGGACGCCGATCCCTATCAGCTGGATGCCCCCGAGGAAGGTGACGAGGGACACCAGCGTCGTGAACCCGGTCGTCGCCGTCTCGATCCCGAGGAGTCGCTTCACGATGAAGTAGAGTCCGAGCGCGAACCCGAGCAGGCTCACGAGGATGCCGGAGTACGTGAGGAAGCGCAGGGGCAGGTAGGAAAAGCTGAAGAAGCCGTCGACCGCGTACCGCACGAGGCGCCTGAAGGTCTGCTTCGGCTTGCCGGCGGCGCGCTCCTGGCGGTCGTAGGCGACATCGGCGGTCGCGAAGCCGATCCAGGCGCGCAGGCCCGGGAAGAACCTGTGGCGCTCGGGAAGCTGGGAGAAGGCCTCGAGCGCGGTGCTCCCGAGGAGCCCGAAGGTCCCGGTGTTGGGCTCGATCGGGATGTCCGTCAGCCTCCCGAAGAAGGCGTGGAAGAGGTCGAACCCGACGCGGCGCACGCCCGTCTCCTGGCGCGAGCGGCGCACGGCGCGCACGACCTCGGCGCCCGAGCGCCAGGCGGCGACCATGTCCGGGATCACCTCCGGGGGGTCCTGGAGGTCGGCGTCCATGGTGACGGCGGCGTCGGCGCCGCTCGCGTGCGCGAGGCCCGCAGCGAGCGCGCCCTGGAAGCCGAAGTTGCGCGAGAGCTCGACGAGCTCGAACCGGGGGTCGCGCGCGCCCTGCGCGCGGGCCATCTCCGCCGAGCCGTCGCGGCTGCCGTCGTTCACGAAGACCGCCCGCCAGAGGCAGTCCGGGTGCCCCCGGAAGAGCGCCTCGAGTCGCCCGAAGAGCTCGGGCAGCACCTGCTCCTCGTTGAACACGGGGATCACGATGGCGACGGTCGGTCTGGTTTCGGTCATGTTCTGTCTGGGGGAACGGGCGTCCTCTGTGCGCGCAGGAGGGCCATGCCGAGGATTGCGCCCAGGAGCAGGAGCACAAGCGCGCGAGGAGCCGGAAGAATGTCGGCAAAAAAGTCGAGGTGGGCGATGATTTTCTCCACCAGGTTCGCCTGGGAGACCCGGTTGTAGGTGGCGGAAACGTCCATGAGGGCGCGCCCCGGGCTGAGCCAGCGGTCGATCGCGAAGTCCTCGACCGCGAACTGGAGCGCGATCCCGAGCGCGAAGTCGACGGCCCAGCCGGCCATGAGGGCGAGGCGCCACCCGCGGCCGAGGCTGCTCCACCTCGAGGCGAGAAAGGCGAGGCCGAGCAGCACGAGGGGCTGCAGGCAGATGTGGCCGATCCCGTAGTGGTCGCGGTCGCCGTAGGCCGCGAAGCCGAGGAGGACGATCCCCGCGACGGCCAGCGACCAGAACACGCGGTCGCGGCGCTCCGCCGCGCGGGCCGCCCGAGCCGCCTCCCTCACGACGACGATCCACCCGATGCTGCCCAGGGCGAGGAGCGGGTTGAGCTGGTAGACGAGGAAGCACTGGTCGCGCAGCGAGCCCCATGGGCTCGCCTGCGAGAAGAGGGCGCCGCGGTAGCCGCGGACCTGGGGCGGTATCAGGCTGTCGCGCAGGTTGAGGACCACGGCGCCGACGGGATTGCCGGGGTACTTCGCCACCATGCTGACCGCCGAGTTGGAGAGGAACGTGCCGGCGACGCCGTACTTGGCCATGGACCACAGGAACCAGGGCGCCAGGACGCACGCGCCGGCGGCCGCGGAGACGGCGGTCATGCGCGCGAAGGGGGCGTCCCAGCCGCGCTGGAACCCGGTCGCGATCCAGGCGGCCGCGATCACGACGACGTAGGGCCCCGCGGAATAGTGGGTCACGACGGCCCCGCCCAGGCAGAGCGCGCAGAGGACCGCGGACACGCCCCGCTGGGCGTCCCCGTCCCTCACCCGCAGGAAAAAGTAGAGGCCCGAGAGGATGAAGAAGGCCGCCTGGAGCTTGGTCCACGGGTAGGTGGAATTCTCCATGAAGAGGGGGCTCAGCATCAGGACGACCGCGGCGACGCGCGCCGCGGGGCGCCCCCCGAAGCGCGCGGCGAGGAGGCCCACGGGCAGGTAGGCCAGGCTGCAGAGCGCCGCCATGGCGACCTGGTAGGTCGCGTAGTCGGCCCGTGTCATCCGCATGAACGCGGCGGTCAGGATGTTCGAGAGGGGAGGGCGGGCCGGCATCTGGTAGATGTCGAAGAACGGCTTGTCCGCCGGCCATTCGCGCAGGAAGAAATGGGCCCGCTGCCAGTGCTCGAGCCAGTCGCCGAGCCACGCGCCCCCGGAGTGGTTCCTGACAAAGGCGAGCCAGGCCACGCACCAGCCTGTCACGATCAGCTGGCTGGCGGCGAGGTCGAGGGCCGCGGGATCCGCGGCGGCCCGCGCGATTCCCCTGCGGCCCGCGAGGATCCCCGCGGCCGCGGCGACGGGGATGAGCCAGTAGCCCGAGAGCGGTGCGCCGCTCGTGAAGACCGCCCACGCGAGGGCCCAGGCCCCGATGAGCGAGAGCGCGGCCCCCGCGGCCAGCCCCTCGGCTGGGCCCAGGCCGAGCCTGTCGACGACGGGACGGGACAGCCCGAACGCGACGCCCAGGATCAGGAGGAGGCAGGCCAGCGTTTCGGCGATCATGAGGGGCTGACCTCAGGGCACTCCAGGACGGCTGCGATGGCAATAATGTCCTCGCGGGGCGTTTGCGCCGGGAGGTAGCCTCCGGCCCGCGATGGCCCCAGCATGCACCCGTCCGTGAGCCGGGACACACGCGCCCCCGGCGTGTCGCCCAGGGCGGCGGCCGCCCTCGGGATCGTGCTCGCCGTCGCGGCCGTCTACCGGGGCACGCTCTCCGTGCCCCTGGTCTACGACGACCGCGTCTGGATCACCGACAACCCGTCGATCCGCCACCTGGGTTCCCTGGGAGCCGTGCTCTTCCCCCCGGACGCGTGGGTCCGCGGCCGGCCGCTCCTCAGCCTGACCCTCGCGGTAAACCACGCGATCAGCGGGGACGACCCGTGGAGCTACCACGCCCTGAACATTGCCATCCATGCCGCGGCGGCGCTCGCGCTCCTCGGCATCGTCTCGCGGACGCTGGCCTACCGCCCGGCGCGGTTTCCCTCCGAGCGCGACCGGATCCTGCCCGCGTTCGCCGTCGCGCTGCTTTGGGCCGTGCACCCGCTCCAGACCGAGGCGGTGACCTACGTGGTCCAGCGCTCGGAGTCGCTCATGGGGCTCCTCTATCTCCTGACGCTCTACGCCTTCATCAGGGGAGCCCAGACGCCGGAGCCGCGCGCGTGGCGCCTGCTCGCGGTGGTAGCCTGCGCGCTCGGCATGGCGACCAAGGAGGCGATGGTGACGGCGCCCGTCGCCGTGCTCGCCTACGACCGGACGTTCGTGGCGGGCAGCTTCCGCGAGGCCCTGCGCGAGCGCTGGAAGCTCTACGCGGGTCTCGCCTCGACGTGGATCCTGCTGGGCTTCCTCTGCGCCGGGCTGGGCGGTCGCGGCGTGGGTTTCGGCCTCGGGTACTCGTGGTGGTCGTACGGCCTCACGGAGTGCTGGGTCGTGGGCCACTACGTCCTGCTCTCCCTCTGGCCCTTCCCGCTCGCCTTTGACTACGGAACCGACCTTGTCCCCGGGATCCGGAGCGCGCTGCCGTGGGCGTGCCTCCTCGCCCCCGCGGCGGCGGCCACGGCTGCGGCCTTCTGGAGGCGCAGCGCCCTCGGCTTCGCGGGCGCCTGGTTTTTCCTCGCCCTTGCGCCGGCCTCGAGCGTCGTGCCGGTGGCCTTCCAGCCGATGGCCGAGCACCGGATGTACCTTCCGCTCGCCGCGGTGATGGCGCTCCTTGTCGCCGGGGCGTGGGCCTGGCTCGGGCCCCGCAGCCTCCCGCTCCTCCTCGCCGCGGCGCTTGCTCTCGGCACGGGCGCCTTCCTCAGGAACGACGACTACCGCAGCGAGACCGCCCTGTGGGGCGACACGGTGCGGAGGCGCCCCGCCAATCCGCGCGCGCGCCTGGCGCTCGCGCAGGCGCTTGCCGGCGAGGGGCGCCACGCGGAGGCCGCGGTGCAGTTCGGGGAGGCGGTCCGCCTCGACCCCGGCGACTACAGGGCCCACATGCTCCTGGGGCAGGAGCTCTACCGCATGGGGCGGGTCGGCGACGCGCTCAGGGAGTACCGCGGGATCGTGCCGCCGATCCCGGACTCTGCGCCGCTCCACTTCGACATCGGCCTCGCCCTGGAGAGGACCGGGCGCCGCGCCGAGGCCATGGCCCAGTACAGCGAAGCGGTCCGGCTCGATCCCGGGCGCGCCGAGGCGAGGGCCGGCCTCGCGCGCGTGAAGGCGGCCGCGCCCGCCGCGCGCTAGGTGATGTTGTACTTCAGGATGGCCCAGAGGGCCCTGAACCCGTCGCGCCAGCCGATCTTCTTTCCCTCCGCGTACGAGCGGCCGTAGTAGCTGATGCCGATCTCGAAGATGATGACGTTCAGCTTCGAGACCTTGGCGGTGATCTCGGGCTCGAAGCCGAAGCGGTTCTCCTCGATCGTGATCCTCTGCAGCACGTCCCGGCGGAACACCTTGTAGCAGGTCTCCATGTCCGTGAGGTTCAGGTTCGTGAACATGTTGGAGAGGAGCGTGAGGAACTTGTTTCCCACCATGTGCCAGAAGAAGTGGACGCGGTGGGCCTCGCCCCCCATGAAGCGCGACCCGAAGACCACGTCCGCCTTCCCCTCGAGGATGGGCCGCATGAGCTTCGGGTACTCGTTGGGGTCGTACTCGAGGTCGGCGTCCTGGACGATCACCGCGTCGCCGGTCGCGGCCGCGAAGCCCGTCCGCAGCGCGGCGCCCTTTCCCTGGTTCACCTCGTGGTAGAGGATCTTGTCGACCAGCGGCTCGATCTGGGTGCGCAGGACGTCGCGTGTCCCGTCCCGGGAGCAGTCGTCGACGATGATGATCTCCTTGTCGGGATAGGGGGAGCTGCGGACGCGCTCGACGAGGGTCCGGATGGTCTTGGCCTCGTTGTAGCAGGGGATGACGATCGAGAGCTTCATTCGCTGGAGGCGGGAAGAATGGAATGCGCCCGCGGCCAACGGAAGCTTATATCTGGCGGTGCCGGGCGCGCCACCCTTGACAGTTGGCCCGGAAGAGCGGTCGATGGACAATGGGACGCCGCCTCGAACAATGAACGAAGACACAAGGATTCGGCAGGCGGCCCCCGGGGACGCCACCGCGGTGGCCGAAATCCTCCACGAGGCCGTCGGTTGGCTGAGCGAGGCCTCGATGCCGCTGTGGGAGGCCGGCGAGATCGATTCGGTGGCCATCCGTGCCGACGTGGACGCGGGTTGCTACCTGATAGGGGAGATATCGGGCGAACTCGGGGGCGTCCTGCGGTTCCAGCTCGAGGACCCGGTCTTCTGGCCCGAGGTGCGAGAGAGGGACGCGGCCTATGTCCACCGCATGGCCGTGCGCCGGCGCTTGGCAGGGAAGGGCCTTTCGTCGGCGCTCCTGGCCACCGCCGCGGCGAGGGCCAGCGAGCTCGGCCGCCGGTACCTGCGCCTGGCCTGCCCCGCCTCGCGCCCGCAGCTGCGCGCGGTCTATGAGGACTTTGGGTTCCAGCACCACAGCGAGAGGCAGGTCGGGCCCTATTTCGTTTCCAGGTACGAATACGAGGTCCGCTTGCCGGCAGCCGGCCCTCCCTGAAATCCCATGTTGAGATGGGCCCCGATACGGTCCACTCCTCCTGAGGTGAGCGCCCCAGCGGCTTCCCGTTCGCAGAACCTCCTCCCGCTCGCCGCCGCGTGCGCCATGGTCGTCGCCGGGTTCGCGGCGCTGCTCCTCTCCAGCCGCTCCTACGCGTGGTCCGGGCCGGCCTCCGGGGAGCCTTACAACCTGGTCGTCGAGGGCTTCCGCTCGGGGCACGTCTGGATGGCGAAGGAGGCGCCGCCGGGCCTGGCGAGCGCCGCCAATCCCTACGCGTTCGCGGCCTACCGCCCGTACCTCGCACCGCCCTGGGGCCTCGTGGACCTCAGCTACTTCAAGGGGCACCTCTATGCCTACTTTGGCGTCACGCCGGCCGTCATCCTCTTCTGGCCCTACCGCGCGCTGACCGGGCACCCGCTCCACCAGGCGATCGCGGTCTTCGGCTTCGGCGTCCTCGGTTACGCCGTGGCCGTCGGCCTCGCGGTGGCGGCCTGGCGCCGCTACTTCCCGCGCGTGCGCTCCTGGGCCGGGGCGGCGATCGCGCTCCTCCTGGGATCGGTCACCACGCTGCCGGTCTTCCTTGTGCGCCCCGGCCTCTACGAGGTGTCGATAAGCTGCGGCTTCGCGCTCGCGATGCTTTCCCTGGCCGCGCTCTGGAACGCATGGCACAGGCCCGGCGGGAAATGCCTGTGGATCGCCGCGGCGAGCCTCGCCTTCGGCCTCGCGGTGGGCGCGAGGCCGTCCCTGCTCTTCGGCTCCGTCATCCTTTTCCTGCCGGCGCTCGCCACCTTCCGGTCCGGCCTCCGCGAGGGGAGGCATGCGCCGTGGCTCCGGCAGTTCCTGGCGGCGCTCCTTCCGATCTCGGCCGTGGGAGCGGGCCTCGCCGCCTACAATTACTCGCGCTTCGGCGATCCGCTGCAGTTCGGCCACGACTACCAGCTCTCCGGCAACAACGTCTACGGGACGAAGTCCTTTGCGCTGCGCTTCGCCTGGGACAACGTCCGCCTCTATTTCCTGGAGCCCCTTCGCTGGCACCGGGACTTCCCGTTCGTGTGGGAGCCCGTGGCCCCGGCGCTTTCACCCGGGCACCTTCCGATCGAGTTCTTCTTCGGGACGCTGGCCAGCCTCCCCATCCTCCTCGCGGCCGCGCTGGCGCCCCTGGCGTGGATCGGGGGCCGCGGCCGGCCGCTTCGCGGTTTCTCGGCGGCGCTCCTCATCCTCTTCCTGGCGGGCGCCGTGCCGATCTGCTGCTACGCCGGGGCGACGAGCCGCTACCTCCTCGATTTCATCCCGGCCCTGGCGCTCCTCGCCCTCCTCGGGTTCCTTGGCGCGGAGCGGATGCTCGGCGGGGCGCTCGACCCGGGCGAGGAGGACCTCTCCCCGCCGCAGGCGGCCCTGTCCGGTTCCCCGCTCTCGGCCGTCCTCCGCGCCGCGGTCCACTGCGCCCTCGCATTCTCGGTCGCCGTCGGCTGGCTGCTGGCCGTGGCCCTGTGCAGCTTCTACGCCGGAGCGGAGCGGGGGATGGCCGCCCTCGCCTCGGGCCGCATCGCCGAGGGGGTCGCCGTCTACAACCGGGTATGCCGGATAAACCCGGATTTCCGGGGCCAGGCCGAGATGCTGATCGGCTCGGCCCTGATAGACCGGGGCCGGCGCAAGGAGGGCATTGAGTATTTGAAATCTTCCGTGACCGATGAGCCCGGGCTCGCGGCAGCGCACGTCAACCTGGGGCGGGCCTACCTCGCCGAGGGGCGGTTCGGCGAGGCCGCAGACGCCCTCCGATTTGCCGCGGGGCTCGACCCGTTTGACGCCGAGGCGGAGTCCGACCTCGCCGTGGCGCTCTTCCGGCTGGGCCGCTTGGGCGAGGCCGTCGAGCACGCAAGGGCGGCCGTGCGCATCGACCCGACCCTCATGGGGGCCCGCGACAATCTCCGCGCGTTCGAGGCCGCCCAGCAGCCCGGGTCGAAACCCTGAGCCGGGGACCCGATCAGGGCTGCGGCGCAAGGCTGGCGGAGGCGACGAAGGGCGAGCCCGGGTCGGGACCGGAGTCCCAGCGGATGGCAGGGTCGAAGCCCGAGGCGTCGAAGCACTGCCCAGAGATCACGGACTGGGGGCCGAGGCCCCAGTCGAGGGCGAAGAGGGTCTGGAGCTTGCGCCTGGCTTCCGGGTCCCCGTACGCGTCCCAATACGGGTGCTCTGGGGGCGGATAGAGCCAGGGCGCCGCGAGCCGCACGCGGAGCCTGCCCGAGCGAGTGGGGACGGGGCCGACCTCAAGGACCACGTCCTCGTTCTTCTTCAGGACCATCCGCACGCGCTCAGCGCCCGTGCGCTCGATCACGAGCCGGTTGGCCATGTCCTGGAAGCCGCTCGCGACGAGGACGGAGGCGCCGGCGGACGGCGGGGGCGGGACGACGACGTCGAGGTCGATGGGCGCGAAGCGGATCCCCCGCGAGCGGATCCACCATTCGCTGGGATAGTCCAGAGCGTGCGCCACGGCCCGGTAGGTCGCGGGGTTCGTCTGCCTCATGAACCCCCGGAACTCCGCGGACGCGAGCCACACGCAGGCGATCGTCCAGCACGCCGCCGCGGCCGCGAGGACGCGCACGGCCCGCCCCGGCCGCGGCCCGTCGCCGGGTGCGAATACGGCCATGAGGCCGACGGAGGTGACGACGGTCCAGCCCGCCAGGAGCTCGGTCATGTAGCGCGAGCAGAGGCCCGCGAAGCAGGAAAGATAGAGAAGCGACAGCGCGCTCGCCGCCGCCGCGGCGGCGAGCAGGACACAGGTCGGGCCCGTTCCCGCCTCGCGCCGGCGGCGCCACGCCCAGGCGAGGGCCGCGAGCCCCGCAAGGTGGACGGGCATCATGAACAGCACGCCGTAGAGCTCCTCGGTGCCGAAATGCCCTTCGGGGGCCGCGTAGTCCCCGAGCGGGTGCAGGAAGGGGAAATAAGGCCCGAACTCGGGCAGCGAGAGGAGGTAGGCGCGCGCGTTGAAGAGGAGGAAACGGGGGCTGAAGAGGTGCATGCCCCGGTAGTCGATGCCCCAGAGCTGGTAGCTTTGCCCGAACTCGAGCCACCGCCCGAAGCGCGCGTGGTTGTAGGCGAGGAGCGCGATGCCGCCGGCAAAGGCGATGGCGGCCGCGGGCAGGCCCCGCCTCAGGGAGCTCCACGAAGGACTCGGTCCGCCCCGGGAGAGGAGCGCCAGGGCGGCGATCACCATCGCCGCGAACACAAACGTGACGCGGCAGCCCATGAGGAGGGCGAGCGCTATCCCGATGCCGACGGCCCAGCGGGACTTGCCGCCCGACGCGTGGAACTTCCACAGGAAATAGAGCGCCCACCAGAGGCACGCGACGGAGGAGACGATGGGCAGCTCCCAGATTCCCGGCCTCCTGAGGATGACCGGAAGCCACGCGGCGTGGAACGCCGTGAGGAGGACGGCGCCGAGGCCCAGGCCGGAGAGGCCCGGGAAGCACGCCGCGCGCACCCCGAGAAGAAGAAGCGCGAGGGCCGCGAGGCCGGCCGCCGCGAAGACGGCGACGGCCATCCGCTGCGGGAGCGCGTGGCCGGTCAGGATCCGCCACGGGACCATCAGCGCGACCGCGGGCGCGGGGCCGTAGTAGAGATAGTATTTCCCGTGGTACAGGCTCGCGTCCCAGAGCCGGTACGGCGCGTTCTCCGCGGGGTCGTACGGGTCCCTTAGCGTCGCGAGCTCCGGGGCCGGCTCGAGGGAGAGGTACGTGTGGCCGGCGAGGAAGCCCTCGGCCATGTACTCGTAGTGGTGCCAGAGCCCCAGGCGCTCGCCGCCCCACGGCGCGACGCCGTCGGCGACCCAGAACGCGGCCGCCGAGCAGAGGGCGAGCGAGATCCACACGGCCGCGCGGCCGGGCTTTGGTCCTTGCGGCGAAGTCACGGCGCTGCCGCCTTCCTGGCGATCTCGGCGCGCGCCGCGGCCTCGACGGCCTTCGCGTCGGGGTGCCAAGGCTGCAGCTTGAGGGCCTCCCTCGCCTCTGCGAGGGCCGTCGCGTCGTCGCCCACCGTGAACGCGGCGCGGGCGAGGAGGGCATGGTCCTGGACGAAGGTCGATGAGTCGGCGACGGCCCCGATCCTCGAGAAGGCCACCGCGCCGGCGAGCACGGCGCAGGCGCCCAGCGCCGCGCGCCGGCCCGCGGGCCATCCCCTCCAGAACCCGGGGTCGCCGAGCGCGCCGCCGGCGAGCACCGCGCAGACGCCGGCCAGCGGGAGCCTGAACCGCGCGCTCACGAAGAAGAGAAGGATCGACGCCGCGCATGCCGCCGTCGCGGCGGCCAGCGCGAACGCCGCGCGAGGGGACTCGGCGGCGAGCCGCGCCGCGCCGCCGACCGCAAGCACGAGAAGCACGCCCCAGCCGATGGGATTCCAGCGCAGCCAGGGCGAGAGCGCCTTGTGGAAGGCGTAGGTCTTGTTGTTGTACTGCTCCCAGTTGTTCACGAGCGCGTAGGCCTTGCGCGCCATGAGCGCAGACCACCGGAGCGGATGGTGGGCGACCTCGCCCAGGAACCTCCTGCGCCAGTGGGCGCCCATGGCCGGGATGTCGTCGGGGGTTCCCCCCGTCTCCTGCACGAAGAGGAAGATCGACTCCGCCCGCGCGGGATTGCCCCGAGCAAGCTCCGGCGAAAGGGCGACGTGCTGCGTGTAGTACCGGCCGTTCGCCCCGGGGCGGTTCGCGGCCCAGAGGTTGTAGGGACCCTGCCACGGGAGGAATCCCGCGGTGCCGCTCACGCCCTTCTGCCAGGCCGACGCGGCCCCGAAGAGGAGAACGCCGGCGAGCGCGGCCGCCAGGACCCGAGCGCGGGCCCTCCACGGGCCGGGCCGGGCCAGCGCGAGGCACGGGACGACCAGCCAGACGAGCAGGAAGTTCGGCCGAACGAGCGCCGCCGCCGCCCAGAGGAGGCCGGCCGACGCCCACGGCCGGATCCGATCTCCATCGCCCAGCGCGGCGGCGAGGCTGTTCAGGCCGCCGAGGAAGAGGACGAGCGACAGCTCGGCGTCGAGCGCCTGGGTCGCGTAGTGCACCAGCACGGGATCCAGGGCGTAGAGGAGGCCCGCCGCGAGCGCCGCGCGGCCCCCGAACCAGCGCTGCGCGAGGCGGGCGGCAAGCGCGGCGCCCGCCGCGTGGAGCACGACGCCCAGCATCAGCGCCGCGTTGAAAAGCCCGGAGGCGGGCACGCCCGCAAGCCGGAGGCCCGCGAGCAGGAGCGCGTACCCGGGGGCCCGGTAGAAGGGCAGGGCGGGAAGGGTCCCCCCGAAGATCGCCTCCGCCAGGTCCATGTTCTCCCGCTCGTCGAGCACGGGGACCCGCCCGAGGGGCGTGCCCAGGTACCAGTTCAGGTGCCCGAGAGCGTACGCGAGCGCGACGACGGCGGGAAGCCCGACCATGAGGCCCCGCCGGACCCGGTCGGGCGCCGGGGACTCTTCCTTGTTGGGGGCGCTGCGTGACACCTTCGGCCATGACAACGCACGGGGAGCCCCCATGCGAGCCGATACAGGGCGCGGCCCGCCTGAGGGTTCTTGACGGTCCCTCGCAGGGGCGGGCAGGCTGGCCCCATGGCGTCCGAGGAACCCCGCGCGAAGCGCAAGCTGCCCATCGTCCCGCTGGTGATCGTCGCGGTCGCCGGCGCCGCGGCCGCGTTCGTCGTGCTCCGCGGCATGGACTACCGGGCCGCGGAGGAGAACGGGCTGCGGATCATCCGAAGCGTCGGCCCGTGGGCGTTCTTCGCGGGCTGCGCGATCCTGCCGGCGTTCGCGGCGCCGCTCAGCATCTTCACGATCACGGCGGGGGAGGTCTTCGCCCCGACGATGACGATGGGCGGCGTGATCGCCGCGACCCTGTTCGCGATCGCCGTCAACCTGGCGCTCACGTACTGGCTCGCACGCTACGCGCTTCGCCCGCTCCTGGCGAGGATCGCGCACCACTACGGCTACACGATCCCGCGCGTCACCCCCGAGAACGCGCGCTCGGTGGCCCTCACGCTCCGGCTCACGCCCGGTCCCCCCTTCTTCATGCAGGGGTACCTCCTCGGCCTGGCCGAGGTGCCGTTCGCGACCTACATGGTCGTCTCGTGGATCTGCATCCTCCCGTGGGCCGTCGGGGCGATCGTCATCGGCAAGGGGATCTTCAACGGGAACTTCCGGCTGGCGCTCTACGGGATGGGCCTGATCGTCGTGGCCACCGTGGTCGTCCAGGCGGTCCGCAAGCGCAATGCCGCCCGCGTCAATTGAGCTCGGGGGTGCCGGCCCCGGGACCCGGCCGCTGACCGTGACGGAGTTCACGCGGCGCGTGAAGGCGGTCCTCGAGGGGGGCGTCGAGCCCTGCTGGGTCAAGGGGGAGATCTCAAACCTGCGCCTCCAGCCGAGCGGGCACGTCTACTTCTCGCTCAAGGACGCGGGCGCGCAGCTGTCTGCCGTCATGTTCCGCGGCCAGGCCGCGCGCCAGACCGTCAAGCCCCGCGACGGCCTCCAGGTGGTCGCGTATGGCGAGGTCAGCGTCTACGAGCCCCGGGGCCAGTACCAGCTGGTCGTCAAGACCCTCGTCGACGACGGGGTGGGGGCGCTCCAGCGGGAGTACGAGGCCCTGAAGCGGCGCCTCTCGGAGGAGGGCCTCTTCGACGCGGCGCGCAAGAAGCCGATCCCCCAGATGCCCGGGACCGTGGGCTTCGTCACGTCGCCCACGGGCGCGGCGGTCCAGGATTTCATGAGGATCCTGATCCGGCGCGGCTGGAGGGGGAGGGTCGTCGTCCTCCCCTCGAAGGTCCAGGGCGAGGGCGCCGCCGCGGAGATGGTCGGGATGCTGGGCACCGCCGCGGAGCTGGGGATCTTCGACCTGATCGTGATCGGGCGCGGCGGCGGGAGCATCGAGGACCTGTGGGCCTTCAACGAGGAGCCGCTGGTTCGCGCCGTCGCGGCCTGCCCCGTGCCCACGATCTCCGCGGTGGGCCACGAGATCGACTTCACGCTCTGCGACTTCGCGGCCGACCTGAGGGCGGAGACGCCGAGCGCCGCGGCGGAGCTCATATCCAGCGAATTCATCCGCTTCGCCGAGAGGACCGAGACCGCGGGAAGGGCGGCCTCCTCCGCCCTCTCCGAGGCCATGGACCGCGCCCGTGAGCGCGTCGCCCACGGGCGCTCCCGCCTGAGGCTCCTGTCGCCGACGGCGCAGGTCGAGCGCGGCTACCTGCGGCTGGACGACATGTCGAACCGGCTCGGCTCGGCGCTTCGCTCCTCGGTGCAGCTGCGCCGGCACGCCCTTGCGGGCGCCGCGTCGCGGCTCGACCGGGCCTCGCCGGAGACCCGCGTGCAGATCGAGTCGCACAGGCTCCTCTCGCTCTACAAGCGGCTGGAGGGCGCGAGCCCGGGCTCGGTGCTCAACCGCGGCTTCGCGATTGTGCGCGACGACAAGGGCAAGCCCGTCACCCGCCGGGCCGGCGTCGCCAGCGGCCAGCGCCTCGAGGCGGAATTCGCCGACGGAAAGCTTCCCGTCCGCTCGGAATAGCCGCGGCGGCATCGCGTTGCCGCCCAGCGGCTAATGGGCGGGATTCGGGCCGCTAACAGGGCCTCCGCGGAAGGGTATTGAGTTTTGAGGTGGGAGGGGGGAGGGTGACGGCTCCATGTCACCGCGCCCGTCCCTTCTCGCCGTCGCAGCGGCCATGCTGCTCCTGTCGGGCTGCGGCGAGGAGAAGGTCGCCACCTACCGGGTCCCCAAGGAGAAGGACCCCCTGCCGCCGGCCGCCGCGCCCGAGGCCGCCGCCCAGCCTGACGCCGCGGCCCCCGGGGCCGCGATGGCCGACACGGCGGTTCCCACGGCGTCGGGCGAGCCCCTCGTCTGGACCGCGCCGGCCGCATGGGTGCCCAAGGCGGCCTCGGCCATGCGCAAGGCCAGCTACAGCGTCCCGGGCGACGGCGGCGAGTCGGAGCTCTCGATCACGGCGTTTCCGGGAGATGTCGGCGGCGAGCTCGCCAACGTGAACCGCTGGAGGAGCCAGCTCGCGATGCCGGCGCTTGCGCCCGGCGAGCTGGAGGGCGCCGTGACGCGGGTCGGGGCGAATGGGCTCAAGTTCGCGATCGTCGAGCTGGCCCCCGGGGGGAACCCGGCCGGCAAGGCGATGCTGGGCGCCATGGTGCCCGTGGGCGGCTCCACCTGGTTCTTCAAGCTGACGGGTCCCGGGCCCTCCGTCAGGTCGGCGAAGCCCGCGTTCCTCGAGTTCCTGAGTTCCGTCCGCGCGCCCTGACCGATGAGCGAGTACTTCCGCAGCGTCCGCACGGTCCTCGTCTCCCTCAGGCTGACGGTCGTCCTCCTAGCCCTCTCGATCGTCCTCGTCTTCTGGGCGACGCTGGACCAGGTGCACCTCGGCGTCTGGGCCGTGCAGCAGAAGTTCTTCCACTCCCTCTTCGTGTACGTGAAGGTCGGCGACCTCCAGGTCCCGGTGTACCCGGGCGGCTACCTGATCGGGGGGCTCCTCCTCGCGAACCTGCTCTCGGCCCACATCTACAGGTTCAAGGCGGGCTGGCGCAAGACCGGGATCTGGATCGCGCACGCGGGCCTCATCCTTCTCCTCCTCGGCGAGCTCATCTCGGGCCTCGTGCAGCAGGACTACTCCATGCGCCTCGACGAGGGGCAGACGAAGAACTACTCGGAGAGCAACCGGCTGAACGAGCTCGCGGTCATCGACGCGACCGACCCGAACTTCGACGACGTCGTCGCGGTCCCCGAGTCGATGCTCGCCCGCGGGAGCGTGGTGCAGAGCCCGAAGCTCCCGTTCCGCGTGGTGCCGAAGGGCTACTTCCAGAACGCCCAGGTCCAGATGCGCTCGCAGGTCCCCGGGGCGCCGCCGTCGCCCGCCACGTCGGGGATGGGCCCCATGGTCGCGGTCACCCCCGTCGAGGCGGACTTCACGGAGGAGGGGCACAACTTCCCGGCGGCGTACGTCGAGCTCGACGGGCCCGACGGCACCCTCGGCACGTGGGTCGTGTCGCCGCTCATCGGCAACCCCCAGACGTTCGACTACGCCGGGAGGACCTTTAAGATCTTCCTGCGGCCCGTGCGCCACTACCAGCCCTACTCGATCACGCTCGAGAAGTTCAGCCACGACATCTTCCCCGGGACGAGCATCGACCGGAACTTCTCGAGCAAGATCCGGATCAACCCGCCCGAGGGCGGCCCCGGCCGCGAGGTCCTTATCTACATGAACAACCCGCTGCGGTATGCCGGGCTCACCTACTACCAGGCGAGCTTCGACCCCGAGACCGACCGCACCACGGTCCTCGAGGTCGTCCGCAACCCGAGCTGGCTCATCCCCTACATCTCGTGCGCGGCGATCGCGCTCGGCCTCCTCGTCCAGTTCCTGATCCACCTGGCGGCCTTCGCCAAGAGGAGGCGCCCATGAGCCGCAGGATGCCGCTCTTCATTGTCCTGATCGCCGCGGTCTGCGTCTTCCAGGGCGTCTTCCCGCAGCAGGGGACCCAGAGCGCCGCGGTGACGGCGTTCGGGCGCCTGCCCGTCCTCTCGGACGGCAGGATCAAGCCGCTCGACTCGGTGGCGCGCAGCACGCTCCTCGTGATCCAGGGCCGCCAGAGGGTCATGACGCCGGACGACCGCGAGCTGACGCCCGACGAGTGGCTCCTCGACGTCCTGTTCGTCCCCGAGAAGGCGGACGACTACCCGGTCTTCGTCGTCGACAACACCGACCTCCTCTCGCTGATCGGCAGGAACGACGGCAGCCTGAAGCTCCACTACGAGAGCACCGCGAAGCAGGTCGGCGCTTTGATCGGGATCGTCCCCAGCAGCCGGCGGCGGATGTCGTTCAACGAGATCAAGCCCTACCTCGCCCAGATCGAGGCCCAGGAGAAGCTGGCGGAGCCGGTCCAGGCCCAGGCGAGGACACGCTTCCAGTCCGCGGTCATCCAGCTCTACGGAAACCTGTCCCACTACTTGAGGCTCAGGCGCGCCATCCTCCCGGAGGGCGGGAGCGACTTCCTCGGCGAGCTCCTCACGCTCCAGGGCGGCCTGGTCGACGGCATCGAGGCGGTGCGGGCGAAGGAGGCCGGCAAGCCCCACGACGAGGCGAAGGCCGCCGCGATCATCGAGGAGGGCCAGAAGTTCGTGGGGATGGCCGAGAGCACCGACCTCCTCGTGATACCGCCCGACGGCGACGACCCGGACCCGAACGGCTGGCACAACGTGGGGCACGCGCTGCTCGGGACCTTCGGGAAGGGCGAGGTCGACCCGGCCGTCCTGTCCTATGCCGGGATGGCGTACGCCTGGCGCAAGAACCAGTCCACGAGCTTCGAGCACATCCTGGTCGACCTCTACGGGCCGAGCCTCGAAAAGCGCTTCCCTAAGCAGGTCCGCAAGGCCCGGATCGAGACGCTCTTCAATTCCATCGAGCCGTTCTACGCGTGCATGATGATCTACCTGGCCGCCTTCCTCTTCGCCGCGCTCTCGTGGCTCAGGTGGCCCGAGGCCTCGAGGATCTCGGCGTGGGGCCTCGTCGCGCTCGCATGGTCGGTCGCGACGCTCGGCATTGCGACGCGCATGTGGCTCGAGGGCAGGCCCCCGGTCACGAACCTCTACTCCTCGGCGCTCTTCATCGGCTGGGGCTCGGTGGCGCTCTGCCTCGTGCTGGAGACCCTCTACAAGAACGCGATCGGGAGCGCGGCGGCCGGGATGATCGGGTTCGCGACGCTCCTCATCGCCCACCACCTTGCGCTCGCGGGCGACACGCTCGAGATGATGCGCGCCGTCCTCGACTCGAACTTCTGGCTGGCGACGCACGTCGTGGTCGTCACCACCGGCTACGCGTCGACCTTCCTCGCCGGCATGCTGGCGGTGATCTACGTCCTGCGGGGGGTGTTCACGCGCACGCTCGACAAGGCCACCGCGGACGCGCTCGGCCGGATGGTCTACGGGATCGTCTGCTTTGCGACCCTCTTCAGCTTCGTCGGCACAGCCCTCGGCGGCATCTGGGCCGACCAGTCCTGGGGCCGCTTCTGGGGCTGGGACCCGAAGGAGAACGGCGCCCTCATCATCGTCATCTGGAACGCCCTCATCCTGCACGCGCGCTGGGGCGGCCTCGTGAAGCAGAGGGGGCTCATCTGCCTAGCGATCTTCGGCAACATCGTGACCAGCTGGAGCTGGTTCGGGACGAACATGCTCGGCATCGGCCTGCACAGCTACGGGTTCACGGAGGCCGCGTTCTGGTGGCTGAGCGCCTTCATCGCGCTCCAGCTGGCGCTGATCGCGGTCGGGAACATCCCGCTGGACCGGTGGCGCAGCTTCAGGCCGCCCGCCTAGGGCGCGCGGCGGCCCGTCACGCGGGCTGCCAGATCGCGATCGGGTTTCCCTCGGGGTCCTTCAGCCTCGCGAACAGGCCGTTCGGGTAGGCCACGGGGTCCACCTCGACCTCGATGCCGGCGGCGCGAAGCTGGGCCGTCATGAGGGCGATGTCCCTCACGCGAAAATTAACCATCCACTGCCGCGAAGGCTCGCCGAAGTAGTCGGTGTCGGCGGGGAACGCCTCCCAGACCGTCGGGCCGGCCTCCTGCTGCCAGCACGGGGACCCATAGTCGGGCGGCGTGAGTTTGACGCCCAGGTGGGCGTCGTACCATTGCTTGAGGCCCTCGGGGTCCCTCGCCCGGAAGAACACGCCGCCTATGCCCGTGACCCGCTCCATGGGAAGCTACGCGAGCGGCTTCTGCTGCGCGCCCGCCGGGTCCGCCTGGTCGTTCTGGTGGACCTCCTTCGCATGGTCGAGGAGCTTTCCATCGGCCTGCATCTTCGCCAGCGCCTCGAGCGACGGGCTGCGGAAGCGCTCCCGGGCCCGGAGCCGGCGGTAGGACTCGATCGCGAAGAGCCAGCCGGAATAGGTGTCGTCCTCGGCCTTCTCGTTCCTGATCTGCGGTTTCACGTCGCCGGCGATGAAGGCCGCCAGGAGCATGGAGTGGAGCGCCGCCTCGCGTTCCCTCTCCAGGCCCCAGTCCTCGGAGAGCCAGGGGAGCTGGGCGGGGCCGATGTCGACCATCACGTCCTCGCTCACCTGGGCGTAGACCACGATCGTCCTCGCGGCGTCCGCCGCGGCGGGACCGAGCAGGTTCTTCTCCAGGACGGAGATGGCCTGCATCGCGTCCTGCCTGGTGGGCGGCGCCGCCAGGGCGCACGCGGCGACCATCACGAAAGCGGCCGCCGCTAGAGTCTGCCTCAACCGTGCCATGGCTTTGTTCAAGTCTTCCGGGACGGTTGCGCGAAAATGCGGCCCGTGCAACAAGATTGGTTCGTGTTGGACCCGAAGAGCGCCTATGCATCGGGATTGCCCCATGTCCCAGGACCCCAACGCCCATTTTGACAGCACCGTCCTCGACATGATCGAGCACAGCCCGGTGGGCGCCGTGCCGAGCACGCCGTCGTACCAGGACGCGCTGAAGCGCCTCTATGCCGCGCACAAGGTCTACGCCGACGCGGACCACAGGGACGGCCATGTCACGGCCCGGGCCCTCGCGCGGCTGCCCAGCTTCCACGCGGAGAACCTCGGGGCGCTCCTCTCTGGCGCGATCGACGCGCCCGCGCTCGAGGGCAACTTCAGCATCTTTGACCGCTACGTCGGCTCCCTGCCGCCCCCGCTGCGCGCCCGGGCCGAGGGCTTCAGGGTCAAGGTGGCCGGCCGCCCGGTCCACCACAGGAAGCACGTCGTGGGCGAGAAGGTCCACGTGGCCCACGACCTCACGCATTCCCTTTTCCTCGTCCCCGGCGCGGGGCCGCACCCGGGCATCCCGGGCAACTACCTCTTCGGCTCCGTGCTCCAGCTGGGAACGGAGGCGGCGCCCGGCCCGTGGGCGGTCCAGGTCCACGACAGCGACGACGGCGCCGCGGTCTTCGACGCGGCCGACATGCGGGAGGCGTTCGCCAAGCTCCAGGAGGTCCTGGACAGCGCCCCGTTCAACATGAACGAGCTCGGGGAGCTGGGGTTCAGGACGCTCTAGGTTACTTCGCTGGGGCCGTGGGTGCAGGCGCGGGAACGGCGGCCGGCGCCGCCGCGGGCGCCTTTGCCGCGGTGAAGAGGGGCATCGAATTCTTGACGCTCCTGTAGAGCCCCCAGCCGAGGGGCGTGGCGACCACGAGGAACGCGAGGGCGACCGTGAGCGGGGATGTCTTTTTCATGGGTCAGGACTCCTTGAGGTGGTGCTTCGGGTCGACGGGGCTCACGAGGAGGTCGCAGGCCAGGCCGACGAGCAGGATCCCCGCCATGATGTAGAGCGTGGTGTTGTAGGCCTCGCTCTTCGGCACGCCGTGCGCCTTCTGGTAGCTTGAGAGGTTGGTCACGATCTGGGGCCCCAGTATGGCCGCCATGGACCATGCGGTGATCACGCGCCCGTGGATCGCGCCCACCTGGACCGTCCCGAAGAGGTCCCGAAGGTACGCGGGGATCGTCGCGAACCCGCCGCCGTACATGGAGATGATGATGCAGGCGCACGCCACGAAGAGCGCGACGCTCCCGATCTTCTGGGCATAGGGGATGAGGCAGTAGAGCACGCAGCCGAGGAGGAAGTAGACGACGTAGATCGCCTTCCTGCCGGTGAAGTCCGACGTCGAGGACCACACGAAGCGGCCCACCATGTTGAATATGCTCAGGAGGCCGACAAAACCTCCCGCCACGACGGGCGTCACGCCGAACATGTCCTGGCACATCGGCGACGCCTGGGCCAGGATGCCGATGCCGGCCGTCACGTTGCAGCAGAGGACGCCCCAGAGGAGGTAGAACTGGGGCGTCTTGATCGCCTCGTCTGCGAGCACCTGGTGGGTCGTGATGAGCTTGCCCTCCGTCGTCGCCGCCACGAATCCCTCCGGCTTCCAGCCCGGGGCGGGCACCCGCACGATCCAGGCCCCGAAGTTCATCATGACGAAGTAGCAGGCCGCCATCACGATGAAGGTCTCCTCGACCCCGACGGAGGTCGCGGTCTTGAAGTGGTTCATGAGCTCGACGCCGAGCGGCGAGCCGACGAGGGCCCCGCTGCCGAAGCCCATGATCGCGAGCCCCGTCGCCATGCCGGGCTTGTCGGGGAACCACTTCACGAGGGTGGACACCGGGGCGATGTAGCCGAGGCCGAGGCCGATGCCGCCGATCAGGCCGTAGCCCAGCGCGACGACGGCCAGGTTGTGGAGGTGGACGCCCAGGCTCGCAACGAGGAGGCCGCCGCAGAAGCAGCATGAGCTGGCGAACATGGTCTTCCTCGGGCCCACCCGCTCGACCCATTTGCCGAGGAAGGCCGCGGAGAGCCCCAGTATGACGAGGCCGAGCGAATAGGTGCAGAGCACGACGCGCGGGACGGTCCAGTCCTGGTCGGGGATGGATTTCGTGATCCCGATGGCCCGCGTCAGGGGTATGTTGAAGACGCTGAAGCCGTAGATCTCTCCGACGCACATCTGGACGGCGATCGCCGCCGGGGGAACGAGCCAGCGGCTGAAGCCGGGCTCGGCTACCGTCTTCTCCCGATCAAGGAAGGAGGGCATAATCGTGGGGTTGGGGTTGAAGCCTCGGACCTGCCTGACGGGGGAAAGTCAGGATAATGGAGGGGGACTATTCCAGCCAATTGTGACGAAGGGGTTACAATGTAACACATACGAAACATTGGCCCCCGCGGGCCGGGCCCCGTCAGTTCACCGGGAACGTGGCCAGCTGGAAGATCAGCCACTCGCCCGACGCGCCGCGCACCCACTCGATCTCGAGCCTGCCCGAGGCCTCGAAGACCTTGCCCCCCGGCGAGCGGACCCTCTGCTGGTAGGTCCCGATCTGCTCCGCGGTGTCGCCGTCGATCAGCGTGCTTGTCGCCGTGTCGGTGTTGGCGAGCACCTTGTAGTCCGAGAACCCCGCGAGGAACCGGGCGATCGTGGCGCGGCCGTGCACGGCCGCCTGCTTGGGATTCACCATCTCGCCGTCGGGAGCGAACATGGCCGCGATCCCCGGGAAGTCCATCGCCAGCATGAGCGCCTCGTACCGGTGCAGGCGCGCGTCGACCGCGGCCCGGTCGGCCTCCGTCCTCTTCACCTTCGGGTTCTCGCATCCCGCGAGCAGGAGGAGGCACACCAGGCATGCCGCGGCCGTCTTCATCCGGGTGGGGCGGCCCGGCGTCAGTCCGCGAGCGGCGCCGAGATCGCGTCCAGGTCCTTCATGACCTGCGGCGTCAGCTTCGCGAGGACGTCGAGGGCGCCCAGGTTCTCCTGCAGCTGCTCGACCTTCGACGCGCCGAGGATGACGGTGCTGATGTTCGGGTTCTTCAGGCACCAGGCGATCGCGAGGGTGGGGAGCGTCGCGCCCAGGCCCCTCGCGACCGCGGCAAGCTTCGGGACGGCGGCCAGCCTCTTCTCGGTCCCGGGCTTCTTGAGCACCTCGTCCCGCAGCCACTCCAGGCCGGCCGTGTCGAGCCGGGCGCCCTTGGGCACGCCCTTGTTGTATTTTCCCGTCAGGAGGCCGGAGCCAAGGGGCGACCAGATCGTCGTGCCGAGGCCGGGGCTGCGGTAGAGGGGGGCGTACTCCTTCTCCACGCGCGAGCGGTGGAAGAGGTTGTACTGCGGCTGCTCGACGATCGGGTGGTGAAGGCCCAGCCGGTCGCACACCGCGTGGGCGGCCTCGATCTGCGCCGCGCTCCACTCGCTCGTGCCCCAGTAGAGCACCTTGCCCTGAGTGATGAGGTCGTGCATGGCCCTGCAGGTCTCCTCGACCGGCACCGACGGGTCGGGCCGGTGGCAGTAGTAGAGGTCGAGGTAGCTGACCTCGAGGCGGCGCAGGGCGTCGTGGCAGGCCTCGACGACGTGCTTCCTGGAAAGGCCGTCCTCGTTCGGCCGGTCGCCCTCGGCGCCGAAGAACACCTTGCTCGAGACCATGTAGCTGCCCCGGCGCCACCCGGACTTCCTTAGGATGGCCCCCATCACCACCTCGGCCTGGCCGTCCGCGTAGGACTCGGCGTTGTCGAAGAAGTTGATACCCGCGTCATAGGCCGCGTGGAGGAGCTTCTTCGCGACGGGATCCCCGATCTGCTTGCCGAAGGTGACCCATGCCCCGAAGGACAGGGCGCTCACCTTCAGGCCCGATTTTCCGAGTTGGCGGTATTGCATGCTCATGGTGGATGGGATTCTGCCCTGGCAAGGCATGGCGGGGTTGCCCGCGGTCTGCAAGGTTGGGGCTCTTGACTCCCCGCTGCGGCGAAGGCACCTCTGTGCAGAGTCCGCCGCAGGCGGGCGAGAACCGCAACCCCACACGTGAAGAACCTATGGAACCGCTCGGAGGCGGCCGCGTTCCCCGGGGACCTGGCCCAGAGGGTCTACACCTCGAGGCTCCTCGGCCGGGACACCACCCTCGTCCTCCACGGCGGAGGAAATACCTCCGTAAAGACTCTGGAAAGGAACGTCTTCGGCGAGGAGGAGGCCATCCTCCACATCAAGGGTAGCGGCTGGGACCTGGCGACGATCGAGGCGGCCGGATTCTCGCCTTGCCGGATGCAGCACCTGCTGCGGCTCGCCGGCCTCGGCGAACTCCCGGACGTGCGCATGGCGGCGGAGCTCACGGGTTGCATGACCGACCCGTCCGCGCCCGCACCCTCCGTGGAGGCCATCCTCCACGCGCTCCTGCCGGCCAAGTTCGTGGACCACACCCACGCCGACGCGCTGATCTCGGTGTCGAACACGCCCGGCGGCGAGGCCCGCATCCGCGAGATCTACGGGGACCGCGTGGCGGTCGTCCCCTATGTCATGCCCGGGTTCGTTCTCGCGCGCGCGTGCGCGGCCCAGTTTCCGGGGACGAAGCCCGCGGGGGCGATCGGCGTCGTGCTGATGAACCACGGACTCATCAGCTTCGGAGAGACGGCCGAGGAGTCCTACGCGCGGATGATCGAGCTCGTCACGCTTGCCGAGGAGTACCTGGCCGGGAGGAAGGCATGGGTCGTCTCGTGGCCCGAAATGAAGGCGTCCCCGAAGACGGTGAGAACCGAGCTCGCGGCCTTCCGGCGCGACCTCTCGTCGGAGATGGGCGCGCCGGCAATCCTGGCCTCGCACCGCGACCCGCGGAGCCTCGGCTTCATCGCGAGGCCGGATGCCGCGGTCCTCTCGCAGCAGGGACCCGCGACGCCCGACCACGTCATCCGCACCAAGCGGCTGCCCCTCCTCGGGCGCGGCCTGAGGGCCTACGGCGAGGCCTACCGTGCGTATTTCAGCGCGAACGCGAAGGCGCTGTCGCCCCGGCCCACGATGCTCGACCCCGCGCCGCGCATCGTCCTGGACCCCGAGTGGGGCATGCTCGCCGCCGGGCGAACGGCCCGGGACGCCGCGATCGCAGGCGAGCTCTACTCTCACACGATGGACATCATCGCGCGCTCGACCGCGCTCGGCGGGTGGAAGGCGCTTCCGGCGCAGGACATTTTCGAGGTCGAATACTGGGACCTGGAGCAGGCTAAGCTGCGCCGCGGGGGCCCGGCGCCCGTCTTCACGGGCGAGATCGCCCTCGTGACGGGCGCCGCCTCGGGGATAGGCAAGGCCTGCGTCGAGGCGCTCCTCGGGCGCGGCGCCGCCGTGGCCGGCCTCGACGTGAACCCGGACGTCGCGCGGATGCACGACCGCCCGGAGTTCCGGGGGATCGCGTGCGACCTGACGAGCGAGGCCGACGTGGCGAGGGCGCTCGACGAGGCCGTGCGGGCCTTCGGCGGGGTCGACATGCTGGTCCTGAACGCGGGGATTTTCCCGGGCGGAAAGCCGATCGGGGACCTGGGGACGGACGCCTGGCGCAAGGTCATGTCGGTGAACCTAGACGCGACCTTCATGATGATGCGCGAGTGCCACCCGCTCCTGAAACTGGCGCCCAAGGGCGGCCGCGTGGTGGTCATCGGATCCAAGAACGTCCCGGCGCCCGGCCCCGGCGCCGCCGCGTACTCGGCGTCGAAGGCGGCGGTGAACCAGCTCGCGCGGGTCGCGGCCCTGGAATGGGGGCCGGACCGCATCCGCATCAACTCGCTGCACCCCAACATGGTCTTCGACACGGCGCTCTGGACGAGGGATATCCTGGAGTCGCGGGCGCGCAGCTACGGCCTGAGCGTCGAGGCCTACAAGACGAACAACGTGCTGAAGGTCGAGGTCGCGAGCCGCGACGTCGCGGCGCTCGCCGCCGAGCTCTGCGGCCCGCTGTTCGCGAAGACGACAGGCGCGCAGATCCCCGTCGACGGCGGAAACGAAAGGGTCATTTGAAGGTCAAGGACATCCCCCAGCGCACGATCTGGCCGGGCGCCGACGGCGCCTCGGTCGAGATCATCGACCAGACGCGCCTTCCGCATGAGTTTGTCGTCGCGCGCCTGGAGACGCTCGGCAGCGCGGCCCACGCCATCCGCTCGATGCTGGTGCGGGGCGCGCCCCTGATCGGGGCGACCGCCGCCTATGGCCTCTGGCTCGCGCTTCGTGCCGATCCCTCGGACGCGTCGCTCCGGGCCGCCGGGGCGACCCTGCTCGCCACCCGCCCCACGGCGGTGAACCTCAGGTGGGCGATCGACCGGATGACGGCCTGGCTCCTCCCTCTGCCCCCCGCGGAGCGCGCCGAGGCGGCCCTGCAAAGGGCGTCGCAGATCTGCGAGGAGGATGTCGGCATCAACCGGGCGATCGGGGAGGCCGGCCTGCCGCTCATCCGCGCGCTCGCCGCCAAGAAGGAACCCGGGGTCCCCGTGAACATCCTCACCCACTGCAACGCGGGGTGGCTCGCCACGGTCGACATCGGCACGGCCACGGCGCCCATCTACGCGGCGCACGACGCGGGCATCGCCGTGCACGTCTGGGTCGACGAGACGCGCCCGCGCAACCAGGGGGCGAGCCTGACGGCCTGGGAGCTCCTGAACCACGGCGTCCCGCACACGGTGATCTCGGACAACGCGGGCGGCCACCTCATGCAGCACGGGCGGGTGGACATGGTCATCGTCGGCACGGACCGGACGACGGCGACCGGCGACGTGTGCAACAAGATCGGCACCTACCTGAAGGCCCTGGCGGCGGCCGACAACGGCGTGCCCTTCTACGTCGCCGTCCCGTCGCCGTCGATCGACTGGGGCGTGAGGGACGGCGTCCGCGGGATCCCGATCGAGAACCGCTCCGCGCGGGAGGTGACCCACCTCTCGGGGAGGCTTCCCGACGGGACCGTCGCGACGGTCGCGCTCACGCCCGAGGGGAGCGCCGCCGCGAACCCGGCGTTCGACGTGACGCCGGCGCGCCTCGTGACGGGCCTCATCACCGAGCGCGGCGTCGCCGAGGCCTCGGAGGCTGGACTAGGCCGGCTTTTTCCCGGACACTGAGGCCCATCACGACCCCATGAATAACCTGAACCGCCGCGATTTCTTGAAGACCACCCTAGCCGCCACGGCCACCGCCGCCCTCGCCAGCATGCCCTCGACCGCCAGGGCGGCCGGCGCGCCCTCCGCCAGCGGCCAATACCTCGAGCTGCGCGCCTACCGCCTGAGGCCCGGGGCGCCGCACGCCCTCCTCGATTCCTACCTTGAGAAGGCCCTGATACCCGCCCTCAACGCGCGCGGCGTCGAGGCGGTGGGCGTCTTCACCGAGCCCGACTCGAAGGACGGCCCCGCCGTGTGGGTGCTGATCCCCCATCCCTCGCTGGACTCCGTCGGGAGCGTCAACGCGTCGATCAACCTCGATCCCGCAGTCCAGGCGGCGGGGGCGGAGTACCTCACGTCGCTGACCAAGGAGCAGCCCGGCTTCGACCGGCTCGACACCTGGCTCCTCCTGCCGTTCGCCGGGCTCCCGAAGCTGGCCGTCCCCGCGCTCGCGCGCGCCGGCAAGCCCCGGGTCTTCGAGATGCGCACCTACGAGAGCTTCAGCGAGCTGAAGGCGCTCAAGAAGGTGGACATGTTCAACGCCGGGGAGATCGGCGTCATGCAGGAGGTCGACCTCTCGCCGGTGTTCTACGGCGAGGCCCTCATGGGCCGCGACCTGCCACACCTCACCTACATGCTCTGCAGCGCCGACATGGAGACGCACAAGAGGAACTGGGCGCGGTTCCTGGCGCATCCCGTCTGGGTCAAGCTGAAGGCCGACCCCCAGTACGCGGACACGGTCCAGAAGATCACGAGCCGGTTCCTCGTGCCGGCCGCGTTCTCGCAGATCTAGCCCGACCCGCTAGGGGGCGCGGGAGGCCGGCGCCGGCTGCCCGCGGCTCCTCAGGAGGAACCCGTCGGTCATAACGAATATGGTCATGGCCAGGAGTATGAAGAAGGCCGCCACCCAGAAGAACGGGGTGTGGTGCATGCGCTTCCAATAGGGCTTCCGGGGGCTGGCGCCGTCCGTATGGGGGCCGCCCTGATGCTTCCGAATGCGTTCAAGGTCTTCGTTCATGTTTTGGGGGTGCGGCTGTCCGGACACCCACTGACACCAACGGCCTCCCGAGGTCCCGTCCCGGGGGGAGCCCATTCCCTCGGGTTAAACCCCATACCGCGCGGGGGCGATCAAGAGTACTCTCGGGGGCTCACCCTTCCTCCATCGCCAAGAAAGAACGCCCATGCCCCTCACGAACACCGTCCTCACCCTCATTGTCATCGGCGTGGTCCTTTGGCTGATCAACCTGATCCCCATGCAGTCGACGATAAAGGCGATCATAAACTTCGTCGTCGTGGCCGCGGTCATCCTCTGGCTCCTGTACGGCTTCGGCATCATCTCCAACGGCCAGGTCCGCATGCCGGTGGTGAAATAGGCCGGGTCGCCCCGATTTCTTCCGGGGAGTAGCGGCTCTTGGGGGGTCGGTTGTCATGCAGGGCGTGAACCTTGCGATGCACCCAGCCCGCGGCGCCGGCGCCGGCCAAACGTTCGAGCGGGACGGCTATGCCGCCCTGGAGGGGTTCTTCTCGGCCCAGGAGATCGACCGGGCCACGTCCGCGGTCCGCAATCTGCTCGAGGAGAGGTCCAACGAGGTCGTGGTCGACAGCCTCCACACGGGCAGGCGCACCTTCTGGGCCCAGGCCTCCCACCCGCAGACCCGGCATTTCAAGTTCAACGACCTCTACCTCATGAGCGACGAGGTCCGCGCGCTGGCGCTGGACGCCGAGCTGACGGCGATCCTCGGGGACCTGCTCGGCGAGCCCGCCGTGCTGTGCAACAGCATCAACTTCGAGAAGGGCAGCTCCCAGCCGAAGCACATCGACTCGCTGTACATGACGCCCCGCACGCCCCACGCGCTGATCGCCGCATGGGTGGCGCTGGAGGACGTGCACCCGGACGCCGGGCCCCTCGTCTACGTCCCGGGCAGCCACAGGATCCCCCTGTACACGTTCAACGACGGCACCCACCACGCGACCCGCGAGGAGGGGGCGGACTGGTATGACTACATCGACGTCCAGATCCGGCTGCGCGGCCTGAAGGAGAGGACGTTCCTCGCGAGGAAGGGGGACGTCTTCATATGGCACTCCGACCTCGTCCACGGGGGCAGCCCGATCGCGGACCCCCGGCGGACCCGTTCCTCGCTCGTCTGCCATTACTTCACCGAGTCCGACTGCATGGAGCGGGGCGCGGACATCGTCCCCCTGCACCAGGGCTACTGGATGCGGCGCCTGGCCCAGCCGGTGGCCGCGGACCCGTCCGCATTCGGCCCGGGGTGCCCGTTCCCGGAGGAGACCTACCTCGGGCGGTATCCGGACGTGCGCGAGGCCGTCGACGCGGGCCTGTTCGCCTCGGGGGAGGCCCACTACCGCGAGTTCGGCTTCGCCGAGGGCAGGGGCGTCTAGGTCGCGGGGAGTCCCGAGTGGAACCCGCGCGCCTTTGACAGGAGCTGGGCCTCGCTCAGGTGGTGCTCATCGATCACCTGCGTGCCTATGATGCGGGCGGCCGTGCCGGCATGGTGCTGTCCCAGCCAGGAGACGAACTGCTCCATCTCGCTGCTCGTGCCCTTGCCCGTGCCGAAGACGAGGATCCTGGCGGTCCCCGCGAGGGCCTCGGCGACCGGCTCGAAGAAGGTGTTGGGGTCCGGCTTCTCCTTGCCCCTCGAGAAGTCCTTCGAGTTGTGGGCGTGCCTGAAGAAATCCGTCGGCTCGTGGGGCATGATCCGCTCGGGAAGGGTGCCGGCCATCTCCGAGCGGTAGATCCGGGCCTCATGGTGGTTGATGACGACGAGCCACTGGGCGGCCCCCGCCTCGGCCGCCGGGGCCGCGGCCTCGGAGCGCTCGATGAAGTGCCGCAGCTCCATCAGCTCCTCGATCTCGGCCACGTCCTTCGTCCTGTGCGTGTGCATGACGAGGACCTGGCCGTTGCGGGTCACCCTCAGGTTGCCATTCGGCTGCTCGACGACGTCGGCGATGTGGTTGAAGAGGCTCCGGACGTCGCGCCACTCGAGGTTGTGCGAGGCGGGGTGCTGGAGGATCGCCGTGTAGGTACGCAGGTGCGAGCCGCTGAGGGTGTGGGTGGGGTTCAAGGTGTGTAAGGGATGTTGGCTCAGCGACTTTGGCCGCCGGGCAGACCACAATAGCAGCGGTGCTGGGGGGTGGGAATGGGGTGTTCACCCGCGTGGGACGGGGGAGGGGTGGGGTTTTACCCCATCGACCTGGTCGGCGCCCCCTGATATTTTCGAGGATTGGGGTTCGGATCGTGTCCCGGCAGCGCGCAAGCCGCCGGGCCCAGGGACGCGTGACGGATAAATCCCCGCGGAACCGACCACATCTTGAAGAAAAAGCTGCTCAGCCTTTCAAGGAGCTACCACAGGCACCTGCGCAGGCACCTGGGCGGAGGCTGGCGGGTCCCCTCGGCAGGGGCGGCGGCGCTGGGACGCAGGGCGGTTTCAGAGGGGCTGGAGACGCTTGACCTCGCCGACATCCACGGCCGTTCGCTCATCACGCTCATGCCCCCCGGGTGCACGGCGGCCATGCGGACGCAGACGGTCAAGCGCGCGGGCGTCTTCTTCCTCGACGTGCTCACCCCCGTCGAGAAGACCCACAGGGCGATGCTCGAGAGCATATCCGAGCTGAGGCTCTCAAACCTGGCGCTCCTGCGGCGGACCAACGAGCTGGCCGCCTCCAACAGGCGGCTGAAGGTCGAGGTGCTCCACAGGAAGTCCGCGGATAGCTCGCTCCGGCTGAGCGAGAAGCACCACAAGGTCCTCCTCAGGGAGGCCCGCCAGATGCAGCTGCGGCTGCGGCACCTCTCCCACCAGGTGCTCTCCGCCCAGGAGGAGGAGCGCAAGGAGATCAGCCGCGAGCTCCATGACGAGATCGTCCAGACGCTCACGGGGATAAACGTCCAGCTCGCGTCGCTCAAGATCGAGTCCGGCGTCAGCAAGGAGAGCTTCTCAAAGCACATCAGCTACACGCAGCGCCTCGTGGAAAAGTCGGTCAACATCGTCCACCAGTTCGCCCGGGACCTGCGCCCGACCCTCCTTGACGACCTGGGGCTCATTCCCGCCCTGCACGCCTACATGAATGCGTTCACCGCGAGGACGGGGCTGCATGTCGGCTTCAAGATCTTCGCCGGCGTCGAGAGGCTGAGCAACGACAAGCGGACGGTGCTCTACCGAGTGGCGCAGGCCGCGCTCGTCAACATCTCGCAGCATGCGAAGGCGAGCAAGGTGAGCGTCGAAATCAAGGAGCTGCCCCAGGCCGTCGTCATGGAGATCAAGGACAACGGCAGGTCCTTCGACGTCGCGAAGGTACTCGACTCCAGGAAGAACAAGCGCCTTGGTCTCATCGGGATGCGCGAGCGCGTCGAGATGGTCGGCGGCACCTTCCAGGTCGATTCCATGCCCGGCCGCGGCACCACGATTTTCGCCACTATACCCTTCAATCGCCAGTAAGCCCCAAATCCATTATGAAAACCATCAAGACCCTTCTCGCAGACGACCACACCATTGTCAGGGAGGGGCTCAGGGCCCTCCTCGCCGCCGACGCCGGCATCGCCGTCGTGGGAGAGGCCCACAACGGGCGCGAGGCCGTGGACATGGCCCTGTCGCTGAGTCCCGACGTCGTCGTCATGGACATCGCGATGCCGCTGCTCAACGGCCTCGAGGCCACGCGCCAGATTCTGGCGAAGAAGCCTGGGACGAAGGTGCTGATCCTATCGGCGCACAGCGACGACGCCTACATCGACAGGGTGATCGCCGTCGGCGCGGTCGGCTTCCTCATAAAGCAGACGTCCGCCCAGATCCTGGCGAAGGCGATCCACGAGATCATGGCGGGCAACGCGTTTTACAGCCCGCAGGTCTCAAAGCGCCTGCGCGACCACTACCAGAAGCCGGACAAGATCGGCGGCCTGATGATCAAGAAGGCCACGGGCCTCACGTCGCGCGAGCTGGAGGTCATCCAGCTTGTCGCCGAGGGCCACGCCAACAAGCAGGTGGCCGACGGGCTGAAGATCAGCATCAAGACGGTCGAGAAGCACAGGCAGCACCTGATGGACAAGCTGAACATCCACGACACGGCGGGCCTCACCCGCTACGCCATCGCGCAGGGGATCATCGAGAGCAGCGTCCAGGTGACGATCGTCTGAGCGGCCGGTCCCGGCGCCTGCCCGGGGAGGGTAGCCGCAGCCCCCGCGGCGGGCTCAGGCGACCTCGATGCGGCCGGCCGAGCGGATCGGCTCAAACCAGTCGAAGGGGGAGGCGTCCGCGGGCAGGTCGGGGTAGGCCTCGGAGAGGAGCTGGCGAAGCTTCTCGCGGGCGCGCCCGATGCGGCTCTTCACGGTGCCGATGCTGATCTTCAGAGAGCGGGCGATCTCACCGTAGGACTTGTTCAGGCCGTTGCGCAGGATGAGGATCTCGCGCTGGCGCGACCCGAGCTTCTCCATGCACCCGGAGACGAGCTCCGAGAACTCGCCGGAGGCCGCCTCGCGGGCCGGGCTGGGGGCGTCGCTCGCGATGAGGTCCGAGAAGGTGGCCTGGTTGTCGTCGCTGAACGCGCAGTCAAGCGACAGCATCGCGTGCCGGCGCCGGCAGTAGTAGTACTTGAAGCGGTTGCGCGAGAGGTTGAAGGCGATGCGGTGCAGCCATGTCGCGAGGGAGGAGTCGCCCCTGAAGCGCGCCAGGCCCCGGTGGGCCCGTATGAACGTGTCCTGGGTGATCTCCTCGGCGTCGGAGTGGTTGCGCAGGTGGCAGAGCGCGATGGAGAACATCTTGCTGCGGTACCTGGAGATGATCTCGACGAAGGCCTCCTCGTCCCCCGCGTTGAAGCGGCGCACGAGCTTGGCGTCGTACTCGGCCTCCTGCCGCGAGATTATGGAGCGATTGGTGGGACCCTTTCCCCCGGGCGCTGTCTTTGTAGGTGAGCCTAGCTGTGAGTTGGAAGCGACCATTGCGAGGTGGAAGGTACACGCGATGGGTGCGGACTGAAATGGGGTGAAGTCCCATGGGGTGAACTACTATCGGTCCTACACCCCATGGCGGCGCGGGCGCGTTCCCTGTAGAGTCCCCCCATGGCAACGCATCAGACACCCGCCCATGCCCCCGCCCCGCAAGGGTGCGAGAAAGCCGCCCGCGGCGCCCGCAGGGCCGGGGGAAGCGCCGCCTGACAGAGACACTTTGGTATTGAAGCTCCCGTACGGCGTTTCCGGCCGGGGTCCCATCTCCCCAAAAACAAAACAAATGAACACACACGTCCGTATTGCATGCCTGCTCGCCGCGACCTTCCCGGTCGCGCTCTTCGCCTCCTCAAACGATCGCAAGATCGAGGACGCGGCCAAATCCTCCTATAACTACAAGACGGTCCTTTCCGACCACGTCACCGTCAAGTCGAACGACGGCGTCGTCACCCTGACGGGCACGGTCGCCGACCGCGACGACAAGGCCCTCGCCGAGGACACCGTGGAGAACCTCCCCGGCGTCGTCAGCGTCGACAATGAGATCGTCGTCAAGTCCGAGTACAAGGAGCACTCGGACGAGTGGATCGCCCTGAAGGTCCGCGGCCAGCTGCTGGTCAAGGCCAACGTCAGCGCGACCTCCACCAAGGTGGACGTAAGGGACGGCATCGTCACCCTAACGGGCACCGTCCAGAACCGCGCCCAGAAGGACCTCACCGAGGTCTACGCGAAGGAAATCGACAACGTCAAGTCGGTCAGGAACGAGCTCGTCATCGTGGCCCCGGAGCCCGGCTCGACCACGATCGGCGACGACATGGACGACGCCTCGATCACCAGCCAGGTCAAGTACGCGCTGCTGAGCCACCGCTCGACGAGCGCCCTCTCGACCAAGGTCGTCACCGAGAACGCGGTCGTCAGCATCACGGGTGTCGCGTCCTCCGACGCCGAGAAGTCGCTTGTCACCAAGCTGGCCCAGGACACGCGCGGCGTGAAGTCGGTCGTCAATGACATGACGGTCAAGAGCTAAGCCATCCGTTATCACTCCAACGGTGCGGCCGGCTCACGCCGGCCGCACTTTTTTTGGATTGCAGGGTCCATTCAACTGACAGGTGGGGCGCATGCTCCGAAAAACCCAAATACACATGAATAAAGCCATCTCAATAGCCCTCGTCGTCGCAGGGATCGTCCTGATCATCTACGGCATCAATGCCTCCAACTCCGTCGCGTCGAGCGTCTCGCGCACGTTCACGGGCAACCCGACCGACAAGACGGCCTGGTTCCTGATCGGCGGCATCGCCGCCGCCCTCGTGGGCCTGGTAGGCGTGACGCGCGGGTCAAAGTCGCTCTAGTCCGTCTCCTAGGGCTGGGCCCGGCGTCACACCTTCCTCAGGAGGGTCAGCCGTCCGATGGGCAGCCATTCCGCGACCAGGATGTCCCCGCTCGCGAGGAAGATGGCCGCGTGCGGCGTGATGAACTTGCCCGGCGTGAACGCCGGGCGGGCCTGGTCGCGCCTCGAGCCGACCTTGCCGTTCAGCGCCTGCCCGTCCCCGAGCTGCGCGACGACGTTGTAGTCCCGGCCGAGGAGGCACACCTGGCTGTCGAGGTCGGGGCAGACCATGAGGTCGCCGCGCACGTGGAAGTAGCAGGGCATCCTCAGGTGCGCCTCGTCCTTGACGGTCCGGATGAACGTGCCGCCGAGCGTGAAGACCTGGATCCGGCGGTTGCCGCGGTCCGCGACCACGAGCACGGGCTCGGGCCCGCGGGCGTCGACCCACAGGCCGTGGGGCGTGTCGAACTCGCCATCGCCGTGCCCGGGGCGCCCGACCTCGCCGAGGAAGGACCCCGTGGCGCCGAAGCGCAGCACGTGGCTCGACCCGTACCCGTCGCCGACGTAGAAGTCCCCGTTCGGCGCGAAGGCGACGTTGGTGGGGACGAAGTTGATCGGCGCGGCCGAGTACGCGGGGTCCTCGCGGGGGTACCCGTGCTGCCAGAGCACCTCGCCCTCCAGCGTCGTCTTCACGACCTTGCAGCGGTTGATGTCGCAGTGCCAGAGGTGCTCGGCGCCCCCCTCGGTGCGCAGGGCGAGGCCGTGGGCGCCCCCCCGGAACTCCTCGCCGAAGGCGCGCACGAACTTGCCCTGGGCGTCGTAGACGACGACGGCCTCGCCGCGCATGCTCGACTTGTTGACGGTGTGCGCGACGTAGATGTTGCCCGCGGCGTCCTGGCAGAGGCCGTGGGTGTCGCCCCAGACGAGGCCGTCGGGGGGCAGGAGCCAGTCGTGGACGCACTCGTACGTGTGCTCGCCCGAGCCGACGACCAGGCTGCCGGTCCCCGACTTGTCGGAGGCGCGGACGAAGAAGGTCGGCACGGTGGCCGCGGCTGTGAGCGCGGCGCAGCGGGTGAGGAAGGATCTGCGGGTAATGGGGTTCATTTAGGGTGCCTTTGTTTTGTCCGGCGTGGCCGGCTTGTTGTCATCGGGAGAGGAGACGGGGAGGGGCTTCATCTCGGCGGGGACCAGCGCCTCGCCCGTGTTGCCGTCAAAGCGGTCGCGGCGGATCCTGCGCTCGAGGTCGTCCTGGCCCTGCCTCCAGCGGGCGACCCTCCTCTTGTCCACGAGGGCGTCGCCCAGCGCCTGAACGGCGGCCGGGGTGACGGCGGTCTGCCAGACGTAGAGCGAGCGCAGGCGGGGCAGGGAGCGCAGCGCCGGCATGCCCTTGTCGGTGACCAGGGTCCCGCGCAGGTTGAGGTACTCGAGCTGCCTGAGCGGGGAGAGCCGGGCGAGCCCGTCGTCCGTGACCTTGAGCCCGTCGAGATGAAGGCGCTCGAGGCGGCGCATGCGCGCGAGCCCGGCGAGCCCCGCGTCGGTGACCGACGTGCCCCCGAGGTCCAGCCACTGCACCGCGGCGGCTATCGGGGCCAGCTGCGCCAGCTCCCCGTCCCCGAATCTCGCGCCGGCCATCCGCGCGGTCACGTCGACCCAGGGGCCGTCCGGTGACAGCGGCCGGATGAGGATGCCGAGCGCCGCCGCGAGGCGCGCCGCGGCCGCGAGGGTGGCGGCGCGCTCCGGCGGGAGGTCCGCCGGGCCATGCGCCAGGCGGGCGTCGAGGATCACCTGCACGGAGGGGGGAAGCTCCAGCTCGGCGACCCGCCTCTCGCGCGGGGCACCGGCGGCCACCCACCACTCCAGGAGTGTCAGGTCGTCGTCCGAGAGCTGCGGCTTGCCGCGGGGGGGCATGTGCTCCTTCTCGTCGGCGGCGAGGTCGATCCTCCTTATGAGCGCGCTCGCGGCCGCGTCGCCGGGCTTCAGGACCGCGCCGTGCTTGCCGCCCTTCTCGATGAGTTCCCAGGCGTCGAGGCGCAGGCCGCCGTTGCTCTTCGAGGGGCCGTGGCAGCTGACGCAGCGCTCCTGGAGCAGGGGCTGCACGAGATCGCCGTAGACGACCGCGTTGTCGAGGGTCACGACCCGCGGCACGGGGACCGGCGCGGGCGTGAGCCCGAGCACCCGGGCGAGGGAGCGGGGCATGTGCGCCGTAAGGTAGTCGCTGCCGTGGGTGATCCCGGCGCCGGCGTGCGCCGCCGCGGCGAGGAGGACGAGCGACGCCGCCAGGAGGGGCCCGTAGAGCCACCACCACCTGTGGACAATGAGGAGGAGCACCGCGGCCCCGGCCGCGCAGATCCCGAGCACTTGGTGCCTCCTCACCAGGGCCAGGTCGTAGTCGCCCCCGTGGGCGAGGAGCCAGCCGAGGCCGGCCGTGAGGACGGCCGCGGCGGCGCCGACGACCAGGATCAGCGTGCGCTGGCGGGGCGTCAGGGCCGGCAGCCACTTGAGCCCGGGGAAGTACGCGGCGAGGCCGGCCGCCTCGAGGAGGCCGAGGACGAGGAGGATCCCGATCGGCAGGTGGACGAGGACCGGGTGGAAGCGGCCGAGGAAGAGGACGAGCTCGTGCACGGGGGTCCCGTCTGTCAGGCGAAGATGCCCCTCGACACCCTGCCGTGCACGTCCGTCAGCCGGAAGTCGCGCCCCTGGAACCGGTAGATCAGCTTCTCGTGGTCGATCCCGAAGGCCGCGAGCATGTTGGCGTGCAGGTCGTGGACGTGCATCGCCTGCTCGTCCTCCACGTAGCGGTAGCCGAGCTCGTCCGTCGATCCCCACGTCAGGCCCCCGCGGATCCCGCCCCCGGCCATCCACACGGAGAAGGCGTTGATGTGGTGGTCCCGGCCGCTTCCCTGGCCCATCGGCGTGCGGCCGAACTCCCCGCCCCAGAGGATGAGGGTGTCGTCGAGCATGCCGCGCTGCTTCAGGTCCTTCACGAGGGCGGCCGTCGGCTGGTCGATGCGCTTGCAGACGTCCTGGATGTCGCGGTCCAGGTAGCCGTGCTGGTCCCAGCCGCGGTGGTAGAGCTGGATGAAGCGCACCCCGCGCTCGGCGAGCCTGCGGGCGACGAGGCAGTTGGAGGCGAAGGACCCGTCCCCGATCTCCTTCACGCCGTACATGTCCCGGATCGACTGGGGCTCGTCGGCCAGGTTCGTCAGGTCGGGGACGCTCGTCTGCATCTTGAACGCCAGCTCGTACTGCGCGATCCGCGTCTGGACCTCGGGGTCCAGGGTCTCCTCCTCGTGGAACCCGTTGAGGCGCGCGATCTCGTCGATCACCTGGCGCTGCGTGCTCTGGCACACGCCGTCCGGGTTCCCGACGTAGTGGACCGGCACGCCCTTGCTCTGGAACTGCACGCCCTGGAAGCGGCTGGGCAGGAACCCCGCCGACCACTGCCGGGCCGAGACGGGCTGCTCGCCGCCCGACGGGCCGTGCGACATGAGGACGACGAAGCCGGGCAGGTTGTCCGCCTCGGCGCCGAGGCCGTAGAGCATCCACGAGCCGAAGCTCGGCCGCCCCTTGACGACCGAGCCCGAGTTCATGAAGGCGTGCGCCGGGTCGTGGTTGATCTGCTCCGTGTGCATGGAGCGGATGATGCAGATGTCGTCGGCGATCTGCTGCGTGTACGGCAGCAGGTCCGAGATCATCTGGCCCGACAGGCCGCACCGGCTGAAGCCGAACGAGGAGCCGCGGGCCAGGAGCTTGGTGTTCTGCAGCTGGGCCAGCTGCTGGCCGCTCGTGAACGAGGCGGGGAAGGGCTGGCCGTGGATCCGGTTGAGCTCGGGCTTGTAGTCCAGGAGGTCCACGTGGGACGGCCCCCCCGCCATGTAGAGGTGGATGATGCGCTTGGCGCGCGGCGCGAACTGGGGTGACCCCAGGGTCCCCATCCAGGGGCCGCCCGGCGCCGGCGCGGCGTCCATTCCCTTCAGCAGGCGCGGGTTCAGGAGCGAGCCGAGCGCCAGCGTCCCGAGCGCCTGGGCCGACTTGCCGAGGAACGTGCGCCGCGACCAGGCCTGCTGCTGGCGCCGGATCAGGTTGGGGTCAAAGGGCAGGTTCATGGGGCCTTCAGTAGCGCACGATCGTCTCGTTCAAGTTCAGCAGGACGCGGGCGACCGACGTCCACGCCGCGAGCGCGGCCGGCTCCACGACGCCCGTCTGCGCGTGGTTGCCGACGGAGATGGCCTTCAGGGCCTCGTCGGGCTTGCCGGCGTAGTAGGCCAGCTGGCCCTTGTAGAACGACTCGAGCGACTCGCTCTCGCGCCCGGTCGGCGGGCGGGCGAGGAGGCGCCTGAAGGCCTCGTCGAGGCCGGCCCTGAAGTCGCCCCCGGCATGGGCCGCGAGGGACTGCTCGGCGAGCGCCCGGGCGGCCTCCACGAACGTGGGGTCGTTCAGGAGCGTGAGCGCCTGTTGGGGGGTGCTCGAGATGTTGCGCGACGCCGTGCATTCCTCGCGGGAGGGGGCGTCGAAGTTGGCGAGCATGGGATGCAGGAAGGTGCGCTGCCAGTGGATGTAGAGGCCGCGCCGGTACTGGCGCTCGTCGGACTCGGCGAGGTAGTCCCGGTCCGGGAACTGCAGGGCGGAGTAGTAGCCCGCGGGCTGGTACGGGTGCACGCTCGGCCCGCCCATGTCCAGGCTGATGAGCCCCGAGGCGAACAGCGCGTTGTCGCGGACGAACTCGGCCTCGAGGCGCCGGGGCGACTGCCGGGCCAGGAGCCGGTTGTTGGGGTCCACCTCCGCCAGGTCCGCCCGGTAGGTCGAGCTCTGCCTGTACGTCGACGAGGTCACGATCGTCCGCACCATCGCCTTCACGTCCCATCCGCGCTCCATGAAGTCGACCGCGAGCCAGTCGAGCAGCTCGGGGTGGCTCGGGTACTCGCCCTGTGTGCCCAGGTCGTCGACGATGGACGAGAGCCCCGTGCCGAAGAACTGCCTCCACAGCCGGTTGACGAAGGCCCGAGCGGTGAGCGGGTTGCCGCGCGACACGATCCAGTTCGCGAGGTCGAGCCGGGTCTGGCGCGGGGCGCCCCGCGCGGGCGACGCGCTCGCCGGGACGAGGAAGCGCGGGGGCGAGGGGTCCACGACCTCCCCGGACTCGTCCTGCCAGTTGCCGCGGGCGAGGACGCGCGTCACGCGCGGGGTCGCGGCGACCGTCACGGTCGTGAACACGCGGCCGTCGCGGCACGCCGCGATCTGCCGCACGTCGTCCAGGATCACCCCGAACTCGTAGGGGTGGCCGATCCCCGTGCCCTTGAAGTATTCCGCAGCGATCCGCTCCATCTGCCCCGGCGTGGGGTCCTTCGCGGCGAGGGCCTCGGCGACCTCGTCGTCCGGGAGGGCGCCGGGGACCCTGAGGCCGATGGGCGACACCGAGAGCCGCACACGGGCGACGTTCTCGCTCGTGATGCGGGCGACCAGCCGGTCCCCCGCGCGGAAGCCGAGCGGAGGCGCGAGGACGTAGTCCATGGTCTGGGCCTTTCGCGCGAAGTCGCGCGTCGAGGTCCAGCTGCCGGGAATGGAGGTCTGGAACTGCCCGTTCACGTAGCTGTTCGCCGGCTGGGAGGGGTAGCCGTCCGAGATGTTGACGGGCTCGGGCTCGTACTGCCCGTCGTGCTGGAGCGTCGCGTCAAAGGTCAGCGTGAACGCCTCGTCGCCGTTGCAGGTGACCCTCCCGCCGTAGGCCTCGTCGGGAAGGACCTCCAGGCGGATCCTCGCCACGGGCCCCGCCGGGACCGCCACGGTCACAATGAGCCCGTCGTCCGAGCTGTTGGGCTTCATGTCCGGGCTCCGCGCGAAGCGGGCGCTCTGGTCCGGAAGGACCGTGACCGTGCCGAATTTCCTCGGCTTGGCCTCGGCGATCGGCAGGACCGACCAGCCGCCGGGCACCGTCGCCGCGCCGACCGCGGCCCTTGCGGCCCATTCGCGGGCGGCGGCCGCCTCGGCGGGGGCGGCGGCGATGGCCTTCGCCGTCCGCTCCACCATGTCCGCGCACTCCCTCTTAAGCCGGGCCCCCCGCTCCCTGAGGTAGGGGCTGTCGACCTCGATCTCCGGCGGGAAGGGGGAGTCGTTCGTGAATCCCTTGAGCTCGGGCTCGGGCGTGTAGTCGTAGTTCTGGTAGACGCCCCACTGCTTGATGTCCGCGAAGAAGGCGCCCATCGCGTAGAAGTCCCGCGACTTGAACGGGTCATACTTGTGGTCGTGGCACTCGCAGCAGCCCATCGTGGAACCGAGCCAGGTCGTGGAGACCGTGCGGACGCGGTCCGCGGCGTACTTTGCGATGTACTCCTTGGGCTGCGCGCCGCCCTCGCGCGTCACCATGTTCAGCCGGTTGAAGCCGCTCGCGGTCCGCTGCGCGTCCGTGGCGTTCGGCAGGAGGTCGCCGGCGATCTGCTCCCGCGTGAACTGGTCGAACGGCTCGTTGCGGTTGAAGCTGTCGATCACGTAGTCGCGGTACGGGAAGTTGTTGTAAAGCTGGTCGCCGTGGAACCCCACGGTGTCCGCGAACCGCGCGAGGTCGAGCCACGCGACCGCCATCCGCTCGCCGTAGTGCGGCGAGGCGAGGAGCCTGTCGACAAGGCGCTCGTAGGCGCCCGGCTGGCTGTCCGCGACATAGGCCTCGGTCTCCGCGACCGTGGGCGGGAGCCCGACCAGGTCCAGGCTGAGCCGCCGGATCAGCGTGCGGCGGTCGGCCTCGGGGGAGGGGGAGATGCCGCGCTCCCGGAGCTCGCGCAGGACGAAGCGGTCCACCGGGTTGGCCGCTGCGATCCCTGCCGGGGGCTCGGCCTTCCTCGGGGCGATGTAGGCCCAGTGCGGCTCGTAGACGGCGCCCTGCTCGATCCAGCGCCGGATGACCTCCTTGTCCCGGGCCGAGAGCAGGTGCAGCGAGTCGGGGGGCGGCATCGCCTGCGTCGCGTCCGCGGAGCTCACGCGCCGCCAGACCTCGGACGCCTCGGGCTTGCCCGGGACGATCGGCGTGCTGACCCGGCCGGTCTTGTCCTTGCGCGCCATGCGGGCGTTCTCGGGCAGGTCGAGGCGAAGGTCCGCCTTGTTTGCCTTCAGGTCGGGCCCGTGGCACTTGAAGCAGGTGTTCGCCATGATCGGCCGCACGTCGCGGTTGAACTGCACGGCGGCCGGAAGGGGCGCCTGCGCCGGGGCCGCGCCGGCCAGTGCGGCGGTGAACAGCCCTAGGACCGGCCAAATGCGCAGCGTCATCAGTGGGGTCGTGATGAAAAAGAGATGAGCGCATCCCGGCGGGAATGCAAGAAACGGGGCATGGCAGAATCTACCCGTTTTCGCGCCCGGGCCGGGCGCGGCCCTAGCCCCTTCCCGCGTCCATGAACGGCTGCCTCATGAGCCATGCGTCCAGCTCGTCGGCCAGCGCCCGGTGGTCCGCGATCCTGGGGTGGTTGTCCGTCCAGTGCGCGAAGGTGTAGTCGCTGATGGCGGGATCCGCGGACTCAAGGCGGGACACCACCTTCGCCCAGGCCGCACCCAGCTCCCTGCTGTTCGTCCCGGCCCACATTCCCCCGTTCAGCAGGACGATGCGGGCCCTGGGATAGGCGGCGCGGATCGCATGGATGAGCGAGGCGTATTTCCCGTCGAAGTCCGCGGGGAAGGGCAGGTGCTTGGAACGGGGATAGGAGTCGTCGTTGTCGCCCAGGAGCACCAGGGCGACGTCGGGGACCCACGCGGCGAGGTCCGCCCTGGGCGACGACGCCTCGGGGTATGTCCTGTCCCACACCTGGCCCATGAGGACGTCGTCATATCCCGCGGCCAGCCCGATCCCGCTGATCGAGGTGTTGCGGTAGTCGGCCGAGAAGGCCGCCGCCGTCAGCGCGGCGTAGCTCTGCGCCGCGTTGTGCGTGCTGCGGTCCTCCCACTGGTCCTTGGGCCCGTCCTCGTCGCACGCCCCGGCCGTGATCGAGTCGCCGAAGAATTCCATCCTCATGCGGTAGGAGGGGAGGGCCGGCGTGGAGACCCGCGCGCCCGCCGCGACCTCGAGCCCCTCGAACACGGCCGTCCCCGCGCTCGCCTCGGTCCGCTTGAAGAGCACGAGGTGGTGGGGGCCGGGGCCGCGGACGGGAAGCGCCGCGGCCTTGGCGGGGGCCCCCTCCGCGAGGGCGACGACCGTGCCCACCCCGTCCACGGCCGCGTTGAAGAACACCTGCCCGGTGACCCTGCCGAACCGCACCGCGGCCCGGTCCCCCTCGAAGTCCACGGCGATCGTGCTCGCCTCCCAGATCGCGACCGGGTGCGCGGGCTGGCTGAAGTCGAACCGGCCGTCGTAGCGAATGTGGGGATCGGAGGCCGGGACGAAGGAGGCGCCGGCGCCGAGCGCGGGAAGGATCACAGCAATCCCGAGGGCGCAGGAGAGGAGGCGAGGGGTGCTCATGGGGCGTCAGCGAGCGGCCCCCGGGCCGGCCAGGGCCTCGCGGAACAGGTCGCAGAAGGGCCCCCGCTCGTTCTCCCGGGCGGCCACCGCGGCCTCGGTCGTGAAGGCGAGGTACCTCCTCCCGGCGGCGTCGTGCTTCTCCCACGCGGGCAGGCCCGCGCCGTTCGGGTTGCCGGTCTTCGCGAAGTTCGTCCAGTAGCCCTGGATCGTCCCCGAGAGCGCGTGGTCCTCGGCCCGGAACTTGCCGCCCTTGCTTCCGCCCTCGAGGAGGTTCCCGAAGACGTAGGGCAGGTCGTCGGAGTGGGCTACACGGGCGTTGGGCGGGATGGCCCGGGCAAACTCGTATTCCCACGAGGCGATCCCCCGCGAGGCGTGCCACTCGCCGAGGAGGATCGGGATGCACCGGAAGAGGTCGCTGCCCCATTGGTCCATGCCGCTGCCGTAGAGGGGGTCGGAAGCCGCCGGCTTCCCGTCCAGGCCGTAGAGCGCCATCGCCCGCGGAGCCAGGCTCCCGAAGATGTCGCGGAAGGATTTGGCGAGGGCCTCGGGGGGGCCGTCGAACGGGAACTCCACGGCGCAGCTTCCGAGGATCAGGGGCACGGCGTGCTCCCGGCCCGACTTCCAGACCTCTAGCGGCGACACGGGGAAGACCCAGCCGTCTACGGTGAAGGCGCTTGTCCCTTGCACGGACTTGAGGAGGTCGCCGGCCGGCACGGAGCGCAGGTACGCGAGGTCCCTGTCAGGGGGCCCCTCCAGCTTCCCGAGCGCGGTGACCCCGGCCTTCTCGGCCTCGGCGAGAGCGGGGCTCGTGGGGGGCAGGGGGCCGCTCTCCGAGATCGCACGGTGGAAGAGTCCCGCGGAGAGGGGCGTGGCCATCAGGGCGAGGATGTCCTCGGCACCCGCCGACTGCCCGAAGACCGTGACGTTCCCGGGATCGCCGCCGAACGCCGCGATGTTGCCGCGGACCCATTGCAGCGCCGCGACCTGGTCCAGGATGCCGTAGTTGCCGGAGGCGTGGTGCGGCGACTCCCGCGTCAGCGCGGGGTGGGAGAGGAACCCAAAGACGCCGAGGCGGTACTCGATCACGACCAGGACGACCCCTCGGGCGATGAGCGCCCTCCCGTCATAGAGGGTGTCGAACCCACCGGCGCCGGCCACGTTGCCTCCCCCGTGGATCCAGACCATGACGGGCAGCGCGCCGGCGGCCTTCGCGGGAGCCCAGACGTCGAGATAGAGGCAGTCCTCGCTGCTGGCCGCGGCGGAGCGGTCGTTCCAGCCGAGCGGGGGCTGCGCGGCCGGGGGACCCGAGCGGTCAGCCTCGCGGGTGCCCGGCCACGGAACGACGGGCATGGGCTCGCGCCAGCGCAGCTCCCCGACCGGGGGCTGGGCGAACGGGATCCCCCTGTAGACTGCCCCGGCGCCTCCAGGCAGGAGCCTTCCCCGGACCAGGCCCCCGGTCACGCCCACGACAGGGTCGGGCTCCGGCGCCGCCCGGAGCGTGCCGACCGCGGCGCACATCAGGAGTCCGATCCAGGGGAGCGAGCCGCGCAGGAACATCCAGGGGAAACTGGGCGCCGGGCCGTGAAAGGGGTTCATGGGGCGCAGGATACTGGAGGGCGCCGCCGGCGGATTCAAACTTTTCAGGGCGGGGGCGCCGGCCGCTCGGGTGTTGTCGCGGACCCCGCGCTGTGAAAGCTGTCCCGGCATGAAACCGAGCGTCGTCGTCGTCGGCAGCTTCGTCCAGGACCTCACGTGGAAGTGCCCCCAATTCCCGCGGGTCGGGGAGACGCTGATCGGCACCTTCGTCACGGGCCCCGGGGGCAAGGGCTCCAACCAGGCCGTGGCCTCGGGCCGCGCGGGCGCTCCCACCGTGTTCATCGGCGCCGTGGGCGACGACGTCTTCGCCGACGGGGCGCGGAGGTTCTACGCGGCCGAGGGCATCGGCGCGCGCTTTGCTGTCAAGCGGGCGCATGCGACCGGCACCGCGGCTATCATCGTGAACGCCGCCGGGGAGAACGAGATCATCGTCGCCCTCGGGGCCAGCGAGCGCCTGCGCCCGGCCGACGTCGATCCCGCCCTGGTGCGCGGCGCGAGGATCGTGGTCTGCCAGCATGAGGCCAACCTCCCGGTCAACGCGCACGTTTTCCGGATGGCGCGCAGGGCGGGCGTGACAACCCTCCTCAACCCCGCGCCGATGCGCGACGACTTTGACCCGGGCATACTGGGCCTCACGGACGTGCTGGTCCCGAACGAGTCCGAGTTCCTCGCCCTCGCGAACAGGCTGCCGGGATGCGCCGCGCTCACCCGCGGCCGGCTGGCCGCCTCCGCGCTCGACGCCATGGGCGGCGCGGACCTCCACCGCCTCTGCCGGGCCCTGGGCGTCCCAACCGTGATCGTCACCCTGGGGCGAAGGGGCTGCCTCGTGTCGCTCGCGGACGGCACGTGGACGGCCGTCGCCGGGCACAGGGGCCTCAGGGTCGTCGACACGACGGGGGCGGGCGACGCGTTTGTGGGCGGCTTCGCGGCCGGGTTCGTCCGGTCCGGGGGCGACATCGTGGCCGCCGCGCGGCACGGCAACGCGGTCGCCGCCCTCTCCGTGACCCGGTTCGGCACGGCGCCGTCCATGCCGACGGCCGCTGAGATCGCGAGTTTCCTGCGCCGGCGCCGCGCCTGAGGGCGGGGCGCCGCTACTTTCCGAGGAGCTTCGCGACGATGAAGATCACGACGGCGCCGCCCAGGCCGCCGCCGGCGAGGAGGTACACGAGCGAGTATCCGGCTGCTGCGAGGGGAAGGATGAGATGCATGGGAATCGGGGTTGCTGTTGAGTTGCCTGCCTGTGCAGGCTCACAGTGTCCCCCCTGAGGAAACGGTTCCATGGCCCGGCGCTTGTCAGGGCCGGACCTGCCTGCGCGCGGCGAGGATCGCCAGGAGCGCCGCCCCCACCATGAGGGCGCCGTACGTGCGGGCCTCGGGGATGGGGCTGATCTCGTTGAGCGAGTCGGGGCCCGACGGCGACGTGTTCCAGTGGGTCTGGCTGCCCGCAAACCCGGTGAAGATGATCTGGTCTATGGGGGCCGTTCCCTGCGTCCCGGGGCTCGTGTTGCTGTAGAAATAGTCGACCGTGTTGGCCCAGTTGGTGACGGAGAGCTGGGACGTCCCCGTGAGGGACACGCCGTTCACGCTGATGATGCTGGTCGAGGGGTTGGCGAAATCGATGATCGAGTTGGCGGTGACGCTCAGGTTCCCGAACGTGTCCTGGGTCCCGTTCAGCTTGAGGGTGCCCCCCGCGAGCACGATGTTCAGGTTAGCGTCGTTGAAGTTGGCCCCGAGCGTGAGCGTGGTGCCGGCCAAGAGGGTGAGCGTGCCGGAGCCCGTGAACGCGCCGCTCAGAAGGTCGGTGCCGGAGGTGAGCGTGAGCGCCCCGCCGCTCCCGAAGGCCACGGTGCCCGCCCCGTTGAGTGTGCCGATCGCCTGGCTCGTGCCGAAGAGGTCGAGGACGCTGCCCGAGGTGAACGTGATTGCGGCCGTGTTCTTGAAGGCGTTGGCGACCGTCAGCTGGAGCGTGCCGCCGTTGATCGCCACGGTGCCCAGGAACGCCGCGCTGGCCGCGCCCAGGGACATGGTCCCCGATCCGTCCTTGGTGATGGAGCTCGCCGCGGTCCCGGTGATGGCGCCGCCGAACGCGGTGTTGCCGCTGCCCCCCACGTTGAGGCTGTTGCCCGCCAGCGCCGTGGTCCCGCCGAACGTCAGCGTCCCCGAGTCCGACTGGATCCGCGAGGCCCCGGAGACGGTCAGAGCGCCGGAGATCGAGTTGCTGCCGGACACGTTCTCGATGGCCCCGTTGTTCGTCGCCCCGCCGAGGTTGGACACGTTGAACTTGCTGGAGAGGGAGACGCCCCCCTCCACCTGGAAGTTCCCGAGGCTGGAAACGGTGACGGTGCCCGTGCCGGTCGCATCCACGGCGGACGCGTTGATGGTCCCGCTGCTGAGGGTGAACTTGCCTGTGTAGCCCGAGTTTGAGGAAACCAGGTCGAGTTCGCCGGTCCCCTGCATGGCCAGCGTGCCCGTCCCCGTGAGGGTGCCGTCGAACGAGGTGACCGAGGACTGCGAGTCCGTGAGCGTGCCGGAGCCGAGCGCCAGGATCCCCGCGCCCGCGGACGACCCGGATAGGCTGCCTATCGACTCCGTCTTGTTGCTCAGGTTGAACTCCCCGCCGTTGATGATGAGGTTGGACGTGCCCGCGAACTGCCCCGAGACCTTGTCGACAACGATGCCGCCGTAGATCGCCATGTCGCCGTTGATGTTGGAGCTCAGGTTGAGCGTCCCGGCGTTGACCGTGGTCAGCCCGGTGTAGGTGTTCGCGCCGGAGAAGGCCGTGGTGCCCAGGGCGTTGATCGTGACGCCGCCGGATCCCGTGGCGATCGCGCTGCTTACCGTGAATCCGCCCCCCCCGTTCAGTATGAGGTTCGTGCCCGAGCCCGAGACCCCGCCCGTCACCTTCAGCGTGCCCTCGGAGTCCAGGGTGGTGCCCCCGCTGAGCGTCAGCGCGCCCGAGAGCGTCGCCGTCCCGGCCCCCGAGCTCTGGACGGCCCCGGCCCCGGCGATGCCGGAGCCCGCGAGGGTCATCGCGTTCCCGAGGTTGCGGCCGTCGGTGATCTGCAGCATGGCGCCGGTGTCCACCGTGGTCGTCCCCGTGCCGAGGACGGTGTTGCTCGTGGAGACCTGAAGCATCCCGGAGGCGACCGTCACGTTCCCGCTGTACGCGGTGCCCGCGCCCGACAGCGACAGGTTGCCTCCCCCCTGGAAGGTGAGGGCGCCCGTCCCGCTCAGCTTCGACGAGATGGCCAGGAGCCCCGCCCCCGTGACGTCGACGACGGTGTCGGAGGCGAACGAGATCGTGCCGGAGCTGATCGCCTCGCCGTTGGCGGACTGCTGGAGAATCGACGGCGTCGCGCCGTCGAACGTGAGCACCTTGGCGCCGAGGCCAATCGCAAACGCCCCGGCGGCCGAGTCGAAGGTCAGCGAGCCCACGGAGTAGCTGTTGTTCATCGTGGACGTGAGGCCGGTAGTCCCGGTGAAGTCCAGGGTCTGGGTGCTCCCCACCGTCAAACTCGGGACGCCCGAGTTCCAGTTTCCTGCCGTGCTCCAGTTGGCGTTGGCCCCCGCACCCGTCCAGACGAGCTGCGCGCGCGCGCTTTGGACCGCAAGGAACATGCAACAAAGCCCCGCGAGGACCAGCGACGAGCGTTGGCGCAATGACCGGGATTCCGCTGGGACGAGATGTTCCACGGGTTCGCGGCATTGTACCGCAAGGGCGACCGGCCGACAAGACGCGCCTTCCGGCCAGGGGCATCGCCTATAGCCTTGCCCACGAACAGGTAGGGTGCCCGCGGGATTCGAAACCCTTGGGGACGCCGGCGCTGTTGCCACCGAGAGACTGGCCAAAGTTTAGTGCGCCCCATGGGGCCCGATGATAGGAAACAAGAGGCACCTAGGTGCATTGCGATGCGATCTGGGCATGGATGGAGGTGCGCATTGGCAGCGTGCTGGTGACAAATCCTGAACATGCATTCATCAAGTCCGCGAAAATCGAAGGCATGAATCAGGTGGGCGGCCCGTTGGTCAGGCATTCGTCCATAGTTGCACGGGCCTCCCGGCGTCACAGCACAATGTCGTGGCAGCTCGCCGCTAGCACGCAATCGCGCCACGCATTTCGGCAGTCGGTATACCTAAAACATATCGCCCGGCATCTCGATTTGTGTGGGGGATTACACCCCATTTCAACCTACCGCTCAGTAGCGTATCGTCTTCGAGTTGACCTGAACTCGCGGCTGGACACCGCAAGAGCAACGAAAATGAAACTCTCCCCAACGTTGATACTGTTGGCCGCAATAACAGCGGCAGGCGCTGTGAAAGCAGCGGACGCGATTAGCAGCCCCACAAATGAAGGACCGCTTCGGGACGAATTGAATATGAAATCAAATAAGGCGACATTGGGCGCGAATTCAAAAATGGTCGTTTTGCCATCGGAGCGGGAAAGAATCCAGAGATTCTACCGAGACGTCTTGGGCTGCAAAATCGACGTTAAACCGCACGCCGATCTCGTCTGGCTGCGCCCTGATTTCTACATTGGAGTAGTCTACGACAATTCGGCATTGAGTGAGCCGGATATGCTCAGATCCATTTGGCTGGAGCTTAGAACAAATGATCCCATCGAGCTGAAGCAGAGTATCCTAAAGTTTGGCCTCAGAGAAGTGGCACACGAGGATAAGGAGCATTTCTATTTTCAGGCTCCAGGGGGCCAAGTCTATCGTTTGGCGGCCAACAGCGAAGACATGAATCTCTACCGCCCTCACAGCCAACCGCCTGAAAATTGAGAGTCGTCGCGGCCGACGTTCAAAACCGCTTGCCTTAAAAGTTTCAAAAGCAAAATCAACGCTGCCAGCAACCCAAACTGTCTTAGCTACGAACCGCAAAGCGGAGGGTATCTCTGAGAATCGCCTCACGCGAACCCCTGGAACGGGTCGAGCGGCGGCTTTGCGAGACGCAGCACATAGCGAGCGGCTGGTTCGTAGTGACGTAGCATCCAACGAAGAAATTAAATGAAACATCACAAAATCGTATCGCATGAGAGGTGGCTAGCTGCCCGCAAGCTTCTCCTCGTGAAGGAGAAAACTTTTACCCGGCTCCGCGACCGCCTGACCAAGGTGCGCAGCGAACTCCCGTGGGAGCCAGTGGGGAAAGAGTATGTCTTTGATGGTCCTGACGGCCGCGAGACGATGGACGAGCTGTTTGACGGACGAAGCCAGCTCATCGTCTACCATGCCATGTTCGACCCGGCGACAGCGTCCAAGTCGACTCCTTGGACGCGTGACGCGGCATGCATGGGTTGTTCGTTCTGGGCCGACAACTTCAACGGCATCATCGTACATCTGAACCACCGCGACGTGACAATGGTTGCAGTCTCACGTGCGCCCTACTCGAAGATCGCGGCCTATTCGAAACGCATGGGTTGGACCTTCCATTGGGTTTCATCGGGCAATACCGATTTCAACCTCGATTACAAAGTCTCGTTCACCGCAAAAGAGGTCGCCGCGAGGAAGGGCGACTACAACTATGAGATTCAGGATCCGCGGCAGACGGAAATGCCCGGACTGAGCGTGTTTGCCAGAGACTCCTCAGGGAAGATTTTTCACACCTATTCAGCATACGCCCGCGGCCTCGACTTGGTAAACACGGCATACAACTATCTCGATCTTGTGCCAAGGGGCCGGGATGAGGGTGATCGCGGCCCCTCATGGGTGCGCCGTCATGACGAATACAAAGGCTGAGCGGGAAGGTGAAGCCGTTCCATTACCCTAAGACGGCATCAGGAGTTTGAGATCTCGCCCGCCGGTTGGCCACAGAAGCCGACCTATGGTCGGTATTCGGGGCGGCTTTCACGGCGCATTGCGCCTCGCCCTCCTGCTTGTTCTAAGACAATAACCATCGACTAAGCCCACGTTGGGCAAGTGACTTAGCTTCAAGCGTCGTCAAGGTTCGCGCCCCCCGGGCGCGGTCGCCCGCGCGCTACGTGCCGCCCGCTGCGGGGAGGCCCTTCGCCGAGAGCTCCGCCACCTTCTTTTCAAGTTCGCGCATCCTCACGATCATGTCGGGAAGCCTCTGGATGGCGACCCACTGCCGCTTCGCCTGCTTGTCGGGCGCGGCGGGGATGCCGAGCACTGTCTCCTTCTCCGGGACGTCCCGCATCACGCCCGACTTGGCCCCGACGACCGACTGCCGGCCGAGCTTCAGGTGGCCGGCGATGCCCGACTGGGAGGCGATGACGACGTAGTCGCCGAGCTCCGTGCTCCCGGCGAAGCCCACCTGGCCCATGACCAGGCAGTGCCGCCCCATGACGACGTTGTGCGCCACGTGCACCAGGTTGTCGATCTTCGTGCCCTGGCCGATCACGGTCGAGCCGAGCGCGGCGCGGTCGATGGCCGCATTGGCGCCTATCTCGACGTCGTCGCCGATGACCACGTTGCCGACCTGCGGGATCTTCAGGTGCCTGCCCTCGTCGAACACATAGCCGTAGCCGTCCGACCCGATGACGGTCCCCGCGTGGATGGTGACGCGGTGGCCCACCTTGGTGCGGGCATAGAGGACGACGTTGGGAAGGAGGCGCGTGTCCTCCCCGATCTCGCAGTCGCGCCCGACGTGGTTTCCGCCGGTGAGGACCGAGCGGGCGCCGATCGCGGCCCCCGCCCCGACGACGCACCCGGGGCCGACGTGCGCGGTGGCGTCCACGCGCGCCGAGGGGGCGACCACGGCGCGGGGATCTATCCCCGGCGTGTCGGCCTCCTGCGGGAAGAAGAGCGGGATCACCTTCGCGGCGGCCACGCGCGGGTTCGCGACGCGGATCAGCACCTTGGCGGTGGGCGCGGATGCAGCTCCCACGAGGATGGCGGAGGCCGCGCTCTTCGCGGCGGCCTCGAAGTAGGACTCCTTCTCGGCGAACGTCAGGTCGCCGGCGCGGGCCCTCTCGGCCGACGCAAATCCGGTCAGGCGCACCTGGGCGTCCCCGACCACGTCGCCCCCGAGGAACTGCGCGAGGTGCCCGGCGGTGAAGGACAGGGGAGGTATCATAGGTTGCCCACGCCGACCATGCTCTGGGCCTGCACGTCCCAGACCTTCAGCCTCAGGCATCGGGCGATGTCGGAGGGCCGCAGCGAGGTGACCTTGGGGTTCTGCAGCTCGGGCACCTCCCGGATCACCTCGGGAAGGCGGTAGAAGGGAATCTTGGCGTTCAGATGGTGGATGTGGTGGTAGCCGATGTTGGCCGTGAAGTAACCCATGACCGCGCTCGTGCGCAGGAAGCTTGAGGATTCCAGCGCCGCCTTCTCGTAGGTCCAGCCGGCGTGGTCGCTGAACGAGACCCCCGGGAAGTTGTGCTGGGCGTAGAAGAGGTAGCTCCCGATCGCGTACATGATGAAATGCGGGACGACCTGCGTGAGAAGGAGTGCGGGCCACCCGCCGTAGACCAGGAGCGCCGCGCTGATCGAGAAGTGCACGATGAGCGCGAGCAGGCAGTCGAAGTGCTTCCTCGGGCTGGTGAAGAACGGGTTCAAACACATGCCGTAGATGAACATGAAGACGTAGCCGAACAGGATCGTCAGGGGATGGCGTATGGAGAGGTAGGAGAGGCGCTCGAGGCGGGAGCTTTTCCTGAACTGGTCCTTGGTCATGATCGGGAACGACCCGATGTGCGACCCGCGCAGCTTGGAGTTGTGGTGGTGATGGTGGTTGTGCGAGCTGCGCCAGATGCTGTTCGGGCTGAGGGCCAGGATCCCGAAGATCCTCATCAGCCAGGAGACGGCCCGCGAGCGGTGCAGGATCGCGTCATGCTGGTGGTCATGGTAGATCACGAAGGAGCGTAGGAAAAGCAGGCCCGCAAGCACGCTGCACGCGGCCTTGGCCGCCCAGCCGACATTCCAGAGGGTGCCCGCAAGCGCCGCGATCAGCAGAAACCAGGTGGAGAGCAGGCTCCACCAGCTTCGCAGGGGGTCCTCTTTCGCGAAGCGCTTTGTGGCCGCGATCAGTTCGGGCCCAGTTTTCATTCCAATCAAGGTCCACGTGTGTCGCTGAAATGCCCGGCTTTGTCGATACCGGCGCAAGCGGCCCCGCGGGCACCGTGGGGCGCTCCGTCGCCGCGATCGGTCCGAACTCAGTGAAGCCCGTAGACTTCCACCAGGGCCGTGCCCCCGCCCCCGTTGAGCGCCGACACCTGCGCGGTGTAGCTCCCGGGCGGAAGCGTGATGAGGAGGGCGGAGTCCGCGCTCGCGGGGTCGCCCCACGGGAACGCGCCGGCGCCCGCGGCCGCCGCGACCACGGAGGCGTTGCCCTGCCATCCCGAATTCGAGGCCACCGGGGCCTGGGTCGAGTCGAAGAGCTGGAGCTTCATGGCGGGGAGGACGCCGCTCAGGCCGAAGGGGACCAAGGCCGGCCCCGAGGCCCGAACGAGGATCGTCTGGGAGGCGGGCCCCGCGATCACGAAGCCGGCGGTGATCGGGATCCCGGCGTCCACGAAGGACCGCGCGGAAAGGTTGGAGAGGTGGGAGCCGGTGTTTGACGTGTCCGCGTCGTAGACCTCGGCCAGGGCCTCGCCCCCGTGGACGCTCGCCGGCACGCTCAGGATCGACGTGTAGCCGCCCGTGGGAAGGGTCACCTTGACCGCCGCGTCGGCGGAACCAAGCGGCAGCGCGAAGGCGCCGACCTGCGCGAAGTCCGTGGACGTCGCGTCCTGCGGCGAGACCAGGCCCGTCCACGGCCCCGTGGGGGCCGTCGGCGGCGTCTGCCACGCCGCGTCCGTGGTGATGAGGTTGGCGGGGGCCGCGGCGTCGTAGAGCGCGAGCGAGAGCGAGGGCACCGCGTCCCCCACGCCGAACGTGGACAGGGTGGGCCCGACGCCGCGCAGGATGACGTCCTTGGTTCCCGATCCCGCCACGACGAAGCCGGCGATGATGTAGGTGGGCGCCGTGTTCCCGACCGTGCCGACGTAGGACCGGCTGGAAAGGTTGACGAGGTGGCCCGGCGCCGCGCCGGCGGAGATTGTGAGCGTGGCGGGGTTGCTCGTGGCGCTGCCGAGGTTCCCGGACACGGTGCAGGTGTAGGTGCCCGCGGAGGCGGCGCCCGCGGCGCTCAGGAAGAGGGTGGGGGAGGCGGAGCCCGTGATCCCGGCGCCGTCCGTCAGCGGCGCCCCGTCAAAGGACCACCGGTAGGTCGGCGACGTCCCGATGGCGGCGCCCGCGACTGCGTTCAGCGCGACGGACGAGCCCGCCGCCGCCGTGACGGAGGCCGGCTGCTCGGCGAAAATCGCCTCCGTCGCCTGGGCCCGGCCGTCCACCACCGTCACGGTCCCCGCGGCGTCCCCGCTCGCGAGGAAGAGGAAGCCCGTCGCCGGGTTCTGCACCATCGCGAAGACCAGGGGCGCCACCGCGATCGAGCTCGTGATGTTGGTCGCGCCGTCGATCGTTACCAGGGTTCCGGGCGTCTCGAAGGTCGACACGAATATCTGGTTCGTCTGCGCGTCGCAGACCTCGACCGCGCCCAGGGTGTCCATGGGAAGGTTGACCGAGGTCCCCGCCGCCTCGTCGAAGACGGTTATCCCGTCCTCGCCCCCGGCCGCATAGGCCCTGTGCGTCACGGGATTGACGGCGACAGTGTAGTAGCGGCCGCCGAAGCCGACCGAGGAATAGAGGCCCGTCGCGCCGTCGATGTAGGTGAGGCCGCCGTCGAGGTCCGCGACGAAGACCTTGTTCGCGGCAGTGTCTATGGCGATCTCGCCTGTGGCGTCGCTCAAGTAGTCATAGGAGTTGTCGGTGCCGTTGAACTCCGTGATGCTGATGACGGTCTGGATCGAGTTGGCGACGTAGATCCTGTCGGTAACCGGGTTGATCGTGACCCCCATGCCGATGATCCCCAGGTCGAGGTCGGTGACGGTGCCCGAGGCCTCGTCGATGAGCTCGACCGCGCCGTAGGAATAGCTGCCCTTGAAGGTGTCCGTGGGCGCATAGACCTTGTGGGTCACCGAGTCCACGGCGATGGAGGTGGGCGTCCCGTTCAGGGTGATCGTCGTCGCGGCGTTCGTCGCGCCGTCGATCACCGTGACGGTGCTGTCCGTGTGGTTCGCGACGAAGACCTTGTTCGTGGAGGTGTCGACGTCGATCGCCACCGCCCCGGCCCCGATGTTCGCGGTGCTCGTCGCATAGGTGGCGCCGTCGATCACCGTGACGACGTTCTTCGTGCCGCTCGCGACGTAGACCTTGTTGTTCGTCGGGTTGACCGCGATGGCCGAGGCTCCGGAGGCCGTCGGGATCGACGTGGTGACCACCTGGGCGCGGGCCCCGGGGCCGGCGGCGAGGAGGCCTGCAGCGAGCAGGAGGGATGCCGCTTTGGCGCGGATGCCTTGGGTGGGGTTCGCGGGCGCGCCGCAGCGTGGGGTCATGCGCCGCCTCCAATCGCACGCGCTGTGCCACGGGGCATCCCATCGGTCCAATATGTTTAGGGTTAACATGTAACAAATATAGCAGATTCGCCCTCGACGGCCCGCGACGCTCCAATTTGGTTGCATGCACCCACTGTGCACAACTCCGCACCCCATGGAATTGACGTGGCCAACCAACGCGGATGGAAGGAATAGCGGACCGTTACCGCCGGATCAGTCCTATCCGAAACGCGGCCCGTCCCACAAAGCGTTCACTGGGCCGCCGGCCCGCGAGAACATGTCCACTGTGAACAAGTGCCGAGGGCGTGCAGGCGGGGTCTGGCTAGACCTCGTAGGCATAGATTGCATTGAGCCGCATCTCCAGGTTCCGCGAAAGGACGAGCCGCGTGACAAAGTCCCGCCACCTCACGACCCAGGGATGCTCCCACTGTCCGATGACGCCAATGCGGCGAGCCTGGCGCGAAATGTACCCTGTCCGGGGCCCCCGCTTTGCCTCGTAGGAGCGAAAGGCCGCCGCGATGTCGGGCGACCCGATCAGGCACTTGGCGAGGCAGGCCCCGTCCTCGATCGCCATGCATGCGCCTTGGCCGACATTGGGGGTGATGGGATGGGCTGCGTCGCCAAGAAGCGTGACAAGTCCCTCGCCCCACCTCGTCAGCGGTTTCCTGTCCTGGGCATCGGTCCTGATGATGTCGGCCGGGTCGGTCGACTCGATCAACGCCCCGATAGGGGCGTGCCAGTCCCCGAACAGGGCCCGCACCTCGGCCTTGCGGCCAAGCGGGGCGTCGGCCTCGGAGGACTTGCCGTTGCGCGTGGCATACCAGCAGACGCGGCCCCGTCCCATGGGCATAATGCCGAACCGGCGCCCGGGCCCCCAGGTTTCGCTGATATGGCCGCGCACGGTCCCGGGCGTTTCCGGCGCGATGCCCCGCCAGATGCGGTAGCCCCGGTAAATCGGCTCACTGGGTCCGTGAATCTGCGCCCTTACGGCCGAATTGATGCCGTCGGCTCCGACCAGACCGTCGGCTGTGGCCTCGAGGCCGCCGGAGAACCGTGCGATGACGCGGTCGTGATGCTGCACAAACCCGGCCAGGCGATGACCCGATACCACGCATTCGCTAGGGAGTTGGGCGCGCACCGCCTGATGCAGGTCCGCCCGGTGGATGCACAGCGCCGGGGTCGGAAACCCCTCCATGGGGATCGAGGAAATCAGCGTCCCGTTGGGACGGTGCAGGTCGAACTGCCGGACGGTTTCACCTCCGGCAAGCACCGGCTCAAGCACCCCCAGTGTCCCCAGTATCCGGGTCGCATTGGGCCAAACGCTCATGCCCGCGCCGATCTCGGTGAACGCGGGAGCCTGCTCGTAGACGGTGACGTCTATGCCGGCGCGATGCAGCGCGAGCGCCGCGGTCATTCCGCCTATACCGCCTCCGGCGATGATCAGCCTTTTGCTCACGATAGATTAGCTGGGGAACACATGCCAGAGCATCGGTGGAATTCCGACACGATGCGATCCCGGATTGTTCCTGCCGACGAGTCCCGACCTCAGGTATTGTCATCTGGAACCCGCACAGGGGGTTAGGCTACACTGAACACCCCATTCAGCGTTGCGGATGACAGGCCTGCCATGCGCAGGTCGTATTCCCGCTCCCTGGGTCGATCAGGGCTCACTCCGAAGGTCGGGCAACTAATGCGCAGCAATTTACAGGATATGCAAAGCGGTGGGGCGCGACAAACGCTATCATCCCTATGTTGGACCCAAAGGCATCACCATGAGAATCAAGGCACTCTATGTCGGCATCGCGTTCTCGATTGTAGGCGCAGCCTCCCTGAGCGCCCAAACGGCCACGACCTCGATTGAAATCTCGGGGAACGACGCCATGAAGTTCGACGTCACGAATTTCACCGTGAAGCCCGGCGAGGTGGTTCACGTCTCGCTGAGCAATGTCGGCACGCTTCCGAAGACGGTCATGGGGCACAACTGGATTCTGCTGAAGGCGGGAAAGGACGGCTCGGCCTACTCGTCGGCCGCCGCAAATGCCAAGGAAGAGGAGTATGAGCCGAAAGCCCTTGCGGGCGACGTGATGGCGAGGATCGGCTTGCTCGGTGCGCGGCAGAACGGAGATGTGACGTTCACGGCACCCATCGTTCCGGGAAACTACGTCTACATCTGCTCATTTCCGGCCCATTTTCAGATGGGAATGCACGGCATCATGACGGTAAAATGAGGAATTGATACAAGGCTGCCGTCGGCACGGTGTCCATGCCCTCCCCAAAAAATTTGCCTCCAAAGGCGATACCCGACGTTTCCAAATTCGACCGCGCCGCGATGGACGAGAAATTCAGCTACGTGATTCTGGGACACGATTCCCGCAACATCATCGAGGTGCGGTACCGGGGACGCGTCACCGCCGAGGAGGTGGGGGAGGTACACGGGAAAGTCCTGGATCTGCTTCCAAAGATGCGCAAGGGCTTCACGTTCTTGGCCGACCTTAGCAGCCTGGAATCGATGGAGCTGGATTGCATGACCAGCATAACGAAGATCATGGACGCGTGCAATGCGGCGGGGATCGGAACGGTGGTGCGGATCGTCCCCGATCCACGGAAGGACATTGGGTTGAACATCCTCTCCATCATTCACTACAGTCGCGGCGTTCGCGTGCTCACCTGTCAGAACCAGGCCGAGGCCGAGAGGGTGCTTTGAGGCGGCGGGCGGGCCCGTCCCGGCCCGCAGTTTCGGATTGGCCGTGCTCCGGGAAGCGCGGGCCAAAATGGATTCCCATTGTCCCAATCTCCGGCATGCTGGCCGGTGAACCCATGTCCAGGCCGATCGTAGAGTCAGCCACTGGCGCGCACGCCATCGAGCTTCGGCTGCGCGAGATTTCACAGCTCTTCAATTCCCTGGATCCCTCCCCGTTCAACGAGCAGGACCTCGACAGGGATGCGGAGGAGTTCATCGTGGGGTGGGCGCGGGAGCTCCCCCGGCGCAGGCCCCTTCGCCTCGTGCTGCACCTTGAGCAGCCCCTTCCCGACGGCCGAGACAGTGCCAGCGTCATCGAGGCGGTCCACCACTACTTCAAGTACCGAGCCGGCATCACCGGGCTCGAGCTTCGGCAGCTCTTCAAGCAGGGGCGCGTGAGCCTTCTCATAGGCACGGTCTTTCTCGCGGGCTGCCTGCTGCTGAGTCGGATGATCGCGCCGAGCGACATGGGTGCCGCCAGCACGATCACCCGCGAGGGCCTCACGATTGGGGGATGGGTCGCGATGTGGAGGCCCATGGAGATCTACCTCTACGACTGGTGGCCACTGTGGCGCCGCGCCGCCCTGCTGCGTCGCCTGGGCGAGATGAGGATAGACCTTAGGCTGCCGAAGGCGCCCCCTGCCTGAGCAAGCCGGCGAGCGCCCAACCTCCCGGCGGACCCTGGGTTTCAGAGCTCGAGTGTCGCCCTGACGGTGTCCTGGCCGGCTCGGTGAACCAGCTGGAAGCCGCTCAGCTGGGAGACGTTCCTCATCGCCAGGTTGTCGGGAAGGATCTCCGCAAAGATGGTGTCGAGGTGCTCATCGCGGCCGAACTGTACAAGCGAACTGAGAAGCCGGCTTCCCAGCCCACGGCGCTGCCATTTGTCGCCGACTATCAGGGCAAACTCCGCGTCGCGTGTTCCCGGCACCTTTATGAGACGGCCGACGCCGATGAGGGTCCGTTCGCCCGAGACAAGGTCGCAGTGCTCCGCGACGAGCGCCATTTCCCTGTCATAGTCGATGAAGCAGAGGCGGGACAGCCGTTCATGGTCTATTCGCTGCTCGAGATTCAGGTATTGGAAGTACCGGTTGTAGACGCTTTCGCTGGACAGGGAGCAGTGGAACTGGGCGAGAAGGGTCTCATCCTCCGCCCGAATGGGCCGAAGCGTGAAATGCGTGCCATCGGCCAGCGTCTGCGCGTTGACATACGCCTGGGGGTAAGGGCGTATGCAGGGCTTGGGGAGCATCGCATCCGGGACGTCCCACCCGTGCAGGATGATCCGGGCGTCCAGCGCCGTCATCTGGCTGTCCGAGACAAGGAGGGGGTTGATCTCTATCTCCTTGATCCTTGGCTGCTCGGCAACGAGGTGGCTGAAGCGCACGAGCAGCCGCTCGAGGGCGGGGAGGTTCACGGGTTTCCGTCCGCGGACACCCCTCAGCGCCGCGTGGATCTTCGTCCGCTCGATGAGAAGGCGAGCGAGGTTTGCCGTGAGGGGCGGCAGGGCTACGGCGCGGTCCATCAGGACCTCGACGAGTTCGCCGCCGGCTCCGAAAAGCAGGATGGGCCCAAACTGGGCGTCGACGCTGCTCCCAAGGATGAGCTCATATCCTTCGCGTGGAACCATCCTCTGAACGGTGACGCCGAGGAAGTGCCGCCGTCCGACCTTGGCCTCGACGGAGGATTCTATGGAGCGCCATGCCTCGCGCACGGCGTCCGAATCGCCGACGCCCAGGCGCACGCCCCCGACGTCCGTCTTGTGGGTGATGCTCTCCGAGTGCAGCTTGACCGCGACGGGAAAGCCGAGGCGTGACGCCGCCGACACCGCGTCGTCCTCGCTGAGGGCGACACGGGTCTCCACGGTCGGGATGCCGTATGCGGAGATCACCTGCTTGGCCTCGAACTCGCTCAGGAGCGTCCGGCCGTCCTTTTGGGCGAGGCCTATGATCTCGGCGGCCCGTTCGCGCGCCCCCGGCCCCTCATCCGAAGCCGAGGACATCGAGGGTAGCTCATAGAGGGCGCGCAGGTTCGAGCTGCGCAGCCACATCGAGCTGAAGGCCCTTGCCGCGATATCGGGATAGTCGAAGACCGGCAGGCCACACTGGGTGAGGATGTCGCGACCGCCGTCCACCTCGGCCCCGCCCATCCAGCTGGCGAGCATGGTCTTGCCGGGAACCTTGGCGTACAGCCGGACGACCTCGGCGGTCGCCAGCGGGTCCGTCATCGCCTGCGGCGTGAGGACGACGAGGACGCCGTCGCTCTCGGGATCGGAGGCGGCCGCCTCGACGGCTGCGAGGTAGCGCAAGGGGTCGGCGTCGCCCAGGATGTCGATGGGGTTCCCCCGGCTCCAGGTCGCCGGCAGGAGCCTGTTCAATCCCGCGATGGTCGAGGGCGAAGGCTGGGCGAGCTCCCCGCCCGAGCCGAGGAGCGCGTCGGCCGCCAGCGCCCCGGGCCCCCCTGCGTTGGTCACGATGCTCAGGCGCGGCCCCCGGGGTGTCGGCTGCTTCGAAAGAATGTCTGCCAGCGCGAAGAGCTCCTCGATCGTGTCGACGCGAAGCACGCCCACCCGCCGGAACGCGGCATCGAGGACGTCGTCGCTACCCGTCAGCGCCCCTGTGTGGGAGGCCACCGCATGCGAGGCGCCCTCGGTGCGGCCGACCTTGATGACGATGATCGGCTTCTTGAGGGCGACCTGGCGGGCCGCCGACAGGAAGGAGCGCGCGTCGCCGATCGACTCCATGTAGATCACGATGCTCTGCGTCGCGGGATCGTCCCCCAGGTGGTCGATCAGGTCGCCCCAGCCGACATCCAGCATGGACCCGACCGAGACGAAGGCGCTGAAGCCGAGGTTCCTCTGGAGGCTCCAGCCCAGGATCGCGGTGCAGAGCGCCCCGCTCTGGCTGATGAAGGCGATGTTGCCCTTGCGCGCCATGGCGCCGGCGAACGTCGCGTTCAGGGCGCGGCCGGGCACCATCAGGCCGAGGCAGTTGGGTCCGACGATCCGCATTCCAGTCTTGGAGGCCTCGCGACGGACATCCGCCTCCAGTTTGGCGCCCAGCGGGCCCGTTTCGCTGAAGCCCGCGGAAAGGATGACGGCTCCCCGCACTCCAGCGGCCGCGCATTCGCGGATGATGCCTTGGACAGAGGCCGCCGGCGTCACTATGACGGCGAGGTCAACCTTTCCCGGGACCGAGGAAATCGCCGGATAAGAGGGCAGCCCGAGCACTGTCGTGTGTTTCGGGTTGACCGGGTGGACCTTGCCGCCAAAGGCCCGCAGGTTCTCCATCACAGCCCGCCCGACGCTACCCTTCCTCTCCGTCGCCCCTATGACGGCAACGGCACTCGGATTGAAAAGGAAATCGAGCATTCGGCGGCGCGGAAAGCCTTGGGACCCGGCGCGGTCAGGCTGCGGCGCCCATAGGACCGACCAAGGGGATCCGGGCGGCTGAGCGCCTCCCCGCACCGCGCCTCGCGGCGTGGCTGTGCAGGCGCACATGGGCCCTGTAGATGGGAATGTTGGCGAGGAGGCACGCCTTGGCCTCCAGCCAGTTTTCGAGGTCGCGGCCCTGGATCCCGCCACTCTGAAGGTAAAGGTGGTAGGCGAAGTCGCGTATCTGCTCGTCGCTGGGATGCGCCGGGGCCGACAAGGGGATGGTTTCTGTTTTCATGGTTTTTGACTCTTGAACGCCAAGGATACCGCGGAAATCCCCTTCGGGCTGCGCAGCCCTTGCGAATGAATGGGCATCTCTTGCGCATGGCGAACATTCCCGGGCTATAAGGCTCAACCGGCCAGCCAAGGGCCGCGCCATGGAAGCCAAGAACTGCGCAGCGCGGCGCGGCCCATTGGGATAGAGTGGGACCTAAAGGATCCCAAGCCACCATGACCACACAAGAGATGCCCGCCCCCGTCCGCTCCGCCGGAAAGCAGCAAACCAGGATGAAGGCGCTCGTCTACCACGGCCCGAATGCCCGGGCCTGGGAGGACAGGCCGATGCCTTCGATCCAGAGGCCCACGGACGCCGTGGTAAGGATCACGAAGACGACGATATGCGGGACCGACCTGCACATCATGAAGGGCGACGTCCCCGAGGTGACCGACGGCCGCATCCTCGGCCACGAGGGGGTGGGGATCGTGAGCGAGACCGGCGCCGCCGTGTCCTCGTTCAAGCCGGGCGACAGGGTCCTCATCTCATGCATCACCTCCTGCGGCAGGTGCGACGCCTGCCGGCGGGGGATGTACTCCCACTGCGGCGACGGCGGCTGGATCCTGGGCCACCTGATCGACGGGACCCAGGCTGAGTTTGTCCGAATACCCCACGCGGACTCGAGCCTCTACCACATCCCTGACAGCGTCCGCGACGAGGAGCCGCTCGTGATGCTGAGCGACATCCTTCCCACGGGATACGAATGCGGCGTGATCAACGGGCAGGTCAAGCCGGGCGACACGGTTGCCATCATCGGGGCGGGGCCCGTGGGGCTGTCGGCGCTTCTCACGGCCAACTTCTACTCGCCCGCGGAGATCATCATGGTCGACCCCGACGAGAACCGGCTTGAGGTCGCGAGGACCTTCGGGGCCACAAGGACCTTCAGCAGCGGCGCGGTCGGGGAGATCATGAGGCTCACGGGCGGAAAGGGTGTCGACGTCGCGATCGAGGCCGTCGGTGTGCCGGAGACCTTCTCCATCTGCCAGTCCATCGTTGCCGCGGGCGGCCGCATCGCGAACGTCGGCGTCCACGGCAAGAGCGTCGAGCTCCGCCTGGACAAGCTTTGGGCGAGCAACATCACGATCACGACCCGACTTGTCGACACGGTCACGACGCCGCTCCTGCTCAAGACCGTCCTCGCAGGGAAGCTGGAGCCCCAGTGCCTCATCACCCACCACTTTGCCCTGAGCGATATCATGAGGGCCTACGACACGTTCGGCGATGCAGCCACGCAGAAGGCCCTGAAGGTGATCCTCACGAGCGGGTAGCGGCGGTGTGCGACCCCCATGGAGCTGATCAAGGCCATTTACCAGCGGCGCTCCTGCCGCGACTTCACGCCAGCCCCTGTTCCGCACCCGCTCCTCATGGATCTGCTTCGGGCGGCCGTCCAGGCGCCCTCGGGCATGGATGCGCAGCCCTGGTCCTTCGCCGTGATCGAGGGGCCGAGCCGCCTGAAGGACTATTCCGACAGGGCCAAGATGCACTTCCTGCGCGTCTTCGACCCTGGTCGGGATCCCCACGCGATGCACCGCGAGCCCCTTGCCGACCCAAAGTACAACCTGTTCTACAACGCCTCCACGCTCGTGGTGGTCTACGCCATGCCGAAGGGCCAGTTCGCATCGGTGGACTGCTGCCTGGCGGCGGAGAACCTTATGCTCGCGGCTGTCGACAAGGGTCTTGCCACCTGCCCCATCGGGTTCGCGCAGGGCTGGTTTGAAACTGCCGAGGTGAAGGCGGAACTTCGCGTTCCGGTCGACTATACGGCCGTGCTCCCGATCATCGTCGGCTATCCGGCGGGAATCACCCACGAGGTGTCCCGGAAGGAGCCGGACATCTCAAGCTGGACCTGAGCGCATCCGGCGACCGGGGACCGCGCGAGGGATCGGGGAGGCGCACCGGCCGCAGCCCCTCGATAGGCGGAGGGCTTCCTTCGGCTAGGGATTTTACCTATTGAGATTCAGCGGCCGCACCAATTCTCGCGCCATCACGTTTCTGGTAGGGTGGGCGCATGCACCCAACGCCCTCACACCCGCCCGAAGCGGACGCGGCCGATCGCAACAACCGGCACACGATCGCGCAGCTTGAGAAGTCGGAGGTCTACCGCGACTACCACGGGGCCTTTGAGGGAACCACCGGCCTCCCGCTGGGGATGAGGGCAACGGGATCCTTCCAGGCCTCCCTTCAGGGGTCGAGGCGCAGGAACGCCTTCTGCGAGCTGATGGCCGGGACGAACAGGACGTGCGCGGCCTGCCTGCAGCTGCAGCAGAGGGTGGAGCAGGAGGCCAACCATGGGACCAAGACGCTGGAGTGCTTCGCCGGGTTGAGCGAGTCCTCCGTGCCGATCCGCGTGGGCGCCACGGTCGTGGGCTACCTCCAGACGGGGCAGGTCATGCTTAGCAAGCCGACCAAGGCCCGTTTCGGGAGGATTCTCGCCCAGCTCGCCGAATGGAAGGTCCAAGTGAACAGGTCCGCGCTTGAGAAGGCGTACTTCGGCACGCGCATCCTTGCCCGGCGCCAGTATGATTCGGCCCTCAGGCTGCTCTCGGTCTTCGGCCAGCATCTCTCGGCGATCAGCAACCAGATCGTGGTCACCCAGAACCTGTCGGAGGCGCCCGTGATCGCCAGGGCCCGCTCCTATATTGCCGAGCACCAGTCGGAGGAGCTGTCGCTGGCCGTGGTCGCCCGCGCGGTGAACCTGAGCGAGTTCTACTTCTGCAAGATGTTCAAGAGGGAGACGGGCCTGACGTTCGTGGACTACCTTGCGAGGATCCGCGTGGAGACGCTCAAGAAACTTTTCCTGGATCCACACAAGCGCGTCAGCGAGGCCGCCTACGAGGCGGGCTTCCAGTCGCTTTCGCAGTTCAACCGGGTCTTCCGGCGCGTGGCCGGCGAGGCTCCGTCGAGTTTCCGCGAAAGGCTGCACCGCGGGATCTCGCCGACCGGCCGCAACGGCGCCCTCACCAGGGCGGCATGATTCGACGACGGCCGCGTCCATCAGGGGCACGTCCCCGTGGGTCAGTCGCGCCGGGACATCGTCAGCGCGCGGCGCATGCCGAGACCCACGATCGCCAGTGTGGCCAGCGAGCTCGCCGGCATGAGGACCGCGGCCACCAGGGGATTCACGCGGCCGGTGACGGCGAGTCCGACGACAACTAGGTTGTAGGCCACTGAAAACGCGAGGATCACGCCCCGGACGCGGCGGCGGGTGGCGTTGACCTCAAACAGGGCCCTTATCCCCGCGATCCCGCGGCCCAGGTAGTAGAAGTCGGCCTTTTGTTCGAGCAGCCCCCGATGGATGACCGGTGTGCCCCTGCAGAGCGCTTGGTTGAAAGCAAGGCTGTCATTGGCACCGTCGCCGAGCATAAGTGCGTCGCCCGCGCCGTGTTCGCACAGCCAGTCGGCCTTGCCCTGGGGACTGAGCTCCCCCAGGCATCTCCCAGCGGGCAGGCCGAGCTCGGCGGCCAGTGCGGCCACCTTGGAGCTCCTGTCCCCGCTCAGGATGTAGGTTGCATATCCCTGCGATGAGAGCGCGGCCAACTCCGCCTGTGCATCCGGGCGGGCCCGGTCTGAGAAGCTGAACCGGGCGACGGCTCTTCCATCGCAAGCCAGGATGGCCGAGGTCCCGTCGTCGCCTTGGCCGGTGGACCCGTTCCCATGGCCGGCGCCGGCATGGGTCCATCCCGGCCGGCCAAGCGACCAGGTGCGCCCGTTGGCAGCGGTGATCTCGACGCCCATGCCCACCGTCTCCCGAATGTCGCCGTCGGCTGGCTGGTGCGCCCCGTCGGCCAATAGGTTGCCGCAGAGACTCTGGCTGACGGGGTGGGGATTGTCGCGCACGAGCGCGAGAAGCGCGCACCGCGCCTCGTGGTCAAGGGCCCGCAGCGACTGCGGATTCTCAAGCTCGGGGCATTCCAGCGTGAGCGTGCCCGTCTTGTCGAAGACCAGCTTTCGCACGTGCCCGAGCCTAGCCCAGAGGTCGCCCTCGCGGACAAACACCCCGTGCCGGCGGACGGCGACGGTCGCTATCTCGTCGGCAAGGGGGATGGCCAGCCCTATGGCGCACGGGCACGACACGACGAGCACCGAGATGACGACGGACCATGTGCGCTGCACGTCGCCGCTCGAGAGCCACCAGCCAAGGCCGGCGAGGGCGGCGACGGCGATCGTGGAGACCAGGTAGACCCGGATCACGGACTCGAGGAATCTCTGGTGCCATCCGCCGCGCGACGCGGGCGCCGTCAGCTGCGCCAGAAGCGACTCGCCCCACGGCTGCTGCGCCACGAGGCGGATCCCTCCGAGGCTGAGGCAGACGGAACCCCCGGGGACGCGCTGGCCGTGGCGGAAGGTCCTCGCCTCGGCCTCGCCGTTGATCGAGGCCAGCGAGAAGTCGGCGGTCGCGGCGTCGAGCCGCGAGTCCACGGGAACGACCTGGCCGGGAGCCGCGATGAGGACCTGCCCATTGGATATGCGCTGCGGGGGGACCTCGCTTATAAGGCCGTCCGGCGCGACAACACGCACCCTTTGCGGCACCGGCTGCAGGCTGAGCAGGCGCCGCCGGTTGCGCTCAACCGCCGCCACCTGGGCCCACCGGCCGACAAGCATCAGAAGGATGAACGCCGAGACGAAGTCGAAGTAGACGAACCGGGCGTCGCCCAGCAGCCATCCGGCCAGGGAGCCGACATAGGCACCGATGACCCCGAGCGCGATCGGCAGGTCGATGTGCACCGCCCCCTCGCGAAGGGCCTGCGCCGCGCGCCGCAGGAAATAGGTCCCCCCGACGAGGAAGCTAAGCGTCGCGAAGACCGCCGAGAGAAGGCTGAAGAGCCGCGCATATTCCGACGTGGGCGCCATCCCGAAATACGTCGGAAGGGTGAAGAGCATCACGTTCATTGCGAATGCCGCGCAAAGCCCTATGCGGGTGGCCATTCCGCGGCTCGCGGGCCCATCGGCCCCGCTATCGGAGGGTCCGGTCAGGTATCCGAACGACTGCAGTCTTCGCGCGAAGTCGACCGCCGAGAACTCCCCGCGGACCCAGCGCAGATGCATCGTGCCGAGCTGCGCGTTGACCACCACGTCCCTGGCGCCCCGCTGCTGGCCATAGAGCCGCTCGATCAGCCAGACGCAGCCCGCGCAGGAAATTCCCTGGATCCCGAGGGTGAGGCAGGGGATCCCTGGTGCGGGGATCGCGTCCTCGGCCTGCGCCTGAGCCTCCCCGAGCCACGTGTAGTCCCGAGGCTGGAAAACGGCCGGGTCCGTCGGCGCGGTGACGGGATCCTTTATCCGGTAGAATTTCGACAGCCCGTGCTCCGCCACCAGCCGGTGGACGTAGGCGCAGCCCGTGCAGCAAAATCCCGTCTCCTGCATCCGGGTGTCGATGAGCGGGGCGCCGCAGTGGCGGCACCCAGGGTGTGCTCGCCGGGGGGCCGCGGGGGCGGGCTCTAAGAGGGGCGCGGGCATCTCAGAAGCAGATCAGCGAGGCCGGGTCCGGGCCCGGGAACCCGAGCGTGGCCCGAAGGCGCCATGCGATGACGGCCGCGGCCGTTAGGGAGAGAACTATGCGCCCCCGGGCGGCCCATGCCGGCGACAGCCATGCGTTCACCCGGTAGAACTGCGTCTGCACGAGCCAGAGGAGCGGCACCGTCCCAAGGCCGAACGCCAGCATGAACTCCGCCCCGCGCAGCGCGGAACCTGACAGCAGGGCCAGGGCCACCAGGAAGTAGAGCGGCCCGCAGGGCAGGAGCGGCGTGGCCAGTCCGAGCGCCGCCGCGGCCCGGGTGCGGGGCATGCCGCGCAGGCTCCCCTGAAGGCGGAGCACCCACCTTCCGAGGAAGGACGGCCTGGGGATGTACCGGTCCCATCGCAGCGCGAGGGCGAGGAAGAAGAGCACCATCACCCAGGGGAGCCACCTCAGCGCGGAGTGGGTGAACCAGGACAGGGGGGCGCCTCCCAGCCCGCCCGCCACGGCGCCGAGGACCGTGTAGGCGCCGAGGCGGGTGGAGTGGTAGACCGTGCTCACGACCTGGGCGTCCGAGCGGTCGCCCCGCATCGGCATGAGCGAGCAGGCGAGCGGCCCGCACATGCCGGCGCAGTGCAGGCTGGTGATGAGCCCCGCGACAAAGGCTGTCTCCGGCGAGTTGACGGCGGCGAGGTCCATGCCGGTCAGCGGGACGTGGTGAGCGGCACCTCGGCGACGGGATGGCGCGCGGCGAGCATCATCCATGCCGTCCATGCCGCGATCTGGAGCGCGAACACGGCGAGGACCCAGAACCAGGGCCGCATGCGGCCCCCGCTAGGGGCGGGTTTTGGGTTGCTCATGTCTTTCCTGCTCCTCCTCGCGCAGGAGCCTCGCATCGGGCCCGAGGAATTCAGCCGCGCGCTTCAGCTCGTAGTTCCCGGCGACATCCCTGAGGTGCACCTCGAACACGAAAGGCGCGGCGTAGCTTTCCCGCGGCTGCTGCAGGATGAGAGGGCGGACCTCCTCGCCCATCGGGGGCACGACGACGGCCTGCTCGAAGCCGCTCAGGCGGATGTTCCCGGGCAGTCCGGAGAGGGTGAGGATGAACGAGGACGGCCCCGGCCGCTTGTTCACGAGCCTGATGAGGAACTGGTTGCGGACCGAGGCGGCGTCGACAATGTACGGCGCCCCGGTGATGCGGGTCACGCCGAAGCTGACGGGGTGCACCGTCGAGAGCGCCCAGGTGGACACTCCCGCCCCGGCGAGCAGAAGCGCCGCGTAGAGCACCGTGCGCGGCCGGATCCAGCGGGTGGCGCGCGCCGCGAATGCGTTCTGGGAGTCATAGCGGATGAGGCCCCTCGGGCGGGCGAGCCGGGACATCACCTCGTCGCATGCATCGATGCAGGCGGTGCAGCCGACGCACTCCATCTGGAGGCCCTGGCGTATGTCGATGCCCGTCGGGCAGACATGCACGCAGCGGTTGCAGGCCACGCAGTCGCCCGCGCCGGCCGTGCCCGCCTTTCCGCGGGGTTCCCCGCGGGCCTTGTCGTAGCCGATCACGAGCGAATTGTCGTCGATGAGCGCCGACTGGAGCCTCCCGTAGGGGCAGATGACGATGCAGAGCTGCTCGCGGAACCAGGCGAAGTTGAAATAGAGCGCGCCCGTGAACACGGCCATGAACACGAAGAGGCCCCAGTGCTCGGCGGGCGCCGCGCCCATCATCCCCCAGAGGTCGGGGATCGACACGAAGTACGCCAGGAAGAGGTGGGCGATCGCCGCCGAGACCAGGAGGAACAGGGCGCCCTTGGCGGCGCGCCGGGCCAGCTTCCCGGGGGACCAGGGGGCCGCGTCGAGCGCGCGCCGGCGCACCGCGTCCCCGTCGATCCAGCGCTCGATGCGGCGGTAGACGTGGTCCAGGAACACGGTGTGCGGGCAGGCCCAGCCGCACCAGACGCGCCCGAGGAGGGCCGTGACGAGGAAAAGCGAGAAGCCGAGGCCCGTGATGGCGAAGAAGAGCAGCCACATGTCCTGGGCGGCGAGGGTGGCGCCGAACAGGTGGAAGCGCCGGTTGGCGACGTCGAAGAACACGGCGGGGTATCCCCGCACCCTGACCCAGGGCAGAGCCAGGTAGGTCACAATCAGGAGGTACGCGGACATCCGCCTGGCCCGGGCGAACCGGCCGTGAACGTCAGCCGGATGGACGAAGGGCCGCGAGCCGTCGCTGCGGATCGTCGTGACGGCGTCCAGGTTTGGAAGGTTTGAGGCCATGCTTCATCGGGGCGCCGGGTCCGCGGGCGCCGCCACGATGGGCTCACCCTCCGTGTGGTGGCTCATCACGTAGGCGACCACCTCGGAGATCCTCCTCTGGCCGAGGACCGGCCCCCACGCCGGCATTCCCTTGGCAAGGACACCCTTTGTGACCGTGTCGTAGACCTCGGTCGGCCGGCCGCCATGGATCCACGTCGTGTCGGTCAGGTTGGGCCCGATCGCGGCCGGGTTCTCGTCCTTGCCCCGGAGGCTCGCAAGGTGGCAGGCCGCGCAGGTGGAGTTGAAGGTCGCCCGGCCCGCGTCCACCATGACGGCATTGCGGCTCGATTTCCAGAGACCGGCGTCGTCCAGGGCGGGGGACGAGGCGAGCCTGTCGGCCTCGATGCGGGCCATCTCGGCGTCGACGCGGTGGGGGCCGTCCGGGCCGGCATGGATCCACTCATAATAGGACCAGAAGCCCAGCCAGTAGACTATGCTCGCATAGAGGGTGAGGAGCCACCAGTTGGGCAGTCGCCGGTCGAATTCCCGGATCCCGTCGTACGCATGCTCGCGCAGGGGGTCCTCAGGCGTCGGATTTGGCGGTATCGGCATGGCGGGCGGGGGGCGTCTCTGTGGCGAACGGCAGGTTCTCGAAGTGCTCGAGCTGGGGTCGCTTCATTTGTAGCGCGCGCCAGCTGATGGCGCAGTATATCGAGGCCGCTGTGATGAACGCCGCGAGCGTGAAGAGCGCGGCGGAATCCTCGTAGATGAGTCGTTGGAACATGGGGGCGGGCTTGTGTGATCCGTCAGGGGGGGTCCACATCGGAGGGCGCCTTCGCGGGGATCTTCTCATACTTCCCGAGGCCCTGGAGGTAGGCGATGAGGGCGATGACTTCGCGGTCGGGGGCGACGTAGGCGCCGGCGCCGCGCAGGTCGAGGGCGATGGCCTTGGCCTGCTCGTTTACCCGCGCGTCCACCTGCTCCGGCGTCCAGTTCGGATAGGGCACGCCCAGCGTGCGCATGACGGCCAGCTTCCTCATGAGGGTGGAGGTATCCAGGGGATTGGCGAGGAGCCAGGGGTAGGTCGGCATGTTTGAGCCCACGGAGACCGACCGGGGATCCTCCAGGTGCCGCAGGTGCCAGACGTTCGGGTACTTTGCGCCGACGCGCGCGAGGTCGGGGCCGTTGCGCTTCGAGCCCCACTGGAAGGGGTGGTCGTAGATCGACTCCCCAAGGCGCGAGTAGTCCCCGTACCGCAGGACGTCGGGCACCAGCGTGCGTATCATTTGGGAATGGCACAGGTAGCACCCCTCGCGCACGTACAGGTCCCGGCCCTCGAGTTCGAGGGGCGTGTAGGGGATCTGCCGGCGGTCCTCGACGTTTGCCGCCTGGTGGGCGACCACCGTCGGGATGATCTGTATCATGCCTCCCGCGAAGACCGCGAGAATCACAAGAATCGTGAAGGGGACGGGGTTGGCGAGAAGGCGGTCGTACCATGCGGACCACTTGTAGCCCCGGATCTCGAAGTGGACGTAGGCCAGGCAGACGACGACGCCCATGGCCATGAGCCCCGCGATGCTCAGCAGGTTGCCCCCGAACATCCAGACGCTGGCGAAGCAGACCCCGAGGAGCGAGAACACGACCGGGGGGTTCAGGAATGTCCCCACGAGGGTGACCGTCTCCTCCTTTGCGGCGGGCTCGTCCGCAAAGACCTCTATGGTCCCGTTGACCGCCTTGGCCCCGCGCACCGTCCGCCAGAAGTTGTAGGCCATGAGCAGCCACCCCGTGAGGTAGAGCGCGCCTCCGATCATGCGCATGAGCATCATCGGCCGGATGGTGTTCAGCGTGTCGAGGAAGTTGGGGTAGGCCAGGACCGTGCCGTGCTCGGTCGTCGCGCTCAGCATGACGCCCTGGGTGATGCCGCTCGTCCACATCGCCGCGACGTAGAGAAGGATGCCGACGGTCCCCACCCAGAAATGGAGGTTGGCGAGCTGTGTCGAATAAAGCGGTTTGTTCCAGAGGCGGGGCAGGAGCCAGTAGATCATCCCCGCCGCCATGAACCCGTTCCAGCCGAGGGTGCCGATGTGCACGTGCCCGATGATCCAGTCGGTGTAGTGCGCCAGCGCGTTGACGCTCCGGATCGAGAGGAGGGGCCCCTCGAGCGTCGCCATGCCGTAGAAGGTCACGGCCGCCGCGAAGAACTTGAGCACGGGGTCCGTCCTCACGCGGTCCCATGCGCCCCGAAGGGTGAGGAGGCCGTTCAGCATGCCGCCCCAGGACGGGGCCCAGAGCATGAGCGAGAACGTTGTGCCGAGGGACTGCAGCCAGCCGGGGATGGCGGTGTTCAGAAGGTGGTGGGGACCGGCCCAGATGTAGACGAAGACCAGGGACCAGAAATGGATCACCGAGAGCCTGTAGGAGTACACGGGCCGCTCCGCCGCCTTCGGCAGGAAGTAGTACATGATGCCGAGGATCGGCGTGGTGAGGAAGAACGCCACGGCGTTGTGCCCGTACCACCACTGCACCAGCGCGTCCTGCACGCCGCCGAAGAGCGGGTAGCTGTGGGTGAAGCTCGTCGGGATCGAGAGGTGGTTGACGATGTAGAGCATCGCCACCGTCACGATGGTCGCGATGTAGAACCAGATGGCGACGTAGAGGCTGCGCTCCCGGCGCCTCGCGAGCGTCCAGAAGAAGTTCACGCCGAAGACGACCCAGATGAGGGTCACGGCGATGTTGATCGGCCAAATAAGCTCCGCGTATTCCTTCCCCCGGGAGAAACCGAGGGGGAGCGTGATGGCGGCGGCGACGATGATCATCTGCCAGCCCCAGAAGTGCACCGCCGAAAGGAAGTCGCTCGCCAGACGGGCCCTTACCAGGCGCTGCGTCGAATAGTAGATGCCCGCGAACATCATGTTCCCGACGAGGGCGAAGATGCCCGCGTTTGTGTGAAGGGGGCGCAGGCGCCCCCACGTCAGCCAGGGCGTGGCGAAGTTGAGCTGCCAGTAGTTGAGCTGCGCGGCGATCAGGACGCCGACCGTCATGGCCACGGCGCCCCAGACAAGGGAGGCGACGAGGAACTGCCTGACAACCCTGTCGTTAAACTCGACCGTGACGGTCCTGGAGGGCATTTCGGGCATAGCCGTGGTCACGGCCGGCAGGCGCGGTTCGGGCAATCGTCGCAACGGCATCCGGACGTGCAGCCCTCATCCGCTTCGCTCCTGGCCCGCGCCAGGCGGGGGGACTCGTCGGCCAGCGGGAGGAGCGAGTCGTGCTCCGCGCTTCCCCTGCGGCCGTTCAGGCGCTCGCAGAGGAAGAAGAGGACAAAAGTGAACGCGAGGCAGAGGCTGATGGTGAGCGTGATGGGGAAGGCGGACATGGGGGACGGGGTCAGGCGAGCCCCGGTGAGGAGCCCGCTAAGGGATATTCGGGAGACATGGGCTCAGCTTACAGGATCATGGTGCGGATGGCTCCGCAGTCCTTGGCCCCCAATGCGCGTTAATTGGCCTGCGGGACGGGTCGCATCGCAAGAGATGCGGATGCTTGGCCAAGCACCGCGCAGCAAGAGCACTGACCAGGTGGCATAGTTGGCACCGTGGAACCCGCACCCCTTCAGTACCTCCAGCGCTCCAAGGCCCAAATCTCGGCGCGCTGGGCCGCTCTCCTTCGTTCAAGGCTGGTGAACTCCCCGCTTGCCGATCCCGAGATACTCGAGCGTCTCTTTGGGTCCACCCTCGATGAGGTCTTCAGGAGGGTGCGCGCTCTGCCCGGCACGCATCCGTTTGCGCCGGTCCCGACCCAGGAGGCGATCTGGGGGACATGCGCGTGCGGGCGCAATCCTCTCCTGGCCTATTTCCCCTCCTGCGAGGAGGCGGTGCTTTGCTTGCTCGGGGAGGCCGTGGGACTCACGGACGAGGCGAGCCAGACCGCGGTCGCCGAGGTCCAGGCCATCATCCGCTCCATCGCCAGCCGGGAAGTGGCGACCTTCTGCTCCCTCTGTCGGTACGGGACCTCGGCGGCGGCATCGGCCAACGGGGAGGGGGGCACACTGGAGTTCTTCCCGATGACGCGCGAGATGGCGGATTCCTGGCTGGACCGCGTCGACGTGAACCCGCAGCTCCCCTTTCGCGCAGAACGCCCAAAAATCGGTCGCTGCGGACCCGAGGAATAACAAGAATTAACAGGAGGCACTTATGGAACTCATGGATGCAATACTCACCAGGAGATCGGTGCGCAGCTTCACCCGCCGCCCAGTTGCCAAGGAGTCCATCGCGGAGCTGGTCCGGGCCGCCACCTGGGCTCCGAGCGCCGTGAACCAGCAGCCTTGGGCCTTTGTGGTCATCCGCAACGCGCGGCGCCTGGATGAATACTCAGATCGGGCCAAGCAGTACATGTTCGCGGCCCTTCCCGGGGCGCTCTCGATGCACAGGAGGGCAGAGGCGCTCGCGGATCCGGGCTACCACGCCTTCCACCATGCCCCGGTACTGGTCGTCATCTATGCCAAGCCGGCCCAATACGACCCCGCCAGAGACTGCTGCATGGCCGCCCAGAACCTGCTGCTTGCCGCCCATGGGCTGGGCCTGGGAGCCTGCCCCGTGGGCTTCGTGCGGGCATGGCTCGATCTTCCCGAAATGAAGCGCGAGCTGGACGTCCCGGAGTCATGTGTCGCTGTCATGCCCATAGCGATCGGCTGGCCACATGGGCAGCCGGAGGCGCCCCCAAGGCAGGAGCCGGATGTCATGACCTGGGACGAGGGCGCCGCTGACCAGACCGGATCGCCCCAATCCTAGGATTTGCCCGGCCCGCCCTCGGCCTCGACCCAGCGCACCGCGTGCCGCACCAGCGCGGTCGTGTCCTTGAGCCCGAGCTTCTCCCTTATGTGGCCCCTGTGGACGTCGACGGTCTTGCTGCTCAGGCCCAGGAGGACGCCGATTTCCTTTGTGCTCCTGCCGGCGCCGATCAGCTGGAAGACCTCGAACTCGCGGTCCGTGAGCTTGCCGATCGGGGAGCTCGAGCCCCTCGGGAGCCGCCCCGAGAATGTCTCCAGGATCCGCAGTGACATCCGCTCGCTCACGTAGACCTCCCCGCGCAGCACCTGGCGGATGGCAGCGAGGAGGTTCTCGCCGCCCGACTCCTTCATGATGTAGCCGCGACCCCCCGCGCGCAGGACGCGCTCGGCGTAGATCGCCTCGTCATGCATCGAGAACACGAGCACGGCCATGCCGGGATACACGGCGAGGATGTCCCTGATGAACTCGAGGCCGCTTCTTCCCGGCATGGTCATGTCGGCGAGCACGAGGTCAGGCGCCCATCTTGCGAAGGCCTTGATGGCCTCCGCGGGGTCACCGGCCTCCCCGGCCACCTCCATGTCGGGCTGGCGGCCTATGAGCTGTGCGAGCCCCGCCCTCATGAAGGGATGGTCGTCCACGATCGCTATGCGCCGGCGGACCGGGGCGGGCCGGGAAGGCGCGGAGGGCACCTTTGCCTTCTTCTTCATCATCGGATCGGCACCGTGCATGTCACCGTGACGCCCTGGCCAGGAACCGAGACTATGGAGAGTTCGCCCCCGATCACGTTGGCACGGTGGCGCATAAGGCCGAGGCCAAGGCCCCGTCGTTCGAGGTTCTGCTTGCCCATTCCGGTGCCGTTGTCCGCGACCTCCAGCATCAGGCTGCCGTCCCTCTTTTCCAGGCGAACGGCGACCCTCCCGGCGCGGGCGTGCTTCACCGCGTTGTTCGTCGCCTCCTGCGCGATCCTGTAGACATGGCCCGCGGTCGAGGGGTCGAGCGCCGGCAGCGGACCGCGGCACTCGAATCGGCAGAGGACGCCGCCAATCTCGCTTGTGCGCTCGGCAAGGTCCGCGAGCCCGTTCTGGAGGGCGTCCGGGCCGGTGCCAACGGGCACCAGCCCTCGCGAGAGGTTTCGCGTCAACGCGACGGCTTCCCTGAGCCTGGCGCCGACCTGCCCGACGCGCCTGGCAAGCTCGGGATGCCTCTGCGCGATGTCCTCCCTAAGCGCGGCGCACATGAACTCGACGGCCGTCAGCTGCTGTCCGAGGCCGTCATGGAGGTCCGAGCCTATGCTGAGCCTTTCCCTTTCGCTGGACGCGAGAAGCTCGGCCTCGAGCCTCAGGTGCTCCTCGTCGTCCGCCTTCCGCTTCGTTATGTCGGTCCGGATGGCCACGTACTTGACGGGCTTGCCCGACTCGTTGACGAAGGGAAATATGGTCGTGTCCACCCAGTAGATCGAGCCGTCCTTTGCCCGGTTCCTGAGCTCCCCGCACCAGACCTCGCCTCGGCCGATGGTGGACCAAAGGTTCCGGAAGAACTCCTTCGGATGGTGGTGGGAGTTGATGATGCGGTGGTCCTTCCCGAGAAGCTCGTCCCTCGAATACTTCGAGATCGCGCAGAACTTGTCGTTGACGTGGGTTATCTTCCCCGACGCATCGGTTATGGCCACGATTGAGTGCTGGTCGAGCGCCGCCTTTACGTCGCGTAGCTCCTTGTTCGTCACCAGCCGTTCCCGCTTCAGGTCCCGGAGCCGGGCGATGAGCGCGTTCTTGGTCAGGGACGTGAAATCCTCGTTGGGCAACAGGGCCTGACAATGAACGTTAAGGCGCCCCGCTGCAAGGCCCCTCGGCCCCACGGGAGAGAGGCGGGGGAGGCGATCCGTCATGTCGCGCGCCCTCGGGGCAGGCCGAAACCAATTGGCAAGATCCGGGAGGGAAACGCCAAGAAGTGCCCAGCGAGCAGGAGCCGGTTGCGCTAGATTGTGCCCGACGGGAGAGGACATTCCAAAGGGGGCGCCCTCCCCGGTCTAACAACCAGAGGACACCACCATGCTCAAGAAATACTCCATCGAATACAGCCTGCAGCTCCGGAAGCATTCGCAGCCCGAGAAGCACCAGTACGTGACGGATGACCCCGTTGCCTGCGAGGAGTTCCTCCAGCTCCTCCTGGAGCGCGGATTCGGTCTCCACGCGATCCGACGCGAGGGGGCGGATCTCCCGAAGGCGGACTTTGACCGGATGGTGAAGGTGGCGGCCTCCGGAGCCGCTTCCCGGATGATCTGCGTCACACTCAACATCAGGCCGGAGGAGGAGCGGTTCCGGTTCGGGTTCGCAGCCTAGACTGCATCTCCAACCCCTGAGCCTCCCAAATATGTCACCCATGGAAACAGAACTGAGCGGCGCACATCTGCGCAGCTATCGAAAGATTTTTTGCCACCCCATCTCGCACAACCTGGGCTGGCGGGAGACCCGAGCACTTCTCAAGCGGCTTGGAACGGTCGTGGAGGAGCCGAACGGATGCCTGAGATTTGGCCGCAATGGCAACGTCCTTGTCATCCGGGGCCACCAGCCGGGCGAGACCGTGGATGTGGAGCGCCTGATGGAGCTCAGGCATTTCCTCGAGGGTTCCGAGGCGCCCTTGGCCGATGCCGCAGAGAAGGAGGCCCACTGGCTGGTGGTTATCAACCACCACGAGGCCCGGGTATTCCGTTCCGTGATGCACGGGTCCGTTCCCTCGCGGATAATGCCGCACAAGCCAGAGGACCACTTCCGTCACGCGCACAACTCGAAGGACTTCGCCCGGGGTCGCGAGAGACCCGACCCGAACAGTTTCTTCGGGCCGGTCGCCGAAGTGCTGGGAAGGAATGGGGCTATCCTCGTTGTGGGCAGCGGAAAGGGAACCGGTAGCGAGATGGGCGAATTCACCAAATGGCTCGACTCCAAGCATCCGGAGATATCCCGGAGGGTGATCGGATCCATAGTCGTGGACCAGCACCACCTCACCGAGGCGCAACTGCTGCGGACTGCGCAGGAATTCTACGCGGGCGAGCTGGCCCAAGGTAAGGGATAGCCTCCTGGTCCATGACCCTATGGATGCTGCAGTCCCGCCACCGCATGGGTGGCGGCCAAGCAATGCATCTCTTTTGGCAACAAGTGGTCTAACGGGGCGAGTGAAACATGCTATCCTTCCCCAGACTTCAATGACGCCTGCAGCTTCAGCCGAACCTCGCAAGACCCCGCCAAGCGATCCGAGCCAAGGGAACCTGACAGGCACCTCCTGGGCTTGGATGGGCGCCCTCTGGCAGCGCCGAACGACGGTCATTGCGGCTATCTCCGCCGGCGGGATCCTCGCCTATTTGATGCTCCGCTTCGGGTTCCAGGCGCCACCGCGCCTGTGCCGATTGCCTCTGCTCGCCACTCTCGTCATCGGGGGGATCCCCCTTATCTATGACCTGTCGAAAAGGGTCCTGAGGCGGGAGTTCGGCTCCGACCTTCTCGGCGGCATCTCGATCGTCACCTCGCTCGTGCTGGGCGAGTATCTCGCGGGCTCGATCATCGTCCTGATGCTCTCCGGAGGGGAGGCTCTCGAGAGCTTTGCGTTGCGCAGGGCCTCGTCGGCCTTGGCGGCCCTGGCCAAGAGGATGCCTTCGGTAGCCCACCGAAAACAGGGACCTGCAATCGCAGACATCGCGTTGCAGGAGATCGCCCTGGACGACATGATCGCGGTATACCCGCATGAGATATGCCCGGTCGATGGCGTGGTCATCGAGGGCCATGGAACGATGGATGAATCCTATCTGACGGGCGAGCCGTTCCAGATAACGAAGACAAGCGGATCGGCCGTGATCTCGGGTGCCATCAACGGAGAGTCGGCCCTTACGATACGCGCGACGCATCTCGCGGCCGACTCGCGCTACGCAAGGATCATGGAGGTGATGCGCGAGTCGCAGAGCAAGCGGCCCAGGCTGAGGAGGCTCGGTGACCAGCTTGGCGCGATCTACACGCCGGTGGCCCTTGTGGGCGCCTCGCTTGCCTGGGCGTTCAGCGGCGACTCAACCCGATTCCTCGCCGTGCTCGTGATCGCCACGCCGTGCCCGCTGCTGCTCGCTATCCCCATAGCCATTATTGGATCCATCTCCCTCTGCGCGCGCCGAGCGATCATTGTCAAAAGCTCGGCGGTGATCGAGCAGATCGCCGGATGCCGCACCGCCATCTTCGACAAGACCGGGACGCTGACCTACGGGGAACCGAGGCTGACCGACCAGATCCTCGCCCCAGGCATCGGGCAGCGAGAGATGCTGACCCTCGTTGCGGGACTGGAGCGCTACTCCAGGCACCCGCTGGCCAGGGCGGTCCTGGCCGCGGCGAGCGAGGCTGGCATCGAGATTCCTGAGGCCGCCGAGGTGAGCGAGGCCCCGGGTCAAGGCCTGCGCGGGACAGTTGCCGGCCGATCCGTGCAGGTGACGAGTCGGGGCAAACTGGCGGCACAAGCTGTTCCGGGTAGCGAGAAGATCCCGCCGGTTGCCGGTGGACTCGAATGCGTCGTGGCGATCGACGGCAGGTACGCCGCGTTGCTGCGATTCCGGGACGCCCCACGCGGCGACAGCCGCGCATTCGTGGGCCATTTGGGCCCGAAGCACCACTTTGCGCGCGTCATGCTGGTCTCGGGCGACCGTGAGTCGGAGGTGCGGTATCTTGCCGAGCAGGTGGGCATCACCGAGATATATGCGGAGAGGAGCCCGGAGCAGAAGCTTGCCATTGTTCGCGAGGAGACCGCCAAGGCGAAGACCCTTTACGTTGGCGACGGGATAAACGACGCACCCGCGATGATGGCCGCCACGGTCGGGGTGGCCATCGGCCAGAACAGCGACGTGACGTCCGAGGCGGCGGGCATCGTCATCATGGACAACTCACTCACCAAGGTGGATGAGGTCATGCACATCAGCCGGCGCATGCGCGTTATCGCGCTGCAGAGCGCGGTGGGCGGCATGGCCCTGAGTATCTTCGGCATGGGCTTCGCGGCGACGGGGCACCTGAATCCCGTAAGCGGCGCCATCGCGCAGGAGATCATCGACGTGCTGGCAATTCTGAATGCATTGCGAGCCGCGCTTCCTCCGAAGGTGATTCACGATTTCTGACTGCCGGCCCGGGAGGACCGCAACCCCAGCCGGGCGACAAATTCATGTGACAACCCCCAATCCACGGGCAAGGTTTATCCGCACCGTTCCGGTTCAACCCCGAATCTCCCCATGAACCGACTCAAATCGACAGGAGCTGTCATCCTTGGGTTTGCCGTGGCCGTCCTTGCGGCCCGCGCCGACCCCGCCTGGCCGCTGCCGACGGCCACCCCCGCGGCCGAGGGAATCTCGTCCGCGCGCCTCGATGTCATGCACCGCAACCTGGAGCAGGTCGTCGACCAGGGGAAGTTTTCCGGATACATCTTCCTGCTCGCCCGCGACGGCAAGATCGCCGACTGGCGCGCCTACGGGTGGCAGGACATCGCAGCCAAGAAACCGATGCAGAAGGATTCCATTGTCCGGATCTACTCGATGTCGAAGCTGATCACCACGACAGCGGTGCTGAAGCTCCTGGAGGACGGCCGGCTGAAGCTGACCGACCCCGTTGAGCAGTACCTGCCCGCCCTGAGGGACCGAAAGGTGTTCATGGGCGGGACAGCCGACGCGCCCGTTCTGGTGGCTGCGTCCCGGCCCATCACCCTCAACGATCTCCTCACGCATACGTCGGGCTACTACTACGAATGGAATACCGACTCCGCTGTCGTAGCCGAGTTGCTCACCCGGTCAAAGACACGGAAATCGACAAGCATGGACGATTTCATCGCCCATGCCGCGCTGCTGCCCCTGCGCCAGCAGCCGGGGACCGCGTTTCGGTACAGCATCAGCACGGACATTCTCGGCGCGGTCGTCGAGAAGGTCTCCGGCGAGAGGCTCGATCTGTTCTTTCAGGAGAAGATCCTCGGGCCGCTGGGAATGAAGGACACCGGCTTCTGGGTTCCCCCGGAAAAGCGCAGCCGGCTCGCCCTGGTCTACAGGCGGGGTGCCGACGGCACCCTTGGCCCCGTTGATGAGGCGAACAACAACGACGTGGGCCCAGGCCACGGGTTCGAGAGCGGCGGGGGAGGGCTGTACTCCACTGCCGCGGACTACGCGCGCTTCTCCCAGATGCTCCTCAATGGGGGAAAGCTGGGGGACGTGCGCATCCTCAGCCGCAAGACAGTCGAGCTGATGACGCAGAACCACATCGCCCACCTGGCCGATCCCCACCCGAATGGAAAGAGCGAGCAGGGGTTCGGGCTGGGCGTGCGCGTCATCACCGACCTCGGCGAAAGCCCGACACCCGGGAGTGTCGGGACCTTTGGATGGGACGGAGCCGCCACCACCAACGTCCAGATCGACCCGAAGGAGCGCACGGTGGCCCTCCTGCTCTGCCAGCATTTCACCTTCAACGAGGATGACATCATAGCCACCTTCACGTCGGGCTATTATTCCTCGCTGGAAGACTGAACCTGGGTCAGCCCGTGAGGACTGCTCCAGGGAGCGGGTAAGCCTTCCCGCTGGGCCCCGTTCAGGAACCTCGCTCGGCAACCCAGAACCGGCACTCGTCTGAGAAATCGGACACCGCCCGGTTCTCGACCGCGATTTCGCTTCTCATTGCGTCGTACCTGTGGGTCCAGCCGGAGCCTGCAAGGTCGGCGAGAATCTCGCCGCGATCTGGAATATGGATGAATACCTCGCCGCTCTCGTTCTCAAAAATTCGGTCCCCAAAATCCGCCAGGCGCGGATCTCGTTCCCCACGCTCCCATTTAAGGGCCTCTGCCTCCCACCAGGCCTTGTCCGCCGCGGGTTCATCCCGGTCGTGTGTGGTAAAGATTAGGGGAGCCCCGGGCTTGCAAAGGCTATGGAGCCGTCGAAGCGCCTCGGCCCGATTCCGGCGCCCGGGAATCTGCATGAGCCCGTTGAACATCATCAGCGCACCTCCGAACCCTTCGCCGTCCGCCAGCGCGAAGTCGGACCGATCGATCCGGGTGGCATCGGCGCACCTGAAAACTATGGAGTGGGCCTCCTCCTTGCCTGCGAGGCTCTGGGCCTGGTCCAGCAACTCATCGGCAAAGTCGAATGCCGAGATGTCGGGGTAGCCCATTTTCCACAGGGCAAGCGTCACGCGGCCGGAACCGCATCCGGCCTCGATCAGCCGCGTGTCGCGCCTCGGGAGATACCGCTCGATCAGGATGCGCTCTGAATCCCAGAGGCCGAGCGAGTGGGCAGCACGGGTGTAGTACAGGATCGAGGCAATCGCGTTGAATCGTTCCCTGACATGGGCGCCCGTCCATGTGGGTGGGGCGGCTTCGCTCATACCGCGAGAGGCTGTCGACACCTGCTCGGCCGTCGAGACAGGACTGCCACTGAGTCTTACCGGCTTCGCCGGCAAGAGTCCCATAATGATTCCATGGCGCCTGGACCGCGAGACCCAAGAAGCTCGCCGAGTATCAAGTCGGCTGGCCGATCGGCTCGAGGGTCAATGCGCCGGCCGACGCCGATATATCCCGTCGAAGTCATCCTTCCACGTCTTTCCGCCGTCAACCGAGGACTGCCAGCGCTGGCGCACCGATCCGTCGGCGTTCGGTGTCCACGCAATTCGGTCCGTGACCTTGATGTCCCCCTTTCCCTGCCGAGTGCCGGTCAGCACCATGTTGCCGTCGACGATGCCCCCGGACAACTCCAGGACGGGAGTCCCGTCGCCGACCCAGAACTGCTGCCAGCATCTTTTTTCAGGGTTATAGGTGTTCAGGCTCTTTCCAGTCGTCCCATTGGAATCCGTCCAGTTCTCAAGGATGCCGTGTCCATCGGCGATGCTCTCAATGCGGCTTTTCCCACCCGGGTTACCCTGCGCGTCAAAGACGTCCCAGTCGCCGAGCCAGAAGTCGAACTGGCGAAACTCCGAAGACTGGGGACTCGAAGTCTGTGCCGCGACGGCTGATCCGCCCAACATCAGGATTCCGACGACCAGCGTCTTGAGGGGCATGGAAGGCATAAATTCTCGTTGGTGGCGGGATTATGGCTAATCTGAGGGTGGATACCTCGGGCATTCGAAAGAGGAGTCCGGAGTCCAGCCAACCTCGCCACGCTGGCGCCAGACCGGACTATTCGCGATCCAGCTCCGCCTATCCGCGGGAATTGAGCGACGAGCCGCCAAGAACCAGCGCCCAATCGCCGGCTGATTGCACGATTTCTCAATGGCAAAACGGCCTTGGGTTAAAACGATTCGTGGTCAGTCCAGATCGCAAAACCCGCCGGAAGAGCCAATCGCGATGGCGGATGCTTGCGGACTCAAACCGGTGGCCGTGATTTTGGAAATGTTTCTTCGGCGTTCGGCTGGAAAGAATGCAACTCAAGAAGGCACACCGATCGTCCCGCAAGATATTCAGCCGATCGTCGAAAGTACTTTAGGCGTCGATCGGTATGCCTGGACCCTGCAGTGGAATGGCTGGGAGCATCTACGTGGCGGATGGGTAACACCCCATTGCTAGCAAACCCGGCGGCGGTGTACCCTCCGCATGCATTCTAGAAGCGCGACTCACGTGAATCGGGCGAAGGAATGACCGAATGACGAATCTCCGACTATTGAGGCGTTCAACGTCCATGCGGGCCCGCCCGGCCATGGGCAAAGTCACGGTGACCGCTCTGGGCTGCATCTTCAGCCTCGCCACGGTCCTTGTCCCGGCATCGAGGGCAGGCGCCATTGGGGTCGAGCTAAGGCGCATGGATGCCAGCCTTCCCGCCCTTCCATTGTCCGGAACTTTCGAAAAGGAAGACGGCGACAACGGACCTTTTGGACTCACCCTCAAGAACACTTCCGGCAATTCGGTCAAGGCCGGCGGAATCGTGCTCCTGAACATGGGGTCCGACGCCCACGGCAAGACAAAGGAGATTCCCGAGCACATTGTCGCCCGGGCTGAGTCCTGGACTATCTACGGGCTCTCGACAGGCGACACGGTGACGATCGAAGCTGATGGCTTCGCAGCACTCGTGCTGAAGGTTCCCTAGGCACGCCTGGTCAAGAATATTGGCCTCGTCCGGCCGCTGTTACCCTGTTGACTCCGTTGGCCGGTTCCAGGCCCAGATGAAGAGCTGGTGCCGGCGCTTGCTCGGCCCGCATCACTTGACCGTCAGGACGCCCTTCATTCCGCTCTGGTAGTGCGCGGGAAATGTGCAGAGAAACGGGTAGTCGCCCGGGGTCGTGGGCGCCTTGAAGTCGGCTTCCCCCGACTTCCGGGGCCCGAGGATGTCGATGTGTGCGACCACCTCGTCGGCAAGCGCCGCGGGAAGGTAGCCCGAGTCCTTCGCTGATATAGCGGCCGCGACGTACGCATCCACATCGGTGCCCGCCTTCAAGAGAACCCAATTGTGGCCCATGACCTGGACCGGCTGCGTGCCGTTGTTTGTCAGGACGACCTTCAGGTCCTCGCCTGGCTTGGCGGCGATCTGCGTGACGTCGAATTTCATCGTGTCGCCGGCCGTGATGTCGATCTCTCTGGGGCCGGCGGGGGCGGCCGCGGCTGTCGTGGAGGTGTCCTTCTGGCCGCAGCCGGCGGCGAATAGGGAGGCAAGGGCGATGGCAAAGCGGAGGCGCGTCTTCATGTGTGGATTCAAGTTACTTTACGATCAGGTAGCCCTTCATCCCCGCCATCGAGTGGCCGGAGCACGAGCAGATATAGGGGTACTTGCCGGGCTTCATGGGCGCGCAAAATGTGACTTCACCCGTTTCCTTGGGCCCCAGCAGCGGGATGGAAGCCAGCACGTGCGATGCCAAAGCCTTGGGCTCATACTCGGTAGACCGGGCCGAGAGTGCCGTCGTCGCATAGGGGCCGGCCTCGGACTCGCTGTCCAGGAGGATCCAGTTGTGTCCCATCCCATCCTTGGGCAGGGTACCCTTGTTCGTGAGTTGAACGCGGATCTTCTGTCCGGGGGTTGCATCGATCTCCTTGACGTCGAACTTGAGGGAGTCGTTGGCCACAATGGTGACCAGCTTTTCATCATCGGCCGCGCGGGCGGAAGGCTGGAAGGCGATAGTCGCGACAGCGAGGAGCATGCCTGCGGGTAATAGGGCGAACTTGAGGTCTGTGATTTTCATGGAGGATTATTTTCGGAGGCCAGAAAGACGCGGGTCAAAATGCGATCCACGTCTCGAGATAAAGTGTATTGTTGGCGGATGCGTTGCGCCCGGCTCCGTCGATGTTCGTCGCAGATCCGTCGAAGCGGTTATAGACGACGTACTGGAGCGAGATCTTGACGTTGGTTCTCGGCCAGAAGGCCGGCCCGGTTCCCTTGTTCATGGGAAGGTAGTTGAGCGAGAAGATGAACCCGTTGCTGTTTGGTGCACCCGTCTGGCTCGTTGAGTATGCCAGCGCGTCGCTCGATCCGTTCGTGACGAAGTACTGTGCCGCGCAGCCGTAGGTCTTGTCCCGCAGGTAGTCGACCGTTCCCTTGAATTCGGTGAGCGAGTCGGAGCCGTTGGATGTGTTGCCCAGGGCCTGGCTCGCCGCCCATTTGTCATGCTCTCGTATCACGGTGGCCATAACAGTGATATCATTGGTGTCGATGGACTTCTGAATTTGGGAGTCTATGCCGACATCGACGATCCGATCCTTGCCGGCGCTCGAGTCCCGCCCGGGATATGTATCGGCCGCCAGACCGTACAGGCCGACCTCAAAGGTCGTGTCATTCACAGGCTTTGTGTAGGCAACCCTCCAGTAGGGAGCCGTTCCGGTGACCTGTGTCTGGCCCGTCGGATCCACCCCCAAGGCCCTCTGGTACTTGGAGCCAATCATCCGGTAGGCGCCGATGTCCAGGTAGTAGCTGCTGTCGATCATGGCATAGGTCCCGAGGCCCGCAACCTGCTGTGCCAGGCCGCCGTCGATCAGCGTGCCCGCGGCAGGCGTCGGGGCCAACCCGGAGCCGGAGAACGGAAAGCCAAAGGCGGGAGTGCTGTTCCAGGGGTCCTGGAGGGTGGGGTTGTTGTTCATGTACGCCCCGTACTGAAGCGAATGACTGCCGATCGAGCCCACATCGGCGTAGCGGATCTCGGTGTTGTCCCAACTCCATGCCTTTCCCACGCCGTCGTAGGTGGTCTGCGAGAAAACCCCGAACTTGTTGAGGAACGTGGAAACGTCGGGGCCGAACAGCTTTGATGGATAGGGGCCGAACAGCCTGCCCGCATAGAACACGCTGAATTGGGTCACGGCAAAATTGTTGTTGTTTGAGAACCCAGGAGCCGCTCCTCCGGCCTGACCTGACTGCGTGTTTGTGAACGACGGCTGCAGCATGAAAGCAATCGGGGGGAGATTCGTGCTGTCAGCGCTCATCGTGTATCCGCTCAGCTTGAACTGCCGACCCATGTCGTTCAGGATGGGGAATTCGGTGTGGCAGGAGATGCACTGCATGTTGAGCTGGCGCGCGAAGCTGGGAAGCGCTTGGCAGGGCGCGGCCCAGACGAGCAACGCGATCGCCCCGAGCAACGGGACCTGGGGGATTCGTGTGTTGGCTGTTTTCACGTGCATCATGGTATCTCGTTCCTGATTTGGGTGCTTCGCATTATCTCGCTATCATTGCGCATTTCTTGCGATGCCAATCAACGGACCCGCAGTGGGCACGGACATTCGCATCATATTGATTGATAATGATGTTACGCATTCACATCGGGCGAATGGGGTGAACACCCGAGGGCCAGATCCGGGTGTTTTTTGGGATGGCGGGCGGGCAAGATCGGCGCGGCCTCTCTGCGGAACCAGTCCGGGTCGCAGGTTGCCTGGTGCCTTACTGAAGCTGTCGACGATTCACGCCTGGGCGGCAGCCGGAACTCGCGAATTCACGCTTCGCCAAGGGCCGGGCGTCCTTCAGGCTCCTCGAAAAGGGTTTTGTGGTCTCGCTCAGCCTCTTATCAATGCACCCCTGTCACTCGAGGGCTAAGTCTCCGCTTTTGTCACCTGCTGTCGGTTCGGCAAGGTTGCCTCCTAGAACAAAAAGACGACAAGATTCATTGTTAACCTTAGGCGGCCCGCCTTGTCGCAGTCGGCAGGGCGTCTCCGTCACCATATAACCCCAAGGATTTATGCGTTTTGACACCCGGGCGGCTTTCCTTTCGATCCTCCTAACATCGGTCGCAGCACGGGCCGGCCATCCCTTCCTGTGCACGGACTCATATGGCAATCAGGTGTGCGCGGTGTCGGCCACCGGCGCGATTGTCTGGCGGCACGCGTGCAACCATCCCCAGGATTGCTGGGCCCTCCCAAATGGGAACTATCTGTTCTGCCATACGGGGGGCGCCCTCGAGATGACGCCGGCTGGCATCGTTGCATGGGAGTACAGGGCCGGCACCAATACCGAGGTCCATGCCTGCCAGCCGCTCGACAACGGACGCGTGCTGCTTGTCGAAAACGGCCCCTGCCGGATCGTCGAGGTGGATCGCGAGGGCAGGATCGCAAAGGAGATGAGGCTCGTCCCGCCGCCCGCCAGCGTGAGCCTTCACGACCAGTTCCGGGGCGTTCGCAAGACGAAGGCAGGGCACTATCTCGTGTGCCGCAAGGGCGAGCACGAGGTCGAGGAACTCGACGCCAACGGCGTCGTCATCCGGGAGATTCCCGTTCCCGGGGACGTGCATGAGTGCGTGCTCCTGCCCGATGGCCACCTCCTGATCGCCTGCGGCGACGGGCACAAGGTGGAGGAGCTGGACGAGCGGCTAAGGGTCGTCTGGAAGCTCGATGAGAATGAACTTCCCGGGAATCCCCTCCGGCTGATGAGCGGGTTCCAGCGCCTCCCGAACGGGAACACCGTCTTCTGCAACTATATCGGGCACGGCCACCTCGGAGAACAGCCCCACTTGTTCGAAATCACACGCGAGAAGAAGATCGTCTGGGAGTTCGCCGACCATCTGCACTTCAAGGTGATCAACCAGGTGCAGTTGCTCGATGTACCGGGTGATGCGACCAAGGGCGAAATATTGCGCTAGCCCTGATATAGGGCACGCCGGCCCGGGTCCCACCGCGAAAATCAGTGCCGGGATGGCGAGCGTTGTCGTCCGCTCAGTACTTGTAGGCGGCGTCCACGAAGAACAAGCGCCCTATCGGTCCCCCGTAGTCTCCCACGTCGGCGTTCGTCGACGGGAAGGCCGAGGAAGCGATGGGGGGCTTTTCGTCGAAGACGTTGTTCACGCCCGCCCGGACCTTGAGATTGCGGAGCCAATGGCAGGATCCCTTGGAGAAATCGTACCCCAAGATGGCGTCAAACTGCTGGTAGGAGGAGACGCTCGCGCCAGGCGTGGCAAAGGCCCCGCCTGGCCCGATGTCCTCGACGGTCGGGATATAGGTGTGCCCGATCGTCGCCTCGATAGCCCGGTAGGACCAGTCGAGGACCGTGTAGGTCTTCCAGCGCGGGATCGTGCCCTGGCTCGAGCTGCCTCCGCCCGAGGCCGTGCCGACGTAGTCATAGTAGGGCTGGAGCGGCGTCTCCTGGACGAGATCGCTGCTCCAGATGGTCGCGGTCGAGCTCAGCGAGAAGCGCCCGGCCTGCTCGGTCGTCCACGCGTAGTGCAGGCCGACGTCGAAGCCGCGGCTGATCACGGATGCTAGGTTGAGCAGCGGGACGAACACGTAGATCGACGTGGGATTTGACGAGCTCAGCTGGCCGGGCATGGTCACGCCCGGGCCGGCCTGGCTGCCGATATGGACATACTGTGCGTAGGGGGACGCGGGGCCGAGCGACTCGACGCTCTGCACGATCTCGACCTGGTTCAAGTATCCGATGGAGCCGGTCTGCGAGGCCCCGAAGAAATCGACCGTGACATCCAGACCGGGCAGCGCCCGGGGGGTGTAGGAGAGGCCCCCGGACCAGGTCTTGGCCCTGAAGGGCTGGAGGTTCGGGTTGGAGTCGTTGAACCCGTTGAATCCCGCCCCGGAGGCCGTGAATCCGTAGTAGCTTTGGTAGGTGAAGGGGGGGATGGGCCCCGACACGGCGGGCCCGAATTCCTGGTAGAGCTGCGGCGCTCCGAACGAGCGGCCGACCGACGCGTGGAACGAGAGCTGGTCGTCGAACGGCTCATAGTTGACGCCGAGGTCGGGCACCGCCGAATGGCCGACGACCGTGTAGTCGTCATACCTTCCCGACACGTCCAGCGTCAGCCTGTGCAGGCCCGTGATATTCCAGCTGGGGCTGGCGAGAGGGACCTTCACCTCGGCGTAGACCGACGTGAAGTCCCTGTGCGCGTCGAATGGGGAGAGCGACTGCGAGTCCAGCCAGCCGGCGATGGAAAGCCCCGGCGCTATGGACTGGCTCGTCGCGTCCGGGGAGGCGCTCAGATGCTCGTACGTGTGGCTGGCCCCGACCGCGAGGCTCACCGGCCCGGCCGGCAGCTCGAAGGGCGTCCCGCGCAGGAGCACATCCTCGGAGACCAGCGTGCTTATCATGCTGTTGCTCTTGGTCCCGATGATGTTCCCGGGCAGCGATCCCGGGGCCTGGGTCAGGGCAAAGGGGTTGATCGTCCCGTCCGCCAGGGCGGTGTTGAGGTTCTGGGTGTCGATCTGGCCCGTGCCGCTGTAGCCCAGGTGATAGCGGTTCATGTCGACGGCGGCCTCCCACGAGAAATTCGGGCTGACCTGTCCCCGCAGGCCGCCCGCAAACCGGAAGAAGTCCGACGTGTCGAGGCTCTGGCTGGGATACGACGAGAACTGGTTGCCGACGTTCACGAGGTTGACGACCCCGTTCTGGTAGAGGTAAGCGGGCGAGAAGGGGCTGTTCAGGTTCGTGAAGGGCTCGTAGGGGATGAAGGCATAGGCGCCAGGCGGGGGCGGCGAGGTCCCGTAGACGACAGGGTCGGTGAACGGGGCCGACAGGTAGGGCGAGATGGACTCGCCGGCGACGGACGAGACCGTGTGGTCCCAGCTGTAGATCGCATCGCCGAACGCGACCAGGTGGTCGCCGAAGAACTTGTGCTCAAAGTCGAGGACCGCGCTCCTTCTCCTCATGCTCGCGAGGAGGGTCTGGGAATTCGCCAGGTTGTCGCCCGCCACGACCTGCTGCTGCGTCTCGGGGGTGTAGACGCCCATCGCGACCAGCTGGTCGATCGAGTACTGGAGGTAGCCCGGGGGCGCGTTGAGCCCGGGGCTGAGGGCGTAGTACGAGACGGGCCCCGACTGCCCCGTCCCCAGGTTGATGGGGTTGATGGTGATGATGCCCGGATAGCTCGTGGCGCCGTAGATGGGGTTGGAGTAGGGGCGCTGGCTCATGTAGATCGGGCTCGTCTCAGCGGCCTCGACCGAGAGCATGACCGAGGTCGTGCCGTTGCTGGCCCCCCCGGAGAGGTAGGCCGAGCGCTCGGTGTAGCTTCCCTTGTCGGTGCTCTCCCCCCAGTGGACCCCGGCCTCCCAGCCGTTGAACCTCGATTTCAGGATGACGTTGATGACTCCTCCCACCGCATCGGACCCGTAGATCGCGGAGGCGCCGTCGGAAACCACCTCGACCCGGTCGATGGCCGCCGGGGGAATCATGTTAAGGTCGACGAATTCGGCGCCCAGCCCTGCCTCGGCGGGGTCGAAGGCAACCCGGCGCCCGTTGATCAGCACCAGCGTGGCGAGGTTGTGTATCTGGAGGTAGGAGCCGCCCTGCGTCACGAACGCCTCCGAGTTTGCGTTCTCGAGGCCCAGGCTGCCGTTCCCGGAAAACTCCGTGGACGTCTTTCGGAGGATCTCGGCGAGGTTGGTCGCCTCTCCGCTTTCGGCCATCTCAACCGAGCCGATGATGTCGACGGGCTTTGTGGCCTCGTTCGCCGGCGACGGTATGTAGGAGCCGGTCACGACGACCGGGGCCAGGGTCTGCGGTTGCGCAGGCGGCGTGGGATCGGTGGCCTGGGCAAAGGCCCCGGACGCGAGTCCCAACGCGAGCGCGGCGAGCTTGGTCTTTTGGATCATGGGCAAATTGGGGTTTCCGCAACCATACGCTATTGCGTGTCTTGCAGATGCACGGGTAATTCTTCCATAGGATCGGGGGGATAATGCAAGAAATCATAAGCCGTATTGTCGACTTTAGCCGCCGAAATGCCCCTGCGGTAGCCGGGCTGGCGGCACTGCTCGCACTGGGCGGCGGGGCATTCGTGGCCCGCCGGATGAGCATCGACAGCGACACCGGCAAGCTGGTCGACCCCAGCCTCCCCTGGCAGAGGGCCTCGGCCGACATTGCCCGGCAGTTTCCCCAGGACGACCACCTGCTGCTGGCGGTGGTCGACGGCGACACCCCCGAGGAGGCCTCCGACGTCGCCGCCTCCCTGGCGCAGCGCATGGCGGGGCGTCCCGATCTCTTCAGGTACGTGAGGCAGCCCGACGCCAACCCCTATTTCAGGCGGTATGGCATGCTTTTTCTCCCTGAAAACGAGGTCCAGGACCTGACGGACCACCTGGTCGCCGCCCAGCCGTTCCTGGGAACCCTGGCCTCGGACCCTAGCGTGAGGGGCGTCCTGGATGCCGTCGACCTGCTGGCCCAGGGAGGCCTCCACGCCGCGGTGGACCCCGGGAAGATCGACCCCGCGTTTGCGACGGTCGGCAAGGCCGCCCGCGACGCGCTTGAGGGGCGCCGTGCCCCCCTATCCTGGGAATCGATGCTCAGCGGCAGGAAGGCGTCGCCGGGAAGCCGGCGCCACTTCGTCCTGGCCTCCGCGACCCTGAATTTCGGGCAGGTGGAGGCCGCGTCCCAGGCGCTGGCCGGGATTAGGGAGGCCGCGGCAGCCGCGGGCGCCGGCCCGGGAACGGGCGCAACGGTCCGCGTCACCGGGCCCGTGGCGCTCGACAACGACCAACTGGCGGTCCTGTCGGAGGGCGTCGCCTTCACGACGGCGCTCGCCCTGGGGCTCTTTCTCTTCTGGCTCGCGCTTGGTCTGCGTTCGCTGCGCACGATCCTTGCGGTCCTTGCGACCCTCGCGGTCGGGCTGGTGGGGTGCCTGGCCTTCGCCGTCGGCGTCGTAGGTCCCTTCAACCCCGTCTCGATCGCCTTCGTGCCGCTCTTCGTGGGAATCGCGATCGACTTCGGGATCCAGTTCAGCGTCCGCTTCGCCGCCGAGCGCACCGCCGCGGCTGCAGGCGAGGCCTTGGGTCGTACCGCGTTGGGCGTGGGTCCGCCCCTGGCCGTCGCGGCGGCCGCGACCGCCGTCGGGTTCCTCGCCTTCGCCCCGACGGCCTATCTCGGGGTGAGGGACCTCGGGATCATCGCCGGGGTGGGGATGATCCTCGCGCTGGCGCTCAACCTGACCCTGCTGCCGGCGCTCCTCACGCTCCTGGCACCCGGCGCCCGGGCGGAGGACCCGGGGACCCAGCTGGGCCGTCGCCTGGACGCATACCTCGGGAAGCGCCCGCGCGCCGTCCTCGCGGCCGCCCTTGTTCTTTTCGGCCTCGCGGCGGCCGCGATTCCCCGGCTTCGGTTGGACTTCAACCCGGTGGACCTGCAGAACCCGCGCGCCGAATCCGTGAGGACGCTCTTCGACCTCATGGCGGACCCCGATACGTCACCCTACACGATAGAGCTCCTCGCGCCCCGCGACGAGGCCCCGGCCGCCGGCAAGAGGCTCGAGGCGCTTCCCGGCGTCGCCCGGGTCCTGAGCGTCGCGAGCTTCGTTCCCGCCGACCAGCAGCCGAAGCTCGACCTGCTTTCCGACGCCGCCTCCCTCCTGGGGCCCACGCTCTCCCCGGCGGCGGCCAAGCCGGCGCCCGAGCCGCCGCAGGTCCTTGCGGCACTGGGCAGGTGCGCCGGGGACCTGGCGGAGCTGGGTGCGCGGGGCGACGAGACGGCCGCCTCCCTGGCGGCGACCTTCCGCGCCCTGGTCTCGCGGGGCCCGTCCGCGGTGCCGCTCCTCGCGGACAACCTCGCCGGCGGGATAGGGCGTCGCCTGGACGACCTGCGCGAGATACTCCGCGCGGGGCCGGTGACCCTGGACACGCTGCCGGCCGACTTCCGGCGGGACTGGGTGGCGCCCGACGGCCGATGGCGGCTCCAGGTGTTCCCGCGGGGGGACATGCGAAGCAACGAGGCCCTCCGGGGATTCGCGCGGACGGTCAGGGCCGTGTTTCCGCAGGCCGTGGGCTCGGCCGTCGAGGTCGACGAGTGGACGCGCCTGGCACCCCGCGCCTTCGCCGAGGCCGGGATCCTGGCCGTCGTCGCGATCTCGGTCCTGCTTTTCTCCGTCCTTCGCAGCCTGCTGGACGTCGTGCTCGTCCTCGCGCCCCTCCTCATGGCCGGCGCCCTGACCCTCGGCGCGGCCTCGCTCCTGGGTTTCTCGATCAACTTCGCCAATATCATAACGCTGCCGATGATGCTCGGGATCGGGGTCGCCTTCGCGATCTACTTCGTGATGCGGCGCAGGTCGGGCGAGCCCGGAATGCTCGGCTCGCCCACGGCGCGAGGGATCGTGTTCAGCGCGCTCACCACGGGGACGGCGTTTGGCAGCCTCGTGTTCTCGAGGTCGCCGGGCATGTCCGAGATGGGAAAATTCCTGAGCCTGGCCCTCTTCTTCACGCTGTTCTGCACCCTGTTTGTGCTGCCCGCGCTCCTCGGGCTGCGTCCCCCGCCCAGGAAGGGCCCGTTCCCGTGAGGCTGCGTCTCCGGCTCGCCGGTGCGGCCTTCGCCGTGCTCTGCCTTTGCGGCTGCGCCACCGAGCCCGTGGATCCGGAGGCCCGCGCGCAGTTCAGGGCGAACCACGATCCCCTGGAGCCTCTCAACAGAAAGACCTTCGCCTTCAACCAGGCGTTCGACCGCGACCTGATCAAGCCGGTCGCCAAGGGGTACCGCGCGGCGCTCCCGGGCACCGTCCGGGACGGCCTGCGCCACTTTCTGGACAACCTGAACGAGCCGATCGTCTTCGCGAACACGCTGCTGCAGGGACGGGTCCGGGACGCGGGCGCCACGGCCGTGCGTTTCCTGATCAACAGCACCGCGGGGATAGCGGGATTCAGGGACGTGGCGGGCCGCAACCACCTCCCGAAGAAGATGGGGGACTTTGGCCAGACATTCTGGGCCTGGGGTTTTCCCGAGGGGCCCTACATCATCCTGCCCGTCCTCGGGCCCACGAATCCGCGCGACGGCGTCGGGTCCGGAGTCGACGCCTACATCGACCCGTTTCGATACCTGACGAACACCGACCACTTCAGCACCTATGTGACCGGCGGGCGCGCGGTGCTGGACGGGGTCGACAAGCGCTCGCGCAGCATCGAGGCGCTGGACGAGATGGAGAAGGAGGCGATCGACTACTATGCCTCTTTCCGAAGCCTCTTCCGCCAGCACCGCGCCGCCGAGCTCACGGGCTCGAACCGTCCCTCGCAGCTGCCCTCGCCCGACTTCTACGAGGATCCGGGGCGCTGACTACCGGCTGAGCTCGGCGGTCTTCCTTTTCAGCAGGTCGACCAGCGCCTGCGCTCCTCCGGTGCGAAGGACCAGCGAATACTCGGACCGCCTTGCGGCCAGCTCGCTTATCGTGCCGCTCAGGAAGACGTCGATGATCCGCCAGCGCCCGTCCCGGAGGCGCATCATGTAGTCGAGCTGCACGGGCTCGGGGTCGCCCGTGTGCAGCTTGGTGTGCACGACGCAGTCGCCGCTTGGCAGGGTGGCCGGCACCGGGTCCACCTCGAAGCGCTCGCCGGAGTAGCTCTTGAACCGCTGCGCGTAGTTGGCGACGCTGTAGTCGCTGAAGGCGTCGGTCACGTCCTTCCTGTCGGCGGGGGAGAGGCCCTTCCAGGGCGGGCCCACGATGATGCGGGTCATCGCCGCCAGGTCGAAATCCTGGCGCACCTCGGGCGAAAGGGCGGCCTCCCGTCCCTCGAAGGTCGTCGCACCGCCCTGCTTCATGACGGTAATCAGGGCGTCGCAGAGGCCCTGCGCCGTGGCCGCGGGAGGCGGAGGCTCACCCGCGCGACCGCTCGCGGACACCACGCAAGCGACGAGGAGATAGGATGCAAGGCGACGCAGCAGGCGCCGGCACGAACCCTGCGGCATCCGTGCGAGACGCGAGGGCGAGAGCCCGTGTCCCTTCGCAGCTGGAGAATCCACCGGAGGGCCCACGGCGTCAGTGCGCGCTCCTTGCCGCGCGCTGGGGAAAAAACAAGATGCATCCCACCATGATCGCAAGGAGGGCGGCCGAGGCGGAAAAACGGCTCAGGTCCAGCCCGCCGGCGCCGGTGGGCTTGTCCAGGAAGTCGCCGAGCACCGCCCCGAGGGGCCGCGTGAGGACGAAGGCCGTCCAGAAGAGCGCCGTCCGCGAGATCCGGGTCCAGAGGAAAGCCGCCGTGACCAGAGCCAGGAGCGATCCGAAAATGGCGGCGCCCCCAAGGTAGCCGAGGCCCGCGGAGTCGGCCGTCCAGTCGCCCAGGGCGGTCCCGAGGGTCTGGGAGAACATGATCGTGACCCAGTAGAACATCTCGGCCTTGGGAGAGCGGACCGAGGCGATCGCGATGGTCCCGAGCGTGCGGTGCCAGATCCAGAGTGATCCCAGGAGCAGCGCCAGGAGCACCGACGAGCCCCCCGTGTATCCGATCCCAAGGGAGCGGTCGGCAAAGTCGGCCAGGGTCGTACCCAAGGTCGTGGTTGCGATGATCGTGGCCCAATAGAGCCACGCTCGGAACCCCTTCGCCGAGATCTGCGACGCGACCATGACCGCGAAGAGGCCTGCGAAGATGCAGGTGCTGATCAGGTATCCCAGGTTCATCGACATGGAAAGCGCGTCGCCCGCGGTCTCCCCGAGCGTGGTGGCGGCCACCTTTGTGACCCAGAAGACGAGCGTGACCTCGGGGACCTTGCTCAGTCCCGTCCTTGGGCTTTCGTTCATGTCTGGGTGGAGGACGCCGCTGGACTCGAGACAGTGGGGTCGTCCGGGCAGAATTGTGAAAATGGCCGTTTGAGAAACAACGGGCCTCTAGACTGACTGGGACCCCAGCCAGCGCTCTACAGTCGCCCTTACGTCGACTGAGTGGTTGTGGAACATTATTTTCGCTCTTGGGGCCAGTTCATGAGTTACGTCGATGATCTGTTCCATGAAGTATGACATCGACTCGTTGCCCGCCAGTCCACCCCCGATTAGCACGCCGTCGCAAGGTTGGGTCTCCAATTGATGTCTGAAGCCATCGAGGCCGGTCTCGGGCGATGCCTGGATGATTTCGTACCTGTAGCCAGCGCGTGTCATCCGTTGGCGCAGATCGCGCAACCTTTCCTCGATAAGTGCGCGCTCTTCCACCGGGATCAATGGATGATCCAGCGTAAGCCCGATATGGAAAATGGATAACGGCACGATGACTTGGAATAAGGTGGTGGATGATGCTACCGGAATCGAAACAGTGAGCCAGTCGGGACAGAATCACCTCGGTGGCCTGAAGTTGCGATATATGGTGCTTCGCGGCCCCAAAAATTCGGCCGTCAATTTGCCCACCTCGTCGTAGCGAAAGACAATTCTATGTTTGCCAACACGCAGGCGCCAGAAACCGGTAAGTTCTCCGGTCAGCGCGGCAACGTCACGTTTCTTCCCGGCGTTTACCTCGTCAAGGGCGCGCCGGATGTCCCTCCTGACACCGGGATGCGGCGCCTTGAAGGCATCGACGACCTGATCTGAGAACCTCAAGCCGGAACTTCTTCTGATTCGTGGTAGGCAACCTGGCCCGTCTTCAAACGCGCCAAGTAGGTCCTAAACTCGGGGTCAGCCAGCAAATCCGCTGTTTCGCTCGGTCGCAAATCGAAGGGCAGGCCGTTGGTCTCGGATACCTTCGCATAAAAGACATTGATGGCCTGGGCGGGTGTCAGGCCATAACGTCCAAGTATCTTTTCGGCGCGATTTTTTCGTCCAATGTCTACGCGAGCCCGAAGAAGAGTAGTCTTTGCCATGTGCTCAATCTAGTCCCATTTGTGCCTCGGTCAAGGATTGATCAGCCCGCAATAGCAGCCCACGAATTCGACCTTTCATTGGATTGACGGGCCGGCTGCGGCCGTTGTGCCGGATGTTCTGACGATCCGCCATCCAACGGGAGCGCCCGGCTCAACATCCTGGCGATCTGCGTGCCCAAAATCCATACTAACAATAACCCGCTGTTGTTACCCTCCGCTTGTTCCAGACCCGTCCGCTTTTCGTATCGTATCGCGCGATGGAAAATTACTTGAGATGGTGGACGCTACTGGACTCGAACCAGTGACCCCGTGCGTGTGAA
>CAZDZL010000003.1:0-139981 GCA_964509885.1 uncultured Opitutaceae bacterium | reverse complement strand
TTACTTGAGATGGTGGACGCTACTGGACTCGAACCAGTGACCCCGTGCGTGTGAAGCACGTGCTCTAACCAACTGAGCTAAGCGTCCCAAAAGGGGGACGAGCTTTGTGCCCCACGGAGCAGGGGTAATCAAGGCTATTGAGCCCTGCCCGAGGCCGCCTCCGTGCGGTCACCCCTCCGAACGGTACGCCTCGGCGAGCAGGACGACGGGATGGGCCACCCTCACGGCGCCACCCGCGCTATCGCCGAGTCCTTGCTGGATTTGAAGCTGGCAGCCTGGATTCGCCGTGGCAACCACCGCCGCTCCCGTCTCCCGGATATGCGCGACCTTGCGGTCGCGCAGCCACATTGCCGTCCCGGGCTGGGTGAGCGAGTACACCCCGGCGCTCCCGCAGCACATCGTCGCCTCGGCGCACTCGCGGAGCTCGACGCCCGGGATCGACCTCAGGACCTCCCGGGGCTGGGACGATATCTTCTGCCCGTGGCACAGGTGGCAGGCCTCGTGGTAGGTGACCGAGGTTGGCGTCGCGCCCGGTCCTGGCGCGGTCGGCCTCCGAAACCCGATCTCCACCAGCCATTCCGAGATATCCCTGACCTTGGACGACCAGGCTGCCGCCCGCGCAGCATAGGCGGGATCGTCGGATAGAAGGTGGCCGTAGCGCTTCACATGCGAGCCGCATCCCGCCGAATTCGAGATGATCGCGTCGAATCCGGAGGGGTCGAGCGCGTCGACCTGGCGGCGCGCGAGCGCCCGGGCCGTCTCGAGGTCCCCGTTGTGGACGTGCAGCGAGCCGCAGCAGGACTGCGCCCGGGGTGTGGCCACCTCGCACCCGTTCGCCAGGAGCACGTCCACAGTCGCGCGGTTCACGTCCGAGAAGGCAATGTCCTGGATGCATCCGGTCAGCACCGCGACCCGGTGCCTCGCCTCTCCGACGGGCTTCTCGAGTAGGCCGATTACCTCGTCCGAGAATTTCGCCCGTATGGGAAGCGCCTGCCGCTCGATTTCCCCGACTCTCCTCGGAAGCAGGGCGAAGATCCCGGCCTTTCTGACCAGCCTGCGCAGGCCCGACGTCTCGTAGAACCTCAGGAGCCGGGCCTGGAGTTGCAGCGCCCACGGGCGATAGAGGAGAACCCGGAGCGAGAAGTACCGGATGAACGAGCGCATGGGCGTCGACGAGGCGCCGCTGCGCTCGGCCTCGGCGCGTGCCGTCTCAAAGAGCGTCCCATAGTCGACGCCGGCGGGGCAGGCCGTCGCGCACGCGAGGCAGCCAAGGCAGTAGGCCATCTCGTCCGCGAAGGCCTTCGTGGCCCCCAGCTCGTCGTCGGCGATCGCCCTCATGAGGGATATCCTGCCCCGCGGGGAATTGCGCTCCCGCCCCGTCTCCAGGTACGTCGGGCAGGAGGGGAGGCAGAGCCCGCAGTGCATGCATTGCTGCAGGACCGAATAATCCAGCGACTTGAGGAGGCTCGGGGCGGCGCTCACAGGTCGAAGATCTTCCCGGGGTTCAGGAGGTTGCCCGGGTCGAGCGTCCGCTTGACCCGCCTCAGGAGGGCGTAGCTGGCGTCGCCGACCTGGTCCCTCAGGAACGCCTTCTTCGCGAGGCCGACCCCGTGCTCGCCCGTGATGGTGCCCCCGAGCGCGAGGGCCTTCGTGAAGATCTCCCCCATCGCGAGCTCGACCCGGTGCATCTCGTCCGCGTCCCTCTCGTTGGTCAGGAATGTCGGGTGGAGGTTTCCGTCCCCGAAGTGCCCGAAGGTGGCGATGTCGAGGCGGTGCCTTGCGGCTGTCTCCTGGATGAACCGTATCATCGCCGCGAGCTCCGTCCTTGGGACCGTGGCGTCCTCGAGGATCGTCGTCGGCTTCACGCGGGCGAGCGCACTGAAGGCGCTGCGCCTCGCGGACGCCAGGCGGGTCGCCTCGGCGGCGTCGGCGGCGAGCCGGACCGAGGTCGCGCCGTTCTGCGTGCAGAGCTTCTGGATGTGCGCGGCCTCGTCGGCGACGGCCGCGGGGTGCCCGTCGACCTCGATCAGGAGGAGCGCCTCCGCGTCGCGCGGCAGGCCCACGTGGGTGAAGTCCTCGACGCAGTGGATCGTCTTCCGGTCAAGGAACTCGAGGGTGCAGGGGACGATCCTCGCCGCGATGATCGCCGAGACGGTCTCGGCCGCGGCGTCCATGCGCCCGTAGGTCGCGAGCAGCGTCTGGCGCGCCGCCGGTTTCGGCAGCAGCTTGAGGAGCACCTCCGTGACAATCCCGAGCGTGCCCTCGCTGCCGATGAAGAGGTCCTTCAGGCTGTAGCCGGCGACGTCCTTCACGCACTTGTTGCCGAGCGTGCAGATCTCGCCGTCGGCCAGGACGACCTCGAGGCCCATCACGTAGTCGCGGGTGACGCCGTACTTGAGCCCGCGCAGCCCCCCGGAATTCTCGGCGACGTTCCCGCCGACGGTCGACACCTTCATCGAGCCGGGGTCGGGGGGATAGAAGAGGCCGGCAGCGTCGGCGGCGTCGTAGACAGCCTGGGTCAGGACCCCGGCCTGGGCGCGAACCGTGAAGTTCCGGGCGTCGAGCTCGACGATCCGGTCCATCTTGACGAGGCAGAGGACGACGGAGCCCGGCGTGGGGACGCTCCCGCCGCTTAAGCCCGTCCCGCTTCCCCTGGCGACCACGGGGGCCCCGTGCCTGCCGGCGATCTTCAGCACGCCGGAGACCTCGGCGGCCGTTCGGGGAAAGACCACCACCTGCGGGATCTGCTTCAGCACCGCGGTCGCGTCGAAGGAGTAGGGGATCAGGTCCTCCCTCTCGATCAGGACGTTCGCCCGCCCCAGGAGCTGGATCAGTTCGTCGTTCATCCGGTCGGGGAGCGGGGCAGGTTCCTCAGAGCTTCGGCGCGGGCGGAAGGATGGGAGGGGCCCACGGGTTGGCGCCGATGGCGTTCAGCCTTCTCCTATAGAGGGTAGACCCGCTGGTCGCGTACAACGTGTCAAAATGCTCACCTCCAAAGGCCACCGAGGTGACGGGACCGTTCGGCAGGGGAAGGATCGCATTGACCCGCCCGGCCTGGTCGCAGACTTGGACTCCCAGATCCGTCGCCACATAAAGCCAGCCCGCCTGGTCGCAGCAGAGGCCAACCGCATGGCTCGCGTCCTCGGTGTCCGCCACATGGAGCCAGTAGTAGCGCTGCTTGTCGGCGAGCGTGCCGTCCGGCTGGATCTGGTAGCTGTAGATCCAGTGGGACGCCCCGTCGGCGACATAAAGAAGCGACTGGTCGGGCGAGACGGTGACTCCCGTCGCCGAGCGAAGGCCGGTGTCCACGACCTTTTTCCCTCCGTCCTTGGCGATGAGCCAGACCCTGCTCTCGGTGTCCCCGTGACCGGGTTCCGTCGCGTAGACGCTGCCGTCATGGGCCACGACGAGTTCACGGGCTGAAATCCCCTCGGCGATCGTCGAGGCCTTTCCCTCGCCATCATAGGCCAGGATCCGGTCCCCGTCCGTGCAGTAATACCTCTGGTCGGGACCCATGTGGGTGCTTCCCGGTCTCTCCCAGGGCGGGGTGCCGGCATTTGAAAGGCCCGCCGCCAATTTTACCCGGGGGTCGAGGGCGACCCGCATGCCGCCCCTTGCGTCGAAGACCGGTCCCCCGAAATAGGCCCTGCCCCGGTCCTCCACCTGCCATCCCTCCCCCGGGACGAGGAGGGCCTTCAGCGCGCCGTTCTGCGTCGGCCCGTTCCCGACCGCCTTCGGCCAGTCCTTCCACACCCAGCGCAGCGCATCGGGAAGGATCGACGTGATGTGCTTGCCGCTGTGGTGGCCGTCGCCCCACGCGTGGTTCACCTCGTATCCCGAGAACTCCAGCGCCCGCTCCATCGTCTGGTTGGCCATCCACCAGTCGCCGGCGTAGATGTTCAGGTCCCCCGAACCGTCCTGCAGGAATACGCGGATGGGCTTGGGCTCGTACTTGCGGATGAGCGTCGGGAACCTGTCGCCGCCGCGCAGGCCGACGTAGGTCCCGATGGCGCTTATGACCCGGCTGAAGGCCTCGGGGTGCTCCCACGCCGCGTTGAACGCCGCGATCGCGCCGCTGCTTGAGCCGGCGATCGCGCGGTCGTTGCCGGAGTGGGAGAGGCGCACCGGCCTCCCGTCCGCGGTCGACTTCGTCTCCACCTCGGGCAGAACCTCGTCCAGAAGCATCCGGCAGTACCCGTCCCCGAGGCCGTCGTATTCGAAGCTGCGGTTGAAGCGGGCGAGCGCCGCCTTGGGGTCGATGGGGTTCACGACGCCCGGCGTCACGAAGACGCCGATCATGACGGGCAGCTCCCCGCGCGCGATCAGGTTGTCCAGGACGGTCGGGGCGCTGAACTGCACGCCGTCCTGGTCGACGTAGACGCAGGCGGGCTTCGCGGGGGTGTACTGGCGCGGCACGTAGACCGTGACCTTCCGCGTGGTTCCCGGGAACACCTGGGACTTCGAGAACTCGAAGGCGATCAGCTCTCCCTGGGGCACGCCGGGCTGGGCGACCGAGTCCGGTCCCGGGACATAGGCGTCCGGCTCCCCGAACGAGGGGGATCCCTGGGCGAGGACAAGCAGGGCGGCGAGGGTGGGGATAACCTTCATGGTCGGGGGTTTGGGTTCGCGCGAGCATGCGCGCTTTTTGCCCGGGTGTGAACCAAAACCTGTGGGTCAATATTGACCTTAACACGGTAACACGTGTGCCTATTTGGCTGTCTGTGACGCACCCCTGCCGGGACATCCCCTCTGAAGGCGCCTGCGCCCCATTGGCCCGTCCCCTGCAAAAGGAGCACCCGAATGGACACCAATAACCTCACCCAGATGTCGCGCCAGGCCGTCCTGGACGCCCAGGCGATCGCCCGCCGCCTCAACCACAACGAGGTGGAGACGTGGCACCTGCTGTCGGCGCTCCTGGCGCAGGAGAACGGCATCATCCCTGGGCTCATCGACAAGATGGGGCTGTCCTCGAGCGCGCTCCAGCTGGCCGTCGACCGCGAGCTCGAGCGTGTGCCCAAGGTGACCGGCAGCGTCGACACATCCAAGGTCTACGTGACCCAGGCCGTGAACGACGTGCTCACCCGTGCCGAGAAGGAGTCCAAGTCCCTCAAGGACGAGTTCGTCAGCGTGGAGCACCTCTTCCTGGCCCTGATCGACCTCGGCAAGCCCGAGGCGATGAAGAAGCTCTTCAAGAGCTTCGGGCTCGACCGCTCCAAGGTGATGGACGCCCTGAAGGAGGTCCGCGGGAGCCAGAGGGTGACGACCGACAACCCCGAGGCGACCTACCAGGCTCTGGAGAAGTACGGCGTCGACTTGGTCGACCGCGCGAGGAAGGGCAAGCTCGACCCCGTCATCGGCCGCGACGACGAGATCCGCCGCACGATCCGCATCCTTTCAAGGAAGACGAAGAACAACCCGGTCCTGATCGGCGAGCCCGGCGTCGGCAAGACCGCGATCGTCGAGGGCCTGGCCCAGAGGATCCTGCGGGGCGACGTGCCCGAGGGGCTCAAGGACTCGACGGTGTTCGCCCTGGACATGGGCGCCCTGGTCGCCGGCGCGAAGTACCGCGGCGAGTTCGAGGAGCGCCTCAAGGCCGTCCTGAACGAGGTCAAGCAGTCGGACGGCAAGGTCATCCTCTTCATCGACGAGCTGCACCTGATCGTCGGCGCGGGCAAGGTCGACGGCGCGATGGACGCCGGCAACCTGCTGAAACCCATGCTCGCCCGCGGGGAGCTCCACTGCATCGGCGCGACGACGCTCGACGAGTACAGGAAGCACATCGAGAAGGACGCGGCGCTGGAGCGCCGCTTCCAGCCGGTCGTCGTCGAGCAGCCGAGCGTCGAGGACGCAATCTCGATCCTGCGGGGACTCAGGGAGCGCTTCGAGCTCCACCACGGCGTCACGATCCAGGACAACGCGCTCGTGAACGCGGTCATCCTCTCCAACCGCTACATCTCCGACAGGTTCCTGCCGGACAAGGCGATCGACCTCGTGGACGAGGCGTGCGCGATGATCCGCACCGAGATGGACTCGATGCCCCAGGAGCTGGACGAGCTCACGCGCCGGGCGCTGCAGCTCGAGATCGAGGAGACCGCGCTCGCGAAGGAGAAGGACGACGCCAGCAAGCAGAGGCTTTCCGTCCTGCGCAAGGAGCTCGCCGAGGTCCGCGAGAAGGCGGGCGGGCTCAAGCTTCAGTGGGACAAGGAGAAGGCCTCAATCGACCGCGTTCGCAAGGCGCGCGAGGAGCTCGAGGCGACGCGCCTCGACATGGAGAAGGCCGAGCGGGCCTACGACCTGAACAAGGTGGCCGAGCTGCGCCACGGCAGGATCCCCCAGCTCGAGGCGGAGCTCAGGAAGCTTGAGAAGCCGTCCAAGGGGACGACGCTCTTCAAGGAGGAGGTCTCTGGCGAGGAGATCGCCGAGATCGTCGCCAAGTGGACGGGGGTGCCGGTGACGCGGCTCCTCGAGGGCGACAAGCAGAAGCTCCTCAGGCTCGAGGAAACACTCCACAGGCGCGTCATCGGCCAGGACGAGGCCGTCACGCTCGTGACGGAGGCCATCCTGCGCGCGAGGAGCGGCATCAAGGACCCGCGCCGGCCGGTCGGCAGTTTCCTCTTCCTGGGGCCCACGGGTGTCGGCAAGACGGAGCTCGCCAAGGCGCTGGCCGAGACGCTCTTTGACACCGAGTCGGCGGTCGTGCGCATCGACATGTCCGAGTACATGGAGAAGCACGCTGTCTCGCGCCTGATCGGCGCGCCGCCGGGCTACGTGGGCTACGACGAGGGCGGCCAGCTCACGGAGGCCGTCAGGCGCAAGCCCTACGCCGTCGTCCTCTTCGACGAGGTGGAGAAGGCCCATCCGGACGTCTTCAACGTCCTCCTGCAGGTGCTGGACGACGGCAGGATCACGGACGCGCAGGGCCGCACGGTGGACTTCAAGAACACGATCATCATCATGACGTCGAACATCGGCTCGCGCTTCCTCCTGGAGGGCGTGACGGGCGACACCATACCGGAGAGCGTCAGGGAGAGCGTGATGGCGGAGCTGCGCGCGTCGTTCCGCCCGGAGTTCCTGAACCGGATCGACGAGACCATCCTCTTCAAGCCCCTGACACTGGAGGAGATCGGCTCGATCGTGGACCTGCTTCTGGTCGACCTGAACAAGCGCCTCGCCGACCGCCGCGTCGTCGTGGCGCTCGACAAGAAGGCCCGGGAATGGGCGGCGGAGAAGGGCTACGACCCGGTCTTCGGCGCCCGCCCGCTCAAGCGCTACCTCCAGCGCCAGATCGAGACGCGCCTCGCGCGGGGGCTCATCTCCGGCGAGGTCGCCGAGGGGACGACCGCCACCTTCTCCGTGAAAAACGGGGAATGGGTCCTCTCCTGATCAGGGCGCCGGCGGCTTCGCCGGCGCCTCCTCGAGGATCGTGACCCGAAGTGTCAGGACGACCGGCTTGGCCCCGGGCCCGTCGGTCGTCACGGTCACCTCCTTGTCGACGACGCCCGTCCAGCCCCCCACGGTGAAGTCCACGCTGACGGCGCCCGACTCGCCGGGGGCGTAGGTCGCCTTGGCGGTGTCCGCCCGGGTGCAGCGGCAGCTTGTCTCCACGGACGTGATCGTGACGGCCTTGTCGCCCGCGTTCCGGAACGGGAACGCCGCGTGGACGACCTTCTGGCCGGGCTGCGCGGTGGCCTCGACGATCTGGCGCTCCCAGGCGAGGCCCGCGGCGGAGGCGCTGGACGCACCGAGGATCCCGGCCAGGGCGATTGCGGCGGCGCGACGATGGGTCATCTGCCTGGACACTGAGGAATCCGGCGCGACCCGACAAGCGCGGTCGCCGGGGCGGGTCCGGGCGGTTGACACGTCCTCCCGGCTTGGGTTTCTTCGGGTGTTCGCCGCGGCTACCCGGGGCCGCGCGTTCCCACCCCCTCCTCGGGCCCGCAAGGGGCGGGCGCAACCGAGCCACATCCTATGGACTTCGCCACCCTCCCGCATCGGATCGCAAAGACGGTGCTCCTCCTCGCCATGACCCTTACGACGCGCGCCCTCGCCGACAACCAGGTCCGGATAGACTCCGGGATGATCGAGGGGATGTCCGCGCCCGACCCGGGAGTGCGCGCCTTCCTCGGCATCCCGTTCGCGGCCCCCCCGGTGGGCGACCTGCGCTGGCGGGAGCCCCAGCCCGTGGCCCCGTGGGCGGGGGTCCGCGACGCGAAGAAGTTCGGGCCCAGGCCGATGCAGGGGTCCATCTTCTCGGACATGGTCTTCCGGGACAAGGGGCCGAGCGAGGACTGCCTCTACCTGAACGTCTGGACCCCCGCCAGGTCGGCCGGCGCGAAGCTGCCGGTCATGGTCTGGATCTTTGGCGGCGGCTTCGAGGCCGGGGGCACGTCGGAGCCCCGGCAGTACGGCGGGCACCTCGCGACGAAGGGCGTCGTGGTCGTCAGCATGAACTACCGGCTCGGCGTGTTCGGCTTCTTCTCGCACCCGGAGCTGACGGCGGAGTCGGGCCGCGGCGCCTCGGGCAACTACGGCCTCATGGACCAGACGGCGGCGCTGCGGTGGGTGCAGCGCAACATCGCGGCCTTCGGCGGGGACCCGGGCAACGTGACGATCTTCGGGGAGTCCGCCGGCTCCTACTCGGTGAGCGCCCAGATGGCGTCGCCGACGGCGCGCGGCCTCTTCCACAAGGCGATCGGCGAGAGCGGCTCGCTGGTCGGGACGCGGCGGATCCCCGCCCACGTCATCTCGCTCGCCGACGCGGAGGCGAACGGCGCCGAGTTCGCGGGGCTCATGGGGGCCAAGTCGATCGCGGACCTGCGCTCGCGGCCGGCCAAGGCGGTCTTGAGGGCCGCGCTCGACGACAAGACGCTCAAGGACGGCGCGGTCGTGGACGGCTACTTCCTGCCGAAGGACGTCTACTCGATCTACGCCGAGGGCAGCCAGGCCCACGTCCCGCTGCTCGCCGGATGGAATGCGGACGAGTCGCGGGTGTACGCGGTGTTCGGGAGCAAGCGGCCGACCGCGAAGAGCTTCTCCGACTCCGTCCGCGTGGAATACGGGGACCTTGCCGACGCGGTCCTGCGCCTCTACCCGGCCGGGACCGACGAGGAGGCCGTGCGCTCCGCGGGCGACCTCGCCGGCGACCGCTTCATCGTGAGCTCGACGTGGAGGTGGATCGAGATGCAGCTCACGACGGGCGACGCGCCGGTCTACCGCTACCAGTTCGACCGCGTGATCCCGATCGTCCCCGGGACGGTGATCAACGGAAGGCTTGCTAAGGCGGCCGACGTCGGCTCGCCCCACGCCGGGGAGATCCCCTACGTCTTCGGTGCCCTCGTCTCCTCCGCCAGCGACGTGCCCTGGCAGCCCGAGGACATGGCGCTTTCGGAGACGATCGCGACGTACTGGTCCAACTTTGCGAAGACGGGCAACCCCAACAGCAAGGACGTCCCGGAATGGCCGAGGTACCTCGCCAAGGACAACTACCCGGTCATGCACCTGGACGTCGCGCCAAGGGCGGAGCCCGAGGCGCACCGCTCGCGCCACGTCTTCTGGGACGCGGCCGACACCGCGACGCCCGTGGTCAACGCCGGCGGCTCGGGCGGCTAGGCCGCCTGCCTGAGGATCCGCTCGACGACCTCGGGCGTGATGTCGCCGCGCTCCCCCAGGGCGATGGCGCCGCGGGCCTTGAGCCGGCGCGCGACCTCGGCCGCGGTCTCCACCGAGACGCCGTAGTCCGTGAGGCGTGTGCGCAGGCCCAGGGATTCATAGAAGTTTCGCGTCCTCTCGATCGCCGCGTCGATGCGGGCGGCGTCGGAGCCGGCGCTCACGCCCCAGACGCGCTCGCCGTACTGAAGGAGCTTCGCCCCCTTCGTCGCCCTCTGCACGTTGAGCAGGCTGGGCACGACGACCGCGAGCGTCCGGGCATGGTCGATCCCGTGGAGCGCCGTGAGCTCGTGGCCGATCATGTGGCTGGCCCAGTCCTGGGGCACGCCGGCGCCGATGGCGCCGTTCAGCGCCCAGGTGGTCGCCCAGACGACGTTCGCGCGGGAGTCGTAGTCCGCGGGGTCCTTCACAGAGCGGGGGCCCTCGTCGATCAGGACGCGCATCACGGACTCCGCAAAGCGGTCCTGGATCGCGGCCCGGGCCGGGATGGTGAGGTATTGCTCGATGACGTGCGTGAACGCGTCCGCCACGCCGTTCGAGATCTGGCGCTCGGGAAGGGAGAAGGTGGTCTCCGGGTCGAGGACCGAGAACCGCGGGAAAGCAAGGGGGCTGATGAACGCCAGCTTCTCCTTCGCGGAGCGCCGGCTGATGACGGACGCGCCGTTGGCCTCCGAGCCCGTGCCCGGGAGCGTGAGGATGGCGCCGATGGGCAGCGCGGCCTTCAGCTTGTCTCCCCGTGTCGTGAGGATTTCCCAGGGGTCCCCCGCGTAGGGCACCGCCGCGGCGACGAACTTCGCCCCGTCTAGGACGGAGCCGCCGCCGACGGCGAGGATCCAGTCGACCTTTTCCTTGCGGGCGATCCCGACCGCCTTCATGAGCGTGTCGTAGTCGGGGTTCGCCTCGACACCGAAGAACTCAAAGACGACCCGGCTGCCGAGGGCCTTGCGTGCCTGGCCGTGGACGCCGTTCGCGCGGATGCTGCCGCCCCCTGCCAGGAGGAGCACCCGGGCCGATGCCGGGAGCTCCGCGTCGATCGCCGAGATCTGGCCCCGGCCGAAGAGGATGCGCGTGGGATTGAAATAAGTGAAATTTTCCATGGCGGACTCGCAGAATCTGCGAAAAATGGGGAAACCGCAACTGCCCCTTGCAGCCCGAACCGATCCGATATTTTGACCGCTACCTGCGGGAGACGAAGACCGAGAAGGTCTTCGGCGAGCGGTGGCTGCGGCTGGCCTACGACAACCCGGTCGGCCGCCTCGCCGTCTGGCTCCTCATCCGGCGCCGGCTGTTCTCCCTGTACTATGGCTGGCGGATGAACCGGCCCGCGAGCGCCATGCGCGTCATCCCGTTCATCGCGGACTACGAGATCGACGTGTCCGACTTCGCGAAGTCCCCCTTTGACTTCGCGACGTTCAACCAGTTCTTCCACCGCGCGCTCAAGCCCGAGAGCCGGCCGATCGCCCAGGGCTACGGGGTGGCGGTCTTCCCCGCCGACGGCCGCCACCTGGCGTTCCCCGACGTCAGCCGTGCGCAGGGCTTCTACATCAAGGGCGCGAAGTTCACGCTGGAGGAGCTCCTCGGGGACGCGAAGCTCGCCAGGAGGTTCGAGCGGGGGTCGATGCTGATCTCAAGGCTCTGCCCGAGCGACTACCACAGGTTCCACTTCCCCGTCTCGGGCATACCCTCGGAGCCCAGGCTCATCAAGGGCAGCCTCTACTCGGTTAACCCGATAGCGCTCCGCCAAAACATCGCCTATCTCGTCAGGAACAAGCGGTTCGTGACCCGGATCGAGGCGCCGGAGTTCGGCGAGGTGGCGATGCTCGAGGTGGGGGCGACCAACGTCGGCAGCATCGTCCAGAGCTTCCGCCCCGGGCAGGCGGCGGTGAAGGGCGAGGAGAAGGGGATGTTCGCCTTCGGCGGCTCGTGCGTGATCACGCTGTTCGCGGAGGGCCGCATCATGTTCGACGCGGACATCGTCGAGCAGAGCGCCTCGTGCGTCGAGACCTACGCCAGGATGGGCGACCGGCTCGGGATCTCGGCCAGCTCCTCCACCGGCCACGGGCTCAAAGGAGCTGGTTGGACGCTATGACCGCGCGGTACCAGTGGGCGCTCAGCTTCGGGGTGCGCTTCTGCGTCCTGAAGTTGTTGTGCACGATTCCGAAGCGCCGGGTGTAGCCGTCGGTCCACTCGAAGTTGTCCAGGAAGCACCAGACGAAGTACCCGCGCACGGGCGTCCCGTCCGCTATGGTGCGCTGCAGCTCTTTCAGGTAGCTGCGCAGGTACTCGACGCGGTGCAGGTCGAGGCACTCGCCCCCCTTGACCACGTCGTCGTCGTAGCCGCACCCGTTCTCGGTGACATAGACGCTCTTGACGCCGTAGACGGCCGAGACGAGGCGGGGGGCCCAGTAGAGGGCGCGCGGCGCCAGGTGGAGCCACGCGCTGTCGGTGCGGGGATAGCTGGCCGAGGGGAAGAGCAGCTGCGGCCGCCCGTCCGCGCCGCGGCGCACGAAGAGGCCGGCGTAGATGTTGAGGCCCAGGAAGTCGGTCGGCTGGCTGATAAGGGCGAAGTCTCCCCGCTCGACCTTCGGGCGGGCCGACCCGCACCGGCGCAGGAAGGCCTCGCTGTAGCGGCCCTCGTAGATGGGCCCGAGTATCGACTGGTTGGCCTCCGAGAACCACTCGTGCGCGGCGGCGACGTCGGCTGGCGTCTCGGTGACGGGTATGACCGTCTCGCAGTTGTCGCTCAGGCCGCAGCGCGCGCCGCGGCCGCCGTGCTCGCGCACCGCGCGGACGCCGTGGCCGTGGCAGAGGAGCGCGTTGTGTACGGTCTGGTTGACGACGCTGCGGCTCTCCGTGAAACCCGGGGCCTTGCCGGTCCCCCCGTACGCCTGGACGGTGAAGCAGCGGATCTCGTTCACCGTGATCCAGTTTTTCACGCGGTCGCCGAGCGCCTTCACGACCGTGTCGGCGTAGGTGGCGAAGGCCCTGGGCACGACCCGCGAGCGCCATCCCCCGCGGTCCTCGAGGGCCTGCGGCAGGTCCCAGTGGAACATCGTCACCCAGGGGGTGATGCCGTTCTCGAGCATCGCGTCGGTGATCCGCTGGTAGAAGTCGAGGCCGCGCTGGTTCAGCGGGCCGTCGCCGCCGGGGAAGATGCGGGGCCACGCGAGCGACAGGCGGTAGTGCCTGATGCCGAGCTCGCGCATGAGCGCGAAGTCCTTCGCGTAGCGGTGATAGTGGTCGCAGGCCGGGTCGAGCCTGTCGCCGTTCAGGATCGCCCCCTTGCGGAGGGCGAAGCGGTCCCAGACCGACTCGCCCTTGCCGTCCGCGGCCGAGGCACCCTCTATCTGGGGCGCGGCCGCTGAGACGCCCCAGACGAAGTTCCGGGGAAACGGGAAGGGTGAGGGAAGGCGCATGGTCGGGGCTTGCTGCCGTGGCAGCCGGGGAAGGGTGGGGTGTTTTGGGCTCAGGGCTGCCTCGGCGCGGCTATCGTCTCGCCGGGTACAGGGTGGGCGCTGACAAGGATTCTTCGGGAGGAGGAGGAGGGGTACAGGATCCGGTTGATCATCCGCGTGAGGGCGGAGGAGCCGATGTGCTCGTGGGCGACGCGCGCCGATGCCGCGAGGGGAAGGCCCGCGGGGGCCTCGAGGCCGTCGAAGCCCGTCACGGAGCAGTCCCGCGGCACGCGGATTCCCCGGGACTCCAGGCTCTTGATGAGGTGGTACGCTTGGTGGTCGGCGGCGCAGACCCAGGCGGTGACGCCGACATCCCGGACCGCGCGGGCCGCCTTGTCGGCGGCCTCCTCCGCGGAAAGGCGCGGGCCGCTCCCGGCGTTGATGACCCAGTCGCCGTTGATCCCGTGGCCCCGGGCGCACATGCCCGTGGCAAACCCGTTGAAGCGGCGCGCGACCCAGTGGCCGCCCACGGGATAGTCCCAGGAGAGGAAGCCAATCCGGGAGTGCCCGGCCTCGTGGAGGCTCCCGACAAGGGCGGACACGGCCGCCTCGTCGTCCGTGTCGACGGCGTCGATGTCGAGCCCGTCGTAGCTTTCAAGCACCGACACCGCGCGGTTCCTCCGAAGGAGCGAGGCCACCGCGGAGTGCGCAAAGGGGTAAACGAGGATGATGCCGTGCAGGTCCCGGTCTCCGGGACGGGGAGCCTCCTCGTCCGCACGCTCGGGGTGGAATCCGTCCGGCGCCTCGCAGCGGACGGATATCGTCATGCCCCCGAGCTCGGCGCGCGCGCGCGCCTCAATCTCCGCGCGCTCGCAGACGCCCTTGAGGATCAGGGGAAACGTGGCTGTCGCGACCTTGCCCTCGGGAACGCCGATCAGCACCTCGACGCGGAGAATGGAGCCGCCGGCGCGCCGCAGCGCGCCGCGCACGAAGTCGGGGCCGCCGCCCAGCCTCGCGGCCGCCGCCTGGGCCGGGGCCTCGCCCGGCGGGCGAAGGGGCCGCGGGCGGGAGAAATTCCTGCGCCTCGCCTCGGGCCGTGGGAGTGTGGAAAGCATGAAATCCGGGGGTAAGGGGACGCCGCTTGGGGCCGCTGCGGCGTGAGGCAAGGTTGTGTGAAGTCAGAACCGAAAGACGCAAGAAAAAAGTGTGCACTAAATGGTTGAAATTCATGGATGAATGCGGGTATATCTGTTCCTCAAGTAATAATTTATCATATTATAAATAAATTAGTTAAGAAACATTATGAACCGCCAAATGGGGTGCATAACTCTGTGCTAATTATTGTTAACAAAATAGTGTTTTGAGACGGGTTGGCATGGCATTTCCCCCTTGCACGGGCGCCGGCGAATCCGCGCGGACCCGCGTGGCGCGGCCTTCCCCCGGACGACCCGCGCAGACCGCCTACAGGACGTCGTAGAGCTCCACCAGCGAGACGCCCGTGTCGCCGCTGGCGCCGGAGACGACCGCGGTGTAGGCGCCGGGCGGCAGGGTCACAAGGAGCGCCGAGTCCGTGCTTGAGGCGTCGGGCCACGAGTAGGCGCCCACGGCTGCCGCGGTGGCGACGATCTCTGGACTGCCGGCCCATCCGGCGTTGGAGCCGATGAGGGTGGAGGTGCCGTCGCCGTTGCTCCGGTAGAGCTGAAGGAGCGGATCGGGCAGGGTCCCCGCCAGGTTGAACGGGGCCTGGGACAGGACGGGCCCCGACGCGCGGATGAGCACGGTCATGGGCGTCGATCCCCCGATCACGAATCCCGGGATGGCGACGTTGCCCTGCGTCCCCACGAACTGCCGGGACGAGATGTTGGACAGGCCGGATCCCCCCGGCGACTGCGCCGCATAGACCTCCACGAGCGATATGCCCGTGTCGCTGGCCGCCCCCGAGACGTTCGCCGTGTACGCGCCGGGCTGCAGCGTGACGACGAGGGCCGAGTCGGCGCTCGTCGCGTCGGGCCAGAGGTAGGCCCCGACGGCGCCGGCGGTGGAGGCGATCTGCGCGTCGCCGCCCCAGCCCTGGTCGGAGTTGATGAGCGTCGAGGTGCCGTCGGCGTTGCTCATGTAGAGCTGGAGCAGCGGGTCGGCAAGGGTGCCCGGCAGGTCGAAGGGGGCCAGGGAAAGGACGGGGCCCGAGGCGCGGATGAGGAGCGTCATGGGCGCGGAACCCGCGATCACGAAGCCCGGGATGGCCACGTCGCCGCCCGTGCCGACGAGGGCCCGCGAGGAGATGTTGGAGAGGACCGCGTTCGCGGCCGGGGCGACGGGCGACACGAGGACGGGGTCCGAGGGCGCCGACGCGCCGTTCGCGGTCGTGGCCGTGACGCCGTAGTAGTAGGACGTGCCTGCCTGGACGGAGGTGTCCGTGTACGAGGTCGAGAGCCCCATGTTCCACTGCGCGACGTTCTGCGTGAGCGCGGGATCCGTCGCCCGCAGGAGCGTGTAGCCGGTGACGGCCGCCCCGAATGTGCTGAACGGCGGGTGCCACGAGACGCTCACCCTGGAGGGGGACGGCGAGTAGGCGGTAACGTTGGCGGGCGGGGAGGGCCCCCAGACGAGGCCCGCCGGCGGCGTCTGGGAAGGCAGCGCGTACACCCGCACATAGTCGACCAGGTAGCTCTGCGGAAACGACGTGCTCGAGTTCGGGGCGCCCGGGAAATCCCCGCCCACGGCGAGGTTCAGCAGGATGAAGAAGGGCTGGACGAAGGGCCACGCGTACCCGGCGGGCGCCGCGGACTGCTTCTGGTCCTCGTACACCACCCCGTCCACGGAGAAGACGATCTCGCCGGGATACCAGTCCGCGGCGAAGACGTGGTAGGCGTCGCTGTAGCTCGCGCCGCCCGGAAGGACCGCGTCGCCCGTCAGCCCGGAACCGGGATAGCCGCTCCCGTGAAGCGAGCCGTCGACCTGCCCGGGCTGCGGCCCGATCCATTCCATGACGTCGATCTCGCCGCAGGCGGGCCATCCCGCCGTGTCGATGTTGGAGCCGAGCGTCCAGAACGCCGGCCAGAGGCCCGCGCCCGTCGGCATGCGCGCCCTCATCTCGATGCGGCCGTACTTGAACGCGTAGGCGGACTGCGTGTTGATCCGGGCCGATGTGTACGAGCCGTCCGACGCCTGGGCGATGATCGCAAGGGCCCGCCCGTCGGTGGCGTCGGGGTCGGCGACGATCACCGAGTTGCTCCTCGAGTCCGTGTAGGACTCGAGCTCGTTGTTGCCCCAGCCCGCGGGGTTTCCCGTGCCGATGTCGTACGACCACTTCGCGGTGTCCGGGCCGGACCCCAGCGGCCCGTTGAACTCGTCGTTCCATTCGAGCGTCGGGGCGGCGGCGGCGGCCCGCGGCGCAGGACTGGCCGGGGCCGCCCAGCCCGGGGCGAGGGCGAGGGACGCCGCAAGGAGGCGGCGCGCGAGGCGAAGGGGATGGGGGTCTGCGTTCATGCTCGTGGGCGGGCGTGTCCCGGGGCGCCGGCTCCCCGACCGGCAACGGCCGGCCCTCAGCGCTTCGGGGGCGGGGCCACGGTCAGCCCCTCGACCGGCGTTCCCTCGACAAGGATCTTCCGGCGCGGGGCGTTGGGAAGAACGATGCGGCTCAGCAGGCGGGCGACCGCCGCGGCGCCGATGTCCTCGTGCGGCACACGGATCGAGGCGAGCCGGTGCAGCCCCGGCGGGGGCTCCAGCCCGTCGAAGCCGGTCACCGAGCAGTCCTCGGGCACGCGGATGCCGCGCGCGGCAAGCTGCTCCATGAGCCGGTACGCCTGGTGGTCGGCCGCGCACACCCACGCCGTCACCTTGTCCTCGCGCATCCTCTGGATCACGTGCTCGGTGATGCTCGGGTCATCCTTGAAGTGCGGGCCCGCCTTGTGGACGTTGATGGCCCACTCGGGGCGGAACTGCAGGCCGAGCGAGAACAGCGCCTCCACGTAGGCGCCGAACCGCCGGGTCGCCCAGTGCCCGACGACGGGGTATTCCAGGGTGAGGAAGCCGATGCGCGTGTGCCCGGCCTTCCTGAGCTGCGTGACCAGGGCGAAGATGCCCACCGAGTCGTCCGTATCGATCGTGTCGATACCAGGGGCGCTGTAGGACTCGAGGACCGCGACGGCCGAGATCTTCCTGGCGATCAGGCCCACGGTGTGCTCGGGGAAGGGGTAGATGAGCACCGTGCCCCGCCAGTCGCCCCCGCGGATGTTGCGGAAAATGTTGTGCGGGCGCACGGAGGGCTCGAAGGAGGCGGGGTTCTCGAAGCACACGTCGATGGACACGTGCTCCATGCCGGCGCGCTCGCGGATCCCCTGCAGGATGAAGGGAAAGGTGGCCATCGCCACGTTCTCGGCGGGGACGCCGATCAGGATACCGATCGTCAGGGGCTTGCTCTGGCGCGAGCGGCGCAGTGTGCGCGTGGGGTTGCCCTTGTAGCCCATCTTCGCCGCGAGGCTCTGCACCTGCGCCCTCGTGTCGGCGCTGATCGCGGGGTGGTTCGCCAGGCTCCGCGAGACCGTCGTGCGCGACAACTTGAGCCGTTCAGCGATCAGTTGCTGGTTGATTGGGGAGCTGATGGGGAGGGGTGCTTGCGGGCTTTGGGTGTCGCTCCCATTGCGGGGCTGGAGTCGGACACGTCGTTTTGTTTCTCGGCAACCTTTGGGAATAGAGCAAAGGGGAAACCCAATTTCAAGTAGTAAAATTGTTGTGCACACAAAATGGGAAAACGAGGGCCTCCCTCGGGGAAATCCCCGCAAAATAGAGTAAATTCGGGCGCCCCGTGTCGGGCCGACAGGCTATGCACTTGGCGGTGCACATGGGGATTGACAAAGGGGGAGGGCCCTATCCTTGATGGGCGCACTGGACCGCCGACCAGCCCCGAAATCCCCCGGGTCGGCCCCAAACACAGGACCCCAAAGGCCCATGGCCGCCCCCGAACGCCTCAGCTTGAAGGAAAAGATCGCCTACGGCCTGGGCGACACGGCGTCGAATTTCTTCTACCAGTTCTTCAACCTCTTCGTCGTCTTCTACTACACCGACATCTTCGGGCTGTCGGCGATGGCGGTGGGGACCATGACCCTCTCGCTGCGCGTGTTCGACGCGGTGGTGGACCCCGCGATGGGGATCGTCGCCGACCACACCAGCACGCGCTGGGGCAAGTTCCGGCCGTTCCTCCTCTGGGGGGCGCTGCCCTACGGCGTCCTCGGGTACGTGATGTTCCTGAACCCCTCCCTCACGCATCACGGCAAGCTCGTCTACGCCTACGTGACCTACGGGCTCATGTGGGTCGCCTACAGCGCGATCAACATCCCGTACTCGGCGCTCATGGGGGTCATGTCCTCCTCCTCCGAGCAGCGCACCTCCCTCTCGACGTACCGCTTCATCTTCGCCTTCATCGGGCAGTTCCTGATCGTGCGCCTCGTCGTCCCGCTCAAGAACCTTCTCGGGGGCGGCAACGAGGCGGAGGGCATACGCTACACGATGCTGATCTTCTCGGTCATTTCGGTCGCGCTTTTTCTCTACACCTTCGCGAACACGCGCGAGCGCGTGACGCCCCCGGCCGGCCAGAAGGGCGCCTTCGGGACCGACCTGCGCAACGTCGCGATGAACGGGCCTTGGGTCGCCCTGTTCGTCTCGGGGCTCTTCACGCTGGTGAACGCCGCCGTGCGCGGCGGCTCGATCATCTACTTCTTCAAGTATGTCGTCCGGGACGAGTCGAAGTTCACGCTCTACGCGACGAGCGGGAGCGTCGCCTTCATCGCGGGCGCCGTCTGCACGAAGTTCTTCCTGGGGCTGGCCGAGCGCAGGACGCTCATGATCGTCCTCTCCGTCGCCAACGCGCTCGGCATGGCGGCGTTCTACCTCGTCGACCCGCACGCGTACGGGCTGCTCATCGCGCTCAACATCGTGGCGTCCTTCGTGGTCGGCCCGACCCCGGCAATCCTGTGGTCGATGTACGCCGACACGGTGGACTACGGGGAGTGGAGGTTCGGCCGGCGAACGACCGGCCTCCTTTTCTCGGCCGCGGTGTTCTCGCAGAAGGTGGGCCTCGCGATCGGCACGGGCGCCCTCGGCTGGCTGCTGGCCTACTACGGGTTCGTGGCCAACACGGACCAGGGCGCGGCGACGACTGGGGGGATACGCCTTCTCTTCAGCGTCATCCCCGCCGCTCTGGCCCTCCTCGGGGCGCTCGCCATCTTCTTCTACTCCATCACCGACCAGAAGATGAGGGAGATCGAGGCCGACCTCGCCCGGCGCAAGGTCGCCGCGGCCTAGCCCGCTCAGGACCACTCATGAAATCCGCCATGCCCACCCTCCGCCTGTCCCGCCTCGCCGTCCCGCTCCTCGCGGCCGTCTCCTCACTTGGCCTGCGGGCCGCGGATTCCTGGACGGTCTACGAGACCGCCCGGTCCGGCGGCCACAGGCTCTCCGAGGTCGCCGGCCCCGGCGGCGTGGCCGACGGGGTGCCCGCGATCGTCTGCGACCCGGAGAGCAGGCTCCAGGCGATCGAGGGGTTTGGCGGCGCGCTCACGGAGTCCTCGGCCTGGGTCCTCGACCAGCTCCCCGCGGAGCGCAGGGCCGAGGTCCTGCGCCGGTACTACGACCCGGCGCAGGGCATCGGCTACACGCTCGCCCGCACCCACATCAACAGCTGCGACTTCTCCCTCGGCAGCTGGGCGCTCGACCCCGTCGCGGGCGACACGGCCCTGGAGCATTTCTCGCTCGAGCCCATGCGCCGCTGGGTGCTGCCCCTGATCCACGAGGTCCAGTCCATCGCGGGCCCCGCCAACTTCCGCCTGCTGGCGTCGCCGTGGAGCCCCCCGTCCTGGATGAAGACGAACGGGGAGATGCTGCACGGCGGCTCGCTCCGCCCGGAATACCGGCAGGCCTGGGCCGACTACATGGTGCGCTTCGTGAGGGAGATGGACGGCCAGGAGCACATCCCCGTCTGGGCGCTCACCGTCCAGAACGAGCCGCAGGCCGTCCAGACCTGGGAATCCTGCATCTACACGGCGGCGCAGGAGCGCGACTTCGTCCGCGACAACCTCGGCCCGGCGCTCAGCCGCTCCGGCCTCGGGGGCGTCCGCCTGTGCGTCCTGGACCACAACCGGGACCTGCTGGACGAGTGGACGACCACGATCCTCTCCGACAAGGCGGCGGCCGGGTTCGTGTGGGGGACCGCGATCCACTGGTACGTGAGCGAGGATTACGCGGCGTCCTCCCGCGCGCACGCCGCGTTTCCCGACAAGCAGATCCTGTTCACCGAGGGCTGCAACGACCGAGGCGAGGCGAACGGAAAGTTCGAGCTCGGGATGTGGGAGCACGGCGAGCGCTACGCCCACAGCATGGTCAACGACCTCAGGAACTGGGTGTGCGGGTGGATCGACTGGAACATCGTCCTCGACCAGACGGGGGGCCCCAACCACGTCGGGAACCTCTGCGACGCGCCGGTCATCGTCGACACGGCAAAGGGCGAGGTCAGGTACACGCCGGCGTTCTACTACATCGGGCAGTTCAGCCGCTTCGTCCGCCCGGGCGCCCGCCGCATCGAGTCGCACGGCGGGCCGGCCGGGATCGAATCGGTCGCCTTCTCGAACCCCGGCGGGGGCCTGGCGGTCGTGGTGCTGAACACCTCGGAGTCCCCGGCGGACTTCATGCTCGCCGCGGGCCGGGCGCCGCTCGCGTGCCGCATCCCGGCGCGCGCGATACAGACCTACGTCAAGGGTCCCTAGGTCGCCCGGCGCCCTGGATTCTCCCCGGGAATGCGCGCGAGCCCCCGCCTGATCCTGGCGCTCTGCCTGGCGTGCGTCGCCGCCGACGCCCCGGTGCAGGCGCCCGCCTGGTGGCGCCGGCTCGCCGTCACGACCCTCGACGGGACGCCGCTCATCCCGCCGGCCCGGCGCATCGTGGTCGTCTTCCTCTCGCAGGACTGCCCGGTGTCCAACGCGTACGTCCCGGTCCTGAACCGGCTCGCCTCAGACTTCTCGGGCCGCGGCTTCGCCTTCGTCGGCGCCTACGTCGACCCCGAGGCGGCCCTGCCGGCGCTCCGGGAGCACGCCCGCTCGTACGCGATCTCGTTTGCCACGGCGGACGACCGCGGGCACCGGCTCGCGGGGGCGGCGTCGGCCACCCTCACGCCGGAGGCCGCCGTCTTCTCGGAGGACGGGGCCGTGCTCTACAGGGGACGGATCGACGACAGGGTGGGCGACCTGGGCTTCGCGAGGCCGGCCGCCGCCCACGACGACCTGCGCGACGTCCTGGAGGCGATAGCCGCGGGCAAGGCGGGGCCGTTTCCCGGCAAGCAGGGCTTCGGCTGCTTCATCCCCGAGCGCGCGGGCCGCTGAGGGCTACCGGCCTGCGAGGTCGTTGAAGGCGTCCTCCCAGTGGAAGCGGCCGCGCTGCTCGGGCGTGAGCTCCGCGATCTTCTCCTTCATCTTCCTCACCCGGGCGTCCAGGAGGAGGGACTCGTCGCCGAGGTTCAGGGGAAGCAGGCCCAGCTGCAGCTCGCACATCTCGTCCGTGGAGTTGGGCCCGAAGCGGATGTCCCTCGGGGGCGAGAACGGGTTGGAGGGGTTGGCGGCGCTGTTGTCGAAGACCCAGCGGCAGCGCACCACCGTCCCCTTGGGGAGCACGAAGGGCTCCCTGTAGAAATACCGGTCCTGCCACTTGAAGTTCCAGCGCCCGATGTCGAGGAGGGGCCGCACGGTGCCGTCCGGCAGCCGCGCGCTCGCGTGCACCTCGCGGCCGACGAAGTGCATGTGGGCGAACACCGACATGAGGGCGCAGTCGGCAGGGACCTCGATCGAGTCCTCCACCGTGAACGCGGCGTCGCCCGCGGGGATGTCGAGCTTGAAGCTGCGCAGGAAGAGCGAGTCCATGATCCGCCTCGCGGGCTCGCGCAGGAAGTAGATCCCGATCTCGCTCTGGTCGACCTCGGGCTTGCCGGTCGCGAGGTAGTGCACCTGCAGGGCGATGTCCCCCGTCATGGGCATGACGCTTGCGGCGATCCCCGGGGGCAGGAAGCGCGGGATCATCCCGGGCACGCGGCCGCCGAGGTAGGCGGCCGGGACGAAGCCGGGCGTCCCGAAGCTCGCGTACCCGTTGCCCCCCTCCGCGGCCTCCCGCTTGCGGGCCGCGCCCGACGTGTCGACGAAGACGTCGGCATGGTGAAGCGAGCGCCGGTTGCCCGCATGGACCTCCACCGCCGCGACCGCGAGGACGTCCGAGTCGGGGATCCGCGCCCTCGCGAGCACGTCCCTCGGCACGCCCGCGAGGCTGAAGGGGATGGGGAAGACCTGGTAGGTGTCGCCCGGGCCCGCCGGGACCGCGAAGGGACGGCCCATCCGCAGGACGAGGTCGGGCGGCCCGAGGTGCCACCCGTCCGCGGGTTCCGGGGGGGCGGCCGGGGCGAGCGAGGGATCCCCCTGCGCTGCGCCGGTCTCGGCCCAGCGCACGATCGTGGCGATCTGGTCCTCGCGCAGGTGCCGGTCGCTGAGGAAGGCCCCCGCGGGCCCGTCCGGGGCCCAGGGCGGCATGACCCGGGCCCTCACGGTCTTCGCGAGGAAGCGGGCGCGCTTGGCGGCGTCCCTGTACTCGAGGAGCGAGAAGGGCGCCACCTGGCCCGGCCGGTGGCATTCGACGCAGTTCTCCATCAGTATGGGCGCGACGTCGCGCGACCAGGTGGGCGCCGCGGGGCCGGCCTGCCCGCGCGCGCAGGGCAGGGCGGCGAGGCCGGCGGCGAGGAGGAGGGCCCAGCGCGGCGCCCCCGGCGCGGACGGTGGAGGACCCTCGGGTTTCACGGGCAGAGTGTCGGTGCGGCGGTGCAAAAGACAAGGGCGGGGCGGGCGCCCGGAAAGCAAAAGGCGCGCGCGGCCGGGGCCGTGCGCGCCTTTGGGGGAGCCGTCCCCGGGGCCGGGGATCAGAACCCGATCCCGTAGGAGATCTTGGCCTGAAGCGGCTGGCTGTAGACGAGTCCGTAGAGCTTCCGGTCGTCGAGGATGTTGTCGACGTTCAGCTGGACGTACTGCGCGTGCCCGTACTTCCTCCAGGAGTACTTGACCATGCCGTTCAAGGTCGCCTGGGACGGCGAGTAGGCGATGATGGTCTGGCCGGCGGCGTTCTGCTCGATGTTCTGGCCGCCGTGCGTGACGCCGGAGAAGAACTCCTCCTGGGAGTGCCACTCGCCGCCGATGCCCGCGCTCAGGCCCTTCAGCTGGCCGGCGAACTTGTACTCCATCCAGAGGTCGTACTGGTACTTCGGGGTGTCGTCGCCCGGGAAGACGCCCGCGTTGGTCCGCGTCGAGGTGTCGGCCGGGTTGGTGTAGGCGACGTTGAGGGGCTGGCCGTCCAGGCCGAAGCCGCCGTTCTGGAAGTACCAGACCGCCCAGCGGTCCTGCGGGTAGGGGTACTTCGGGTAGGAGCCGAGGTTCGTCCGGTTTATGGCGGAGTCCACGTTGGCATGGAGAACGAACTGCAGCTGGTCGTTCGGCGTGTAGAAGATCTGGCCGTCCCAGCCCTTGGACTGGTCGATGACCTGGAAGGCCGGCGCCAGCGAGGTGTTGTAGAAGCCGCCCGCGTCCATCGTCGCGTTGTTGATGTTCGGGTCGGAGTTCGAGTCGCCCTGGTAGAGCCAGCCTGGCCAGCCCGCGCCGCCGTCGGCCTGGTTGGCCGCGAACGCGGCGTCGAGGTACGCGGCGCCGGTCGGCTTGCTGGCGTCCAGGTACAGGCGTCCCGGCTCGCCCGCGATCGTGTACACGGCGCCCGCCGCCACCGCCGCGTTCCACGCGGCGACGACCTGGGGCTGGTTCTGGATCGGGCCGCCCTGGCTGTTGACGCCCGCGAAGGTGGTCGTCGTCCCCGGCTGGCCGTTGGCGTTGAAGCCACCGCTCAGCTCATAGACGATGTCCTTGTTCGGGTTGAACCTGGGGTTGCCCATGGGGGCGGGCGCGTACCAGGGCTCCGCGACCCAGGCCGTCTTCTCGATTTTGTAGTGGCTGATCGTCCCGGAGATCTTGCCGTCGAGGAAGTCGAACTTGATGCCGAGTTCCCGGCTCTTCGCGTAGTCGGATCCCACGGGGGAGCCGTTAACGGCGTTGTGCAGGCCGCCGAAGTTCGGCTGGATGCCCTCCGACTTGAGGCCGTAGACCGAGAGGTTCTTCGTGATCTCGACGATGACGCCGTTCTGGTAGGACTTGGAGACCACGGTCGAGGCGCGGCTCGTGGTGGTGGCCGGCGTGGCGCCGGGAGAGCCGATCTGCGTGTCGGTAGACCAGTTGTCGTTCTTGTCGCGGCGAATGCCGGACATCACGATGATGCGGCCGTTGAAGAGCTTCGCGTAGTCGTTCAGGTAGTAGCCGGCGTCCCAGCCCTTGTTGATGTTGTTGATGTCGTTGTTGAACATCGCGGGGTCCGCGGTACCGTCGCCCTGCGTCCCGAAGACGATGGGGTTCAGGTCGTTCGGCTTCTTGTAGCTGTAGAGGCCCGGCGTCGTCTTCCAGTTTTCCTGGGTGATCTGGTTGAAGAGCTCGGAGTAGCCTGCGAGCGCCTGGTCCTCGATGCTGTACCAGCGCCCCTCGAAGAGGGACTTCTTGGCCGTGATCTCCGCGCGCTCCTGGTCGCGGTCGGTCGTCGCGTGGTTCTGGTTCCAGTTGTACTCGTCGACCGAGCTCAGCAGGGGGCCGTAGACGAGGTTGCCGTTGTCGTTGCCCTGGCCGTCGATCGAGTTCTGCGCCGCGGTCGTGAAGATGGTCTCGGCCAGCGAGAACCCGGGGGCGCCGGCGGAGATGGGCCCGTTGATCTCGCCGTTGATGTTCTGCGTCTGGGTTGACCAGCGCGCCTTGTTGTAGCCCAGGAGCACGTTCACCGCCGGGATGTAGTCCGACTCCTTCAGGATCTGCTGGGTGAGCTTCAGCTCGATGTTCGACTCCTGCTGGTCGTTGTAGGTGTTGGGGCCGGAGAGGTTGAACGTCCTCGGGTCGGCGCCGGGCGCGAAGTAGAACGAGACCGCCTCGATCTGGTCGTTGTTGATCGGCGTCGCGCCGCCGCCCTGCACCGCGCGGAAGGCCTGGAAGCTGTAGCCGTTCTGCTTGGAGCTGCCGTACTCGGTGTCGACAAGGACGGTGGTCGTCGGCGTCGGCTTCCACTCGATGGAGGGGGCCACGAAGTAGTGCTTGTTCTTCTGGTACTGGACCGCCGTGTCCGAGCTCTCCCAGGAGGCCGCGACCCGGTAGTCGAGGTGGTTCGCCGCGCTGATCGGCCCCGTGACGTCGAGGGCCCCGCGCAGGAAGTCATAGGTGCCGACAGAGAGCGTGAGCGCTCCCTGCTGCACGTCCTGGGGCGCCTTGATGAGGTAGTCGACGACGCCGCCGAAGTTGCCGGTGCCGTAGAGGAGGGCGTTCGGCCCGGACACGACCTCGATGCGGTCGATGTTGACGGAATCCGAGGAGCTGCCGCGAAGGAAGCCGTCGCGCAGGGTGTTGTCGGTGACGAACCCGCGGATCTTCAGCTGGACCTGGTTGATGTTGGAGGTGAGCCCCTGGGGGTTGTTGACGCCGCCCGGGCCGTACGGGCTGCCGTAGGTGCCGCCGCTGTTCTCAAGGTCGTTCTGCGTGTTGAGCATGACGCCCGAGTAGGCGAGGGAGCTGCGCAGGTCCGTCGCGCCGATGTCGCTGATGAACTCGCTCGTGATGACCTGGATCGGGATCGGGATGTCCTTGATCGCCGTGTCCACGCGGGACCCCGAGATCTCGTTTGTCGCGACGTAGCCCTTGTCCTTGGACGTCGTCACCGTGAAGGGGTCGAGCGTGACGGCGGGCGCCGCCGAGGTCGCCGACTGGTCGGCGCTGGACGAGGTGGTCGTTGTGGTCGTGGTGACCGTCGAGGGCTGCTGGGCCCGGAGCGTCGCCACCAGGGCCAGGGCGGCAAGGCCCGTCATTAGCCGAAGCAGGGGTGTGTTCTTGGCGGGGGTCATTTTCATCTGAGGTTTAGTGTTGGTCAAAACTCGGGGATTTTCTGGGGCCTCTGGTCTCTGTCTGGCACGCCGCCTTTCAATTCGTTCGAAGCCGCCGATGAAGCGGTTGGGGATCGCCGGGATAGTCGGGGGTATGCCTAAGGGGTAACGGGTGTGCTGGGGCCTGAGCGGTCTCTTCCCCTGTGCGGAGGGACGTCTATCGAGGGCGTAATTTATCTGTCAACACTTTTGTGCACGATTTAACTAACACAGACCCTAAAAAAGCCTCAACATGGGGCAATGTGAACCCTCGATAAGAGGGCGGCATCGCGTGGCAACCTGGAGAATCCCAGAGCTAATGTGAGTCAATGTTGTATTTGTAAATGGTTTAGCATAAATATCATAAGAATATGTATCCCACATGGCCCCTAAGCGCATGGGCGTCGCCTTGGGCTCGGATGGAGGTCACGTTCCGCATGGTGCACCAAGATGCGCACTTATTGTTTATTATGTGCACATTTATCGTGGCTTCGGCTCCCCGATTGCGATCGTAGGATTCCAGGCGCCGCTCCAAGCGGCTCTGAAGAGCGGCGAAGCAGGGCTAAGGGCGGGTGGACCCGTCCCGCCTGCCATGAAACTCCCTCAACCCCCCGGGGCGAAATCGAGCCAGGCGAGGTTCATGTTTCCCTCGGTGAGGACATGGAGCGTGAGGACGCTCGTTCCCGCGGGAAGACGCACCTCGGCCATGGCCTTCATCTCGTTCCAGTGGTGCCACTGGCGCCACGGGACAGTCTCCCTTGCGTTCCAGGTTGAAAGAACCTTCATGGCAGGCGCCAGAGGGTGACCGTTCAGGTCGAGGGAGATGTCCCCGCCGCGGTTGGAGGTGTAGAGAAGGCTGACCGAGTAAGTGCCCGCGCGCTCGACCTGGACGGTCATATTGATCCACTCGCCCGGCGTCGTCCAGCCGACGTAGAGCATGCCTTCCGGCGGCTGGACGAGGTTGAACGGGTTCTTGTCGATCGCGTCGTGAAACTTGGTGTACGACGTCCCTACGGCCTCGTTCATCCGGAATTCATTCAGGTAGGTTCCGTCCGCAGGGTTCAGCCCTCCGCTTCCCTGGTTCCTCTTGTCCAGCGTGTGATAGGCGACGCCCTCGCCGCCCAGGTCGAAATACGCACAGTGGACGCGCCCGGGGATCCTCTGCGGTCCGCCTGTCCACTGGGTGTCGCGGTAGGGGACACCCTTGTAGTCCGCCGGTCCCTCGGAGGCGAGGGCGCCGGCGCCTGAGAAAATGAAGAACAGGATCGACCGGGCGGTCATGGGGCGCCGCCTACCAACGGCGCCAGCCGCCGGAAATGCAACCGATCAATATGGCCGGCCGCCCGCCGAACCCGGGCCCCCTGCGCCTTGCGCACGCAGCCAGATCAGCTCGTGGCCTTGTCGTAATCCGCCTTAACCCTCTGCCAGGCCTCGGAGACCTTCGCCTTTGCGTCCGCCCACGTGTCGGCCGTCGCATTGCCGAGGTCCGCGAGCTTCGCCTTCAGGTCGGCCCGCGCGTCATCGTAGTCCTTGATCGCGGCCTGCTTGTCCTTGGAGAGGGTGTCCGGGGCCTGCGCCTTCTCCTCGGCGATCTTGTCGTCCATCTTCTTGTCCATCCGATCGATGCTTGCCGAGAAATCCACGCGCTTGTCGTAGGTGTAGTCCCGGATGTTGTCCCACGTGTCGACGGCCGCGTTCTTCACGTCCACGGCGGCGTTGGTGACGGCGGTCTTGGCGTCCTGCACGGCGGTCGATGCGCTTGAGGTGTCAGACTTGGAGCACCCGGTTCCGATGAGGAGCGTGGGGCCGATGGCTGAGAGGAGATACAGGAGGGTGCGGGAGGATTTCATATATGGAGTGGGGTGAGTGTAGCAGCTAGGCCGTCTGGGCGATATGGGGTGATTAGCGGATGGGGAAGGACTGCGGCTGCCATTGATCCCCAAACCTCACTCGCGGTTCCCTCACAACGGCAAAGGCTCGCCTTGCGGCTCGAGAATTGGCAAATCAGACAGCCTCGACAAGGGTCAGTCCCGCGAGGTGCTAGAATGCTCGGGTGGTGGAATTGGCATACACGACGGTCTTAGAAGCCGTTGCCGCAAGGCGTGCAGGTTCAAGTCCTGTCCCGAGCACCAACAAGACGCGCGGCCGGCGTTCGTGGAGCCCAATCGGCGGCCCGGAGCCGCACAACGGAGAACGGATGATTCCCCAATTCATTGAAGCGCAGGGATGACCATGGGCCGCCCGGAATCTCCCGGGCGAGCCAGGCACAACGCCATGGGGTCGGGGGGACGGGCGAGAGTGGGGTAATCCCCCATATCGGTTACGCCGCGCGGGGAGTCTGTCTCCGGCCAAATCAACAATCCCTGTGTTCCCGTACCCGGGGCGCCCTTCCACGGCGCCCGGTCCAAACTCCGGCCCTCCATGAATCCAACATCCGCGTTCCCGTCCCGCCTGCTCTCCCTCTCGCTTGCCTTCCTCGGACTCGCCGCCGCCGCCTCGGCGCAGACCATCCTTCCCGACGCCACCGGGGGCCAGGCCTATTCGTTCCAGATCGTCACCAATCCCCCGCAGCCCGCGGGCACGACCTACTCCGCCGACGGGCTCCCTGCGGGCCTCTCCATCGACGCCTCGACGGGCAATGTCAGCGGCGCGACGGGAACCGTGGGGACCTTCAACGGGAACCTGCACCTGGCGCAGGGCTCGACCAGCACCCCGTATCCGTTCCGGATCACGGTGGATGCCGCCGCGGGGACGCCGACGATCGCCGGCCTGGGGTCGCTGACGGGCACGGTAGGGACCGCGTTCAGCTACACGATTGTCGCCTCCAACGGGCCGACGAGCTACAACTATGCCGAGCTTCCTCCCGGGCTGACGTCCTCGGGCGCCCAGATCAGCGGCACCCCGACAACGGCTGGCCTGTACTTCACGTCGATCAGCGCGAACAACGCGGTCGGCCAGGGGACGATCCTCGTCTTCATGTTCACGATCGGCCCTGCGGGCCCGCTGCCGGCCATAACCAGCGCCGCGCTGGTCTCCACCGCCGCGGGCGCACCGTTCAGCTACGCCATCACGGCGACGAACAACCCGACGTCCTTCTCGGCGGACGGGCTCCCCGCGGGCCTGGCCATCGACACGACGACCGGGATCATCAGCGGCACACCCGACTCCCCGCAGGTCGCGAACGTGGCCATCTGGGCCAGCAACTCCTTCGGCGTCAGCCTCCCCCGGAGCCTCATCCTGACCATCGGGAGCTTCTCCACGATCACGAGCTCGACGACCCCGAGCGGCCCGGCCGGGGCCGCGTTCTCCTACACGCTGACGGCGAACAACAGCCCGGTGATCTACACCCTGACGGGCGCCCCGTCCGGCCTCGCGTTCAACTCGGCGACGGGCGAGCTCTCCGGGGCGCCGACGCCGGCCGGGACCTACACGCTCACCGCGGGCGCAACCAACGCGCTCGGAGCCGGGCCGACGACGACCCTCACGCTCTCGGTGACCGACCCGACATCGGGCGTCGCAGGCACGACCCCGCCGACGATCCTCGTCCAGCCCTCGTCGCAGTCCGCCACGGTGGGCTCCTCGGCGCAGTTCTCGGTTACGGCGGTCGGAACCGGCGCCCTGAGCTACCAGTGGTCTCACAACAACGTCCTCATCGCCGGCCAGACGGCCCCGACGCTGACCCTGATGCTTGTGACCGCGGCGGACTCGGGCACCTACATCGTGACGGTGACGAGCGCCCTCGGGAGCGTCAAGTCGGCGGCGGCCACCCTCGACGCGCTCTCGGTGTTCGTGCCCCCGGCAATCACGGCCCAGCCCTACAAGAACTCGGCGACGGTGGGTTCCCCGGTGAGCTTCATGGTCGGGGCCTCCGGAATCGCGCCCCTGACCTACCAGTGGCTGATGGACGGCTCGCCGATCCCGGGCGCCACGTCGGCCACGGTGACAATGCAGCACGTCCAGAACTCCGACGCGGGAACCTACTCCGTCGTCGTGACCAATCCGGCGGGCTCGCAGACAAGCCTCGGCGCGGTTCTGACCGTGGCTCCGGCAGCCTTTGCGCCCATCTTCCAGTACCAGCCCAGCGACACCTCCGTCACAGCGGGCGGCACGGCCACGCTGATCGTGGGCGTCGTCGGCTCCCCCCCGATCACCTACCAGTGGTACAAGGGCGGGGTCGCGGTCCCCGGCGCGACGTCGACGAGCCTCACCTTCGCCCCCGCGGCGGCGTCCGACGCGGGCACCTACACGGTGGTGATATCGGACTCGGCGGGGCAGCTGACGACGCAGGGGGCGGCGCTCACCGTGCAGGCCGCCGGCGGGCCGCCCGTCATCATGTCCATCCAGCTCCAGCCGAACCCCGTCTCGACGACGGTGGGCGGCGTGGCCACCTTCACCGTGGCCGTCACCGGCGACGCCCCGGTCACGTACCAGTGGCGCAAGAACCAGTCGCTGATACCGGGGGCGACCGGCCCCTCGTTCACGATCTTCAACGTCCAGGCGTCGGACGCCGGGACCTACGACGTCGAGGTCGCCAACCCCTTCTCGGCCGACATCTCCGTCCCGGCGCCGCTCATCGTCCTGCCCGCGGGGACGCCGAGCCACCTCACCAATGTCTCGGCGCGCGGCTACAGCGGCGGCGCCGGCCAGTTGCTGATCATCGGACTCGTGGTCGGCGGATCGGGCACCGAGTCGGCGCTCATCCGGGCGGTCGGCCCCACGCTGGCCAACTTCGGCGTGACGGGCCTCCTGGCCGACCCGCAGCTCTCGCTCTTCGACTCGGGCCAGGCGCTGATCGCCTCCAACGACAACTGGGGCGGTACCGGCGTGCTCGCCACGGCGTTCGCCCAGAACGGCGCGTTCGCCCTGCCGCCGACATCCCTGGACGCGGCCCTGCTCGCGACGCTCCAGCCCGGCTCCTACACGGCGCAGGTGACCGGGGCGAACGGCGGGACGGGAGTCGTCCTGCTCGAGGCCTATGACGCCGACACCGCGGCCTCCCCGACGGCGCACTTCATCAACGTGTCGGTCCGCGGCCTCGCGGGCGGCGGCTCCAACGTCCTGACGGTCGGCTTCGTCATCACCGGCCCCTCGCCCGAGACGGTGCTCATCCGGGGCCTCGGGCCCGCCCTGGCCGCCTACGGCGTGTCGGGCTTCCTGGCGGACCCGCTCCTGACCGTGTTCGACTCGAGCCAGGTCGCGGTCGGCTCCAACAACGGCTGGGGCGGCACGGCCGAGCTGCAGGCGGCCTTCAACGCGGTGTCCGCGTTCCCGCTGCCCGCGACGTCGGCCGACGCTGCGATCCTCGTGACGCTTCCCCCCGGCGCCTACACGGCGCAGGTGAGCGGAGCCGGCGGTTCGACGGGCATCGCGCTCCTCGAGGTGTACGAGGAGCCGTGACCCCGGGGAAGGGCCTGCCGCCCGGCTACTGGACCCGGCTCCAGAGGGCGCGGTAGGCCTCGACCCACTCGGCGAGGCTGGTCGCCCGCGCATTGAGCCCGGCCTCGAGCCGCGGCCGCAGGACGGGATCGCCCGTCGCGCCGGGAACCCAGAGGAGAAGCGCGAGGGCGTGGAAGACCCGCTCGCGCGGGTGCCGCCACGGCGCGGGACGGGCCCTCGGCCTGAACCCGTCGGCCCGGAGATTCAAGAGGACGTTGAGGAGCGGCGAGGTGCCCGGGCACGTGTCGCACCCGGCGTCGGCGTAATCCCTAGCGGATGAGAAGGGCCGGCCGAGGCGGCGCGCCTCGACCCAGAGCCAGCATTTCAGGGCGAACGCGGTGACCTCGGCGTGCGCCTGGGTGAGGGTCTCCCAAGGCAGGGCTCCCGACTTGGGATGCAGCTTGAAGGCGACGCCCGCGGCGTGGTGGCGGACCGCCGCGTCGAACCACGGGGAGTGCTTGTCCCTGGCGAGGGCCTCCAGCCGGCGGTGGCGCTCCGTGCAGCTCCAGTGGTAGCGCCCGAACGCCGTCAGGATCGCGTCGCCGCAGGCAAGCTGCGCCTTCGCCACGTTCCTGCGGACGAAGTCGGCGGCGGCGGCGGTGAACGGCTCTTGTTCTAGCCGGACCTGCGCGAAGAGCAGGCCCGAGCACCGGTTCATGAGGAGCCGCGTCGCCTCCGCCTGCGGGATGTTCTCGGCGAAGCGGTGGAGCCCCCAGGCGTCGGGCGTGAGGCCGGGTCCCTTCCCCCAGAGGAGCCGGTGCCCCGCGGCGAGGTCGTAGGAGAACATGCTCACGGGCCACGACTCGATCTCCGAGGGCGACGTTATCTTGAACTCGACCTCCGCGTCGGCGAGGTGGGTGAGGATCTCGCCGAGCACGTCGATCCGGCGCCGGTAGAGGCGCTCGCTCACGTGGCGGTTTCCCCTGATGGCGACGTAGAACTCGAGGTCGTTGTAGGGGCGGTCGCCGGCGGCGCCGCGAAGGACGCCGCCCTCGCCGCGGCCGTAGCCGCCCCCGAGGATCACCGCCTCGAGTGCGCGGGCCGGGACGAGGCCGCGCAGGCCGCTCACGACGCGGGCGCAGGTGCGCCCCAGGTGCGCCTCCAGCGCAGCGTCCCCGTCGAGCGTGAACCTTTGCCCCGGGGCGGCCCCGGGAGGCGGCGGCCCGGCCTCCACTGGGGGGGCTTCCTGCTGGCTGGCGGCACTCACAGGACGTGGTCGACCCTGTGCATCTGCCAGCCGGCGCTCATGCCGTGCCGGCGCCCGAGCCGCTGCTGCCAGCGGGTGCCGAGGGCCCCCGCGAGCTGGGGCAGCCGGCCTGTCCGCGCGCAGTAGCGCAGGTCGCCCTGGGCGTCGCGCAGCCAGCCGAGGAGGAGCGCCCGCGCGCCGGGCCGCCCCTCAGAGGGGGAGCAGACTGCGGACAGGGCCCACGCCTCGCCGAAGCTGCGCTTGTAGGCCTGCCGCGGGGTATAGTTGTGGGAATGCATGACCACCGAACCCGGGCAGTAGGCGATGCGGTAGCCCGCGGCGCGGCACCAGCGGGTGTACTCGTCGTCCTCGGAGTACTGCATGGTCTCGCGGAAGCCGCGCCGGGCCCACGCGTCGCGCCGCAGGCCGCTGCTCACCATGCTGAAGAAATTGTCCCAGCGGGCCGACTCGCGGTCCGCGCCGAAGCACCTCTCGTAGTCGCGCGCCACCGCCGCGGCGCAGTCCGGCCGCGGGACCTGGCACCCGAACGCCGCAGCGACCCGCGGGTCCGCCAGCGCCTCCACGAGCGGGCCGAGCCAGCCGGGCCCCTGCGGGGTGGCATCGGCGTTCAGGAAGATGACGCGCTCGCGCCCGGAGAGCTCCATCCCCTGGTTCAGGACCCGCCCCGGCCTGTATTCGTGCGGCAGCATCTGGATGAGATGCGCGGGCCTGGCGGCGCGCAGGATCTCCACGGACCCGTCGGTGGATCCCGAGTCAAACGCGATGAGCTCCCAGTTGCGGTAGGCCTGCGTCTTCAGGGCCGCCAGGGTTGAGCGCAGCGCCCAGGCCTCGTTGAACGAGCGGAGGACAATGCTGACGGGCGGCTCTTCCATGCACCCCAATCTACCGGAGGCGCGCCGCCGCGGAAATGGGGTGATTCCCGCCCTAAATGGGGGTGCAGACCCGCTGGCAGCCCGGTCGGCACATCGGTCATAATGTTTCCGGCACCTTCCAGGACGTATGCGCATTCTCAAGAACGATTTACCCATCACGCTTTCCATCGGCATCATGGCCTGGAACGAGGAGGCCTCCATAGGCCCGATGCTGACGTCGCTCCTGGGCCAGACGGTCTTTGCGCGCCTCGCCGCGCGGGGCGAGGGCTGCGAAATCGTCTGCCTGTGCAACGGATGCACGGACGCGACGGCGAGGGTCGCCGCCGGCGTCCTCGCCCGGCATGGCGGGATGCATCCCGCGGAAACCGGGCCGAACGCCTGGGTCGCGGACATCCCCGAGCCGGGCCGCAACAACGCCTGGAACCGGTTCGTCCACGAGTTCTCCGCCCGCGAGACCCGGTACATCTGCCTCATGGACGCGGACATCGACCTCGAACAGGCCGACACCCTCGAGCTCGTGCTCGCGGAGCTCGAGCGCAACCCCCGCCTCGGCGGCGCGTCCGACTGCCCCCGCAAGAACATCTCCGGCAAGGGGCGCCGCTCCGCGAGGGAGCGGCTCTCCCTCGCGATGTCGGACATGACCGGCACGATCGAGGGCCGCCTGAACGGCATGCTCTACTGCCTGCGCGCGGGCATCGCGCGCAACATCTTCCTGCCGCGGGACCTCGGGGCCACCGATGACGGGTTCTTCAAGGCGGTGATCTGCACGGACTTCTTCCGGGAGCCGAGCGACCCCTCCAGGGTGGTCTCGGTGGTCGGCGCCACGCACCTCTACGAGGCCTACCTGTCGCTCCGGGACGTCGTGAACAACCAGAAGCGCCAGATGATCGGCCAGACGACCGTGTTCGTGCTCCTCGAGTACCTGCGGGCCCAGCCCGAGCACGACCGCGCGAACCTGGCCGCGACGATGCGGCGCAACGAGGCGCGCGACCCCGACTGGTTCAAGAAGCTGATCGACGCCCGCGTCGCCCGCCCGCGCCGGTTCTGGCAGCTGTTCCCGGGGATCCTCGCCTTCAGGTGGCAGCGCCTCGGCAAGATGCGCGGGATCAGGCGCCTGACCCATTTTCCCGCGGCGGCGGCGGGATTCGTTATCACCCTCGTCGCGTGCTGGCAGGCCTCGACGTTCCTGCGCCGCGGGGTGTCGGCGTTCTGGCCGAAGACGGTGCGCCAGGTCCCGGCGCCGCTGGGCGAGATCGGCTCCAGGTGACGGCGCGCATAGCACGGATGAATGCATTCCCGCCCAGGCCCGGCGCGTATCCGGGAGGACGGGCCGGTTCCCCATGAGCCCCTCGCACATGGTGGCCGTCGTGCTGATCCCGGTCGCAGCCTTCTCGGGCGCCCTTGCGGCCGCCTGGTCGCGGCACGTAAGGGACGTGATCTTCTTCGCCATGGTGAGCCTCGCCATCTTCTCGGAGAAGATGGACGTCAACTTCTTCAGCGAGGCCTGGTACAGGGGCACCACGCGCGGGATCCAGGTAACCCTGGTCGAGCTTCTAGCGTTCGGCCTGCTTTTCGGGTGCTGGGTCGGGCAGCGCGGAACCGACAGGCGCCCCTACTGGCCGGGCAGCCTGGGGCTGATCCTGCTCTTCTTCGCCTACGCCGGCCTCACGGTGGTGGTGATGGAGCCCAAGATGTTCGGGGTGTTTGAGCTCTCGAAGATCCTCGCGAGCATCATGGTGTTCCTGTCCTCGGCCTTCTACGTGCGGTCGAGGCGCGAGTGGACGCTCCTGATCGTGGCCCTCGGCTGCCCGGTCGCCTTCGAGGGCGCCCTGGCCGCGAAGCAGTATTTCATCACGGGCCTCGAGCGGGCCTCCGGGTCGCTCGACCACGCCAACAGCCTCTCGATGTACTTCTGCATGACGGTGCCCCCGCTTGTGGCCGTGGCCGCGTCCGGCTGGACCCGGGCCCTGAAGCTCTTCTGCGGTCTGTGTTCCGTGCTCGGAGCCGTCGGGCTCCTCCTCACGTTCTCGCGGGCGGGCATCCCCGTGTTCGCCGCGGTGGTCGCGGGCGTCACGCTCTCCTGCATCGCGTGGCGGCTGACCCCGGGCCGGATCATCGTGCGCTCGCTGGTGCTGGCGGGCGTCGCGGTCATGATCGGCGCGAGCTGGGGCCAGATCGAGCGGCGGTACATGGAGACCAGCCTGGAGCAGGAGTACTTCGACACGGCGGTCGACGGGCGCGGCGTCTACCTGCGGCTCTCCGCGGCGATCGCCCGGGACCATTTCTTCGGCGTGGGGCTCAACAACTGGTCCTACCGCGTGAGCCGAACCTACGGGCCGCAGATCGGGTACCGTTTTGACGACTACGACTCGCTGATCGCCGTCTACGGCACCTCCAACGACAAGATCTACGCCAATTCCTACCTCGCGGCTCCAGCCCACAACCTCGCGGCGCTGACGCTGGGAGAGCTGGGCGTGCCGGGTCTCCTGATCTTCGCCCTGCTGTGGCTGCGCTGGCTGTCGATGGGCCTGCCGTTCCTGCGGCTTCCGAAGGCCGACCCGATGCGCGCCCTGGGCGTCGGGATGCTGTTCAGCGTCTGCGGGGTCTTCGGCCAGAGCCTGACCGAGTGGATCTACAGGCAGCCGCCGATACTCTTCACGTTCTACATCCTGCTGGGCTCGCTGGCCAGCCTCGCGCACTCGCGGCGGCTGGCCGCCGCCGAAGCCGGGCCGACCCGGCCCACGCGCGGCGAGTTCCCGCGGGCGGGCCTCGCCGCCGAGGGGAGCTAGCCCATGCGCGTCGCCCACGTCCTTCGCAAGTACGACCCCTCGGAATGGGGCGGCACCGAGTCGGCGATCCTCCAGCTCACGACCGACCTTTCGAGGAACGGCGTGGAGTCCGTGATCCACGCCCCGCGCCACGGGCCCAACGGCGGGTCGGCCGACCCATTCGCGGTCTCGGAATACGGCGTGCGGCGCTTCCGCGGGTTCGTGCCGGTCATCGGGATCTCCCCCAAGAAGAAGGCGCAGCTCGTCGCTGTGGGCGGCAACCTGGTCTCCTTCGACCTGCTGGGGTCCCTGATCCTCGAGCGCGGCCTCGACGTGATCCACACCCATGCGCAGGGGAGGCTCGGCGCCATCGCGCGCGTGGCGGCCCGCACCAGAAGGATCCCGTTCGTCATCAGCATCCACGGGGGCGTGTACGACCTCCCCGCCGACGTGCGGGAGGGCCTGCGCCTGCCCTCGGCCGGCGGCTGGGACTTGGGCAGGCCGCTTGGCTTCATGCTGCGGGCCCGGCACCTGATGGACCAGGCCGACGCGATCATCGCCTTTAACCCGAGAGAGGCGGCCCTCATCAGGGAGCGCCACCCCGGGCGCACGGTCCTCACCGAGTCGCATGGCGTGCCGACCGCGCTCTTCGCCCGCGAGAGCCGGGCGGAGGCGATGGACGCCTATCCAAGGCTGGCGGGCCGCCTGGTGCTGCTCGTCGTCGGGAGGATAGACCCGGTCAAGAACCAGGGCTGGCTGATCGCCCAGGCGGCCGAGCTCGTCCGTCGCCATCCCAGGGCGCTCCTCGTGTTTGTCGGCGCGGCCACGGACCGGGAGTATGCCCAGGCCATCCAGGCGCGCATCGACGGTGACGGGCTCGGGGATTCCGTGATGATGGTCGGGAGTCTTCCGTTCGGCGATCCCCGCCTCCTCGGCCTCCTGCAGCTGGCGCGGGCCGTGGTCCTGCCGTCAAAGTCCGAGACCTTTGGGATCGTGATCGTGGAGGCCTGGGCCTCGGGGACGCCCGTGATTTCCAGCCGGACCTCGGGCGCCGCGGCCCTCGTCAAGGAGGGCGTGAACGGGACGCTCTTCGACCTCGACCGCCCCGAGACCTTCCACGCGGCCGTCGACAGGGTCCTCACCCAGGGCGAGCTGGCGTCGCAGTGGGGGGCCGCAGGCCGCGCGAAGGCCGTCGCCGAGCACGACACGTCGATCAGCGCCAACCGAATGAGGCGGCTCTACGAGAAACTCATCGAGGAGAAGAATGCACTACGTCGCAATCCGGGACGATGACACGTGCGCCTTCACGCCGCCGGCGTGCCTGGAGCGGATATACCGCCCCTTCCTCGGGCGGGGCATGCCCGTCAACCTGGCCGTGATCCCCGAGGTGCGCACGGACGTGAGGACGCCCGACGGCCGCCCCGAGGAATTCCTGGCGGGAGGCGGCGGCCCCGACGCCCCCCTGGCGCCCATTGGGCAGGCCCGCGGGCTGGTGGACTATGTCAGGGGCGAGCCCGGCTACCACGTGGTGCAGCACGGCTGCCACCACGACTTGTTCGAGTTTGGCGACACGAACCGGGAGGAACTGGCGCGCCGCTTGGACCTCGGGGCCGGGCTCCTGGGCGAGGCCGGATTCGCGCGGCCCGTCGCCTTCGTGGCCCCGTACGACCGCATGTCTCGCGCCGCGTACGTGGAGGCCGCGGCGCGGTTCCCCGTCATCTCGACGGGATGGTTTGAGGCGCGCAGGCTTCCGCGGCGCTGGTGGCCGGCTTTCGCCGCCAAGAAGCTCGGCCACCGGGCCCACTGGCGCGCCGGGGGGAGCTGCATGCTGAGCCATCCCGGCTGCCTGCTCTCCTACACTCGGCCCCGCGCCGGGATGCTGGACTCGGTGCGCGCGGCCGTGGAGGGGGCCTCGCTCACGGTCCTGGTCATGCATTGGTGGGAATTCTTCAGGGGCGGGACCGCAGACGAGGGGCTGATCGATGTCGCCCATGGGGTCGCCTCGTGGCTCGGCAGCCGCCCGGACATCCGCGTCGTCTCGTTTGGCGAGGTGGCCGCCGGCCGTGTGCCGCTCAGGTGACGGCCGGCGGGCGCACCCGGTTGAGCGCCGCCGCCCGCTCCGCCTGCTCGGTCATCAGACCGTAGGTGTGGGGGATGGCCGTCACGCCCGCGGGAACGTCGGAATAATTCGTGAGGAGGCTGGCGTAGCTGTGCGGCGCATCCGGGTGGTAGCCATGCATCGCGCGGATGGGCCGCTCGCCCATGTGGCTGGGCACGATCAGGACGCCCTCGTCGACCAGGAAGATCAGCTCCCCGAAGTAGCGGTCCGGGAACAGCGTGCCCAGCTCCTCAAGCTCCGCGTCCGGGACGATGCGGCCCTCGGTCACGCTCCGGAGGCATTCCGTGACGAGGCGGCGCGCCTGCGGGGTGAAGAACCAGAAGCGGGCCATGGTCGAGTCGTAGACCACGGCGAAGTCCCTGCCCATCACGAGGCCGAGCGGCTCGATCCGCGCGCGCAGGTCGAGAAGCCGGTCGCAGTTCGCCATCCCGTGGTCGCTGAAGATCGTGAGCCGGACCTCGTCGTAGTGCTCCCGGGCGCAGGCCATGAGCTCGTCCAGCCAGGGCTCGTAGGCGCCCAGCTTCGCCGGGACCTCCGGGGAGGTGTTGCCCACCCGGTGCAGGAGGCCGTCAAGGTCGGGCCAGTAGAGGAACCCGAAGTCGATCCGCTCGCTCCTGATGTCCGCGAGGAGGGCGTCGAGGTTCTGCCTCTCGCTCAGCCGGGGCTCGCTCACGTGCCACGCGATCCCGCGCTCCTTCAGGTGATCGAATATGTTGGGCCCCCGGTTCAGCCCGCCCGCCTGCAGCGGGTTCTTCTTCTCCGAGAAGTCGAACATCGAGATGAACTCGAAGGGGATGTTGTACAGGTCGAAGTAGCCGCGGAACTTCAGGTGGACCTTGAGGAGGCGGGAGAGCCGGTGCCGGAAGAAGCGCCGGCTTGTGAGCGCCTTGGGGAGCCACCTCAGGTGGCGCAGGGCCCGGAACGGCGAATGCGGGGGATCGTAGACGAAGTAGCACCAGTTCCGGGTCTCGACCGGCCAGCGCCCCGACAGGATGGAGGGGATGCAGGCCGAGCTGTAGCCAAAGACCGACCGCAGGCTGCGCCGCTCGGGGGCGTGCCTCGTGGCGAACGGATGATCCTTTATGATCTCCCAGCCGCAGGCGTCGACGAACACGAACAGCGGGAGGAGGCGCTTCATCGGGCGACCCCGTGCTGGCCGGCGACCGCGGGGAGGAGCACGTCGCCCCGCCTGCGGGACGGGCGCATTTCCATCGGAGGCGTGCTGCCGCGCTCCTCCGTCAGGAGGAGGAAGGCCTGGTCGTCGTCCATGACCGAGGCCCCGCGAAACCGGCCGATGTCCGTCGCGAGGCGCTCGCGCATCTCGCGGGCTGTGCCCCTCGGTTTTGCGTGGATCTGCAGCCACGTGCTCAGGCGGTTGAGCCCGAAGCTCTCCCCCGATGCGTTGCGCATGTCCGTCAGGCCGTCGGTGTAGAGGAGGAGGGTCGCGGGCGTCCCCATGACTGCCTTCATCTCGGGGTACTCGGTGTCCGGCAGCACGCCGAGGGGAAGTCCCTGGATCGGCATGCTCGAGACGGAGCGCAGTCCCGGCAGGACGAAGAGGGGGGGGCAGTGGCCCGCGCTGGCCGCCGTCAGCTGCCGTGTGGCCAGGTCGACCCGCACGATCTGCGCCGTGATGAACATCGAGGCCGAGGAGAGCTCCTTGTAGAGTAGGCGGTTCAGCCTGCTGAGGAGCTTCGACGGGTCGGAGTCGTGCTCGGCGAGGCCGCGCAGGAGGCCGCGCATCGTCGTGGCGAACAGCGCGGCGGGCACACCCTTGCCCATGACGTCGGCGATCATCAGCAGGAGGGACCCCTCGCCGACGGCGATCGCGTCGTAGAAGTCGCCCCCGACCTCACGGGCGCTCCACCAGCCGCCCGCAAGCCCGAATCCGTTCACCTGGGGCAGGGTGCGCGGCAGCAGAAGCTGCTGGATGTCCTGCGCGATCTCGAGCTCCCGAGTGATGACGCGGTTGCGCACGCCCTCCCTCTGGCGCCTGAGGTTGATCGTCTGGATGGCGAGGAATTCGGCGAACGTCCGTATCACATCGTCCTGGAGCCGCCCCAGGGGGAAGTCGCCGCTGCGTCTGCCGACGGCGATGGTCCCGACCAGCGTGCCGCCGAATGACAGGGGGCAGACATGGCCCGTGCCCTCGGGCCCGACCGCCCGCAGGGGCTCGTATGGGCTGGAGCCCTCGCGATTGTCGAACCTCGAGGCCTTCTGGCTCAGGGCCACTGCGGCCTCGATGCACGCCGGGACGCCACGGGTGGTCGACACGTCGATCGGGCCGGAGTTGAGGTCCGACTCGGAGGTCGCGGCGACAATGAGCCTGCGGCCGTCGGGGGAGAGCATCCGAAGGACGTACCAGTCGGCCGACGTGAGATGAAGGATGTCGATCAGGATCCGGCCCTCGAAGCCGCCGGAGGCGCCCTCGAGCGCGCCGAGCTCGGCGCAGCACCTGAACACCGAGGCGAGCGTGTCGGACCGGAGCTGCAGCTCGCCCGCCATGCTCGCCAGCTGCTCGTTCGCCTCGGCCAGAAGCTCCTTGCATTTCTCGAGCGAGGACGTGTCGTCCTGGGCCTCCCCCTGCCGGGCGGCGGGCATCCGGCCCGCGGTGCGCCTCTTTCGCATGACCAGGATGTTCTCGTTCGTGCCCCGGAGGTACCGCACCTCGTCCATCACCGACTGGATGAGGAATAGCCCCCGGCCCCGGTCCGTGAGGGGCGACGGCGCCGGGATGCGCTCGCGCAGTGCGAAGCCGCCGGTGTGGTCCGTCACCCGCAGCTCAATCTGCGAGGGTGTCACGAGCACCTCGGCGATGGGCTTGAGCGCCTTCGAGGTGCCCTGCGCGTACTCGACCGCATTGCTGCTGGCCTCCGCCATGCACATCTCCAGGGGGAAGAGCTCCTTCTCGGACAATCCCTGGTCGGCGAGGAACTTCCGGATCGCCTTCGCCACCTCTCTTGCCGATTCAAGGTTCGGTGGAAAGGCGAGCCGGAGCGTCGCGGGCCGCGCCGGCTCGATTGAGGTGACGGGCATGGTGTCAGCGCTTCACGATCTCGAAGAGCTGCTGCATCTGGGTCAGCTCAAGAAGCTGCTGGATCTCCGGCATCGGGTTGAGCAGGCGCAGGATGACGCCCTCCCGCTTCGCGGTGGCGCGGTAGAGCGCGAACAGAGAGCCGAGCCCGCTGCTGTCCATGAAGCGCGTCTGCGACAGGTTGATCTCGATGGTGGTGGTCGTCCCGGTGAGGGCCGCGCTGACCTTGTCGCGGAAGCTTGCTGAGTTCACGGCGGTCAGCTCGTGGATTTCAGAGACGGTCAGCAGGGGTCCCTGGATGTCAATTTTCATGGATGGACTGCGGCGCGTCTATTGGGAGGGCGCCCGGCCCATGCGGGCGCGAAGCGACATGATCAGGCCGGACTGCGACCCGGTCGGCGCGGGCGCGTTCTGGGTCCTCCCGAATCGGTCGGCCGTGTCCGGGAAAGGGGGCTTTGAGAGGGAGCTGAGCAGGAACGGGTCGGGGACCCGAAGCGACGAGTCCGTCCGCCAGTCGATCAGGGTGCCCCCCCAGGCCAGCGAGTAGGCAACGGAGGTCATGGGCCCGACAAAGGTATCGGGCCCGACCCAGCTCTGGGTGACGCTCGCCTTCTCCTCGACTATGCAGCGGTCCTCGATGATCGAGCCCGGGCCGACGACGGCGCCGTCCCCGATGACGGTCTGGTCCCCGATCCAGCAGGGGGCGACCAGCTCGGCCGACGGGGATATGCGGGCGCGGCTGCCGACCCAGATCCCCGGCTGGGGCTTCGTCACGCGGATGCGGGAGGGCGTGATGGCCTTGGGCATCCAGGCGACCAGCGCAGTGTACCAGCTGCCGTAGCTCTCGAAGAGCTCTAGGTCGGGGTTCCCAGGCAGGCTGGAGGCCACCACGACGTCGTAGGGCGCGGGAAGCCAGCCCGGGTCCGCGGCGTGCCGATAGAGACTGACCGCCTCCCGGCGGGTCGGCTCGGAATTTGCGGGGATGACCTCGACCCGCACCCCCCAGCGCGCGCCGTCGCCGACGGACGCCCGCACTTGGTCCGCGCCGTCGGCGGCGATGACCTGAATGTGGCGCGCCCCCATGGCCGCGAGGTGCTCGATCCAGTGGCAGGCGACGCAGTCCCCGAGGCTCGGCGCCGTGGCGAGCGGGCCGGGCTTCGCCAGGTGCGGGACCGCCGGCCTCTCCGACGGGCAGATGAGGAGGGCCTTCATCAATAGGCCCCCGAGCCGAAGACGACCGCCTTGGGGGTCTTGACCAGGATGCGTATGTCCTGGCCGAGGCTCTGGCTCTCGATGTAGTTGACGTCGAGGAGCACCTGGGCCGGGAAATCAATCTCCGCCCTGCCGCTGATCTGCCAGACGCAGGTGATGCCCGGCTTGACCGCCAGGCGCCGGCGGTCGGCGAGCGAGTAAAGGGCGACCTCGCGCGGGACGGGCGGGCGCGGACCGACGAGAGACATGTCGCCGATGAGGACATTGTAGAACTGGGGCAGCTCATCGAGCGAGTAGCGCCGCAGCCAGTAGCCGATCCTCGTCACGCGCGGGTCGTCCTTGATCTTGAACGTGATGCTGTCGCCGTGCTTGTTCGCCGCGAGGAGCTCCACAAGGCGCTTCTCCGCGTCCGTGCGCATGGAGCGGAACTTGTACATCTTGAACTCGCGGCCATGGCGGCGAACCCGGGTCTGGGCGAAGATGACGGGGCCGCCGTCGAGGCGGACGAGCGCCCCGATGATGAGGAAAATGGGGAGAAGCGCCGTCAGCGCCGCGAGGCTCCCGATCACGTCGAGGATCCGGCGCGTGCCCTCGGCCGCGCCCATGAGCCCCTTGTGCGCCGCCCGCCGCGCGGAGGAGCGCATGTTGAGGCGCAGCAGGCCGCTGCGGCTTTCATAGGAGGCGAAGCGCCCCAGGAGTTCCCGGCTGACCGGCTTGGCTTTCTTTGGGTTCATGTGCGGAGTGGGGCCTGCCCGGCGGCTCGGGTGAACAGCCCCTCGAGGCCGTCGATGTAGGCGCTGAAATTGAATCGTTCGTCCGCGAGCTGGCGGCCGTTCTGGCCGAGGCGGCGCGCGAGCGCCTTGTCCTGGAGCAGGACGTCCACCCTCTCGGCGAAGGCGTCGCGGTCCCTCCACGGGACAAGGAACCCGTTGACGCCGTCCAGCAGCCATTCGCTGATGGCGCCCGCGTCGAAGGCGATGACGGGAAGGCCGCACCGCATGGCCTCCAGCCCCGCCGCGCCGAAGGGCTCGGGCCAGAGCGAGCTCATGACCGCCAGCGATGCGTCCCGGTAGGACTCCGCAATGCTCGCCTGCGGCACGAAGCCCGCGAAGTGCACGCGGTCCTCGAGGCCGAGGCGCCTGCTGATGAGCTCGCATTCGGCCCTTTGGCTGCCGTCTCCAAGTATGAGGCACTCAAACGGGGACTTCACGCGCGCCAGCGACTCGAGCAGGACGTCGACGCCCTTTCCCCGTATGATCTGGCCCGAGTACACGATGAGGTTTCGCGTGCCGAAGGACGGGGCATCCGGCGACGCGGCCGGGCGGGGCACGGGGGCGTGCGTCTCGATCTGCCCGAGAGCGAAGCCGTTATGCAGGAGCTCGTTCCTCATGTACTCCGAGGCGACGACGAGCCGGTGGAATTTCTTGTTCATCTCGATCTCCCTGCGCTTTGCGCCGTAGCTCACCCAGCGCAGCGGGAATCCCCTTCCGTGGGCGCGGCCGATCGGGGCGCCGCAGGGGATGACGCAGTAGGCGGACGCCGCCCGGGTGCAGATCCGGCGGCTGAAGACATTGTATTTGTAGCTGCGCATGCAGTAGAGGTCGTGGTCGTGGACCATGCGGACCACCGGCCGGCCGCAGCCCTCCAGGGCGCGAAGCACGCGGGGATCGGAGAACTTGTGGAGGTAGACGACATCGGGCTGGAACCGCGCCAGGGCTCGCTCCACCGCTTCGGGCGACGGGGATTCACCGAGAGCCTCGCGGTCCTCGAAGACCCGGCACCATTCGGCCGCGCTTCCCTCGCCGCCGCCGTGCGCGATGGACACGGCATGCCCCCGCCGCAGCATTTCCTGCGCGGTCAGCAATATGTTCGCCTCGGCGCCGCCGAAGGCACCGAAACGCTCATGAACAAAAAGCAGTCGCATTACCGGATGGTTGTTTAAATTGGGTCTATCGATCGGGGAGAAGGAGCCCCGCCCCCTATGACCGCGGCGTTGGAGCATTGAACCGGGGGGTGAACACCCCAGACGGGGCTGGTTAACAACCACCCGCGGGGCGGAACAGTCGGTCCATGCGGGATACTAACGGCGCGAATTACCATGCCCGTCCCCGCCGCAAAAAGGCCCAGTCGAGCAGAGTCCCGCGCCAGCACGGGAGAAGCGAGAGGAGGCCCGGCCGTGGCCTCGAGTCTCCGATCGGCCTACCCGGGCGCCCTGCGGGAGCACCTTGAGAACCCGTCCGAAGCCACCCTCCAGCACGCGTTTGGACTGGGCGAGGCCGCCTTGAACGCAGGCATGGAGATCTTCGACCTGATAAGCGTCCACCACGAGGCGCTCGCCTGCGGGGTGATCGCCGATGGACCGAGGGTCCTCCCCGTCCGCACCGCCCTGGCCCTCGAGTCGTTCCTGATCGAGACCCTGCTTCCCTTCCGCGCCGCTGGTGGGGGTCCCGACGGAGCGTGGGAGCGCCGGCTCACGAAGCAGGCGCGGTACAGCGAGGCGCTCGCCCAGCGCATCGAGCGCCTGGAGGAGGAGATCGAAGACCACCGCAGGGCCCAGGCCGCGATGAAGGAGAGCAAGGACCATTACTTTCAGCTGTATCAGGAGGCCCGGGCCATGCAGGCGAACCTGCGAGAGCTCTCCGCCCAGGTCCTCTCGGCCCAAGAGGACGAGCGCAAGCGCATCAGCCGCGAGCTCCACGACGAGATAGGCCAGGCGCTCATCGCGATAAACGTCACGATCTCGATGCTGAAGAGGCAGGCGGTGTCCGACTCCGCCTTCCAGGGCAACGTCGCCGATGCCGAGAGGCTCCTCGCCCGCACGATGGAGAAGGTCCACCGCTTCGCCCGCGAGCTCCGCCCGGCGATGCTCGACCATCTCGGCCTCCAGTCCGCGCTTCGCGCCCTCATTCTCGAATTCACGAGGCAGACGGGCATCAGGACGGAGCTCGTTCCCCATCCCCACCTGTCGCGACTGGACGGGAGGCGCGAGGAGGTGTTCTTCCGCGTCGCGCAGGAGGCGCTCAACAACGCGTTCAAGCATGCCGCGGCGACCACGGTGAGGATAGAGTTCACGTCAAAGGACGGGGCCCTGATGATGGCGATCGGGGACGACGGACGCGCCTTCAGCGTGGAGGAGAAGCTGGGCGGAAAGTTCACCGGGCGCCTCGGGCTTCTCGGGATGCAGGAGCGCGTGCGCCACGTCGACGGGAGCTTCGAGATCGAGTCGGTTCCCGGAAGCGGAACGAGCATAGTCGTCACGATCCCCCTTTCCGCCCAGGTCCGGCGCTGGACGCCCGGGCCGGGAATGGGCGACAGGCCCGCCGACTCCCCGTCCTCCGCCAATTCCTATCCCTGCCTCTATGAAGAAAATATCTGTGCTGCTCGCTGAGGATCACACGGTGGTTCGCGAGGGACTCCGGTCCCTGCTTTCCGCGGAGCCCGACATAGACGTCGTGGGCGAGGCGGCGAACGGTCGCGAGGCCATACAGATGGCGCAGGAGCTCCATCCCGATGTGGTCGTTATGGATATCGCAATGCCCCTGCTCAATGGCCTGGAGGCGACGTGCCAGATCATCGGGGACGGCATTCCGACAAGGGTCCTGATCCTCTCCTCCTACGCCGATGACGAATACGTGCACCAGCTCACGGAGGCGGGCGCGTCGGGCTACCTCGTCAAGCAGACGGCGGCCAGCGACCTGATCAAGGCGGTGCGGGAGATCGCCGCCGGAAACGCCTTCTTCAGCCCGTCCATCCTGAAGCGGCTGCTCGAGCTCTACCGGGAATCCAGCATGAAGGGGCGTCCGCAGCGCCAGAACGGCGCGTTCCTCACGAGCCGCGAGAACGAGGTCCTGCAGATGGTGGCCGAGGGCCACGTCAACAAGCAGATAGCGGCGGTCCTCAACCTCAGCATCAAGACGGTCGAGAAGCACCGCCAGCACCTGATGGACAAGCTCAATATCCACGACGTCGCCGGCCTGACCCGCTATGCCATCGCCCACGGGGTGGTGGAGAGCACGGGCCGGATCCGGGGCGTGCCCGAGGCCCCGGAGCTGCTCGAGACCGCCGGAAACGCGCGCGAATCGCTGGTGAGCGCCGCGGCGTGCTAGCGGGAGCGGCCTGCCGAGTCCCAGGTCGCTCGCCCGTCGACCAGGGAAAAGCCCATCCCGCTCAGGCTGGCGCCCCCGAGGCCGACCGAGAGGGAGCCCACCCTCAGGCGCACCCAGCGGCCCGCAGGGGGAAGCGGGCCCGCGAAGAAGCGCCCGGCTGAGCCGCTCTTGCCGTAGGTGATCTCATTGGCGCCCCAGTAGGCGCGGTGCTCCCACGACCCGCCGTCGTTCCACGACAGCATGATTTCCCTGGGCGGATGGAGGGGATCGAGGAAGACCCACGCAAAAAGGGTGTCGCCGGCGTCCACCTTCAGGGTGGCGCTCGCCCCGGTGAACATGTGCTCGTGGAGGCCCTGGGCCAGGCTCGACTGGTGGGCGGGGTGGCCGGAGCGGGGCGCGGGGTCGGCCGCCGTCCATGTCCACGCGTCGCCGCCTCCCGACGCGGGGACGGCCCCGGCCGGGAGCGCGCCCTCGAGCCACGCCACCGAGGCGCTGTCCGCCTCGAAGGCGCCCGCGGCAAAGGCGCGGCGGCCGTCGGGCCACTCGATCTCCACCTCGGCCCACTGGCGGCCGCTGTTCCTAGGCGTGACGGCAAAGGTCTGCCCGAAAGCCGGCTCCTGGTCTCGGGCCTCCCAGACGATCCGGGCCCGCTCGAGGCTCTCCCCGTGCACGTCCACGCGCAGGACGACCGGCGCATTGAGCTGGACCGGGGCGCCCGGGGTGACGACCTGCGCGCGCGCGGGGCTCCACGTGGCGCCCCCCTGCGGCGTGCGGGCCGCCAGGAAGGCCGCGACCAGGAGGCTCCGGGCCTGGTTTACGGCGATGTACTCCGTGGTCACGTTGAAGGCGTCGCTCCAGCGGTCATAGAACGGGTACGGCGACACGGCCGCGTTGTCGTCGGGATAGGTCGCCTCACGAAGCTCGGTGCCGTATTTCGGCATGTACTGGAAGGACGCCTGGATGTTGCCGATCGGTATGCCCGAGGGCGGCAGGACCCGGCGGTCGTTCTGGGCATACTGGCTGACCACCTCGCGCTGGCGCCTCGTCCCGAGGCCGGTCAGGTAGGTGACATTGACGGGATTGCAGCCCCCCTCGTAGTTGAGGGCGCCGACCAGGGCGTCGACATAGGCGGGCTTCGGGTCGATCGCGTAGGCGACGGCCATGTCACTGGCCTGGTCGACGGAGAAGTACCAGCCCGCGCCGTTCACCGCCTTGGTGGCCAGCGGCAGCGGCGTGGCGTAGGCATTCTTGGCCGACCAGTCGAGCGCATCGTCGCCCGCGGCCATGACCTGGCCCTCGCAGAGGGAGAGGTACCGGGCGTCCAGGGCGGACGCCGGCAGGCGCCCGCTGCGGGCGGCGAACGCATAGCTTCGTATCGCGTTGCCCCAGCTCTCCGACATGCGCCACCAGCCCCAGCGAAGGGTCGCGCGGTCGGAGGGGTCCGGGAACCACTCGAACAGCTGCCGCTGGAACCGGGCGTCGCCTGTGGCGAGGAAGAGCTCGCAGGCGGCCCACGCAAGCTCGTCGTCGTGCGTGTAGCGGTCGCCGTAGAACGTGATCTTCTGGTAGGCGCCGGCCTTTCCGTACCTGGCTATGGCTGTCGAGAGGAACTGCCAGCCGAGTTGCGCCTGCCTCAGGTATTGGGCCGCGGCGGCGGGAAAGCTCCGCTTGAATTCCGGGGACGAGGCGCACTGCGCCAGCGCCGCCACGGCGGCGGCGGTCGCCGACGTGTTCTTGGGCCAGACGACCTGGGGATCCCCGTGGTCGGGCAGGACGTTGGACTCGTACTGGCGGTCCCTCGGGTAGACGAGGAAGTAGAAGCCGCCGTCGGAGTCCTGGAGCTTCGAGATGTAGTCCGCCTCCCACTTCGCCTCCTGGAGAACGTCGCTGATGCCGTCGCCGCTCTCGGGGATGCCGAGGTTGTCGAGCTTCGCGACCCCGGGGATGGAATCCACCGCAAAGACAAGGTAGTGGATGAGCTCCGCGCTGTTGATCGTGTACTTGCTGTAGTCGCCCGCATCATGGTGGCCCCCGGATACGTCGACGGTTCCCTTCCTCACGAAGGGATAGAGCTGGCTCGCCTCGCTGGTGAGCGCCGGCGCGACCTGGGGCGGGTTGTCCGCGCCCGGCACGCCGCCGTAGCCCGCGATCGTCGCCCACGTGAAGGCAAAGGCGGGATCCGACTGGTCGGGGACCTGAGCGGGGGCGACATGGCACGCGCCGTGGACGAACCGCGTGTACGGCAGGTCATTGCTCGTGCCGCAGCGCTGCTCGTAGAGGCCGAGCGCGTAGGTGCGGGCGAAGCCCATCGCAATCCCGTCGTCGATGAGGAAGGGGAGCGATGCGCCGAGGCCGGCGACCTCCAGCCTGTATTCCCCAGGCCGCTGGAACTCGCTGAAGTCCGCCGCGAGCACGGCCTGGTAGGGCGTGGGAGTCGTGCGGTATCCGACGTCCCTGCGGGGTGTCAGCCTGCCCCTGAAGACGGATTCGCCGCTGCGCGCGTCGACGAGCTCGAATCCAGGCGCCGACGGAACCTCCAGCTCGCCCATGTCGCCCAGGTAGTAGCCCACCATCGCCACCTTCGGGAGCGACGTCGTGTATCCCTCCTGGTTCACGTGGATCGCCGGGCTCAGGCGGTGGGGCTCAAAGGCGGCTGACGCGGCCGCGGCCTGGCCTCCTGGCATCACGGATGGATCGCGGACCTCGACCATAAGGGCCGCTCCCTGGGGGTCGATGGGCTCGGCGAGGCGGATGTAGTACTGCGTGGCTATCCTCAGGTCGCGTTCGGCCAGCGGGGCGTAGATCACACGGCGCTTAGCCCCTATGCCGGCGATCCCCGCGGACCGGCCCGCGACCGTGACCTGGAAATCCGGAGCCACCGGCTTCCCCTTGGCCGAGGCGGAGACCACCGTGAGCTCGAGCAGGGACGGGGTGATGATCCGCAGCGTGCGCTCCCCGACGGCCGGAACCCGCAATGACTGGGTGTCCCCGTCGGAACGGGTCTGGGCGCCGAGCCCCGCGGAGGCCAGCAGCCAAAGAATGCAGCAGGCGAATATAGGGCGATTCGGCACGCCCCTTCATTCTAGGACAAGAAAAGCGCCGGGGCCATGGGGTGCTTACCCCTTCGGACCCCGGCGCTCGCAGAGCACTGGCTTTCAGCTGGACCCGTTGACCGGCTCCTCGGCAACGGCAAAGGGATACGTACCGGTAGGTGCTTGGAAGCTTGGAGGCTGTCGTGTGCGCATCTCGGAACCGTATGTTTAGGGGAGTGTTTGGAAATGAGCGGGGCGGATCACGGGCTGGAGGACCGGCCGATGGCGTCCCATGTGACGCCTCCGTCGTAGAGGGAGAGGTCCATGCCGCTCACGGAGGCTCCCTCGAGGCCCACGGCGCTGGCGGGCACCGAGAGCTTCACCCAGCCTCCCGAGGCGGGGAGGGGGCCGGCATAGTGGCGGCCCGCGGTCCCGTTGTTTCCATAGGTGATGTTGTTGGTGCCCCAGTAGGCCCGGTGCTCCCATGAGGCGCCGTCGTTCCAGGCGATCAGGATCTCGGACGGCGGATTGGCGCTGTTCAGGTAGACCCAGGCGAACAGGGTGTCCCCGGAATAGACCTGCATGGCCGATGCCGCGGCTCCCGTGAACGACAGCTCGTGGACGCCCGAGGCGACGATGGTCCTCGCCGCCAGGGCGCCGGACTCCGGCGCCGGGCTCGACGACACCCAGTTCCAGCCGTCGCCGCCGCTCGATCCCGGGACGGCCCCCGCGGGCAGGGCGTCGTCGATCCAGACCTGGGTCGGGCCGTTGGCCTGGAATTCGTTCTCGGCGAAGGCTCGGCGGCCGTCCGGCCACTCGATCTCGGCCTCGGCCCACTGCGTGCCGTCATTGACAGGCGTGAAGGCGAAGGTGGAGCCGAAGGCGGGCTGCTGGTCGCGCCCCTCCCAGACGATCCGGGCACCCGTGAGGTCGAGACCGGGCACAGTCACGCTGAGCGTGACCGGGGCGTAGAGGAGGGCGACCGTCGCCGGCACCGCGATGGCCGCAGCCGGCGCCTTCCAGGCGCCGGTCGAGCCCGAGGTGAGCGACGCGAGAAGCGCCGTCGCCATGAAGCTGCGCGCCTGGTTCACCGTGATGAACTCCTGCGTCACGTTGTAGGCGTCGCTCCAGCGGTCATAGCAGGGGTAGGCGCTGGTCGTGCCGCTGTCAGACGGATAGGAAAGCTCCGACAGCTCGGAGCCGTAGCTCGGCAGGTACTCGAATCCGACCGTGACCTGGCCCAGCGGGATCCCCGAGGGGGGGAGGGAGCGGCGGGAGTTCACCGCGAACTGGTCGACGATGTTGTGCTGCCTCTTGAGGCCGAGCCCGGTGAGGTACATGACGTTCACCGGGTTGGTGCCGCCCTCGTAGTTGAGGGCCCCGACGAGGGCGTCGAGGAGGGCCGGGTTGGGGCTCACGAGGTAGGCCACGGCCGCGTCCGACGCCTGGTCGAGCGAGAAGTACCAGCCTCCCCCCATGACGGCCTTCGTGGCCGGGGGGAACGGGGTGCCGTAGGCGTTGCCCGCCGACCAGTTGACCACGTTGTTGCCGGCGGCCACGACCTGGGCCTGGCACAGGGCAAGGTACGGGGCGTTGAGGGCCGAGGCGGGAAGGCGCCTGCTCAGGGCCGCGAAGGCGTAGTCCCGGATCGCGTTTCCCCAGCCCTCGGCCATGGACCACCAGCCCCAGCGGAATGTCGCCGGGTCGGCCGGGTTGGGGAACACGCTGAAGAGCTGGGCCTGGTAGGCGGCGTTCCCCGTGGCGGCAAAAAGGGCCGAGGCCGCCCACGCGTACTCGTCCTTGTCCTGCCAGTCATCGGAGTAGAATGTCAGCTTCTGGTAGCGGGAGGCGCCGTACTTGGCCGTGGCCGCCTGCAGGAAGGCCCAGCCCTTCTGGGCCGAGGCGAGGTAGGCGGAGGCCTGGGCGGGGTAGTACTGCCTCATCGCGGGGGAGGATCCCGCTTCGGCCAGCGCGGCCGTGGCGGCCGCGCTCACCGAGGTGTTCTTGGGCCAGACGGCCTGAGCCTGGCCGTTCTGGGGAAGCGAGTTCTCGTATTCCTCGCTGAGGGGATAGACCAGGAAGTAGAAGCCGCCGTCGGCGTCCTGCATCTTCAGCAGGAAGTCGGCCTCCACCTTCGCCTCCTGCAGGGTGTCGGGGATGCCGTCGCCGCTCTCGGGTATGCCCAGGTTGTCCATGGCCGCGACGCCCGGGATGTTGTCGACGGTGAAGATGAGCTCGTGGACGAGCTGGGCGCTGTTCGCCGTGTACTTGCTGTAGTCTCCGGCGTCCCAGTGCCCCCCGGAGACGTCGACGGTGCCCGTGTTGACGAAGGGATAGAGCGACGTGGCGTTGCCGGAGAGGGCCGGCGCGGTCTGCGGCGACTGCATGGGCGGGCTGCTCTGGGTGGCCTGCGAGGTGTAGCTCTTGATGCAGCTCCAGGTGAAGGCGAACGCCGCGCCCGTGTCAGGGAAGGGAACGGAGGCCGGGGCGGTGTGGTCCGCCGTGTGCGCAAAGCGCGAGTATGGGAGGCCCACGGCGGTCCCGCTGCGCTGCTCGTACATGCCGAGCGCGTAGGTGCGGGCCCACGCCATCGCTATCCCGTCGTTGATCAGGAAGGGAAGCGAGGCGCCCATGCCCTGGACCTGGATCCGGTATTCGCCGGGGGTGGTGAAGGCGCTGAAGTCGGCGACGAAGACCTGCTGGTAGGGGAGCGGGTTCGTCTGGTACCCGACGTCCGGGCGCTGGGTGAGCGCGCCCTGGAACACCACGGCGTTGGTGTCCACGTCGATGATGTTGAAGCTAGAGGCCGTGACGGGCAGCTCGCCCATGTCGCCGAGGTAGTAGCCCACCATCGCCTTCTTCGGGAGGGACGGCACGTAGCCCTCCTGGTTCACGTGGATGGCCGGGCTGTAGCGCAGCGGGTTCACCGTGAGCGAGAACGGCGTGGTGGCCGGCCAGATCGTCCCGTCCGGGTTCGTGACCACGACGGCGGCGCCGTCGGCGACGGGCGCCGCGAGCTTCAGGTAGAGGGCGTTGTCTATCCTCAGGTCGTAGGTGTTGAGCGAGGCGTAGGACACGCGGCGCCTGAATCCGACGGAGGAAACCGCGACCGGCTGGCCGTCCACCGTCACCGTGAGCGCGCCCGCGGAGGGCGCCGCGAACTGGTTGCTCGCGTTGACGAGGTTCCAGCTGGTGACCTTGGCGGGATCGGGCGCCTTTGTGCTGATCTGCCGGAGCTCGAGCATCGTGGGCGTGATCGCGCGCAGCGCGCTGTCGCCGACCGGTGGCGCGATCAGGTTGGCGGCGTCCATCTCGCTGACCGCGGGGCCCGAGCCGAAGACGGTCCCGACGGGCGTGGTCGTCGGGGGCACAGGGCCCCCGGGGCTTGCCGGGGAGGGGACGGGGGCCGCGGGGGCTGCCGGCAGGGAGCCGGCGGCAACAATGCTGATCGAGGCCGTGCCGGCCGCGCCGACCAAGTACGCGGGGTCCGCCATGAGGGAGAAGACGGCTGTCTCCGGGCTGGCCCCGGTGATGTTGCCCTTCGCGGTGATCGGCAGCGTGCAGGAGGATGCCCCGGCCGGGATCGTCACCGAGGTCGGCATGTCGCCCTGGGGCAGGCGGTAGTAGTCCATCCATTTCACCGCCGTGCCCCCGAGGGCGAAGTTGACGGTCAGGGCGCCTGCCGTGTTGCCCGTGCGGGTGAAGGTGAGGAGGGCGGCCGACGAGCCGCCAATGGCCGTCGTCGGGACGGTCGCCGCCACCGTCACCGTCGCGAACGAGGGGGCGGCGGCGACGATCGTGACCGTGGCGGTGCTGGCCGACCCCAAGGCGTACGATGAATCCGGCGATACGGTGAAGATGGCCGTCTCCGGGTTGGCGCCGGTGCAGTTGCCCTTGGCCGTTATCGGCAGGGTGGCGGCGGACGCCCCGGCAGGGATCGCCAGCGAGGTCGGCATGTCGCCCTGGGGCAGGCGGTAGTAGTCCATCCATTTCACCGCCGTGCCCCCAAGGGCGAAGTTGACGTTGAGGGAGCTCGTCGTGTCGCCCGTGCGGGTGAACGTGACGAGGCCGGTTGCCGAGCCGTCCACGGCGGCGACCGGAACGGTGGCGGCGACGGATACGGACGGCAGCGCGGCGCTGGGGTGGGTGGTGAGGGCGAAGGCTGCGGCCGCGCAGGACACGGACAGGGCGGCTCGCAGGGTTGCTGTTGGGCTTCTCACGCCCGCTAGAATAGCGGGTCGCCGAGCGCATAAGTATCCGTGCTGGTCTGATTAGCGCGTCAGATGGTGGGGTTGCCCCGCGTAGGTGGGTGCGCCCCGGGCGTGTCGGTGTTTGTCTTACACGGGGCAGGGCCCCGCGGCGCGGCCCGCGGGGACGTCCCGGGAATGCGAGTGCCGCCGCTAAGGCGAGAGGTTCACGCCGACCGTCAGGGGCCGGGCCTTGCTGTCAATCGTGTAGGCCCCCTCATTCACCCCGACCGTGCGGACAAAGGTGTCGAGGATGAGGTTCACGTAGCGAAGGAGCACCCGCTCGGGCGTGTAGGGGACGTAGACGATGTCGCCGGGCTCCAGCCGCACGTCGGGCGCCTTGCCCCTGAGGACCTTGTTCACCTCCACGATCGCGATCTGCGGCTGTGCGAGCGAGCCGCGAAGGATGGCGACATTCCGAAGGCATGCGTCGGGCACGGTTCCACCGGCGAGCGCGATCGCCTGGACGACGGTCAGGTACCCGGACATGCGCTCGGAGCGCGGCTGAAGCACGGCACCGAGGACGTGGACCTGCGCGCTGCGCAGCGAGGGGACAAAGATGAAGTCGTCGGGCTGGAGGTAGACGTTCTGGGAGAGGTCGCCGTCGCGCAGCAGTTTCTGGAAGTCGACGGGGACGAGGTGGCCGCCGCGGACGAGGAAGCTGCGGGACAGGTCCGCGGACTCCGAGTACGCGCCCCCCGCCGGCGTGTTGACCTGGAGGCCGCCGGACTCGGCGACGGCGTCGAGGAGCGAGGTGGGCTGGCCGAGCGCGTAAACGCCCGGGCTGTTGAGCCGGCCGAGAACCCACACCCGCTGGCTCACGGCCGTTCGCAGGGCGACGGTGACGGCCGGCTTCTCGCGTATGTATTTCTTCAGCCCGTTCCCGATGAGGTCGCGGGCCTCCGGCAGCGTCAGCCCCCACACATCGATGCCGGGCAGGATGTCGTAGTAGATCTTGCCATCCGGTCCCACGGTCACGGCCGTGCGGGTGACGAGGTCGCCCATCACCTCGATCTCCAGCACGTCGCCGGGACCGAGACGATATACCGTTGCGGGCGGCTGCAGCAGCACCGGATCCAGGGGCTGCTCCGGAAGCGCGGTCAGCTCGGCGCTCACCGGCGCCGGGATGCCCTGCCTTGCGACGGGCAGGGGAGTGCTTCCGCAGCCTGAGAGTAGAGCTGTGCCCGCGGCGAGGAGGGCCAGTGACGACCGCCGAATCGATGGCGTCATGGCTACGGCTTCGAGAAGATGTTGGGCCCCACGTTGATTCCGGTCCATGTGACGACGGCCGACTCCACGAATGCCGTGGCGGCATGGTCGAGGAGTTCCTCAGCCTTGTTCCAGGGCCGGTCTGACACGTAGACCAGGTCGCCCGGCTGCAACGCCAGGTTCGGCGCGTTCCCGGTCAGGGCCCCGTCGATGTCCACCTTGAATGCGACGGGGTGATCCAGGGATCCGCGCACGACGAGCACGTGTGCCTTCCACGCCTTCTCCGTGAACCCGCCCCTCGACACGATGGCGGAGAGGGCGCTCACGCCGGGATCATATGCCACGGGGCCCGGCAGGCCCACCTCGCCGAGGACGAAGATCTGCCCTGACGAGGATGCCGGGAAATACAGGTAGTCGTTCGGCTCGAGGGCGACGTTCTGGGACAGGTCGCCGTGCATGAACAGGCGCTCGAAATCCACGGGGACCCGGCGGCCGCCGCGCGAGAGGAAGCTCCGGGAGAAGTCGGTCGCGTCGACGGTGTCCCCGTCGGAGACGCCGGTCTCGAAGCCGCGCGCCCGGGCGACCGCCTCTATGACGGTGATCGAGCGGTCCAGGGGGAAGACGCCCTTCTGCACGACGGTGCCCATCATGTAGTATCTCTTGCTGGCGTAGGACACGGGCGTGATGTACGCCCGCGGCGCGCGGCGATACCTGCCGAGCTCCGCGTTGATCCGGTCCCGGAGCTCGTCGACGGTCAGGCCCGCGGCGGCGATGTTCTCGGCCTCGAGGTACGAGACGGTCCCGTCGGGGCCGATCGGCACGCCCTCGGACGTGAGCAGCGGCGAGCCGTACAGGTGGAAGCTGAGCACGTCGCCCGGCCCCAGGGTCAGGTGCTGCTGCCAGTCCGCGCGCGGCGCGCGGCTTGGTGCGGAGAACGCGGGGTCCGCATCGCCGGTCGGGGCCGTCTCGACGCCCGCATTCGCCGCGGGCGGGGCCAGGAGCAGCCCGAGCAGCAGCAGGAGGGCACCGCTGCCGATCCATCGGCTGAACCGGCCGCTCATCGGCGCCGCCGGCTCCCTGTTGAAGACCGCGCCCACGATGTTGCAGCCCGCGTGGCGCAGCGTCTCCAGGTCGACCAGCGTCTCCGTGGCGTCCGTGCGGCTGTCGTTGACGAGCCAGATCAGGTTGGGGATGTTCTCCGCGAGAAGCACCGACTCGGCGACGAAGGCGGGAGGCAGCTCCACGAGGATCACGAGATGGTCGATCTCCCGCCAGGACTCCAGGGCCGACCGCCACTGCTTGCGGCGCTCGAGGTTCCAGATCCCCGAGGGCAGGGGCATGCTGACAACGGGGGGGCAGTCCTCCCTCGTCAGCTGCGCGGCGATCTGGCCGGGCGGCGCCAGGTCGCCGGACTCGGCGGGGAGGCTCCGCGCGCCGTCCGACGGCGGCCGCATGCCGGGAAGGGCGTGTCCGGAGTGCGGTTTCTGGCCCGGCTGGGCGATGATCGTGAGGACCCGGTAGCCGCAGCTCCTGGCGGCGCGCGACAGCAGGCCTATCCATGTGGAGCGCCCGTCGCCGCTCCGGGCGGAGGTGATCCCGCAGATAGTCCCGCAGCCGGGCGAGGTGCTGAGCCTGCTCTGAAGGGCGGTCCATGCGCGGAAGGCCCACTGCTCCTGGCCCTCGGGGGACATCGCGTTCAGGTCGCCGAGGGTCGCGAGAAGGGGAAGGCCGGTCACCCGCCGCACGTCGACGCGGGTCTTGATGCGGTTGTCCATGAGCTCGCTGGCGAGAATAAGGGCTGCCGAGCCGATGAGGCCGATGAGGGCGCCCACGCACGAGAAGAGAAGCATCTGGAGGCGGTACCTCACCAGCTGCGTCGGGTTGGCCGCCGCAGACAGGAGGACGCGAAAATACCCCGGGGGGTTGTCCCTGAAGGGCTGGATCGCCCTCTTGCGCTCGATGAGAAGGGCGCGGTTTGTCTCCAGGGCGCGGATCCTTTCGCCCGTGGCGACTTCCTCGGGCGTGGCCCGCCCATAGAGGAGCGGTGAAATGAGCGGCGCCCGCTCGGCATGGGATCGGGGGGCCGGGGCTCCCGCCGCCGTCGCGGGGGACAGGCGCTGCTCTTCCACGAGTGCGGCAAGCCTCGCGCGCTGCTCGATCACCAGGGGATGGGCGTCGGTGTAGCGCGTGAGCAGGTCGTCCAGCTGCTCTCGCGCGGCCTCGATGCGCTGCGAGAGGCCGCTCGGGGCGCGAACGGCCGATTCCTCCTGCGCTTGGTAGGCCTCGGTGGCCGCGCTGGCGTCGGCCGGGATCGCCTTGCGCAGGGACGCTATCTCGCCCTCGACCTCGAGGAGCTGGCGGTTCATGTTGTCGCCGACGTCGGTGGCCTCCTGGCGCTGGATCGTCTGGGTGTAGGCGATCGCCGCGGCGCAGTACCGGTTGACGGTGTCGACGGTCTCCTCGCGGGAGTGCCCCGTCGCGGTGACCGTGACGACGTCGTTGTTGCGATCAAGGGTGACCTCGAGGTGCGCTGCCAGCTGCTTCGCCGTGACCGGCGGCTGCAGGTGGGAGCCGACCTCCTCAAGCAACCCGGGGGCCTGCAGCATCACGACGAGGCTGGGGGCGGCGATCTCCCTGGGATGGTAGGAATCGTCGACGGCGGACGGCTGGTACCGGATCAGCTGGGCGGACGAGGCGAACGAGCGGCTCCACACGGCGCTTGCGACGCATGCGCCGGCAATCGCGATGCACACCGTCCACACCGCAATCCAGCGCCAGCGGCGCGTCCAAAGATCGAGGACGGCCCACATGTCGAAGGGCACGGGCAGCGGACGGCCGCCATTTGTTTCATTTATGGTGTGCATGGGAAGATGGAAGTTGAACCCCTTTTGGACGTGGCGGACGCCAAAGGGCTCCACCGGAAGGATTGGGGTGTTTGCCTACTTTTTGTCGGGAGGGGGGCGTACGTCGTGGGGCCGGCTCTCCACGAGCTGGTTTTGAAAGGCGTACTGGACGAGCTCCGAGTTGTTGGACATGCCCATCTTCTCGAGCAGCCGCGCGCGGTAGGTGCTCACGGTCTTCACGCTCAGGTGCAGGTCGGCCGCGATCATGCTCACGGTCTTGCCCGAGGCGATCAGCCTCAGGATCAGGAACTCCCGGTCGGAGAGGTTCTCGTGCGGTGCGACCTGGACGTCGTGCGCGATGAGCGAGGCCAGCTTCTCGGCCAGGGTTATGCTGACATAGCGGCCCCCCGCTATGGCCTTCTTGACCGCGCCCACGAGCTCGTCGGCCACGCTCTCCTTGGTCATGTAGCCCGACGCGCCGGCCTTGAGCAGGCGCACCGCGAACTGGTCCTCCGGGTGCATGCTCAGGATGAGGACGGGAAGCTTGGGGCGCTCCCGCTTGATCTCCTTCAGGACCTCCAGGCCGCTACGGCCCGGCATGGTGAGGTCCAGGATCACGATGTCCCATGGCTCCTTCCAGACGCATTCCAGCACCTCCCGGGAGTTCGTGGCCTCCCCGAAGACGGAGCGCTTGAACGCCTCGGCCAGGATCTGCCTCAGGCCGCGGCGCACGACCGCATGGTCGTCTGCGATCAGGATCCTCATGACGGGGAGCTCCCCAACGGCACGGCTGCGGGCATCGGGGCGCGCATGGTGACCGTTGTGCCCCTGCCAAATGGGGCGAGAAACGTGACCTTCCCTCCGACCTCCGCCGCGCGCTCCCTCATGCCGATGATTCCGATGGACCGCGCGTGGGCGATCTTTTCCTTTGGGATGCCGCGGCCGTTGTCATGCACCGTGAGCACGAGCTCGTGATCGACCTTCGACAGGCGGACCTCGACGTGGGTGGCCCTTGCATGGCGAATGATGTTCGTGAGGGTCTCCTGGAAGATGCGGAAGAACGTCGTGCTGAATTCCCTGTCCAGGATCTCGTCCTTGACCTCGATCGTCGTCTCGCATCGCGTTCCCGTGCGCTCCTGAAAGTCGATGGCCTGCCACTCGATCGCCGCGGCGAGGCCGAGGCTGTCCAGCACCCCCGGCCTTAGCTCCGTCGCGATTCGCCGGACGGCGTGGATGGTCGCGTCGATGAGGGCGGACATGGCCCGCGCCCGGCGCTGAAGCGTGCGGTCGCCGGGAATCCTCCCAGAGAGCCAGGAAAGATCGAGCTTCAGGCCGGTGAGGGCCTGGCCGAGCTCGTCGTGCACCTCGCGCGCGATCCGGGTCCTCTCCTCCTCCCTGACAAACTGGAGGTGGCCGGTGAGCGCGCGCAGCTGGTCATGGGACCGCCTGAGCCTCTCCTGCGCCATGTCGTGTTCGTGCATCGTCACCCTCTCCTGCAGCGCGCGGTTTATGGCCGGGACAAGGCGCGTGAGGCGGGTCTTCAGCACGTAGTCCGTCGCGCCCTTCTTCAGCATCTCGATCACGACCTCCTCGCCCAGGACCCCCGTCACAAAGATGAAGGGCACGCGGGGCGCGAGCTGCTTGGCGATCTCCAAGGCGATGCTGCCGTCGAAGGTCGGCAGCCAGTAGTCCGACAATATGATGTTGGGCGAACCGCGGGTGAGCTCGGCCTCGAACTCCTCCCTGGAGTCCACAGTGACGACCGAGAAATTGAGGCGGGAGGCGGAAAGCGTCTGGCGGATCAGGTCCACGTCGGGCTCGCTGTCCTCGAGCAGCACGATGCGGACCGCGGGGGACTTGGGTGCGGCATTCCTCTGCGGCGCCGACATGCGATTTAGGACGCGCGCCCCCAGGACGGCGCTGTTGCGGACCTCTCCCGGCTTTTTGTCGATCTTCATCAGTTTTCCGGGCGGAAGAACGGCTTTGCTATGTGGCCGGGAAGTGAGAAATGGAAGACCGCTCCGCCGTCGGGCACGGTCTCAGTCCAGGTGCGGCCTCCGTGGCGCTGGATGATGCGCTGGACGAAGGTCAGCCCGATGGCGCTCCCCTCCGAGTGCGACGAGGAATTCGGGCGCTTGAAGGAGCCAAACATCCGCTCGCGGTGCTTGATGTCCATGCTGGCGCCGTTGTCGCGAACGAAGAAGGACATTTCCCGGTCGTCGCCCATGGCGCCGACCTGGATGCGCGCCACCTCCCTCGATGCCGTGAACTTCAGTGCGTTTGACATGAGGCCCCTGATCGCCTGCCGGATCAGGGTGGGGTCGGCCTCGATGGTGGGAAGGCGGCCGATCAGCCAGATCACCCGGCGGTCGCCCTTCTGCGCATCGAGGTCGTTCGCGATCTTCCTCACGAGGAGCTCGAGGTCTATGCGCACGAAATGCATCTCGGACCGGCTCATCCGCGAGAGGGCGAGGATCTCATCAAGCATCCGCGCCATTTCGTGGGCCGAGGATGTGATCCTGTCGAGGTAGGGGCGGCCGCTATCGCTGAGGCCCGCCTCCGGGCTCTTTGCGAGGAGGTCGGCGAACCCGATGATGACGGTCAGTGGCGAGCGCAGGTCGTGCGAGATGGAGTGGGCGAACGTGTCCATCTCGGCCTGCGCGGCATTCATCTCGACGGCATGGCGGTCCGTGGCCTGGGCGAGCTGGGCGTTCAGCCGGCGGATCTCGTCCTGCGGCGACGGCGACGCGGCCGCCTTTGCCTCCGGGGGGCTAATCATGGCGGCCTTGGTGCCGCCCGGCGGCCGCCTTTTCGTAGACGCTGAGCGTCGACTTCGCGGTGAATTCCCAGTTGAAGCTGCGCGCGCGGTCGAGGCCCGCAGCACGCAGCCGGTGGAGCCAGGCCCTGTCCGAGGCGGCGCGGGTCAATTGCGCCTGGATTTGCCTGAAGTCGTGCGGATCCAGCAGGGCCGCCGCACCCCCCACCGTCTCCTCGAGCGCGCCGGACTGGGAGGAGAGCACGGGGCAGGCGCAGGCCATGGCCTCGATGGGCGGAAGCCCGAAGCCCTCGTAGAACGAGGGGAAGACGAAGACATCGGCCGCCCGGTACCAGTTCGGGAGGTCGGCCGGGGGCACGAAGCCAAGGAAGCGGATGTCCCGGGCGAATTCCGACCGGCGAGCCAGGCCGCGTATCTCCTCCGAGCCGTGCCAGTCCCCGCCCGCGAGAACGAGTTTCCAGGTCGACCTGGTCGCGGACTTGAAGAGGCTGAAGGCCTCTATGAGACCGGCGTGGTTCTTCGCGGGATGCTCGAGGCGCGCCACGTAGAGGAAGAAGGGGCCCTCAAGCCCGATGGGGCTGCAGACGGCCTCGCGGGCGAGGGCCTGGGAGCCGGGTTGGTACAGGCCATGGTCGACGCCGTTGGGGATGACGGTGATGCGCTCGGAGGGCACGTCGTAGAGGGACCTGACGTCGCGGGCGGTCGCGAGGCTGACGGCGACAATCTCGTCCTGGCGCCGCGCCAGCCGGCGCGCGACCACCTTGCCATAGAGCATCCGCAGGCGGTCGTACTTTCCGGAGACGTGGAACGGGGCGAGGTCGTGGATGGTGGACACGAGGGCGCAGGGCCTGGGCCAAAGCATCCGCCGGTAGCTCGGCACGTGCAGGACGTCGATCCCCCGGCGGCGCAGGAGACTCGGCAGGGCCGCCTGGTGCCAGAGAATGTCCCTGACCGGGGGGCGATGGCGCTCCGGGACGGGCTCGAGCCGCATCGCTCCCGCGGCGAAGCCGAAGAGCGGAAGGTCATCCTCGAGGACGAGGAGCGTGAATTCATGGGTCAGGGCGGCGGGCAGGAGGGCCCGAACGAGCGAGAGCACGTATTGGCCGACCCCGGAGCGGCCGCGCTGGATCACCGACGTGGACATCGCGATCCTCATGGCCGGTCGTTCCTTTCAGACTTCGCACCCGAGGGTCGCTGGGACCAGCGCTGGCGAAGGACGGCGGGGATGAAGTGGACGATATCGTCGACGTAGCGCCGGACCAGCCGTCGCGGCTCCTGGAGCAGCCTGAAGACCCATTCGGTTCCGCTTCGCTGCATCCAGGCCGGCGCGCGGGCCATGCTGCCGGCCAGAAAATCGACGGTGGCCCCGGCGGCTATCATCACCGGCACGTCCAGCTGGCGCAGGTTCCGCGAGATCCATTTCTCCTGCTTCGGGCAGCCGAAGCACACGAGCATGATGTCCGGCCTCGCGGCGCGGATCCGGGCGAAGATGCCCTCGTTGTCCATCTCGGCAAGCGGGCGGAACGGCGGCGAATAGTGCGAGACGTCCCGGAGCTCAGGGTGTGTCGAGGCGATGCGGCGCGCCGCCTCGGCCGCAACCGCGGGGCTCCCCCCCAGCAGGAAGATGCGCCAGCCCTTTTCGGCCCCCCGCTGGAGCAGGAGCGGTATCAGGTCCGAGCCGGCCACCCGGCTCGGCAGGATCCCGCTCAGGAAGTGCGAGGCCCACACGATGGGCTTGCCGTCGCAGAGGACCAGGTCCGCGTGCACCAGTATGCTGCGCAGCTCCGGATCGCGCCGCGCCTTGACCAGGAAGTCGACGTTCGGGGTGACGACATAGTGGCTTCCGCCGCGGGCGACCATCCCGTCGATGCTCTCCACCGCGCCGGCGAGCGTGGTCTGGTGGAAGGGGACGCCGAGTATCGCGACAAGCCTCTCGAGCTCCGCAGTATACGCTGGCGCCTGGGCAGTATCCGGCATCTCCGCTACGACACCTTTCCGCGCAGGACGGACGTGGGGTTCGGCACCCATATTGGGGTGGGCGCGCGACCGTGGTCCCCGCGCGGTGGGGTGGACACCCACTTCCGCGGGCGGCCCGCTGAGGCTATCCTAATGCCTGCCCATGACGCTGCTGCGATTCCTAGTGCGCTATTCGCCCGCGATGGTCCTGTGGACCTCCGCCGCGGCGCTCCTGAGCGGGGCCTGCAACACCCTGCTGCTCGTCCTGATCACCGCCGCCATGAACCGCCACGGGAACCTCGGGGCGACGCTGGTCGTCGCCTTCTGCGCCCTGGGGCTCGGCCGGTTCCTGACCAACGCGCTCGCCCAGGTGACCCTTGCCCATTTCTCGCAGGCGACAACCGCCCGGCTCCGCCTGGACCTCGTGGGCAAGATCCTCTCCGTGCCCCTCCGCCAGATCGAGGACCTTGGCGCGCCGAAGCTCATGGTCGCCCTGACCGAGGACATCCTGGAAATAACGCAGGCGACGCTCTGCATCCCTATCTTCGCCCAGAACTTCGCCTACCTGCTCGGCGGGGCCGTGTACCTCGCGTGGCTCTCGGTGCCCGTGTTCCTCGGGATGATGGCCTTCGGTGTCATCGGGGCCGTCACCTACCGCATCCTGATCCGGAGCGGCTTTGCGCACCTGAGCGCGGCGCGCGAGGGCCAGGACCGCCTCTTCCAGCATTTCCGCTCGCTCACGGAGGGCATCAAGGAGCTCAAGCTCCACCGCGAGCGCCGCGAGGCCTACCTGAGGGAGGACGTCGCCCAGGCCGCGGCCGTCTGCCAGAAGCACAACGTCGCCGCCGAGCTGCGCTTCATCATCGCGCAGAACTGGAACCAGCTTCTTTTCCTCGCGCTGATCGGCCTCATCATCTTCCTGCTCCCGCGGGTCGCCAACGTCAGCCAGCAGGCGATGACCGGCTACATCGTCATGACCGTCTTCCTGATGGGGCCCCTGCAGGGCCTGCTCGGGAGCCTCTCGGTCTTCAGCCGTGCCAACGTGTCGCTCCGGAAGGTGGAGCAGCTGGGGCTCGCGCTGTCCGTTCATCCCGCCGACACGCCGACCGCCTCCCAGGGCTCGTTTGCATCGGAGCCCTTCGAGTCCCTTGAGCTCGTCGGCGTGGACCACCACTACTACCGGGAGCGGGAGGATGACAACTTCAAGCTGGGGCCGATCGACCTGACCCTCCTGCCGGGAGAGCTGGTCTTTCTCGTGGGCGGAAACGGAAGCGGAAAATCCACACTGGCAAAGGTGATCACGGGGCTGTACCCGCCCGCCGGCGGGGAGATCCGGCTCAACGGGCGCGTCATCAACGATCAGAACCGCGACGACTACCGCCAGTGCTTCTCCGCCGTGTTTTCCGACTATTTCCTCTTCGACAGGATCGTCGGCAGGGGCGGGGAGGAAGCGGACGTCCGGGCGCGGGAATACCTGGTGCGCCTTCACCTCGACCACAAGGTATCGATCAAGGACGGCGCGTTCTCGACGACGCAGCTCTCCCAGGGCCAGCGCAAGCGCCTCGCGCTTCTCTCGGCGTACATCGAGGACCGGCCCTTCTACCTCTTCGACGAGTGGGCCTCCGACCAGGACCCGCTGTTCAAGGACGTGTTCTACACCAAACTCCTTCCCGAGCTGCGCGCGCTCAACAAGGCGGTCCTGGTGATCACCCACGACGACCGCTATTTCGGGAGCGCCGACCGGCTCATCCGGCTGGACTACGGCAAGATCACGCGCGAGCGCGCGGGTTTGGCCGCGGAGGCTGTCCCGGTCTAGGGGCCGGGCCCGCCGCGCCGGGGGTAGCATTGCACCCCAGTAACAGACGCGCCCGGGGCGCGTCTGAATGCGGCTACAATGGAACCCTCTATGACCAGGAAAAACCGCCGGGCAACAGCCGCGCCCGCGGCATCTCCGCGCCGCCTTGCCGGCGGCATTGTCGCCGCGGCAATCGCCGCCCATCTTTTCGCCGCAAGCCTGAGCGCCGGCGTCTATGCGTTCACGCCCCTCGCGGGGGCCGCGAGCCTCCTCGACCACACCGACGGGACGGGCGCCAACGCGCGCTTCTTCAACCCGACGGGCGTCGCCGTTGACGGCTCGGGCAACGTCTATGTGGCGGACGGCGGGGACCACACCGTCCGCAAAATCACGGCGGGCGGGGTCGTCTCGACCCTCGCCGGCACCTCGGGCCAGGCGGGAAGCCGCGACGGCACCAGCGCCCTCTTTCTCTATCCCTATGCGGTCGCCGCCGACGGCTCGGGGAATGTCTACGTGGCGGACACCGGCAACAACAACATCCGCAAGATCGCGGCCGGCGGCAATGTGAGCACTTTGGCCGGGAACGCGGGCATCTCGGGCAGCTCGGACGGCACGGGCAGTGCGGCGCTCTTCAACCAGCCGCAGGGAATTGCGGTGGACGCGTCGGGCAACGTGTACGTGAGCGACACAAACAACAGCACCATCCGCAAGGTCACGGCGGCCGGGATGGTTTCGACGCTTGCCGGAGCCGCGGGGCAGACCGGCGGATCCGACGGGGCCGGGGCCTCGGCCCGGTTCAGCTACCCCGCGGGGCTCGCCGTCGACGGTTCCGGCAACATCTACGTGGCGGACTTTGACAACAGCACGATCCGCAAGGTCACCTCCGGAGGCTCGGTGTCGACGTTTGCGGGAAGCGCCGGGAACTCCGGAAGCCTCGACGGCGCGGGCGGCTCGGCTAGGTTCAACCATCCCGCTGGCATCTCGGTCGACGCGGCCGGCAATGTCTACGTGATCGATACGTCCAACCAGACCGTGCGCGAGATTTCGCCGGCCGGCAGCGTCTCCACGCTCGCTGGAACCGCGGGGATTGGCGGCTCATCCGACGGCACCGGGGCGGCGGCGAGGTTCTTCTATCCCACCGGCATCGCATCGACCGCCGCGGGTGCGGTCTACATCGCCGATACGGGCAATCATACAATCCGGGCAATGCCTTCGCCGGGCTCCGTGGGCACGCTCGCCGGCGCAGCGGGCACCCTGGGCAGCGCGGACGGGACCGGCAGCCAGGCTCGCTTCGCCTACCCCTATGGTGTCGCAAGCGCCTCTGGAAAGACCTATGTCGCAGACACCAACAACAACACGATCCGGGTGGTGACGACGGCAGGCGCCGTGACGACCCTGGCAGGGTCCGGCCTGTCCGGCGGCGCCGACGGACCGGGTACGGCAGCTCAGTTCAACGGCCCCACGGGAGTTGCCGTGGACGGCAACGGAAACGTCTTCGTCGCAGACAGGGGAAACTCAACCATCCGAAAAATCACCGCGGCAGGCGCGGTGTCGACCCTCGCCGGTGTCGCCGGCGTCGCGGGAAGCTCTGATGGGACCGGGGCCGCGGCGCGGTTCAATGCCCCCCAGGGAGTCGCCGTCGACAACGTCGGCAACGTCTACGTTGCTGACGCGAACAACAACACAATCCGAAAGATAACGTCCGCGGGCACGGTCACTACCCTGGCTGGGGCCGCCGGCCAGAGCGGGAGCGGGGATGGAGCGGGCGGCTCCGCGCGATTTAACGGGCCGTACGGGGTGGCGGTGGACTCGGCGGGAAATGTCTACGTGGCCGACCACTTCAGCGGCACGGTTCGGATGATCAACACGTCGAACACCGTGTCGACGCTCGCGGGGACGGCCGGCCAGCTCGGCTTCACCGATGGGACTGGCTTCGCGGCGAAGTTCAACCAGCCCAGTTCGATTGCCGTTGACGGCGGCGGATACCTATATGTCGCCGACACCTACAACCGCGCGATCCGGCAGGTCAGCCCGGGCGGCTCGGTGGCAACCCTCAACGGCTCGCAGGCGCGGTTCTTGTATCCCCAGGGGATAGCCGTTGACGCCTCGGGAACCCTGTACGTCGCCGACGGCGACAACCAGTCAATCAGCTCGGGAGGCGTCGTGGTCTCGCCGCCGAGTGGCACCCAGGTAGCAAGCCAGTCGATCACGTCGGGGCAAAATGCGACATTCACCGTTGCCGCATCGGGCGCGGGAATGGCCTACCAATGGCAGACGTCTGCGGACTCCGGTACCACGTGGGCCAACGTGAGCGACAATGGCACCTTCAGCGGCTCCACGACGGCGACGCTGACGGTGAACAGTCCCTCGAGCTCGATGAGCGGTGATCTCTTCCGTGCCCAGCTCTCCAATCCGGCCGGATCGAGCGTGAGCGCCTCCGGAACGCTCACGGTTTCCTCGTCCGTCGGCGGCGTCGGGGGTCCGCCCACGGGAAGCGCCCGGATCACAAACCTCTCCATCAGGTCCTATGTCGGAACCGGCGCCGAATTGGTCACGGTGGGCTTCGCTATCAACGGCTCGGGCTCGAAGCAGATGCTCGTCCGCGGCGTGGGCCCGACCCTCGCGTCCTTCGGCGTTGGAGGCGTGCTCAACAACCCCCAGCTCGGGCTCTTCAACAGCAGCCAGGTCGTCATCGACACGGACACGGCGTGGGGCGGAAGCGCCGCCCTCGCCGACGTGTTCGCGGCGGTCGGAGCATTCCCCCTGCCGGCAGCCTCGGCCGACTCCGCGCTCTTCGTCCCGCTGGCCGGCGGCACGACGTACACCGCCCAGGTGACCGGGGTGAACTCGTCGACGGGAATCGCCCTGGCCGAGCTCTACGACGCCGACGCCGGCAATCCGTCGACGCGGCTGGTGAACGTGTCGGCGCGCGCCCTGGCCGGGACGGGAAGCAGCGTGCTGATTGCGGGCTTCTACATAGGGGGCAGCGGCACGGAGACCCTGCTCATTCGCGGGATAGGGCCCGGGCTGACGCCGTACGGGGTCACAGGGGTCCTCGCCACGCCGCAGATCACTCTTTTTGACTCCACCGGCACGGCGATCGGCTCCAACACGGGCTGGGGCGGCGGGGCCACATTGGCCGCGGCGTTCACCCAAGTCGGGGCGTTTCCGCTGGCCGCCGGCTCGGCGGACTCGGCGATGCTGGTCACGCTGCCTTCGGGGAGCTACACGGTGGAGGTGGCGGGCACCAACAACACCTCGGGCATCGCGCTCGTCGAGGTCTACGAGGTGAATTGACGCATCCCGGCACCCGCGGGCTGCCCGGACAAGTCGTGGACGCGTGTGCCTACCAAGCCTCTCGGGAGGTGACGGAGGCGCTGCGCTTCTTTCGCATGACCAGGACATTATTGTCCCTGCCACGGATGTACTCAACCTTGTCCATGATCGATTGAATGATGAAGAGACCCCGGCCGCGGTCGCTCATCGGCGAGGGGGCCGGAATATTCTCCTGCAGCGCGAAACCCGCGGTGTGGTCCGTCACGCGGAGAACAATCTCCTCGGGGGTGAATGTCACGTCTGCAGACGGCTTGGATTCACACTCGGGCATGGTCGCATATTCGATCGCGTTGTAGCAGGCCTCGGCCACGCAGAGCTCATACGAAAAGAGTTCTCCGTCGGGAACCCCCTGGTCGGAAAGGAAGCACCTGATGGCGGCCGATGTCTCCCGGGCTCCCTCGAAACTCACGGAGAACTCAAGCCGAATGGAGGTCGGCTTGCTGGGGGGGGCGGCCAAGGAGGAGGGCTGCGGACTGGTTCTGAGTGCTGCCACGGATCTTACGGGTTGGACCGTCGGTAGGGAAGGAAAGCTGGCCGCTCTCCTTTTCCGCCAAAGGGGCGGAATACCGCGTCTGTCCCCGTCTGGCCATCGTCGCGGGTATGAACGGCCGCGTCAACTGGCAATCCGATCACAATGAAAGTCTTAGTGCATCACCATAAAGGACTAATTGCGTTGTTTCAGCCCCGTGTACGCGCCGCCGACAGCCGGCCCTTTGGTCCCCGTCTGGTTATACCCCATATCTCGGGGCCCGAATTCCCTGTAGCGTTGGGGATGGGGAAGACAGCCGGTCTCCCGCTTTCGAACGACTCAGCATTCCAGAGCTCCGCCCATTCCCAACGGGCTTCCATCGAACCAATTCCGAGAGCAGCCGCACCCATGAATAAGACACAGAAGAAACACCTACGGGCGGGCGCCCACGCGGCCCATGTCGCGCTGCAGATCCGGAGCGTCGCAAGGGACCTCATGGTCTATGAGACGCCGTCAAAGAAATCACCCGGCATGGTTCCCCATGTGGAATTCAACTTTAACGAGCGGCTGCGCCCGCATATCGAGACACTTTACGGTGCTGCCGGCTACCGCTCGCTCCTTTCGCGCGCCCTTGTCCAGGCCGACGCGGAGGTTCCCTGGCTGCGAAGAATGCACATGAAATCGGATGGCTCCCTGGACGGCTTCGAGGCCGCCAAGGCGAAGCTTGGCTCGGAAGAGATTCTTGAAGGGAAGGTGGCTCTGCTGTCCCAGCTTCTCGGGTCGCTGGTGGCCTACGTCGGCCCCGGGCTGGCCCGGCGCCTGGTGAGTGAGGTCTGGCCCAAGATTCCGCTGGGCTCTCTGGACTCTGACCGCAGGAGCGTGGGATGAGAAAACGCGACAAGACCGCCGATCTCCCTGGCCCGAAGGCGGCCGCGGCCAAGGCAAACAGGGTCGAGATTCGCAGGCTTCCAACGGGGGTGCGCGGCCTCGACGACATCTTGGGCGGCGGCATCCTGGAATTCTCCTTCAACCTGATCGCGGGCGCGCCCGGTTGCGGCAAGACCACGATGGCGCATCAGATCGCCTTCGCCAATGGGACGCCGAGGAGGCCGGCGCTCTATTTCACCTTTCTCGGTGAACCCGCCCCAAAGATGATGCGCTACCAGCAGCAATATTCCTACTTCGAGGAGGCCAAGGTCGGAAGGTCAGTCCGCTTTTTCAACCTTTCCGACGTGGCGTTGAAGAGGGACCTGAACGCGGTGCTCGGGGAGATAATTGCGCAGGTGAAGGAGGCCAACGCGGGCCTTGTCGTGATTGATTCCTTTCGCACCCTCGCGCGCAAGGCGACCGGAGAAAGATGCGACGTTGAAGTGCAGTCATTCGTCTACCGACTCTCCCAGTTCCTGACCACGTGGGAGGCCACGACGTTTCTTGTCGGCGAATACGTTGAGGACGAGATCCGCGACGACTCCCTGTTCACGATGGTCGACGGCATATTCTGGCTCTCACAGGTCTCAGAGAGGAACTCGGTCGTTCGCAAACTGCAGATCATGAAGCTGCGCGGCCAGGAATCGGTGCCGGGATTGCACACGATCCGCATCGGCGAGGACGGCCTGCAGGCTTTTTCGCGCACATTGGGACTGACAGGAAAAAGGACCAAGCCGGCTCGGCGGCGGTATCTGTCCACAGGCGTGCCCGATCTGGACACGATGTTGGGCGGGGGCATTTTCGAGGGCGACAGCCTTCTTGTGGCCGGACCCTCGGGAACGGGAAAGTCGGCCCTGGCGACGCAATTCATCGCCGAGGGGCTGAAAAGGGGGGAGCCGGGGATTATGGCCATCTTCGAGGAGCGCCCCGACGGCTACACCAGAAGGGCTGCCACCTTCGGCTTGAAACTCAAACAGGCCGAGCGAAAGGGAACCCTCGAGACCCTCTATCTCCGCCCGCTCGACCTCTCGGTGGATGAGACGATGCAGGAAATCCTGGACGCTATCAGACGGGTCGGCGCAAAGCGCCTGGTGATTGACTCGCTTGTCGGGTTCGAGATGGCGCTGGCGCCCGGATTCCGGACCGACTTCAGGGAGTCTCTCTACCGGATGATTGGCGCGCTTACCGGCGCGGGAATCACGATCCTGAGCACGGTGGAGGTGGAGGATACGTTTACGGGGCTTCCCTTCAGCCACTATGCGATCTCGTTTCTCACGGACGACATCATCCGGTTCCGCTATGTGGAGATAGACGGGCAGCTGCGCAAGGTCATGGTCGTCATAAAAAAGCGCGGCGGCAATCACAGCAAAGACATCCGCGAGTATGTCATCACAAACAAGGGCATCGTTCTCATACACCCGCGACGCACGGACTACGTGGGCCTGACCACGGGAATCCCCCAGCGCACGGGACCCCGCGCCGCCCAGGGAAACGAGAAGGCACCCGAGCCGAAAGCCGACACGTGAGGCATCGGCGCGATTGAAGCGAGATTCCTAAAAGTCTTACTAAAAATGACTTAAGTTTTCACAAGGTGAACTCATAAATCATTGTTATTTGGGCTCTTGCAAGATACATCCCGGTGATTCGCTCCAATGAACGCGTCAAATCCCATTATCTGTTCGTTATTTATGCAACATCGTGATTCCGGGCATTGGGTGAAGACCCCATGAGCCGTAGACCTGTCTAGGTCGGTCTGATTTGGGCCCACCTTGAAAGTCCCCGCAACACGCGCATGAAGAAGAGTCCCAAGCCAGCCCCGGTTGCCGCCTTACTGCCCAAGTGTCCGACGGGCATCCACGGGCTCGACGAGATCACGGGTGGGGGACTGCCGAAGGGAAGGCCCACTCTGGTCTGTGGCGGAGCCGGCTGCGGCAAGACGCTCTTGGCCACGGAATTTCTCGTTCGCGGCGCCGCGCTGTATGACGAGCCTGGCGTCCTGATGGCCTTCGAGGAGACCGAGGCGGAGCTGAAGGCGAACGTCGCGTCGCTCGGATTCGACCTGGCTGGCCTGGTCCGGCGCAAGAAGATCGTCATCGACTACGTCCACATCGAGCCGGGAGAGATCCATGAGAGCGGCGAGTACGACCTGGAGGGACTGTTCGTCCGCCTCAACTACGCGATTGATTCGATCGGCGCCAAGCGAGTGGTGCTGGACACGCTCGAGGCGCTGTTTGGCGGGCTGCGCAACGAGACCGTCCTGCGAGCGGAGCTGCGCCGGCTTTTCCGCTGGCTCAAGGTCAAGGGCGTCACCGCGGTCATCACGGCCGAGCGCGGGCGCGAGCAGCTGACCCGCCATGGTCTGGAGGAGTATGTCTCCGATTGCGTCATCCTTCTCGACCACAGGGTCAATGACCAGATCGCCACGCGGCATATGCGCGTCGTGAAGTATCGCGGCGCGCTGCACGGCACGAATGAATTCCCGTTCCTCATCGGCTCCGATGGCCTGAGCGTGCTGCCTATCACGTCGCTGTCCTTGAATCACAAGGTGTCGAGGGAGCGCATAGCCACGGGCATCCCGCGCCTCGACTCGATGCTGGGCGGCCAGGGATTCTTCCGTGGCAGCAGCATCCTTCTCACGGGCACGCCGGGAACCGGCAAGACCATCATCGCCGCCAACTTCGCCGACGCTGCCTGCAAGCGCGGAGAGCGCGTACTTTTCTTTTCGTTTGAGGAGTCGCCCAACCAGATCATCCGCAACATGCATTCGATCGGGCTGCGACTCGAGCCGCATGTAAAGAGTGGGCTGCTTCGGTTTCACTCGGCGCGGCCGTCGCTCTACGGCCTGGAGATGCATTTGGCCACGATCTTCAAGGAGATCTTGGAGTTTGAGCCCTCCGTCGTGATCATGGACCCCATCACCAGCTTGATGGACTCCGGCACCTCGTCCGAAGGCAAGGGCATGGTGACGCGCCTGATCGATTATCTGAAGGCCGGACAGGTCACGTCGCTCTTCACGAGCCTGACCCAGGGCGGCCATTCGTTGGAGCAAAGCGAGGCGGCAATGTCCTCGCTCATGGACTCCTGGCTGCTGCTGCAGAACTTCGTGGGAAACGGCGAACGCAACCGCGTTCTCTACGTGCTGAAGGCCCGGGGAATGGCCCACTCGAACCAGATCCGCGAATTCCTCATCTCAGACCGTGGAATCGACGTCGTGGACGCCTACATAGGTCCCAGCGGCGTTTTGACCGGTTCAGCTCGGGCGGCGCAAACCTCACTTGAGAAAGCTTCGGTACTTGCAAGCCACCAGGAGGCAGCCCGGAGAAAGCGCGAGCTGGAGCGCACGCGCGCGGCGCTAGAGCGCCAGATCAGCGGGCTGCGCTCGGAGCACGAGGCCGGCGCCGAGGAACTGCGCCAGATTGACGAACAAGTAGGGACGCAGACGCGCCTCCTCAACACCGAGCGCAATGAGCTGGGCCGCCTGCGCCAGGCGGACATATCACTGCCGTCCGCCGCCAGGAACCATTCGGGAAACGGCAGGGGGCGCCTGTGAGGGCCGTGAAGAGAAAGCGGGCCTATGCAGCGGCGAAGACCGGCAAGAAGTGGCGCCTGCGACTCTATGTGATGGACGAGACGCCCACTTCGCTCGCGGCGTTCGCGAACCTCAAGAGGATCTGCGATGACCACCTCAAGGGCCGCTACCACATCACCGTGATCGATCTGCTGAAGAATCCCCAGCTGGCCAAGGGCGACCAAATCCTAGCGACTCCCACGGTGGTGCGCAGGCTGCCGGTCCCCGTGCGCACGATCATCGGCAGCCTTTCAAATCTCGACCAAGTGCTCGTCGGCTTGGATCTGCGCGCCGGCGGTTGAACCTGACTCCAATCCTGAAAACAAAAAGGGCAACCCGCGCGACCCGAGCATTGGAGGAGGCCCTAGAGGCCAAACTCCAGGGGAGATACTTCTTGCGGCTCTACGTGGCGGGGGCCACGGCGCGGTCGCGTCAGGCCCTCAAGCATGTCTACCGCCTGTGCGAGGTGGAGCTCAAGGACAACTACGATCTTGAGGTGATTGACGTCTACCAGCAGCCCGAGCTCGCAAGAGACAACCAGATCATCGCGACCCCGACCCTCGTCAAGGAGCTCCCCCTTCCAGTTCGACGGTTCATCGGCAATCTCATGAACACAACCGGCCTGTTCGCCGAGTCCGACTCGGGCATGCCGGGCAGGGTTCCGGCATGAGGGCGTCCCGCAGGTCGCAGTCACCTCGCGCGCGGCCTGTTCCAGAGCTTGTCGAGGTCCGGGCGCGCCTCGCGGAGGCCGAGGAGGCGCTGCGCGCGATCCGCTCGGGCGAGGTGGACACGCTGGTGGTCGCGGGCAAGCAGGGCCCGCAGGTATTCACGCTTCAGGGTGCGGAGCAGGCCTACAGGCTTTTGATCGAGTCGATGAACGAGGGGGCGCTGACGCTCACGACGGACAAGATGATCCTCTATGCGAACAGCTGCTTCGCCAAGATGGTGAAGTGCCCCCTTAAACAGGTGATGGGAGGATCGCTGCGCCGTTTCCTCTCCGCGGGGGACCAGGCGGCCCTCCGGACGCACCTGAAGCTCGCGGGCCAATCCGGCTCCAAGATACAGGTGGTGCTCCATGCAGGCGACGGATCCCTGATGCCGGTGCAGATTTCCATACGGCTTACGGCCAAGAACGGAAAGAAAACTGCGACCACAGGCATCGTGGTGACGGACCTTACCGAGTCCCGCCGCACGGAGGAGCTCCTGCGGGCGCTCACGCACCGTGTTGTCCAGGTGCAGGAGGACGAGCGCGGCCGCGTGGCCCTCGAGCTGCACGACGGCATCACGCAGCTCCTGTGCGCCATCGTGTTCCGCAGCCAGGCCCTGGTCGCTAGCCTTTCGTCCCAGGGCGGGCCCGCGATGGCCATAGCGAAGAAGCTGCGGGACATGGCGGGCAAGACGGTAGAGGAGGTGGGGCGGGTCGCGCACAACCTGCGCCCCAGCGTTCTGGACCAGCTTGGGCTTGTCGCCGCGATGCGCGATGCCGGAACGGAGTTCGCGGATCGGACGGGCGTGTCGGTCAAGCTTGCCTGCGCCAAGCTGGCGGTACGGCTGTCAGAGGAATGCGAGCTGACGCTCTACCGCATCCTTCAGGAGGCCCTGAGGAACGTGGAGAAGCACTCGCTCGCCAAGAACGTTTCCGTGAACCTGACCCAGCCGAAGGGATTTGTTCAGCTGGAGATCAAGGATGACGGGGTTGGCTTTGATTCAGCCCTGTCCCCGATCGGACGAAAGGGAAAGGGCAACCTCGGACTTTTTGGCATGCGCGAGCGGGTGAGCTCGGCCGGCGGGGCCCTCGAGCTGGTCTCCATTCATCACGGCGGCACGGAGATAAAGGTGCGGATTCCACTGGAGCCATTGAAGAGGGCTCCGGGAGGGGAGAAGTTGGCCGGCCCGAAACGCCGCCCACTCCCCGCATCTGGCAGGACCCGGCTCCACGCGGCAGCCCGAGTTCCGGGCAACGGGAACCCCCGGGAAGGGTCCGCATTCGCGCGTTCGCTGCCCGAAGGATTGTCCGCCACGGCGCTGGTCCGGAGGGCCGGCCCGACTCGTGCGGCTAATGGGACTCGGCGAAGCTCGTGAGCGAGTGCCATTCGATCACCTCCTGAAGGAGCGCGCGCTCGGTCTTAAGGACGACCCGCTCGAGGCTGTTCCACGTCTGGCAGAAGGCCACGCGCATGCGGCTTTCCTCGAGCATCAGCTGCATCTCGCGGTACCTCGCCACGCGCCGCTGGAGGTCGTTGATCGAGATCAGCGATATGAGCGCGGCCGCGATGATGGGAAGGGAGATCGGGAGGAAATAGAACGCCGTGTCCTGGGTCCAGGGGGGCACCTCGATGCGGGCGGTGTGGCAGACGGCGTACGTGAGGGTGCTGATCAGGGCGAGGACCGTCGCGATCCAGAACCCCAGCTTGAGCCGGTTGAACATCGGCAGCGCACGCGCCTCCTGCCTCCTGAAATACGCGAGCTGGTCGTCGATGCGCTTCTCGACGTAGACGTCCCTGAACTCCTCGATCGAGATCGGCTGCGTGTTCGACGAGCGGCTGTGGAGGATGTGCAGGGAACGGGAGAGGCCACGGATCTCGGGAAGGTCCAGGTCCTCGAAGAGGGGGGACGCACGGGGAAGGCCCCATGTGGCCAGCAGCGAGCGGCAGAACTCGGCGGCCAGGCGGCAGCGCACCCAGTTGTGGTGGGAGTGGTGGTGGTGGCGCAGGAGGAGGGCCACGCCGAGCGCCCCCGCCAGGCAGAGCAGCTTCAGCCAGGGGATGACGGCGTAGTGCACGTCGTAGGCAAGCGCCGCCGCGGCGATCAGCGTTGCGATGACGTGGAGGAGTACTGTCAGCACGATGAGGCGCCGGAACTGGGGGGCCCCGCGGCTCGCCGCGTGGTCGCACTTCTGCTGGAACGCAAAGATCGCCACGGGGGCGTTGAACGGGTTGCCGGCGTTCATCACGGGGGTCGCGGGCAGCTTGTTCAGCTTGGCGAGGCTCGTGTCCGTGCGCTCGAGCTTCTCGAGGTTCTCGCGGCTCACCTTGAACGTGTTCGCGTCGATGAGGACAAGCGGCTTGCCGATGGACCTCGCGTACGAGACCACGTCGGCGGTGCCCCCCCGTCCCCGGGCCGGCTCGCCGTCCCAGACCGCGAGGAGGACGTCGGCGCCGTCGACGGTCGCCATGCCGCAGTCGAGGTAGGCGTCCTCGCGGGTCCCGTTCTCGGTGATGATCCTGACGTGCTCGGCGTGCTCGAGCGTCTCCTCGACCGCCGTCCACTCGGGCGGAGTGAAGTCCTTTGCGAATTCGGCCTTCGGCATCGGCAGGATGGCATGCCACGCCATCCCGAGCTCGCGGGCCTGCGCGACGAAGAGCAGGTCGCCGCCCTCCGCGACGGAGGAGAGGCCGAGCCATTCCCCAGGCGCCTGCTTGCGCAGGGATCCCAGGGCGGTGGCGATGGCGCGCCCCAGCCCAGAGGGGTCGGCGATCTGCCGGTGTCCCGAGAAGCCGACCACGTGGAACAGGGGTATTTCGGACTCGAGACTCATTGTCTTCGCCAGTGTGACCGACGGCTGCCGCCACCTGTCAACGTCCAAGGCGCCCGCTCCGATCCCCGTTTGGCGGCGTTCGCCTTAATTGGCTGGATCGAGGGGGCGATTGCGCTAGCCTTTGGCTGACAATGTCCAGCGCTTCTCCAGATTCAACCGACGCCCCGGCGCACCGCGCGGTGTTCCTGAGCTACGCGCGCGAGGACACTGCGGCGGCGCAGCGCATTGCCGATGCCCTGCGCAGCCAGGGCGTCGAGGTCTGGTTCGACCAGAGCGAGCTGCGCGGGGGCGACGTCTGGGACAAGATGATCCGAAGGCAGATCAAGGAATGCGCCCTCTTTGTGCCCATCATCTCGGGGCGCACGCAGGCCCGCGGCGAGGGATATTTCCGCCTGGAATGGAAGCTGGCTGTCGAGCGGACCCACCTCATGGCCGAGGGGGTCCCCTTCCTCGTGCCCGTTGTCGTGGACGAGACCCCCGAGGGGGCGGCCATCGTGCCGGCCGAATTCCTTCGCGTGCAGTGGATCCGGCTACCGGGATCGCTCCCGACGCCCCAGTTCGTCGGCCAGATCAGGCGCATGATGGATTCTCCGGGATCCGTACGGGTGTCGGCGCCGCAAACGACCTCGGGTGCCGTGCCGCGAGCGTCCGGCAACAAGGCGCTTGTGATCGTCGCGATCGCCGCCGTCCTCGTGGCGGCTATCGGAGCCATCGTGGTCCTGAGGCGCCCGGTCCCTTCCGCAGCGGCCCCGGCTGCCGTCGCGGCGGCGCCGTCGGCCGTGCCCCCCGCTGCCCCTCCCGCGGACGCCGTCGACCCCAAGTCGGTGGCGGTCCTTCCATTCGAGAACATGAGCGAGGACAAGGGTAACGCGTTTTTCAGCGACGGCGTGCACGAGGACGTCCTCACGAACCTCTCCTTCATAAAGGACCTCCACGTCGTCTCGCGCACCTCGGTCATGCAGTACAGGGACACCACGAAGTCCATCAAGCAGATCGGCAAGGAGCTGGGCGTCGCCTACGTGCTCGAGGGCAGCGTGCGGCGCGAGGGCAAGAAGGTGCGGGTCACGGGCCAGCTCATCGACGCGCGGACGGACGAGCACGTATGGGCCAAGGCCTACGACCGCGACTTGAACGACATCTTTGCGATCCAGGGGGAGCTCGCCCAGGCGATAGCCGACGCCCTTCAATCCGTCCTGTCACCCGAGACGAAGGTGCTCCTCGCCCGGCGCCCCACCGAGAACACCGAGGCTTACGACGACTACCTGAAGGCGCGCCACATTCGAAGCACGGCGACGCTGGGGGTGCATGAATCCCAGGTCGAGCTTCTCGAGAAGGCTGTGCGCCTCGACCCCAACTTTGCCCAGGCGTGGGCCGAACTCGCGTCCGTGCGGGCGTTCGAGTATTTCGGGGATGCGCGAACTCAGGACAAGCTGCGGCTGGCCAAGGAGGCGATCGACAACGCCGTTCGCGTGGCGCCCGACGATCCGTCCGTCATAGAGGGGCTTGGGGACTACTACTATTACGGCTACCGCGACTATGCCCGGGCCACCGAGCAATACATGCGCCTCGAGCAATTGCGGCCGAACGAGGCCGTGGTCTTCTATTCGCTTGGCCTGATCCAGAGGCGCCAGGGCCGGTTTGCGGACGCGATCCCCAATCTGAGGCGCGGTCTCAGCCTCGACCCGGCCAACCACCAGTACGTCTCTTCCCTGGCTGAAACCCTTGTGAACAACCACGTGTACGGCGAGGCCAAGGATCTGGGCGGAAAATACAGCGACGCGCATCCCGAGGACCTTGAGGCGGCCTGGGGGTATTGCCAGGGTGCCTACATGGCAAATGGGTCGACCGCCGAAATGAAGGCCTTCGCCCAACGGTCGGTTGCCGACGCGGACAAGAGCCTCTTCCTGTACCTCAGGGAGCTGAACGCTTCTGCGGCTGGCGACTGGCCCGAGTTCATCCGCTTGGACCGTGAGCAGCGGTATTTTGACGGCAATACGCAGGATGTTCACTGGAGCCAGGACGCGACCGCCGCGGACGTCCTCGCCGAGTCGGGCGACATGGCTTCGGCGCGGAGTAGGTCCGCAGAAGCGGTGGCGCAGATGAAGGAGGCCATGATCCGCCAGCCGAACAACGCGGAACTCTGGGCCAATCTTGCCCTGGCGCAGGCGATCCTGGGCGAAAAGGAGGATTCACTCCGCTCCGCACAGAAATCCGCCGAGCTCCTTCCGGAGTCGCGCGATGCGATCAACGCGCCGCAGAACTCGGTCACATGCGCGCTGGCCCTGGCCTGGGCCGGGGAGAAGGAGCGGTCCCTGGCCGAGCTGAAGCGGCTCTTCCGGGTGCCCTTCGGGGCGAACGTGAATTTCGTGCGAGTCAGCTTCCGTCCGCTTCAGGACGACCCGCGGTTCAAGGAGATGGTCTCGGACCCGGCGAACAACGCCCCGCTGCTATGACCGGCGGGGCGTCGCGCGGCGGCCTGCCAGGTACTGGAGCATGGATATCAAGGCCCTGATAAGGACCATTCCGGACTGGCCGCACGCCCCCGTGCGCTTCCGCGACGTCAGCTCGCTGCTTCGCCACCCCGGAGGCTTCCGGGCGGCGATGAACCTGTTCATCGAACACTACAAGGGGAGGCCGATCGACATCATTGCTGGGCTGGATGCCCGCGGGTTCATACCTGCCAGCGTCCTCGCCTACGCGCTCTCAAAGCCCCTGGTCATGGTGAGAAAGAAGGGGAAGCTTCCCGGCGAGACCATCCACACCGAGTACCAGCTCGAGTACGGGCGCAGCATCCTCGAGATCCAGTCGGACGCCGCCCCGAGAGGGGCCAATGTACTGCTCATGGACGACCTTATTGCAACAGGAGGCACCCTTTGCGCGGCCGTGCAGCTCTTTGAGCACCTGGGCTGCAGCGTGCGCGAGGTGGGCGCGATCGTGAACCTTCCCGAGCTCAACGGGTCGCGCCGGCTCGAGCGCATGGGCGTCGAGGTCTTCTCGCTCTGCGAGTTCACGGAGGCGGAATAGCGGGCTCGGCGTCGGAACCGGCGCGAAGCCCAGCGGTCCGTGGTTGTCACCATGCCCCAAGGCGACAAATCCAAGTACACCGACAAGCAGAAGCGCCAGGCCGGCCACATCGAGTCCGGCTACGAGAAGAAGGGCCTCGACGTGAAAACCGCCGAGGCAAGGGCGTGGGCGACCGTGAACAAGCTGACGGGCGGCGGGAAAAAGGGCGGCTCGCCCAGGGTCCACGACCACCGGTCCTCGCGGTAGGGCCCGGGCCCCGCGGGTGCGTCCGCCCTGCTGGGGGCGATGCCGGGTTGACCCTGGCGCCCTCCCGGCGGACGATGGCTTATCCATGAGCGATCCCGCGCCTGCCACCTCCGGCCTCCAGTCTGTCGAGGTCAAGCGTCGCCACATCCTTCCCAAGGCCCTCGTTGTCGGACTCATCGCCGGGCTGATCGCCTCGTTGTTCCGGATGGCCCTCCAGGCCTGCGAGCTCGGGCGCATCGCGTGGATCCAGCGACTTCCCCTTGTGGAGGGGCTCCTTGTTGCGCTCACCCTTGGTGCGCTGGGCAGCGGGGTCGGCCTCTGGCTCGTGCGGCGCTTCGCGCCGGAGACGGCCGGAAGCGGGATTCCGGACCTGAAGTCCGTGGTGATGGGCGAGAAGGAGCTTCATTGGAAGCGCGTGCTCCCGGTCAAGTTCCTTGCGGGCGTCGCGGGGATCGGAGGGGGCCTGACCCTGGGGCGGGAGGGCCCCACGGTCCAGATGGGCGGGGCGACCGGGCTCATGGTCTCGACCTGGTTCCGGGTGAAGCAGGGCGAGGGGGAGAGGAAGGCTCTCATCAGCGCCGGCGCGGCCGCGGGCCTCGCGGCCGCCTTCAACGCGCCGCTTGCCGGCCTCATCTTCGCGCTCGAGGAGCTGACGGGCGCCTTCACGCCCGTTGTCTTCGTGGCCTCGTTCCTCGCCGCCGTCACGGCCGACGTCGTCTGCCGCGTCGTGACCGGGGAGACCCCCGTGTTCGCGCTCCACGGCATGGCGCCCCCGACCCTGCGCGCGCTTCCCGTTGCCGCGCTCATCGGCCTCCTGGCCGGCTTCGGGGGCGTGGCCTTCAACAAGGCCCTGCTCAGGAGCCTGGACCTCTTTGAGAGGCTGAACCGCTGGCCGCCGTTCGCCGTCGGCGCCTGCGCCGGCCTGGTCGTGGGCCTCGCCGCATGGATCTACCCCGGGATCAGCGGCTCGGGCTCCCTCCTCTCGGAGCGTGCGGTCAATGGCGAGATCGCGGTCAAGTGGATGCTCGTCCTGATCGCCGCCCGCTTCGTCCTTACCATGGTGAGCTACGGCTCCGGCGCCGCGGGCGGGATATTTGCGCCGCTCCTTGTCCTGGGCTCCCTCGGGGGCCTGGCGCTCGGCGCGGGGGTCCACGCGTTCCTGCCGGGTTGGGCTGCTTTCCCGGAGACCTTCGCCGTCATCGGGATGGGGGCCCTCTTCACGGCGACCGTGCGGGCGCCGCTCACGGGCATCGTCCTCATGATCGAGCTCACGGGGCAGTACGCCTTCATGCTCCCGCTCCTCGTAAGCTGCTTCGCCGCGTACGGGATCGCCGAGGCGATGGGCGACAAGCCGATCTACGAGGCCCTGCGCGAGCGCTCGCTTGTGCGGGCGCGCGTCAGCGGTCGGGCCGTGCCAGGTTGAACGTGTCCCGCGTCATTGTGTAGTCCTCGCCGCCCAGCCGACCGACGAGGTCAAGCTTCGCGGAGTCCGGAAGCCCCCCCGGGCCGATGACATCGTCCCGGATGTGCGCCGTGAGGATCCGCCCGAAGATCACGTTCGCCGCCAGCGGGCCGGTGCCGATATGGACGATCCGGTCGAGGACGCACTCGAACGCCACGGGTGAGTCGGCGACGCGCGGCGGCCTCACCTTGAGCGAGGGCGCCTGGGCGACGCCGAACCTCGAGAACTCGCTCTCGCCGTAGGTCAGCAGCGCGGCCGTGTCGTTCATCGCCGAGGCCAGGGCGTGCGGCACGAGGTTCACGACGAACTCGGGCACAAGCTCGATGTTGCGCACCGTGTCCTTCTTCGCGCCCTCCCGGTTGTTTACGGGGACGAACATGAGGGTGGGCGGGTTGGCCGTGACCCCTTGGAAGAAGCTGAACGGCGCCAGGTTGGTCCGCCCGTCGGGCGAGATCGTCGAGACCCAGGCGATCGGCCTGGGCATGATCGTGGAGGTCATCCACTGGTAGGCGTTGCGGGGCGAAAGCCCGGCGAAGTCGAGTATCATGGCCCCCGTCCTAGCGGAGGGGGCGCGGGGAGACGAACGAAATGAGCCGGGCGGCCCGGTCGCCTCAGACCGTGCAGATGGCGACGGCCTCGGCGAGGGAGGTCATCGGGTCCCGGACCGGGATGAACTCCTGGGCGACGAAGCCGCGGTGGCCGGTCGCCTTGATCGCGCGGGCGATCGCCGGGTAGAAGAGCTCCTGCGTCTGGTCGATCTCGTGGCGCCCGGGGACGCCGCCCGTGTGGTAGTGGCCGATGTACGGGTGGTTGTCCTGGATCGTTCGCACCACGTCGCCCTCCATGATCTGCATGTGGTAGATGTCGTAGAGGAGCTTGAAGCGGTCCGAGCCGACCCGCTTCACGAGCTCCACGCCCCAGGCGGTGTGGTCGCACATGTAGTCCGGGTGGTTGATCTTGCTGTTCAGGAGCTCCATGCAGACGGTGACCCGGCGCTTCTCCGCCTCGCCGACGATCTGCTTGAGCGCCACGGCGCAGTTGGCGAGGCCGAGCTCGTCGTCCATGCCCTTTCTGCTGCCGGAGAAGCAGATGACATTGGGGAGCCCCGCGTCGGCGCAGGCGCCGATCCTCTCGATCATGCCCGGGACCATGACGGCATGGTGCTCGACGCGGTTCAGGCCCTCGGGGATCGTCGTGACGCCGTTCGCCATCGCGCACGTGAGGCCGTGCCTCTGCACGACGGGCCAGTCGGCCGGGTCGAGGAGCTCGACAGACTCGAGGCCGATCCGCTTCGCCCCGGCGGCGAGGTCCTCAAGCGGGATCTTCGGGTAGCACCACCTGCAGACCGAGTGCCTGAACGAGCCGGAGGGGTCGGCTGCGGCGGGAGCCGCCTTGGCCTCCTCGGCGCGTCCGAGGGGCAGGGCGGCGAGGGCGGCCGTTCCGGCCATTGCCTTGAGCGCATCGCGACGGGTGATATCCATGGGGGGCGGGGGTTGTTGGGGACCTGGCGGCGGACACCCCCTTCTGGACCCTTGGGGCGCCCGGGTCCAGCCCGGCGTGGGCCTTTTGGCTTGAATCACCCCGCCGTCGTCAGGTGCCACTTCTTGCAGTAGATGCACAGGTAGGCCCGGCGCTGGCGCTCGACGCCGGCGACCATCGCCGCGTCGAGCGCGTCGCCCTGGCTCTTGTACCGGCGCTTGCGGAAGCACCTGAGCTGCCGTTCCTCACGGGTAGGCTCCTTCACTGGGGTGCGGGCTTTGGCGTACGTTTCATGTCGGCGGGTTTCCGGCACGCTCTGCGCGCGCCGAGGGAGCGTCAAACATTTCAGGGTGCGGCGCGGCCCGGGCGGGGAGGGAACCGGCCGGGCCGGCGGCTTACTGTACGCTTGGGGTGAATTCCCCATACCCGCGCGCCGCCGGAAGCGGCATATTCCTGCACCCAAAGGACACGCAATGAAGACACGTCCCCCCCTTCGCACCCTAGCCGCGGCCGCCGCCCTGTCCGCGCTCCTCCTCTCGGGCTGCTCCCGGGGCAACGCGCCGGCGCAGGGCCAGGCGCAGGCGGCCCCGGCCCCTGCGGCGCCGGTCGTCCCGGTCGTGACGCCGGCGCAGCGCGTGCCGATCGCCGTCCAGTCCGACTCGGTCCAGGCGGCCGCCTCCTGGGTGGCGATCAAGGACTTCACCTACGACCAGCGGGCCGACTTCGCCTCGGGGGCCGGGAACCTGCTCTCGATGCTGGCCGGCCAGGTCGCCGAGCTGAAGGCCAAGCGCGCCTCCATGCCCTCGACGGTCGAGACGAAGGACTGGGACTTCGCGATGAAGGAGATGGACGACGCGCAGGCCTACCTGAGGTCGATGATCCAGGAGGCCGGACGCGCGACCCCGGACACGTGGAGCCAGGAGAAGGACAAGGTCGACGAGGCCTGGCAGAGGGCGCAGGAGGCCTTTGACAAGGTCAAGGTCACGACCACGTCGTGACGCGCGGCCGGCCCGCGGTCCCTCGCGCGATTAGGGGAAGAGAAGGTCGTTCGGGGCCACGACGTACTTCCCCGAGCCGTCGGGCTGGAGGAGGAAAGGGGTCCCGTGGCCGGGCAGGTATTTCAGCGCCTCCGTCTGGGCGTCCAGCACGATCCTGGCGTCCTTAAGCTTTTCGGCATAGTGGGGGAAGAGGGTGCCGAGTCGGCTGCGGAGCTCCTTGGAGTCGCTGGCGACCAGGGGATTGAAAAGCACCCCGAGCTGCCGGAACACCGCGGCAAATTGCTCCTGGGGCGTGCCGGGCTCGGACAGGATGGCCGCGAGGAGCGCCGACGAATCCGCCGCGTTCTCGGGGCTCGCGAAAAGCAGCATTTTCGGGCCCTTGAGCGAGCCGAAGCCCGGGTGCTTGATGGCCTGCGCCATCAGGTCCAGGCAGTGGGGGCATTGGAAGCTGATGACAAGTATGGGCGACCGCTCCTCGTCGATGGCTCCGAGCCAGTTGAAGGCGATCCCGTCTATGTTGGCCTGCAGGGAGACCATGGCGGAGGCGGGCGCGGAGACGGTTCCCGCGGTCCTTGTCGTCTTGGAGGGCTTGGGGACGCCGAGGGACGAGGCGTAGCTCGGGGCGTCCCAGGACTGCACGCGGGACTCGGCGGTGACCTTTGCGGCCAGGAACACGGGAAGCGCGAGCACGAGGATGAGCGACGGCAGCCAGGCGTGGGCGCGGCCGCGCATCGGGAGGGTGAAGGCCGCCGCCAGGGCCGCCGCCGCATGGAGCGTGCAGTACGGGCAGAATCCCCTGAGGACAAGGAACTGGATGCCCATGAGCACGAGTCCGCCCAGGGCCAGCAGGAGCGCGCAGGCCGTCTGGGCGTGGCGCTCCAGGGGCCGGGACGCCGGATAGGCGAGGGCCACCCACAGGGGGATGGCCAGCAGCGGCAGCGGGACGCCGAGGACCGCCCCGTAGCGGCTGTTGATGATGCTCCAGCAGCCCGTCAGCGGACACGGGATGTTGAGCAGCTTGAGCGCGGCCAGGTAGACGCAGGTGAGGAGCCCGACGCCCGCGAGGAAGGTGGTCAGGTCGGAGGTTCGGTTGGGCGGGTTTGGCACGGTGGGCTCGGTTCTGTCCCCGGGACGGACGGGGTGGGGAAGGACACGGCTAGACGAATTCGGCCGAGGCGACAACAAGGGAGTCGGGCCGCCGTCGCCGAGGGCCGCGGGAGCCCTAGAGCATGGGGGACAGGGGCCGCAGCGCGGCCTCCGCGAACTTCCGGCGGAAGGGCCGGGCGGCGAAGGCGACCGGGTCAATCTCCTGGGACAGGACAAAGTCGTGCTCGAGGATCCTCGCGAGCTCGGCGTTCTTCTCCGCGGAATGGGCCATGAGGTTGAGCTCGAAGTTGAGCCGCATGGACCTGTAGTCCAGGTTCGCCGACCCGATCATGGCCCAGCGGTCGTCGGCCAGCATGACCTTCGCGTGGTTGATCCCCACCGAGTACTCGAAGATCCGCACCCCGGCGGCGAGGAGCTGCCCGTAGTAGGAGCGACCGACCACCACGAGCCAGGGGTGGTCGTTCTTCTCCGAGATGAGGAGCCGCACGTCGACCCCCCGGCTCGCCGCGAGCTCGAGGGCGGCGAGGATGACGTCGTCCGGGACGAAGTACCCGGTGGCGATCCAGACGCGGTGGGTGGCCTCGTTCAGGAGGCTGACGATCGACTTGCTGATCGGCTCGTTGCGGCGGTCGGGCCCCCCGGGGATCACGTGCGCGAGGCAGTGCGACGGGCCGGTGCACTCGGGGAAGTAGGCCGGCGCGGAGATCTTCTCCCCGCTGGCGAAGAACCAGTCGTCGGCGAACACGTCCTGGAGCTCGTGCACCACCGGGCCCATGGCCTCCACCTGCACGTCCCTCCACTGCCCGAGCGCCGGGTCCAGGCCCTCGTATTCGCGGCCGATGTTCATGCCGCCGACGAAGGCGATCCTGCCGTCGACGACCTGGAGCTTTCGGTGGTTCCTCAGGTTCAGGAAGAAGCGGTTGCGCTTTGGGTCCAGGCTCTGGAACCAGGAGAAATGGCCGCCTGCCGCGATGAAATCCTTGAGCAGGCTCTCCGTGAAGCCGTGCGAGCCGACGCCGTCCAGGAGCAGACGGACGATGACGCCGCGTCGCGCCGCGTCGGCCAGGACCCTGAGGAACCTGCCGCCCGTGTCGTCCGAGTTCCAGATGTAGAACTCCAGGTGGACGTGGTGCCTCGCCTCCTGGATCCGCTTCTCGAGCGCGGAGTAGAATTCCCTCGCGTTGGGCAGGATGCGCAGGCTGCCCGCGGAGCTGGCCGGAAGGTGGTTGATGCGGGACAGGAGCTGCAGGAACTGGCGGTCGCGGTGCGGCAGCCTCTCCAGGAGCGCCGTGGTCCTCTCGTCCGTGGAGTCCGCCTGGCCGCCGTGGCGGCTCGAGCGCGCGGAGTAGAGGCTTCGCCGCCTGAGCCTGCGCCTCTTGAGGCGGTCGGTGCCGAAGCCGAAGTAGAACAGGGCGCCGACAAACGGGATGAAGATGATCGCCCAGAGCCAGGCGAGCGTGGCCGACGGGCGCTTCTTGAGCAGCAGGAGGTGGGGGATGAAAGCCCAGGTTGCGAAATAGCAGATGAGTATCCCCGTCTTCATTTTAAGGTAGACTCCGGCTCGGCGGATCGGTTGCGGCGAGACTGCCCTGCCGCGGAGGATCCGCAAACCCTAGCTCCTCGCCGCCTCGCGGTTGAGGCTGTCCGCGTGCTTCAGGCCGAGCAGCACGAGCTCCGGCACGATCTCGTCGAAGAGGCCCTCCTCCTCGAGCATCCGGGAGAACCCGCCCGTGCCGACCACCTTGGGCCTCTCCCCGGCGAACACCTCCCTCGTCAGGCCGTCCACGATGTGCCGGATCGCCCCGGCATGCCCGTGGTAGAGGCCCGACTGGATGCTCTCGACCGTCGAGCGCCCGAGCATCGTCTCGGGCCGCGCGATCTCGACGCGCGGGAGCTTCGCCGTCCGGCTCGCCAGCGTCTCGGCCGAGACGCCCACGCCGGGAAGGATGACGCCGCCGAGGTAGTCGCCAGCCGCGGTGACGACATCGAACGTCGTGGCGGTCCCGCAGTCGACGACGATCAGGTTGCGCCCCGGGTGCCGCTGCGTCGCCGCGACAGCGCCCGCGATCCTGTCCGCACCGACCTCCAGCGGGTTGCGGTAGCGCACCTTGAGCCCCGTCTTCACCCCCGCCTGGAGCACGAACGGCTCGCGCCGGAAATACTGGTGGCTCGCGCCGCGCACGGGGTGGAGCGCCGCGGGCACGACCGAGCAGAGGGCCACGCGGTCGATCGAGCGGGGATCGACGCTGTTCTCCCTGAGGACGCTGACCAGGAATATCCCCACCTCGTCGGTGGAGCCGAGCGGCTGGGTCGACTTGCGGAACTGGCAGAGGAGCGTGTCGCCATCGAAGACGCCCCCGTGGATCTGCGTGTTCCCGATGTCGAGGCAGAGGAGCATGGCGGGATCAGGCGGGGACGGCCGCGTCCGCGGGAAGGGAGGTCAGGATGCGCTCGAGCGCGTCCTCGAGGCCGCGCCGCGTCTCGCAGCGCTCGAGCGGGCTCCCGTCCTGGAAATGGATCGTGGACGGGAACGCGTCGGGGCCGGCTCGCTCCGAGAGGTCGTTGTGGACGACAAGGTCCGCCCCGGAGTGGGCGAGGAGGGCGTCCACGGCGCGCTGCGCGCCGGGCGGGTCCTCGCCCTGGGTCAGCTTGAAGGCGACGACGCGCAGGGAGGGGTTCACGCTTCGGGACCTCAGGCTGTCGACGAGCTTGGGATGGGAACGCAGGCGGATGACGGGCGCCTCGTCTGAGTCGAGCTTGCCCCGGGACGCAGGCCGCTCCTTTCCGCCGACAAGCACGGCCTCGATGCCGAAGTCGCCGACTGCGGCGGCATGGACCACGGCGTCAAAGGGCTCCGAGGAGAGGAGGCGCGCCAGCGCGCGGTCCAGGTCGGCGAAGGACGAGAAGGTCTCCTCGCGGCAGCCCGCCGGGGCCTCGGCCGCGCTTCGCGCCCTCAGGAGGACGACCTCGTGGCCGCCCCGCGCCATCCTCGCGGCGATGCCGGCTCCGGTGCGCCCCGTGCTCGTGTTCGTGAGGACGCGGACCCCGTCGATCGCCTCGGCCGTGCCCCCGCTCGTCACGAGGACCCGCAGGCGACGGGACGGGTGCGCCAGCGACGCCTCGATCGCGGCGACGATGTCCCCGGGCTCCGCGAGCCTGCCTTCGCCCGTCTCGCCGCACGCGGTGCGCCCCTCGCCGACGGAGATGAAGCGCACGCCCCAGCGGCCGAGCCGCTCGACGGACTCCTGGGTCGCGGGGTGCGTCCACATCGCGGGGTTCATGGCCGGCGCGATGAGGAAGGGCTTGGACCTGTCGTGGGCGAGGAAGAGGGCTCCCGCGAGGTCGTCGGCGAGGCCCGCGCCAAAGCGGTTGATCGTGTTGGCGGTGGCCGGGCAGACGACGACCGCGTCGGCCCAGCGGGTGATCTGGATGTGCTCGAGGGCCGACCCCGGCTCGAAGAGCCCGGTAAGGACCTTCTCGCCCGTGAGGCCCTCGAGGGTCGCCGCGCCGACGAAGCGAAGCGCCGACTCGGTGGCCACGGCGCGGACACGGTGGCCGAGCTGCACGAGGCGCGAGATCGCGTCGCAGGCCTTGTAGCCGGCGATGGACCCGGTCAGGACGAACGCGATGTTAGAGCCGGACATTGTCGATGAGCCTGACGTCCTCGATGCGCACAGCGGCGAGCCGCGTCCCGTCGTGGTCCTCCACGTAGTCGACCCCGAACCCGGCCGTCCCGAGGTCCCTTACCGCCGTCGCCGCGTCCGCGGCAGCCCGCAGGATCCTCGGGAACGCCGCCGCCCTCGAGCGGGCTCCGGGCGAGAGCCTGCGGTTCCTGGAGCTGAGCGCGACCCCGTCCGCGTCGCGGACGGTGGGGCAGGCGACGATCTCCACGGGAAGGAAGAGCGCCCGGGCCATTCCCTGGACGAGGTCGAGCTGCTGGCGGTCCTTCTCCCCGAAATACGCGCGGTGCGGGCGGACCAGGTTGAGGAGCTTCAGCACCACCGTGAGCACGCCCTCAAAGTGGCCCGGGCGGTGCGCCCCCTCCAGGCGGGAGCTCAGGGCGTGCTCGCTCACCCGGTAGCGGTAGCCGTCCCCGTACATCTCCCCCGCCTCTGGGACGAGGACGAAGTCGGCCAGCCCACCGGCCACCGCGAGGTCGGCCTCGAGCCCGCGGGGATAGCGCTCGAGGTCGGCGGGGCTGTCAAACTGGGCCGGGTTGACGAAGATGCTCATGACGACACGGTCGTTCTCGGCGCGCGCCCGCTCGAGCAGCGAGCGGTGGCCGGCGTGGAGCGCCCCCATCGTGGGGACGAAGCCCACGCGCAGGCCGGGCAGGTCCATCGCGGCGCGCTCCGCGCGCCACTCGGCAAGCGACCTGAGGACGCGCGCCATGGCTAGAATCCCTCCCCCTCGGAGGGGAATTCTCCGCCGCGGACGGCCTCCGCGAACCGCGCGGCCCCGCCGCGGACGAGCGCGGCGCCGTCGGCGAAGGTGCGGGCGAAGCGCGGCTTGAAGCCGGGGTTGAGCCCGAGCATGTCGTGGAGCACGAGCACCTGGCCGTCGCATCCCGCGCCGGCCCCGATGCCGATGGTGGGGATCCTGAGCATGGCGGTCACCTCGCGCGCGAGCCCCTGGGGGATGCACTCGAGGACGAGCGCGAACACCCCGGCCTGCTCGAGGGCGGAGGCGTCCTCCCTGAGCTGGCCCGCGCCCGCGGCGTCCCGGGCCTGCACCTTGAACCCGCCGAGGCCGCGCACCCACTGCGGCGTCAGGCCCAGGTGCCCCATGACGGGGATGCCGGACTCGACGAGGTGCCTCACGACGTGCGTGTGCCCCTGCGCGCCCTCGATCTTGACGGCGTGGGCGCCGGAGCGAAGCAGCATCGCCGCGCACTCGAGCGCGTGCGTCTCGCCCTTGCGCGCGGCGAGGAAGGGCATGTCCGCCACGATGAATTTCCCCGGGGCCCCGCGGCTGACTGCGCGCGTGTGCATGGCCATGAGCTCGGGCGTCGCCCCGAGCGTGTCCTTCTCCCCGTGGACGACCATCATGGCGCTGTCGCCGACGAGGATGCAGTCGACCGGGGAGTCGGCGAGGAGGCGCGCCGACCACGTGTCGTAGGCCGTGACCATGACGATCCTTGCGCCTGCGGCCTTGGCCGCGGCGAACCCGTCAGGGGTGCCCGCGATGAGTCCCGCCGGCGGGCTCTTTGATCCTATTGTTTCCACGTCGCCTCCGCAGTTTCCCAAAAAGGGAACACATGCGGACCGGCGAGGGGGGACGGGGGTGCTTTTCGCATGGCGATGAAGCCTCGGTGTCCGGAGGGCATGGGTGTGTGTCTTGTTTGTCCGGTCGCGATCGTGTTCGCGCTGGACCCCACGACACTCGCACACGGCGGGCCCTCCCGCAATGCAAAAGCGGCCGGCCCGCCTCAGCCTCCCGGGACCGCCTTCTCGTACCTCGGCCAGTGCGCCAGGAGCTCGTGGGCGACGGCCGAGCCCGCCCGGTAGGCGGCCTCCAGCGACGCGTTGGTCCCCAGGGACTCGTCGCCGATCGTGGACGTCACGTCCTGGCCGGGGGGAGGCATGCAGTAGTTGCTCGCCGTCCTCAGGACCATCACGCGGCTGGCGTCGAGGTATCCCTTCGACGCCATGCGGACCAGGGTGCCGATGAAGTCCTGCGCCTCCATGGAGGTTGTCGCGAAGGTCCCGGAGCCCCCGGTCCATGCCTTCACCCAGTCGCGCGCCCACTGGGTGCGCCGTGGACCGTGCCAGTACCGCACCGAGCCGAGCGCGTCGCCCATCATCACGTGCGGCGGCAGCAGCGCCGCCGGGTACTGCGCGTACTTGGCCCGCCATTCCCTGAGCCCCGGGGAGTCAGGCAGCTCGACGCCCTTGGAGGTGTCATAGGCCCAGCGGGCCAGCCTCCTGTTGAGCGGATAGGCCATCGTGTACTGCAGCTTCGCGCCTCCCCATCCGCCCGCCGTCCCGTCGGCCTTCGGCAGGAGGCCCGGCGCATTCGTGCCGATGGCGAAGAGGCCATAGGGCCAGCCCGCCGGGACCTCCGACTCGTCGATCTCGCGGAGCGCATCGCCGTCCACCACGTTCTCCGCCCAGACGGCGCTCCCGATGGAGCCGGCGGCGGGATCGATGCCGGCTATCCCGTCGACGATCCAGTAGGTGTGCGAGAGGTCGAACCGGGGATCAAGGCAGAGCGCCATGACCAGCTCGCTGGTCGTCACCGGGGTGAGCTGCGGGTCCCGCGTGTTTCCCCCGACGTCCGCGTACAGGCCCTCCGCGTTCCTGCACAGGGGATGCGGGGCTCCGGGGACGTCAATCCGGTCGGTCAGCTTCTCGCGCTCCGCCCAGAACTGGAACTCTCCCGGTGCGTCGCCTGTGTCGTCCCCGACCTCGAAGCCGGCCAGCACGATCACCTTCACCGGGATCCTCTCGGCCGCGGCCTCGCGGGGGGCCGCGGGCGCCGGCAGAGAGAGGGCGCAGAGCAGGGCGAGGGCGATGCCGGTCCGGAGCTGAGGGTTCATCCCCGGTCCCAAGCATCCGCGATGCCACCTTCCGCGGAGCATTTCACTCGCCTCGGACGGCGCCCGTCCGGTAGTGAACACCCCCCAACCGTGAGACGATTCAGCAACGAGGCGCGCACGCTGCAGTGGCTCGACCGGCGGGTCGGGGCGCCGCTCTGCCTGCTGCTGACCCTCCTTCGGCGGATCGGCGGCCCGGGCGCCGGCGACTCCCCGGTGGGTAGCATCCTCTTCCTCAAGCTGGCCGAGCAGGGCTCGACCGTGCTCGCTCACGAGGCCGTCCGCCTCGCCTGCGCCCGCGTCGGCCGGGAGAACGTCCACTTCATGGTCTTCGAGGAGAACCGGTTCATCGTCGACGTGATCGGCCTCGTGCCTGCGGAAAACGTGCACGCCGTGCGCACCGGCTCCGCCTGGGAGATGATGGCGAGCGGGGTCGCGGTGGTCCGCAGGATCCGAAACATGCGGATCGGCGCCTGCATCGACATGGAGTTCTTCTCCAGGTTCTCGGCGGCGATCGCCTACCTGAGCGGCGCCGGGACGAGGGTGGGCTTCCACGTCTTCTTTGGGGAGGGCCCCTACCGGGGCGACCTGATGACCCACCGCGTGCTGTACAACCCGCACCTGCACACGAGCCGCAGCTTCACGAGCCTTGTCCTCGCCCTCGACGCCGACCCCTCGGCGCTCCCCACGCTCGGGGTCGTGCCGCCCGAGAGCCCGCCGCTCCCCGTCTTCCATCCCGAGCCGTCGGAAAAGGCCGGCGTCGAGGCCCTCCTTGCGCAGGCCGGCATCCCGGCCGGGGCGCGCCTCGTGCTCCTTAACGCGAACGCGGGCGACCTCCTGCCGCTTCGCAGGTGGGACGAGCGCAACTACGGGGAGCTCGCCCGCCGGCTGATCGCCGCGTTCCCCGGGCTCTGGATCGTGTTCACGGGCTCCCGGGAGGAGGCCCCCGTCGTCGAGGCGGTGGCGCGCGCCGTCGGCTCGCCGCGGGCGGTCTGCCTCGCGGGGCGCACCACGCTGCGCCAGCTGCTGGTCCTCTTCGGGCTCGCCGAGGTCCTGGTCACGAACGACAGCGGCCCGGCCCACTTCGGGGCCCTCACCTCCGTCGACGTCGTCGCGCTGTTCGGGCCGGAGACGCCGCTCCTCTTCGGCGCCCCCGGCCCGAGGAGCCATTCCCTGTGGGCCGGCATCGCGTGCAGCCCGTGCGTCAACGCCTTCAACAACAGGCAGACGGCCTGCCGGGACAATGTCTGCATGAAGACGCTGTCGGTCGGACAGGTCTTCGACGTCGTGAGCGGGATCTACCGGTCCCGGACCGCCTAGGCCCCGCGGATCCGGAACGCGACCGCGTGCTTCGTCGGCAGACCCGCCGGCACGCTGATGGACAGCCCCGACGCGTCCTGGGTGAAGGCCAGCTTCCCCTCGCGCCCCACGAGCTCGACGCTCGTTATCCTGCCGACCTGCAGGGCCGTGTCCGTCGCGAGGGAGCGGATGACCGCGCGGAACTCGGGCTGGCCCATCACGAACGCATAGAGGACGTCGCCCTTCGTCGTGAACCGGACGTCGGAGGCGTCGAACGCACGCCTCGACTCCTCGTTGAAGGCCTTCGCGCTCTGGTCCGCGGACTGGACGGGGGCGCCCTCGCCGAACTTCCTCCAGGGGCGCGTCCCGTGGATGCCCTCGCTGTTCACGGCCATCCACGCGGTAATGTCGGAGATCAGCTCGAGCTCCTCGAAGTCGGGCATCCCGCTCGCCGGGAGCGGGACGTTGAGCATGAGGTTCCCGTTCTTGCTCACGATGTCCACCAGCATGTCGACGACGGTCTTCGCGGTCTTGTACTTCATGCCCCGCTTGTAGTGCCAGTTGCCGATGCAGGTGTCTGTCTGCCACGGCCGGGGCAGGATGTCGTCCAGGACGCCGCGCTCTCGGTCGAGCACGCACAGCCCCTGCTCGCTGTCGCGGGGGCGCTTGGAGAAGTAGACCGCCTCGTTCCTCCCGCCGTTTCGCCGGATGCTCGTGTTGTAGAGGCGGGCGACGACCGAGTACCCGTACTCCTGGAAGGGCATGGAGCCGTCGGAGTAGAGGAGGTCGGGCTCGTGCTGCTCGACGAGGTCGGTGATCCGGTCGTGCCAGTGGCGCTTCCACCAGTTGGGGATGCCGTCCTCGTTCCAGTCGAGGTCGCCCGACCAGACGTCGTCCGAGTCGACGTAGAGGTCCCTCGAGGCCGGCGCGGCCCCGTCGTAGGGCATCCCGGCCAGCGCCCCCGTCTTGTCGGAGCCGTGGGCGACCGAGTACCACTTGTAGGTGATCCAGAGATGCTCGCTGATCGCGAACTTGAGGCCCTCGTCGCGGACGGCCTTGCGCCAGGCGCCGACGATGTCGATCCCCGGGCCCATGTTGGCGGCGTTCCAGCGGTTGTGCTTCGAGTTCCAGAGGTCGAAGTTGTCGTGGTGGACCCCCATCGTCATGAAGTACCGGGCGCCCGCGGCCTTATACAGCTTTATGAGGCGCGCCGGGTCGAACTTCTCCGCCTTCCAGAGCGGGATCGTGTCCTTCATCCCGAAGCTCGTGGGGTGGCCGTAGTGCTCGGTGTGGTAGTTGTACTGCTCCGAGCCCTGGATGTACATGAGCCGGGCGTACCAGTCGCCGAACTCGACGGCCGACTGCGGCCCCCAGTGGGCCCACATCCCGAACTTCGCGTCCCGGAACCACTCGGGGGCCTGGTACGCCTGGAGCGAGTCCCTCGTCCCCTTGAACGGCCCGTCCTCCGGAACGATCCCCGGGGGCAGCCTCGGGTCCGTGTCCTGGGCGCTCGTGCCCGCGCCGCGAAGCCCGACCGCGGGGATGACGCCCGCCATGAGGCCCAGAGCCTTCCTGCGCGTCATGCTCATGGCGGTCAGGATCCGGGCTTGAGCCGGAAGAGCATGACGTCGTGCGCGTCCACCGTCGCGGTGTGCGGGTCGATGGCGGTGCCCGCGGGCTTCCCCGCCCAGACGTCGGTCACGTCATAGTACTGCTCGGTGAGGAAGGTGAGGTCGTGCATGTCGAGCGTGAGCTTGGCCGGCGCGTCGCCCGTGTTGAGCACGCACACCGCCCACTCCTTGTTGGAGAGCTCCTTGGCCCAGATCTCCTTGTCCTTGTCGACGCGGAAGCGGAAGCCCTGGTGGCCGAGCGGGTCCTGGTCGATCGCGATCAGGGCCTTGTTGGTGAGGATCGCGGTGACCTCGGGGGTCATGGAACGGACGTCATTGCCGGCGATCAGCGGGGCGGCCGAGATGCACCACAGGGTGAAGTGGGCCCTCGACTCGGCCATCGTCAGGCCCTTGTTGCCGACCTCGAGCATGTCGGGGTCGTTCCAGTGCCCGGGGCCCGCGTACTTCTCGAGCCCGATGTTCTCGTCGAGGCGCTCCTTCCAGCCCTTCTCCCACGTGTTCTTCGGGCTGCCCTTGTAGGAGGGGCCGATGTCGCCGGTGGTGCGCCAGAGGTGCCCGACCGGCTCGGCCCAGAGCCAGGGCTGGTTCTGGCCCCACTCGCAGAGGCTGAAGACGATCGGCCGTCCCGCCGACTTGATCGCGTCGCTCATGATCCGGTAGGACTCCGGTCCGTTCGCGGTCCCGTGGTCGCACCAGTCGTACTTGAAGTAGTCCACGCCCCAGGAGGCGTACATCATCGCGTCCTGGAACTCGTGGCCCCGGCCGCCCGGGTACCCGCCGCAGGTGGTCTTTCCCGCGCACCCGTACATCCCGAACTTGAATCCCTTCGAGTGGAGGTAGTCGCCGACGGCCTTCATTCCGTGCGGGAACTTGACCGGGTCAGCGACCAGGTTGCCGTTCGCGTCGCGCTGCTTGCTCGCCCAGCAGTCGTCGATGACGACGTAGATGTAGCCGGCCGCCTGCATCCCGTTCGCGGCCATCGCGTCGGCGGTCTGCTCAACGAGGGTCTCGTTGCAGTCGCACGCGAAGGTGTTCCAGGTGTTCCAGCCCATCGGCGGGGTGAGGGCCAGGCCCTCGAACTTGTGCGAGGGGGCGGGGGCGTCCGCCGCGCATGCGGCGGTCGCGATCGAGGCAAGCGCGAGGAGACAGGGCAGTCGTTTCATCAGGGGGGAGGGGGTTGGGGACGCCGGCTCCGGGGGGAGCCGCGGGGCTGCCCAATGTGCCCATGAAAGGGGCCAAGTCCAGCCCGGGCTTCCCGTCAGGGAAGCTTGGCCTGCACCAGCTTGCTGACCGCCGAGAAGTCTATCAGCGGCGCCTCGGGCTTCTGCTTCAGGGCGGCCATGACCTTCCCCATGTCCTTGCGGCTCTGGGCCCCGGATTCCCTGATCGCGTCCGAGATCAGCTGGTCGAGCTTGGCGGCGTCGAGGCCCCTGGGCAGGTACTTCTCGAGGAGCCTGATCTCAATGTCGTTGGCGGCGACCAGGTCGGTCCTTCCGCCCTTCTCGAACTCGAGCCGGGCGTCGGCGAGGTTCTTCACGCCCTTGCGCACGGTGGCGATGACGAGCGCGTCGTCTATGGGCTTGGAGAGGTCCATCGAGGCGCGCTGGACGGCAGCGTCCGCGGAACGCAGCGACGTCGCCGTGGCGGAGTCCCTCGCCTTGACGGCAGTGACGATGTCGGCGCGCAGTTGCTCGTAGAGTGTCGGCATCCCCCATTGGGAGCCAAAAAGGCCGCTTTCGCAACCTTTGCGCGTCCCCTAGTCCCAGAGGGCCACGATGTCCGGCAGCTCGCGCAGCGACGCGGCCTGGAAGAAGCGGCCGACCTCGGCCGTCGGGACCTCGGCCTGCTCGTGCCCCCACGTGATCCGGTAGGGCACGTGGACGCCCGACCCGCCCAAGGCCAGGACGGGCAGGATGTCGGACTTCACGGAGTTGCCCACCATGAGGAAGCTCGAGGGCTCGATGCCGTGCCGCTTGAAGATGCGCCCATAGGTCCCCGCGTCCTTCTCCGAGACGACCTCCACCGCGCGGAAGCGGTCGGCTACCCCCGACTTGGCCACCTTCCTCTCCTGGTCCCTCAGGTCGCCCTTGGTGATGAGGAGGAGGGGGTAGGAGGGGGCCAGGCAGTCGAGCGCCTCCCGGGCGCCCTCGAGGAGCTCGACCGGATGGTTCATCATCTCGCGCCCGAGGGAGAGGATCTCGCGCACCTCGGACGTGCTGATCTTGCCCTCCGTAAGGTCGATCGCGGTCTCGATAGCCGAGAGCATGTAGCCCTTGATACCGTAGCCGTAGAGGGGGAGGTTGCGCCCCTCCGTGGCGAAGAGGGCGCGCTCGATGGTCGCGGGGTCGTGGTGCTTGGCCAGCAGCGCATAGTAGCGCTCGTGGACCTTCTCGAAGATGTTCTCGTTGTGCCAGAGCGTGTCGTCCGCGTCGAAGCCTATCCACCGCTCGGGTTTCATCGGGGCGTGCGGCGGGGCGTCACGCCTTGGCGCCCCTGCGGAAGCGGTCGAGGAAGACGGCGACGATGATCACGAGGCCGATGATGATCTCCTGGAAATAATTGGGCCAGCCCATTTGCTGGGAGCCGTTGCGAAGGACCGACATGATGAGCGCGCCGATGACCGAGCCGAGGATGGTGCCGGAGCCGCCGTTCAGGCTGGCGCCGCCGATGATGACGGCGGCGATGATGTCGAGCTCGAGCCCGACGGCGACCGTCGGGTCGCCGAGGCGAAGCCTCGAGAGCTGGAAGAGGCCGGAGAGCCCGATGAAGCAGCCCGCCAGCGCGAAGACCGCCACCTGAAGGGCCGCCGTCCTCACGCCGCAGAGTCGGGCCGCCGCCGGGTTCGAGCCCAGGGCGAACACGTGGCGGCCGAAGACCGTCTTCCTGAGGAGGACCGATGTCCCGACGGCGAGGGCGAGGGCCACCCACACCCCGGGCGGCAGGGCGTAGCCCGACGGGTTCGCGGTCGTCATCCACGTGTTGATGGGGGAGGCGTCGTAGTTGACGGTCTGGTTTCCCGCCAGCCACTTGGCCATCCCGCGGCCGACGCCGAGCATGCCGAGCGTGATGATGAAGGACGGCATCCGCAGCCCGGCGACGGCGGCGCCGTTCAGGAGCCCGACCAGGCCGCCGACGCCGACCGCGGCGGCGGCCGTCGCGGCCGCGCCCCAGCCCCGCTGGATCAGGAGGGCCGCGACCACGCCGCTGAGCGCGACGGTCGAGCCCACGGACAGGTCGATGGCGCCGCTCACGATGATGAGCGTCATCCCGAGCGCGCCGATCGAGACGATGACCGTCTGCGTGAGGATGATCTTGAAGTTGTGGTAGGTGAGGAAGTACTCGCGCGTCTCGGCGGGCGCCGAGAAGAGGCCGATGACGAGGATGAGGCCGATGAAGGGCCCTGCTTTCCCGAGGATGAGGCGCAGCGTGGAGGCCATGGCCTTCAGTCGCCCCCCACCGACGCCCGCAGGAGCTCTGCCTCGGTCCAACTCGCCCGGGGCCTCACCGCGACGAGCTCGCCGCGCCGCATCACGCCGATCGTGTCGCAGAGGCCGAGGAGCTCGGGCAGGTAGGAGCTCACGAGGATCACGGATTTTCCCGCGGCGGCGAGCCGGCCTATGATCTCGTAGATCTGCGCCTTGCTGCCCACGTCGATCCCCCGGGTGGGCTCGTCCAGGAGGAGTATCCTCGCCGGGTGCTCGAGGAGCCTCGCCAGGGCCACCTTCTGCTGGTTGCCGCCGGAGAGCTCGCCGACGTCCTGGTCGACATCGCGGCACTTGATGGCGAGCTCGCCCGCCCAGCGGCGCGCCGCCGCGGACTGGCGGCCGCGGCTGATCCACCCGAGGCGCCCGTAGGCCTCCAGCTTCGTGAGGGTCATGTTGTCCCTGATGGGCTGGTTGGTCATGAGCCCCTCCTCCTTGCGGTTCTCGCTCAGGAACCCGAGCCCCTGGCCCCAGCGCCGTCCCGGGGTCGCGGGGCAGGGCCCCCGGCCCACCACCTCGACCTCGCCCGCGGCCGCCCGGTCGAGCCCGAAGATGGACCTCAGGAGGTCGGTGCGGCCCGCGCCGATCAGGCCCGCAATCCCGAAGATCTCGCCCTCGCGGACGCTGAACGAGGCCGGCGCGAGGCGGGGCCGGCGCTCGAGCGAGCGCACCTCGAGGACGGCGGACCCCATCCGCCGCTGGGACCTCGGGTAGAGGTCGGCGACGGGGCGCCCCGTCATGAGGGCGACCAGCGTGTCCACGCCGGCGTCGCCCATCGCGCCGGAGCCGACCGTCTCGCCGTCCTTGAGGACCGTGTACCGGTCGCAGACCCTGCGGCATTCCTCGAGGAAGTGGCTGACGTAGATGATGCTGACGCCCTGGCCGCGCAGGCGACCGATCACCTCGAAGAGCTTCTCGGTGTCGGACTTCGTCAGGCTGCTGGTGGGCTCGTCCATGATGAGGACCCGGGGCTGCAGGAGGAGCGCGCGCGCGATCTCGATCACCTGCTGCTCCGCGATCGAGAACTCCCCGGCGGCCCTCTCGAGCGGGAAATGCCCGTAGCCGAGCCCGGCGAGCGCGTCCCGCGCGCGCCGCCTCGACTGCTCCGCGTCGATCCAGCCCAGCGTGGACGACTCGCAGCCGAGGAGGATGTTCTCGCGGACGGAGAGGTGGGGCGCGAGGTTCACCTCCTGGTAGATCATGGCGATGCCGAGCCTGCGCGCGTCGAGGGGCCCGGCCGGCGTGTAGGGCGCGCCGTCGAGCTCCATCCGCCCGGCGTCCGCGGCATGCGCGCCGCTCAATATCTTGAGGAGCGTGCTCTTGCCGGCGCCGTTCTCGCCGACCAGCGCGTGCACCTCGCCCGCCGCGATGCCGAGCGTGACCGACCGGAGCGCCTGCGTCGCGCCGAACGCCTTGCTGACCCCGTCGAGGCTCAGCCGGGTGGCGGGCATCACTTCAGGTATTCCGCGAGGGGCGGATGGATGAGGGCCGACACCGCCGGGTCGTCCATGTTCTCCGCGGTCACCAGGCCGACGCCGGTGTCGATCGAGGCCGCGACCTTCTCGTGGCGCAGGACGGCGACAGCCGTCATCACGCCGAGGTAGCCCATCTTGACGGGGTCCTGGACGACCAGGCCCTGCACGTCTCCCTGCCTCAAGGCCTTCACGAGCACCTCGTTGGCGTCGAAGCCGACGAACCGGACCTTCCCGGCCATCCCCTGCTCGCGCAGCGCGAGCAGCATGCCGCTCGCCGTCGACTCGTTGGGGGCGAAGATGCCGTCGGTGCGCGCGCCGAACCGGTTGAGGAGGTTCTGGGCCGCCTTGAAGGCCGTCTCCTGGGTCGCGCCCCCGTACTGGTCGGTCGAGATGAGCTCTATCCCCGGGAATTCCGCCTTCATGATGTCCATGAAGCCGGCCTCGCGCTCCTCGGTGCTCGCGGACCCCGCCTCGTAGCGGAGCATGAGCACGCGGCCCTTGCCCCCGAGGAGCGTGCCGAGCCTGCGAGCGCCGATCTGGCCGCCCTTGCGGTTGTCCGTGGCCACCGTGCTCGACGGCATGGCGGACTTGAGCGCCGAGTCGATGACGATGACGGGGATGCCGGCCCTGACGGCGTCCTCCACGGGCGCGACGAGGGCCGTGCTGTCGAGCGGGGCGAGCACCATGGCCGAGACGCCCCGCCCGACGAAGTTCTCGACGACCTGGATCTGCTGCTCGCGGTCGTCCTCGAGGAGCGGGCCCTTCCAGATGACGGCGACGTCCGTTCCCGCGGCCTTGAGCTCGCGCTGCGCCTTCACCGCGCCCGCGTTGATCGACTTCCAGTACTCGTGGGTCGTCCCCTTGGGGATGACGGCGATCTGGAACTCGGCGCTGTGGAGCGCCGCGGGAAGAGACAGGGCTGCGAGGGCGACGGCGAGGGGTAGGCGCATGTTACTGGGGTGGGATTGGGGGCGCTGGATTGAGGTTTTTCCAGACTTTTCCCGTGGGGTGGGTGTAGTCCGTGAGGGACTCGGGCTTCATGGTGATGCTTGTCCCGGCGGCCGTGGGAACCATGTAGCGGCCCCGGCGGATGACGCAGGGGTCGGCGAAGTGCTCGTGGAGGTGGTCCACGTACTCGGTCATCCGGCCCTCCATCGAGCCCGAGACGCAGATGAAGTCAAAGATCGACTCGTGCTGCACGTACTCGCAGAGGCCGACGCCGCCGGCGTGCGGGCAGACGGGCACGCCGAACTTCGCCGCGAGGAGCAGCACGGCGACGACCTCGTTCACGCCGCCCAGCCGGCACGAGTCGATCTGGCAGAAGGAGATCGCCCCCGCCTGGAGCAGCTGCTTGAAGACGACGCGGTTCTGGCAGTGCTCCCCCGTGGCGACGCCGATGCCGAGCGGCGCGAGCGCCCTCGCGATCGCCGCGTGCCCCAGCACGTCGTCGGGGCTTGTGGGCTCCTCGATCCAGAGCGGCCGAACCGGCGCTAGGGACCTCACCCATTCGATGGCCTGCCCGACGTCCCAGCGCTGGTTCGCGTCGATCATCAGCGTGCGCGAGTCCCCGATCTCGGACCGGACGACGGAGCAGCGGCGCCGGTCGTCGTCCAGGTCGGCGCCCACCTTCACCTTGAAGCTCGTCCATCCCTCGGCCAGCGCCTCGCGGCAGAGCCTGCGGATCTTCTCGTCCGAATACCCGAGCCATCCGGCCGAGGTCGTGTACGCGGGGTACCCCGACGCCCGGACCTGCGCCTCGCGGGCCGCGCGCGTGGGCGCGAGGCGCTCCAGCATCGCGAGCGCCTCCCCGGGCGTCATCGCGTCCGAGAGGTAGCGCCAGTCGACGAGCTCGACGATCTGCGCCGGCGTCAGGTCGCACAGGAGCCTCCAGAGCGGCCTTCCCTCGATCTTCGCCCAGAGGTCCCAGAGCGCGTTCACGACGGCCGCCGTCGCCAGGTGGATCACTCCCTTCTCGGGCCCGATCCAGCGAAGCTGGCTGTCGCCGGTCAGATGCTTCCAGAACGCGCCCGGGGCCCCGGTGAAGGCGGCTACGGGCTGGCCCACGACGAGGGGGCGCAGGGCGTGGACGGCCGCGACCACCACCTCGGTCCCCCGTCCGATCGTGAACGTGAGCCCGTGCCCCGTAATGCCGTCGGGCCTGTCCGTCCTGATGATGACGTACGCCGCCGAATAGTCCGGGTCTGGGTTCATGGCGTCCGAGCCGTCCTTGTCGAGGGACGTGGGAAAGCGGATGTCCAGGACCTCCAGGCCGGTGATCGTGTGCATGCGCCTACTTCCCCGCGCTCCAGCCCCCGTCGACGAGCAGCGAACTGCCCGTCACCATCTCCGACTCGTCCGCCGCGAGGTAGAGCGCGGCGGCGGCGATCTCGGCGGGCTTGGCCATCCTGCCGTTCAGCTGCGTCGAGGCCATCTCCCGGTACGCCTTCTCGGGGTCGGGGTACTCGGCGAGGCGCCGCCTGACGAATGGCGTCTCGACCCGGCCCGGGCAGATGCAGTTGAAGCGGACGCCCTGGTGGGAATGGTCGAGCGCGAGCGACTTCGTCAGCCCGACGACCGCGAACTTGCTGATCGTGTAGGCGAGGCGGTCGCGCACGGCGACGATGCCGCCGATCGAGGCGAGGCTGATCACGCTGCCGCGCCGGCGCTCGAGCATTGCCGGCACGAACGCCTTGCAGAAGTTGAAGGGGCCGCGGACGTTGACGGCGTGCATCCGGTCGAGATCGGCGGCCTCGGTCCCCAGGAGGTTGCCCACGTGGCCGATCCCGGCGTTGTTGACGAGGATGTCGAGCGCCGGGAGGCGTCCCGCGAGCGCGTGGACCGCCGCCGCGTCGCTCACGTCGGCCAGCGCGAGGTCGGCCGTTCCGCCGGCGGAGCGGATCGCGGCGACCGTGGCGGACCCCGAGGGCTCGTCGCGGTCCACGACCCAGACCTTGGCGCCCTGGCCCGCGAAGCAGAGCGCGATCGCCTCGCCTATGCCGGATCCGGCCCCCGTCACGAGTGCGGTCTTTCCGTCGAGTCTGAACATGGGCGTCGTTGTTTTTGGGGCTCAGCCGAGGCGGTAGACCCGGCCGGCGTTTGCGTTGAAGATGGCGTCCTGGCTGGGCGCGGGCAGGTGGGCTAGGAGCGTGCGGGCCATCTGCAGCCAGGTGAGGTAGGGGGAGGCGAGTTTGACCACCGGCCAGTCGCTCCCGAACAGGAGGCGCGACGGGCCGAAGGTCTCGAGCAGGTGGCCGATCGTGGGGACGAAACGCTCGATATCAAGCGCCGCCGTTCCCGCCTCGGTGACGAGTCCCGAGAGCTTGCACACCGTGTTGGGGAATGCGGCCAGCTCGCCGATGTGGGTCCTCCAGGACGCGAGCACCCCCTCGCGCAGGTCGGGCTTGCCGGCGTGGTCCAGGATGAAGGTGGTCGCCGGGCAGAGGCGGACCAGCTCGACCACCGAAGCCAGCTGGGGATGGCGCACGCACAGGTCGAAGGAGAGGCCGAGCTCCCCGCACTCCCGGACGCCCCCCACGAAGGAGTCGGAAAGGCAGAAGCGCGGGTCGGTCTCGCCCTGGATCAGGTGGCGCACGCCGCGCACAAGCGGCCGCCCGGAGAGCTCCCGGAGCGCGGCGGTCGTCGCGGGCCCGGCGTCCATCGGGGCGAAGGCGACGATGCCGGCGACCGGCGCGGCCTGTCCGGCGACGGACTCGACCCAGTCCACCTCGTCACGGGCGAAGGCCCTCTCGCAGTCGGCCTGCACGAAGACGACGCGGGAGGGGGGCGACCCCGCCGCCTCGCGCGCGAGGTCGCGCGGCCCGTGGGCCGACGCGATCGACGGCACGCCCGCGAGCCAGGGGTAGGGTCGCAGCGACGCGTCCCAGAAATGGACGTGGGCGTCCGTGAATTCGAACGCCATGGTCAGTCGTGGTGGAAGACCTCCTCCATCCGCGCCCACCACTCGCCCGGCGCGCGGTCCGGGAGCGGGTCCTGCATGGGCTCCATGACGGCCCACCAGCGGCGCGTCTCCAGGTCGGCCGCCATGAGGCGCATGTCGGCCTCGAAGTCGTCGCCCCAGTACTCGAAGTAGGAGAAGAGCCAGCCGTCCCTGTGGAAGATGGAGTAGTTGCGTATCTCGGAGGCCGTGATGCGCTCCAGGACGCCCGGCCAGACGGCGAGGTGGTAGCGCTTGTACTCCTCGAACTTCTCGGGCTTCACGCGAAGAAGCATGCCGTAGCGGCGGGCGAAGGGGGATCTTGTTTTCATTTTGAGATGGGGGTGGCGCCGCGGTTGCTCGACGCATAGCAGGACTCTATGACGGCCATGGTGCGCCACGCATCCTCGACAGAGGTCGGAAGCTCCCGCGACTCGCCGGAGGCGAAGCGCATGAGGCTGGCCATCGGGCCGACGAAGGCGTCGGGGAACCAGGCGCCCTCGAGCCTGACGGACGTCCACGCTGGGGTCCCTCCGTCGCCGGTCACGCAGTATTCCAGCTCATCCGGCATCCCGCGCGGGTAGTCGAGGTTGACGCCCATCCGCGCGACGATAGCGCCGCGCGTGCCCTCGAGCTTCAAATAGCTCTCCTGGTGTCGGGTGCCGAAGCTGTGCCCGTGGTTCGTGGCGACGTTGGCGCGGACCACGTCGCCGTAGTCGAACGCGATCGAGGTCCGGGTCGAGGCGAGGTCCATCATCTGCGGGTGCCGCTGGGTCTTGCACCACACTCCCGCCGGCTCGCCGAGGAAGGATCGCACCAGGTCCACGTAGTGGATGCTGTGGTAGATGATCTCCATCCGCGGGATGCCGTAGAGGAAGGTCCAGAGGTGCCAGGGCATGGAGCACGTGAGGCGGATGTCGACGTCGTGGAGCTCCCCGATCAGGCCGCGCGAGACGATGTCGCGGGCGGCCATCATGTTCGGGGCGAACCGGAGCTGGAGGTTGACGGCGGCGACGAGGCCCTTCGCGCGGCAGAGGTCGCGGATCGCGGTCGCCTGCGCCAGGTCCTCGCCCAGGGGCTTCTGCATGAGGACGGCCGCGCCGTCGGGCAGCGCGGCGAGGACCCCGAGGTTCGCCGAGGCGGGAAGGGCGAGGTCGAACACCGCCCCGGCCGGCGCGCTGGAGACCGCCTCCTCCAGCGACCCGCAGACCCGGGCGACCTTGAAGTCGCGCGCGACGGCCTCGGCCCTCGCGCGGTCCGCATCAAAGACGGAGGCGACCGTCCATCCCGCCTTCCGGTAGGCGGGCAGGTGGGACTGGCGGACGATCGCCCCGGTCCCGATGCTGACGATCGGGCGCGTGGTGGAGGGCGGGGCGGGCTTCTGCTGGAAGGGGGGCGTGGGCATCCGGGGGCGCGTTCCCGCTCGGTTGGCGGGAACACGACCAAATTAGGGTCATGATTTCCGGCGGTTCCACTCAATTCCGCTCGCCCGGGCCCCAGGGGCCGCGGCGCAGGCCTACCTGCGGGCCCGAAACCCCGGCGCGATGACGAAATAGAGCTGCACAAGGACGATGGCGGCCATGCTGAGCCTCGTGTCCAGGAAGCAGAGAAGGGCGCCCCCCGCATAGAGGCCCTGGGCCTGGACAATCCGGCGGCAGACCGCGGCGGGCACGTCCGCGGGCGTCTCCGGCTTGAGCATCCGGTGCCGTGCGGCATAGCCCCATGTGCAATACAGCCCCAGTCCCAGGAGAAGTATGTTGAGCCAGTAGCCGAGGAGCGCGACGCGCAGCTCGTGGTACTCGGCGAGCATCTTGGTCGAGAACGGCATCAGCGTGACGGCGAAGAGGAATGCCAGGCTTATCCACGTCAGGTGGCGGTCCGAGCGCTCGAGGTGGTTCAGCTGGGTCTGCTGGCCCACCCAGAACATCCCCAGGGTGACGAAGCTCATCATGTACATCACTAGCTGGGGAAGGATGGACGCCAGGGCGCCGAGGAGGCCCCGCTCGCTGTGGATAAGCTCCGTTGCCGGCAGGCGCAGGTCGAGGACGAGGAGCGTCATCCCGACGCCGAAGATGCCGTCGCTCAGCGCGGCGAGGCGCTCGACGCTCCGGCCGGCAACGTTGTTGTAGGTGATGTGGCCCGGCATGTCCCGTGAGGCGGCCGGATCCTACGGCGCCGGGACGCGGTCCGGCTTCTGCGCGTCGTCCGCGTGGCCGATGGCCCGGGCTATTGCCTTGAGGAGGGTCTCGGCGGAGTAGGGCTTCGGGATGAACTCGCTCACCCCGGCGATCGCCGCCGCCGACAGTCCGCTGCCCGCGTCCATGCCGCTCGACCCGATGATCTTCACGTCCGGGTTGATCGCCTTCAAGGCGACCGCCATCGCTGGGCCGTCCATAATGGGCATGGCCATGTCGGTGACGACGACGGCGATCGCCTCGCGCTGCAGGGCGTAGATGGAGACCGCGGCGGCGCCGTTCGTCGCGACCGCGACCCTGTAGCCGAAGCGCTCGAGCGTGGACTTCGCGACATTGAGTATGGGCTGCTCGTCGTCCACCACGAGGATAAGCTCGTTGTGGCCCCGCGGCAGCCCGGCGCGCTTCGAGGCCGCAGGTGCCGGCACCGCCGCGGCGGCGTTCGCAGGGAGATACAGCTTGAACGTGCTGCCCCGGCCGACCTCGCTCGTGACGTTGATGAACCCCCCGTGGCTCTGGACGATCCCAAGGGACGTCGAGAGGCCGAGGCCCGTGCCCTTGCCGATGTCCTTCGTGGTGAAGAAGGGCTCGAAGATCCTGTCCCGGATGTTGGGCGGGATGCCCATGCCCGTGTCGGTGACGGATACGGCCAGGTACGAGCCCGCCTTCGCCCCCTGGTGCATGCTGGCGTAGGTCTCGTCCAGGACGATGTTCTCGATCCGCAGGGTGATCTTTCCGCCGTTGGGCATCGAGTCCCTCGCGTTGACGCAGAGGTTGAGCAGGACCTGGTGGATCTGGGTGGGATCCCCCGTCACGGTCCACGGGTCCTTCTCGTTCACGAGCTCGAAGCCGATGGACTTCGGGAAGGTGTCGCTGACAATCTGCTCGATCTCGCGCGCGAGGTGGAGCGGCTGGACCAGGATGCGGTCCCCCTCGGCCCCGCGCCCGAAGGCGAGAACTTGGCGCACGAGCTGCGCCCCGCGCTCCGCGTTCAGCTCCAGCATGGCGAGCAGCCTCTGGCCGCTCTCGTCGTCCACCTTGAGCTTGAGAAGCGCGATCGACATGAGGATCGGGGCAAGGACGTTGTTCAGGTCGTGCGCGATCCCGCCGGCGAGCGTGCCCAGGCTCTCAAGGCGCTGGTTTCGCAGCGCCGTGGCGTCGCGCTTCTTCTTCTCGGTGATGTCGGCGCTTATCGTCAGCTGGGCCTTGGGCGCGCCCAGCTTGTCACGTATGAGCGTTCGGCGCGTGTCGATGTAGATCTCCTGGCCCAGGCGGTGGTGCACCTTAAGCTCCCCCTTCCAGGAGCCCGCGGCCAGGGTCTCAGCCACTGCCAGCTTGAGCGCCTCCTGGTCCTCCTCCGGAAAAATCGATGCCGCGACCTTGCCCATCAGGTCCGCGGCGCTCCAGCCGAACAGGCGCTCGGCCGCGGCATTCATGTAGGCGACCCTCCCGTCAAGCGTGAGCATGAGGATGGCGTCATGGGCCTGGTCGAGCATTGCAGCCTGCTCGGTGATCTTCTGGATGACCTCCCTGTGCTCGGTTACGTCCCGCCCGATACCCACAAGCCCGACCACGGCGCCGTCGTCGTCGCGAAGGGGCACCTTCGTGGTCGACCACCAGCGCGGCTCCCCCCGGGGCCCAGGAATCAGATCCTCAATGTTGGCCAGGGTCATTCCCGACGACATGACCTGCTCGTTCGCCTCATGGAACTTCCGGGCCATCTCGGCCGGCCAGAAATCAAAGTCGGTCTTTCCCAGGGTTTCCTCGAGCGTCTCGGCCCCGAGGACGGCCAGCTCAGCCCGGTTGTTGATGAGGTGCCTCGAGGCCCTGTCGCGCACGAACACGTGGTCGGGGATGATGTCGATCACGGTGCGCAGGAGGTTGTGCTCCATCGTGAGCGTCTGCTGGGCCTCGAAGAGGAGCTTTCTCTGGCCCTCGGCGGGGTCCGCCCCGGACGTGGCGCCCTCGGCCGCCGCGCGCAGCGCCTCCTCGGCGTTGGCAAGGCGCCTCGAGAGGTCCGCGACCGTCGCCTTCAACGCGATCTCGTCAAATGGCGAGGTGGTGCCCATCTCGTTCCGGGTTTTTCAAGCCGCACATGTTATCCATTCGCCCTCTTAAATCGATCCTTTCGTCAGGTGGGAAACAGACCGGATTGGAACAGGGGGAACGGCGACCCCGGATCGGGAGGCGCCCGGATTCCTGAAGGCACGGGAGGCTTGGCGTAAGGGCCCATGGCCCATGATGTTCCGCCCCGGGGGATGGGTTCTGCGCTCTATTTGGCGCCTGCCGAGGCCCAGTCGCCGGCGGGAATGTTCCAGCCTCCGCCGAGCGCCTTGTAGAGCTGCACGACGGCCGTGAACTGGTCCCGACGGGTCTGCGCGAGCGCGACCTTCGCGGGATAGAGAAGCAGCTGCGACTGGATGACCTCGAAGTAGCTGGCCCTTCCCGCGGAGTAGCGCTCGGTCGAGAGCTTCACCGCCTCCTCGTACGCGGCGACGGCGCTCTCCTGGCGGGCGCGCACCTCGGCGAGCTTCTGGCGGGTGACGAGCGCGCTGGCGACGTCGCCGAACGCGCTGAGCGCGGCCTGCTGGTACTGGAGCTTGGCCTGCTCCCAGGCCGCCTTCGCCTGGGTGTACTGGCCGTGCAGGCCGCCGCCCTGGAAAAGGGGGCCGGTGGCCCCGGCGCCGACGGACCAGAGCCCCGCGGAGCGCGACGTCACCTGGTTCAGCTGCGAGCTCACGCCGCCGAGGATGGCGCTCAGGCCGATCCTCGGCAGGAAGCCCCCGATCGTGACGCCGATGCCCGCGTTGGCGGCCTTCGCCGCGAATTCCGCCTGGCGGACGTCGGGGCGGCGCTCGAGGAGGTCCGAGGGCAGGCCCGCGGGGACGTCGGGCGGGACGGACTGGTCCGAGAGGCGCGCGCCGCGCGCGATGGGTCCCGGCGCGCCGCCCGTCAGCACGCTCAGCTGGTTCTCCCGGACAGCGATCTGCATCTCGATCGCGGGGATGCGCGCCGCGCTGGTCTCCATCGCGGCCTGCGCGCTCGCCGTGTCGAGGCGCGAGACCACGCCGCCCTCGAGCTGGCGGTTGAAGAGCTTGAGGCTCTCGCCGAATGCGTCCGTCGCGTCGTGCGCGATCGCGAGCTCCTCGTCCAGCTCGAGGAGGTCGTAGTAGGAGGTCGCCACGTCGCTCACGAGGCTCAGGAGCACGCCGCGGCGGCCCTCCTCGGAGGCGAGGTACTGGGCTCGCGCGGCCTCGTCCAGCCGGCGGACGCGCCCCCAGAGGTCGAACTCCCACGCCGCGCCAAGGTAGCCGTCAAACCCGTCCGTCGTGTTGCCGCCCCCCTGCGTGAAGGCGTTTCCAAGCTGCGCGTTCCGGCCCCGGTCCGCGTTCGCGGCGTAGCCCACCGCGGGAAACAGCTGGCCGTGGACCTGGGCGGCGATCGAGCGGGACTGCTCGACCCTGGCAGCGGCTATGCGGGCGTCGAAGCCGTCCGCGAGGGCCCTGCGCAGGAGGGCGCTCAGCTGCGGATCCCTGTAGACGTCCCACCATGCGAGGTCGGCAACGGAGCGCGCCCCCGCGTCCGCCTGGCCGCGGTAGGCCTGGGGCGCGGCGGTCTCGGGGCGCTTAAAATCCGGCCCGACCGCGCATCCCGCGAGGAGAAGGGCGGACAGGGCCGCGGCCGTGTGCTTCAGGAGCGGCGCGGGCATGGTCAGTGTCCTCCCGGCAACACCGGGGGGCCTCCCGGCGGCTTCGCCGCGTCCGGGCGCGCGCTGTGGGGGTGGCCCTTGGTCGCCCACATCTCGATCACGTAAAACGTGACCGGGATCAGGAATATGGCCAGGGCGCTCGCCGCGATCATCCCGCCGATCACGGTCGTCCCCATCACCCGGCGGGCGACGCCGCCGGCGCCGCTGGCGAGCCACAGGGGCACGCACCCGAAGATGAACGCGAGCGACGTCATCAGGATGGGCCTGAGGCGGATCTTCGCCCCCTCGAGGGCCGCGTCGAGGAGCGGCACCCCGTGCTCGTAGCGGGTCCGCGCGAACTCGACGATCAGGATGGCGTTCTTCGCGGAGAGCCCGATCAGCATGATGAGCCCAATCTGCGCGAAGACGTTGTTCTCCATCTGCCGCGCGAAGAGGGTGATGTACGCGCCGAAGACGGCGACCGGCACCCCGAGCAGGACGCTGAAGGGCAGCGACCAGCTCTCGTAGAGGGCGGCGAGGATCAGGAACACGAACACCAGGGAGAGCCCGAAGATCGCGGCGGGCGGGATGCCCTCCTGGGCCTTCTTCTCCTGGAAGGACATGCCGATGTAGTCGAAGCCCATCTCCCTCGGCATCGTCTTGGCGAACACCTCCTCCAGAGCGGCGTTCGCCTGGTTCGAGCTGTAGCCCGGCGCCGCCGACCCGTTGATCTGCGCGCTGCGGTAGAGGTTGTACCTCATGGTGAACTCGGGCCCCAGTCGGTTCTCCACCGTGGTCAGCGCGGAGAGCGGCACCATCGCCCCGTCGTGGTTGCGCACGAAGTAGTTCTCGAGCTTGTCGGCGCTGCTGCGGTACTCGCCCTCGGCCTCGACGTAGACCTGCCACTGCCGCCCGAAGCGGTTGAAGTAGTTCACGAAGATCCCGCCCATGAAGCACTGGAGCGTCCGGTACACGTCGGCGAGCGCCACGCCCTGCTTGAGGACCTTGTCGCGGTCCACCTTGACGAAGATCTGGGGTACGGAGGGAAGGAACGTCGTCGTCAGCCCCGCGAGTTCCTTCCTCGCCCTGGCGGCTGTCATGAACTTGTTGAGATTATCCGCGAGGAAGGCGATGTCCTTGCCGGCGCGGTCCTCGAGGACGAAGGTGAAGCCGCCGGCCGTGCCCACGCCGGGGATGGAAGGGGGCGAGAAGGCGAAGGCCCGCGCCTCGGGGATGCCCGCGAGGCGGCGCGACAGGCTCGCCTTGATCGCCGCGTAGCTCTCCTGCGGCTTGGTCCGCTCGGACCACGGCTTCAGGTTCACGAAGAAGAAGCCGCTGTAGGTGTTGTAGACGGTGCTCAGCAGCGAGAAGCCGATAACGGCCGTGTAGGTCCGCACGCCAGGGGTGTCCTTGAGGATCTCCTCCACCTTGCGCGCGGCCTCGCTCGTCCTCTGAAGGGAGGATGCGTTGGGCAGCTGCAGCCCGACGTAGATGTAGCCCTGGTCCTCCTCGGGCAGGAAGGACGACGGCAGCTTCCTTCCGATTAAGTAGGCGCCCAGCGCGAAGCAGCCCAGGAGTGCGAAGCTAAGGACACTCTTCTGGATCAGGTGCCTGGAGACGTTCACGTAGCCCGACTGGATTCTGCCGAAGCCGCGGTTGAACCAGGCATAGAACCTGCCGAGCGGCCCGACCGAGGCGTTTTTGTCCTTGGGCCGCAGGAGCATTGCGCAGAGCGCGGGGCTGAGCGACAGCGCGTTGAAGGCCGAGATCATCACGGAGATGGCGATCGTGAGCGCGAACTGCTGGTAGAGGCGGCCGGTGATCCCGGGGATGAAGGCGGTCGGCACGAACACGGCCGCGAGGATGACCGCGATCGCGATCACCGGGCCGGAGACCTCCTCCATGGCCCGGATCGTCGCGTCCCGCGGCGACATGCCCTCCTCGATGTGGTGCTCGACCGCCTCGACGACCACGATCGCGTCGTCGACCACGAGCCCGATCGCGAGCACGAGCCCGAACAGCGAGAGCGTGTTCACCGAGAACCCGAACAGCGGGAACAGCATGAAGGTGCCGATGAGGGAGACCGGGACGGCCAGGAGCGGGATGAGGGTCGGCCTCCATCCCTGAAGGAAGATGAAGACGACCAGGATGACGAGGAGCAGCGCCTGCCAGAGCGTGTTCGAGATCTCCTTCATGCCCTCGGACACCGACTGGGTCGTGTCGAGGCCCACCTTGTAGTCCAGCCCCGCGGGGAAGCGCAGCTTCAGCCGGGCCATGGCCTTCTTGACCCCGACGGCGCAGTCCAGGGCGTTCGAGCCGGGCAGCTGGTAGATCGCGATGACCGCGGCCGGCTTGCCGTCGAGGCGGCCCATGACGTTGTAGACCTGCGCCCCGAGCTCGACGCGGGCGACGTCCCTCAGGCGCACCGCCGAGCCGTCGGGGTTCGAGCGGATCACGATCGCGCCGAACTCCTCGGGCGAGGAGAGCCGCCCCTGGGCGCGCACCGAGTACGTGAAGTCCTGGCCCTTGGGCGAGGGCTCGCCGCCGATCGTGCCCGCCGGGTTGACCGTGTTCTGGCTCTGGATGGCCTGGATCACCTCGCCGACCGTGATGTTGAGCTTTGCGAGCTGGTCCGGCTTCACCCAGTAGCGCATCGCGTACTGGCCCGCGCCGAAGACCGAGGCGCTCGCGATGCCGGGCACGCGCGTCAGCTGGTCGTTGATGTTGATGTAGGCGTAGTTCGCGAGGAACGTGCTGTCGTAGGCGTCGGTCGGCGAGTAGAGGCCGACCAGCATGAGCGGGGCCGTGAGCTGCTTCTGCACGGTGACGCCGAAGTTCGCCACGTCGGCCGGCAGCTGCGGGTTGGCCTGGGTGACCCGCATCTGCGTCAGGATCAGGTCCGTGTTGGGGTCGGTGGCGACGTCGAAGTTCGCGGTCAGCCGCAGCGAGCCGTCGCTGCCGTTGATCGAGTACATGTAGTTCATGTTGTCGACGCCGCTCAGGATCTGCTCGATGGGAGTCGCCACGGACTGCTCGACCGTCTGGGCATCGGCGCCGACGTAGGTCGACGTGATGCGGGCCTCGGGCGGGACGATCTTGGGGAACTGGGCGATCGGCAGCGAGACGAGCGCCACCGCGCCGACGATCACCGTGATGATCGCGATGACGATCGCGACGATGGGGCGGTTGATGAAGAACTTCGACACGGCGCGGCTACTTGGAGGGCTCGGCGGCGAAGGGGATCGGGTGCACCTCGGCGCCCTCGGTGATCTTCTGCGGCCCGTCCGCGACGACCTTGTCGCCCGGGTGAAGGCCCGACTCGACGACGACTTGCGAGCCCACCTGCTGGCCCGTCTTGACGGTCATGATGTGCGTGTGGTTCGAGGCGTCGACCGTGGCCAGCTGGTAGCCGCCCTGGAGCTCGCTGAGCGCGCGCTGCGGGACAAGAAGCGCCCCCTTGTCGACGCTGACCACCGTGCGCACCTTGGCGTACTGGCCGGCCCGCAGCACGCCGTTCGGGTTGGGGAAGATGGCGACGACCTGCAGCGTGCCGGTGTTGGCGTTCACCTGGTTGTCGATGGCGAAGAACCGGCCCTTCCTCGGGTAAAGGGAGCCGTCGGAGAGGATCAGGTCGAACTCGACGCCCGACACGGACTGCTCGGCCGTCTCCGCGAAGTCCTTTGCGATCAGGCGCTGAAGGTAGGCCTGCTCGCTCACGGGGAAGACGGCCTTGATCGGGTCGACGTCGGACACGGTCGTCAGAATCCCCGTGGAGGGACCGACGAGGTCCCCGATCTGGGCGCTGATCAGCCCGGCGATTCCGTCGATGGGGGAGGAGACGCGGGTGAAGCCGAGGTTGAGCTCGGCCTGGTCGACGCCGGCCTGTGCCGACTGGACCTGGGCCAGCGCCGCGAGCCGGCCCTGGACAGCGTCGTCCATCTCCTGCTGGCTGATCGCCTTTTCCTGGGCGAGGGGCGTGTCGCGGGCCACGTCGAGCTCAGCCTTCCCGAGCTGGGCCTTCGCCTGCGCCAAGAGGCCGTTGGCCTGGGCGAGCGCCGCCTCGAAGGGCCTCGGGTCGATCTCAAAGAGGACGTCGCCCTTCTTCACGGCCGCGCCCTCCCTGTAGTCCTGCTTCACGAGGTACCCGCTCACCTGCGCCCGGATCTTCGCGTTCACGGACCCGTCGAGTGTCCCGACCCATTCGTGGACGACGGGCACGTCCCTCTGCTCGACCGTGACCACCTGGACGTCGGCGACCGGGGGCGGGCCGCTCGGGGCCTTTGCGCATCCGCCCGCGAAGCCCATCGCGACAACCCAGCCCAGAATGACAGCGGAGCCCCTGCCCAAGTTGAATGGATCCATCCTACATTAGTTAGGCCGGTCCCGCCTCGAGCACAAGCGGGTCGGAAAAAAAAGTGAGCCCTTTTTCCCTATCCGGCGTCTTTGCTACCAGCCGTCGGAGCGGAATGGCGGCACCGGAAGCCCGTTGTCGCCGTAGAGATTCGCGTCCGGGGCGTTTGCCCAGGCATAGCGGACGGCGACGGGCTCCTTCACGTCCGGCGAGGAGGCCAGGAGCGTGTCGGCCTCGATCTCGCCGGCGGCGGGAAAGAAGACCTTGTCCGCGCCCGCGACCTCCAGCGACCGGACGGATCCCCCGTGCGCGAAGAGCTCGTCGCCCGAGTGGCTGAAGCGCACCCGGATGGACTTACCCTCGGGCGTCGCGCCGGCGAACACCGGGCCGCTGACCTCCGGCGGGATGTTGTACAGCCTCGTCCTCGCGATCAGGGCGAGCCTGCGGCCGACCTCCTGCTTGTTCCTCGGGTGGATGTTGTGCGCCTCTCCGATGTCGACCGTCACCGCCATGCCGGTGTTCGGGAGGGCGAGGACCTTCTCCTGGGCCTCGCGCAGGCGCGCCCAGTTCCGGTTGACCACCTCGTTCTCGTCCCCGAAGTTCGCGAGCTGCACGAAGTAAAAGGGCACGTCGCCCTGGCCGAATCCCTCGCGCCACGAGCGGATCATCGCTGCGAAGAGCTCCGCGTATTCGCCGGCGCGATCCGAGTTGGATTCGCCCTGGTACCAGAGGATGCCGCGGATCGCCGCGGGCTCGAACGGGGCTATCATCGCGTTGAAGAGGCCTCCCGGGCGGTTGGGCGAGTCATCGCTCGCCGGGTAGCCCGGCCACGGGAGCGTGATTTTTGTGTGCTTCCTGTCGGCTTCTTCGGAGGCCTTTTCCCAGGCCGCCTTCACGGCGGGAAACGCCGCGACCCGCTCCGGCGGCCACTCGCTGAGATCCTTCGCCCAGCGGGCGTCGAGGGATGCGGAGAGCGACGTCGACTTGCGCGCGGCGTCGCTCATCCAGGACTCGATTGGCGTTCCGCCCCACGGGCTGTCGATGATCCCCACGGGGACGCCGAGGGCGCGGTGGATGTCGCGGGCGAAGAAGTAGCCGACCGCGGTGAATCCGCCGACGGTCTCGGGCGAGGCCGAAACCCAGCCCCCCGTCGCGACCGTCGCCGCAGGAGACGACGCCACGGTCTGCTTGACCTTGAGCTGGCGTATCAGCGGGAAGTGCGCGGTGGCTACCTCGGCATCGGGATGGTCGACGCGGTAGCCGCCCCCGTCGTCGACCGCAAACTCCATGTTGGACTGCCCCGAGCAGAGCCAGACCTCGCCGACGACGACGTCGTGGAGCGTGAGGGTGGTGCGGCCGGCGACCACCAAATCCGCGCCCTCGGCGCTGGCCTCGAACGGGCCGATGCTCACCTTCCAGCTCCCGTCCGCTCCCGCCTGGGTCTTCGCCGTCTGCCCGTGGAACGTCACGGCGATCGGGTCCGAGGCGCCGGCAGCGCCCCACACGGGCACCGGCTTCCCCTGCTGCAGAACGGCGTGGTCGCCGAAGTAGGGGGCGAGCCCGAGGTCCGCAGCCACGGCGGGGGTCGTCGAGATCGAGGCCAGAGAGGCGAGGAGGCCAAGCAGTCGCAGCGGGGAAATCAGGGGTCGGGAGCTCATAGAATTTGCCTCGGGGTGGGGGGGTGGGGTAGAGGGGAGACGCGCAATCCCATCATGGCTTCCCTACGAATAACGGTCTGGGGCGAAAATGTCCACGAGCACACGAGTGCCAAGGTAAAAAAGGTCTACCCGTACGGGATGCACGCGGCGATCGCCGCGGGCCTCCTGAAGTTCCTGCCGTCGGCCAAGGTGACGACCGCGACGCTGCAGGAGCCGGAGCACGGCCTCTCCGCCGAGAGGCTGAGTGAAACCGACGTGCTGACCTGGTGGGGGCACAAGGCCCACGACCTCGTGGGCGACGAGGTGGTCGCGCGCGTGCACGCCCGGGTGCTCGAGGGGATGGGGCTCATCGTGCTGCATTCCGGGCACTACTCGAAGATCTTCAGGAAGCTCATGGGCACCACGTGCTCGCTCACGTGGAGGGAGGCCGACGAGCGCGAGCGCCTCTGGGTCTGCAACCCGGGCCATCCCATCGCCCGGGGCATCGACCGGTACTTCGAGTTGCCCATGGAGGAGATGTACGGCGAACCCTTCGCGGTGCCGGCCCCGGAGGAGCAGGTCTTCATCTCCTGGTTCGAGGGCGGCGAGGTCTTCCGCAGCGGGTGCTGCTGGAGGCGCGGCAACGGCAGCATCTTCTACTTCAGGCCCGGGCATGAGACCTATCCCACCTACCATGACGAAAACGTGCAGCGCGTGATCGCCAACGCCGCGGAGTGGGCGAGGCCGAGGGGAAGCTGGGTCGACTCCTGCCCGAACGTGACGAAGTCGGCGGAGAAGATCGCGCCCAAGTAGGGTGCTACGCCTGGTCGCCGGTCGGGACGATCCCGGCGGACTCGACCATCAGGATGATGGTCCTCGCCGGGGCCCGCGTCCTGTGCGTCACGCCCTTCGGGACCACGAACCCCTGGCGGGGGCGCAGCTCGACGCTGCGCCCCTCCAGGTCGATGATGAGGAGCCCCTCGACCACGTGGAAGAATTCGTCCTCCTTGTCGTGCTTGTGCCAATGGTACTCGCCCTGCAGCACGCCGAGGCGCACGACGGAGTCGTTCACCTTGCAGAGCGTCTGGTTGTACCACGGGTGGGTGCAGGCCGCGATGAGCGCGGGGGCGTCGACGATCTCGAGCGGCCCGAACTTGATGTCGAGGTGCGTCTCGTAGGGATACTTGGGTGTGTCTTCCATGGAATTCTGGTTCGCCTCAGGCAGGCGTCAGCCGTCGGTGTCGTTGCCCCTCGGGAAGTTGAACTTCACGCCGGTGAAGGTCGCCCCGCGGATGGTCAGGCTCCTCAGCTCCCCGTCGAACCCACTGGCGCCCTTGAGCCAGCCGGCCTGCGCCTCGAAGAGCGACGTGTCGCCGACGGTCTCGCCCGTCTGGGTGTTGGCCACGGCCGCGAGCACAAGCTCGCGCGGCCTCCCGTCCACGATCGCCGAGATTGTCAGGGACGGCGCCGCGGTGCGGACGAAATTCTCCATCTCGGCGTCGAGGACGTAGGCCTGGAGCCTGCCCGCCGCGGCATCGAGGACGAGCTCGAGGTGGTACGCCTCGTTCCCGAGGACGACCGGCGTCCCCCCGTGCGGCGGATGGTGATGGTGGGCCTGCGGGGGGCCGGAATCGGCCGGCGCCGGCGGCGCCTTGGAGCACCCGGCGGCGAGGGCGAGGGGGAGGATGGCCGCGAGGAGCAGCAGGTGCCTGCGAATTCTCATACCTGTAGGCCGGATCCAAGCACACCCGTCCCCCGACGGGAACCCCAAGTTTGCGCGGGCGACCGTCTCTTTATGATATCTTAGCGCCTTCCCGCGGAGAATTAACTCACGCGCCCGCGCAAACCCGCCTACCCTGCTTCCCCATGACTGAAGTCTCGGCATTTGACCGGGCGCTGGCCCGCGCCGGCCGCCCCGAGAGGGAGCCAGCCGGGGACGACCGGCCTCTGGCCGGCGTCGCCTGCTGCATGGATCTTCCGGGCCGCGAGGAGCCGGGCCCGCCGCTGGAGGAGGAGCTTCCCGCCGGCCATCTCCTGGACGGCCGGTTCCTCATCCGCGAGGCCATCGGGCGCAGCGGCATGGCCACGATCTACAGGGCCGACGACCGGGTGGGCGGGCGCGACGTCGCGGTCAAGGTGCCGCTCATGAAGGTGGAGAGCGACCCTGTGTCCTTCGGGCGTTTCGAGCGCGAGGCGCGGATAGGCGCGGCCCTCAACGACCCGCTCCTCCTGAGGTTCATACCCGTGGACGCACCGAAGAGCCGGCCCTACATCGTGACCGAGCTCCTCGACGGGTGCACCCTGGCGACGGTCATGCACCGCGCGGGGAGGGTGCCGGAGGCGGACGCGCTCCGGATCGCGGGCGTCATCTGCGAGGCCCTCGGCCGCATGCACGCGCGCGGGGTCATCCACCGCGACCTCAAGCCCTCCAACATCATGGTGTGCCGCGACCAGAGGCTCCGCCTCATGGACTTCGGCCTCGCGGCGGAGATCGACACGAGGATGAGCCTCCTCGCCGGCCTCACCCCCCTCTTCGGCACCCCCGAATACATGGCCCCGGAGCAGGTCCGAAACGCCCGCAACGACGAGCGCACCGACATCTACAGCCTGGGCGTCATCCTCTACCAGATGCTGACGGGCGTCCTCCCGTTCCAGGCCGACGATCCCTGGGCGTCGGCGCAGCTGCGGGTGACCGGTGATCCCGCGGCGCCGCGCTCGCTCAACCCCGGCGTCTCGCCGGAGGCGGAGGAGATCGTCCTTCGGGCGATGCGCCGGGATCCCGGCGAGCGCCACCCGTCGGTGGCCGCCCTGCGGGCCGAGCTCGACGCCCCGGAGCGCGTGCACGTGACGGGCCTGAGCACGCGCCTGCAGTCGCCGCGATTCCGGCTGAGCCTGCAGGGCACGCCGTTCCTGGCCGGCGCGCTGATAGGCGTCGGCTTTCTCCTCTTCCTCGTCGTGGTCTTCCTCGTCCTGGTGCGCCGCGGCTAGGAAACTCCGCGCTGCTGGCAATTTGCCGGCATATACACAGACTGGAGGATGGTTCCCCTCTCCGTCCTGGACCTCGCGCCGATCACCCTGGGCGGCACGGCCTCGCAGGCGCTGCAGCGCTCACTCGAGCTCGCCCGGCTGGCCGAGCGACTGGGGTACCGCCGCTACTGGGTGGCCGAGCACCACAACATGCCCGGCATCGCGAGCGCCGCCACCTCGGTCGTGATCGCCTACATCGCCGGCGGGACCTCGACGATCCGCGTGGGGTCGGGCGGGGTGATGCTCCCCAACCATGCGCCGCTCGTGATCGCCGAGCAGTTCGGGACGCTCGAGGCTCTGTTCCCTGGGCGCATCGACCTGGGCCTCGGTCGCGCGCCCGGGACCGACCCGCTGACCGCCCGCGCGCTTCGCCGCGGGATCGCGGACACCTCCGACGCCTTCCCGCAGGACGTCATGGAGCTGCAGGCCTACTTCCACCCGACCGTGCCCGGGCAGGCGCTCCAGGCCGTGCCGGGCGCGGGCCTGGCGGTGCCAATGTGGCTCCTCGGCTCGAGCCTCTTCAGCGCCCAGCTCGCGGCCGCGCTCGGCCTGCCGTTCACCTTCGCGTCGCACTTCGCGCCGGACCTGCTGGGCGAGGCGCTTCGCCTCTACCGCAGCCTCTTCCGGCCCTCCGCGTCGCTGAAGAGCCCCTATGCGATGGCGGCCGTGGCCGTCTTCGCCGCCGACACCGACGCCGCGGCCGCGCGCCTGTTCACGTCGCTCCAGCAGAGCTTCGTCCTCCTGCGCCGGGGGACGCCGGGCCCGCTTCCCCCGCCGGTCGACAGCATGGACGGCCGCTGGAACGCCGTGGAGAAGGCCGGCGTCGACCAGGCGTTCCGCGAGGCGATTGTCGGCTCGCCCGAGACGGTGAGGAAGGGGATGGGGGCGTTCGTCGAGCACACGGGCGTCGACGAGCTCATGGTGACGGCGGCGATCTTCGACCACGGGGCGCGGCTGCGCTCGTTCGAGATCGCGGCGCAGGCGATGAAGGCGTAGCCGGGCGCCGCGGGAGCGGGGGGCTCCGCGCGCGCGATAAGCTTTCGCAATTGCATGGGGGCTATCATCCTGTGCTAGTATTTGCAGGCGCCTGTCGTGCCGGCAGACAGAAATTCCTTCCCGAAATGACTCCGCTCTTCCTGCTGATCAGCGTGGGCCTCATCTGGGCCAACCTGGTGGGCCTCGGGCTCGTCGGCTACTCCCTCACCCGGGACTATGCGGTGTCCCGCATCGGCGGCCTCCTGGTGTTCTGCCTCTCGCTCTTCTTCCTGGAGCACTTCCACGGGCTTGGTCCCAAGCTGTGGTTCCTGCCGTTCAGCACGGCGCTCTCCGCGTGGCTCATCTGGAGGGAGCGCGAGGTCATCGGGCGCAACTGGGGCTTCGAGGCGGCCTTCGGGGCGGGGCTCTTCTATTGCCTCCTCTGGAGGTACACGTACCCGCAGATAGGGCTCTTCGAGGAGGATTTCCCCGACCTCGTCTTCATCCACGACTACATCCAGGGAACCCAGCTCCCGCCCCAGGACCGGTGGATGCCCCCGTTCAAGGCGGACTTCTACTACAGCTTCCAGTTCTACTGCGCGGCGCTCCTCGGCCGCTGGTTCAGGCTCGGGCCGGGCGTCTGCTACCACCTGGCATACTGCGTGATGTCGGGCATGATCGCGGGCTCGGTCTTCGCGGCGGTGCGCCGCCTGTGCGCCTGGAGGCCGGCGGGCTGGGCCGTGACGGGCGCGCTCCTGCTCGGGGGCTGCGGGCTCGGCGTCGTGATCCACCTGTCCATGAAGAGCTATCTCCAGCCTTTGGAGATGGTCCGCTACCTCGGCATGCTCTGGGATCCCAAGTACAGGACGCCCTTCGGGATCGCGATGGACCGCATGATGTACGGGACCGCCACGAGGCCGATCGAGCTGCCGGTCGAGCCTCTCAGCTACATCCTGATCAAGGGCGAGTTCCATCCCCCTCTAATGGGGTACGTCGTCCTCCTCTTCTCCCTCCTCGTCATCGCGGCCCTTGAGGGCGAGCGCTCCCCGCGCCAGCGCCGGGTGCTCCACGCGCTCCTGGCCGCCACCATCCCGCTCAGCCTGATCGGCAACACGTGGGTGTTCCCGCTGCAGACGGCGCTCGTGGCCGGGTGGTTCATCTACCGCGCGGTCGCCGGGGAGAGGGACCACTGGCTCGCCGGGTTCTTCGGCGCCGGCGCGGCCTCCGCCCTCGCGTACCCGTTCCTCGTCACCTTCCTGCAGCAGCCCGCCGCGCACACGACGGTCCTGCGCCTCACGCGGCCGGGCGAGCACGCGAGCCCCGCCGAGTGGCTCGCAGTCTTCTGGCCGCTGGTCTGCCTCATGGTGCTCGCGCCCTGGAACAGGGAGAAGCGGGGGCTGAGCCTCTTCTTTGTCTCGCTCTGGGCGGTGCTGCTCGCGGCGACGGAGATCTTCTACAACCACGACATCAACAGCGGCACCTGGGAGCGCTTCAACAGCTCCCTGAAATGGTGGGGCTGGATCTACTCGGGCGGGGTCCTGACGCTCGGCGCGCTGAACCTGGCCTCGCGCAGCCGCTTCTGCCGCTACGCCTCGCTCGCGGTCATCCTGCTGCCCTGCGTCCAGGCCTACGACTACGCCCGGCAGTTCGTGGAGACGCCCAAGGAGGGCGTCGGCAGGATCGACGGCACGGACTGGCTGACCCGGGACACCGCGCTCAGGGACATCGTGAGCGCGCTGCAGGCGCGCCCGGACGGCATATGCCTGGACAGCGGCAACGGCTTCGCCAACACGGACGCCACGGCGCTCGCCATCTTCGGCAACAAGCAGGCTTTCATCGGGTGGCCGGTCCAGGAGGGCATCTGGCGCGAGTTCAGGACGGAGGTGCGCGACCGCGTGGCCCAGGTCAACGCCTTCTACGCCGGGAAGCTGGCTGACCCGCTGGCGTGGCTGACGGAGAACAACGTGCGCTACGTGCTCTGGCTCCAGAAGGACAACGACAACCTGAACGCGCGCTTCGTCCCGATGTGGGACAAGATCAGGTCGCGCTATGCGTGGCGGCATTTCGCGGGCAATGACGGCGACTGGGCCGTCGGCTTCTGGGAGCGGATCGACCCGCCGGCCCCGCCCGGCCGCTAGGCCAAGGTCACCTGCCGCCCGGCATCTCGAGCGGGATGATCGCGTGGCGGCGCAGCTCCACGCCGCGCAGGAAGGTCACGATGGCCCGCTCGCCGATGCGGTCGCCTGTGAGCAGCTTGTGAAGGGCGTCGACCGCGGGCGTCGCCACGCCGTCCAGCGCCAGCAGGATGTCGCCCTCGAGGAGCCCGGCGCGTGACGCGGGGCTGTCGGGCTCGAAGCCGGCCACGAGGACGCCGGTTTCCTGGGTGAGGCGGTGGTGGTGGATCAGCTTGCGCAGCAGCGGGACATTCTGGCCTGCGAGGCCGATGAAGCTCCTGCGGATGCGGCCCTCCTTGATGAGCCACGCGGCGACCCAGCGCACCGTGTTGCTCGCGATGGCGAAGCAGATGCCCTGGGCCGGCCGGATGATGGCGGTGTTGACGCCGATGACCTCGGCCCGGGTGCTGACGAGCGGCCCGCCGGAGTTGCCCGGGTTGAGCGCGGCGTCCGTCTGGATGACGTTGTCGATCAGCCTGCCGGACGCCCCGCGCAGGGAGCGCCCCAGCCCGCTCACGATGCCGGCCGTCACGGACTGCTGGAAGCCCATGGGGGAGCCGATGGCGATCGCGATCTGGCCCAGCCTGACGGCGCTGCTGTCGGCCAGGGGCAGGTGCGAGAGCTCGTCGGCGCTTACCCGCAGGACGGCGAGGTCGGTGTCCGGGTCGTCCCCGATAAGGTCTGCGGAAAGGCGCCTGCCGTCCGCGAGGAAGACGCGCAGCTCGCTCGCGCCGTGCACGACGTGGCTGTTGGTCAGGAGGTAGCCGTCGGGCGAGATGAAGAAGCCCGAGCCGGTCCCGCCCGGTGCCGTGCCGCCGCGGACCTCGATGTGGACGACGGCCGGGTGCGCGGCGGCGACCGTGCCGGAGACGGCGCTCGAGTAGGCGTCGAGCAGCGGGCCGTCCGTGTCCGGCTGCCCGCCGGCGGCTGCAAGGGAGGCGATCATCCCCAAAATGAGACCGCGAAGCGCGATTATGCAAACGGCCGCGCCCGCCCGGCTATCTGCGGGCGAGGGCGTCGGCCAGGTTGCGCCTCGCCCCGTCATTGCCCGGGTCCGCGGCCAAGGCCGCCCTGAAGTGCGCAATCGCCTCGTCCCGCCGCCCCGCCTGCAGGAGGCCGTAGCCGAGGTTGTTGTGGGCCGCCGGGGAATCCGGCTCGAGCTCGAGCGCCGCCGCGTAGGCGACGACCGCCTCCTGCGCGCGGCCGGCCTGCAGGAGGGCGTTCCCGAGGTTCGCCTGGGCGATGTAGTAGCGGGGATTGATCTCCAGCGCCCGCCTGAAGCAGGCGACGGCCTCGTCCCCGCGGCCCTCCTCCGCCAGCGCGGTGCCGAGGTTGGCGTTCGTCCCAACGTCCGAGGGGTCCTCCGCAAGGGACGCGCGGTACTCCGCCTCCGCCTCCTTCAGCCGGCCACCCTGGAGGAGGGCGTCGCCGAGCCCCGAGTGCGCCTTCGCGAAATCCGGCTTGGCGGCCAGCGCCGCCCGGTAGTGGGTGATGGCCTCATCCACACGGCCGTCCTGCAGCAGGTCGTTGCCAAGGTTGTTGTGGGCGATCGGATTGCCGGGCTCGATCTCAAGCGCCCGGTCAAAGTGCGCCCGGGCCTCGGCCGGGCGGCCTTTTTTCCGGAGCGCCTCCCCCAGGAGAAGGTGGGCCACGGCGTCGCCCGGCCCGGATCCCAGCGCCATTCCGGCGTTCGCGATGGCCTCGTCCACGCGGCCCTTCTCGAGGAGCTCGGAGGCGAGGTTGTTGCGGGCCATCCAGGCCGCCGGGTTCCGCTCGAGCGTCGCCCGCCATAGCGTCTCCGCGTCCGCGTACATGGAGCATTGCGCACGGGTCAGGGCTGCCAAGAGGACCACGATGCCCCCGGAGGCGACCCACGCGGCCCGCCGCCCGGCCGGCGACAGCAGGCGCGCCCCAGTCGCGACGGCCGCCGCGGCCGCGGACAGGATCACCGCCGCGGCCAGGTATTGGAAGTGGTCGGCGACAAAGGAGTAGATGAAGGGGAAGACATTGAAGAAACCGAGTGCCGGAAACAGGGTCCCGGCGAAGAGGAGGGCGACGGCGAGCGGCGCCCGAGAGCGCCCCCGGATCCACCAGAGGACGGCGAGGGCGGCGCTGGCCGCCGCCGGCCAGAGGTACTGCAGCGGGTCGCGCGGGTCGATCGACCAGCGCGGGTACACGAAGGTGAGGCCGGCCGGCCAGAGAACCTTCCCGAGATAGAACCAGAGCGCCCGGCCCGCCACGAGGACCCGCCCGAGCACGCCGAGCGCGTACGCCGCGCCGGTGGCCCCGACGTGCGTCCGCTCCATCCACGAAGTCACGGCTCCCGCGCCGACGCCCATGGCGAGCCATGGGACGAGGGGCAGGACGTCGCCCTTCCAGGAGAGGCGACCCCTTTTCCACCAGAGGACGACGAGGAGCGCGGCCGGGAGCGTGGCGGTCACGCTCTTGCTGAGGAGCGCGAGGGCGAAAAGGAAGAGGCCGGCCGCGTACGGGGCAAGGCGCCGGTCCCGGTCGTACCGAAGGTAGGCGAGGGCCGCCGCGAAATAGAAGACGGCCGAGAGCGTGTTCTTCTGCTCCGAGATCCACGCGACCGACTCGGCGCAGACGGGGTGGACCACGAAGAGCGCCGCCGCCAGGAACGCGCCGGGAACCGACAGGCGACGGAGGACGCGGAACAGGAGGCACGCGGCGAGCCCGTGCAGCGCGGCGTTGGCCACGTGGTACCCCGAGGGCGCGTCGCCCCAGAGGCGGTGCTCCACCCAGAACGCGCCGTAAAGGGCGGGGTAGTACTGCTGCGTCGCGCCGGGCTCCGTCCAGATGCGCGCGAGGCCGTGGAGCGACCGCAGCCCGGGCCGGGTCACATGGGCGTCGTCGTCCCAGATGAAACCGGCATGCCATGCGCGCTGGTAGACCAGGAGCGCGAGCGCGACCAGGAGGAGGCAGCCGAGAAGCTCAGCGGGCCACGGGGAATTCTCTGGGCCGGACACTTCTCTTTGGGACGGCGCGGGAGGGGCGGTGGTCATCCTGCTACGGCGCTGATACGCGCCGGCAGTGTAGTAGGCAATGCCGCAGCTGGGCCTGCAGATTCAGATCCTCTCGTTTCCGAGGACGACCCTTCCGCGCGGCTGGGCGGCTGGGGCCGAGCCGGCGTCCTCCGAGGTGACGAAGAAGTCCGGCCGCCCGGGCATCCCCTGGGCCGGCGGCGCCACCGAGAAGAAGTACAGGCCGCGGGTGGAGCCGGCGACGGGCAGGATGCCCGCCTCGCTGACCCTCCCCGAGGCGGTGTCGACCAGCCAGAGGTGGTACTCCTTGCCCCGGTCGGCGACGGGGAGCTGGCGGATGGCGATGAAGCCCTGGTTGCTGCCGGGGTCAAAGAGGGCGTACCCGCGCCCGCCCTGGCCGGACGGGCCGAGCCTGACCGGGAGGTCGTCGGGCTTCTCCCAGAACTTCTCCGCAAGGGAGGCAAGCTGGATGAAGCGGGCGTCGGCTCCCTCGGGGCGCGCCGCGACGGGGAACTCGGCCTGCGTGCTCCGCATGGAGTCGAGGCCGACGACGATCATGTACGGCTGCGAGGCCGCGGCGGGGCGGCGCAGGCTCTGGACGGCGACGACGGAGACGCCGACCGCGATGACGGCCGCGATACCCCAGCGCGCCGCCGCGGCCCAGAGCGGCAGGGACCCGCGCGGCGCCGGACGGGCCTGACCTTCCAGGCCGTCGATGCGCGCCTCGATCCGCTCGAGCGCGCCGACGGGAGGCTCGTGGCGGGGAAGGGCGTGGATGCGCCGGGCAAGCGAGGCCTCGATCTCGCGGGTGAGGGCGGCGAGCTCGGGCTCGCGCGAAAGGCGCGCCTCGAACGCGGCGCGCTCGCCCGCCTCGAGCCGGTCGAGCACGTAGAGGCAGGCGGTCTCTTCAAGCTGGGAGTTCATAGTGTGGGTTCGGTGAGGGTGGTGCGAAGGTCGAGAAGCCCCCGGCGGATCCATGACTTCACGGTGCCGACGGGCTGGTCCAGCTGGCGGGCGATCTCGGCGTGGGTCATCTCCGAGAAGAGCGCGAGCTCGAGGGCGCGGCGCTGGTGGGGGGGGGCGCCCGCAAGCGCCCCGCGGACCCTCTCGGAATCCTCGCGGGCCTCGGCCGAGTGGCGCACCGTGTCGCCCGCGGAGGAGTGGAGCGTCGCTGCGTCGTCGGGCAGGAGCGGCGTCATGGCGGGGATGCGCTGGCGCTTGCGCAGGTGGTCGATGCAGGTGCGCCGCATGACCGTCACGGCCCAGGTGAAGGGGCGCGACTTGCGCGGGTCGTAGGAGGCGGCGTTCCTCCATATCTTCATGAAGGCGTCCTGCAGCAGCTCCTCGGAGTCGCCGATGCTGCCCACGAGGCGCACGGCCAGCGAGAAGAGCGGGGTGCTGTAGCGCGCGTAGAGCTCCCGGAAGGCCTCGCGGTCGCCCGCTCCCGCCCGCGCGAGCAGGCGGGACTCCTCGGCGATGGACTCGTTCTCCGGCGGCGTAGGCACGGCGGCTGAGGGCGCGGGCGGCGCCTCAGGGCTTGCGGCCCGCGTCCCTTTGGAAAAGGGCGGACTCGATCTTGTCTGCGGCGAGCTCCGCGGCCCCGCGGACCACGTGGTCCAGGACGTCGTCCTCCGACTGCAGGGGGCGCGGGTTGTAGCGGAACTTGACGATGCCGAAGTCCCGCTTCGTGCCGTGGTCGTCGAGCGTCATCCATGCGTGGAAGGTGAGGTCCCCTGGGGCCTCCTCGTAGATGCCCTCGTAGAAGACGCGCAGCTGGATGCCGTCGTCCTTCGTGTTGGACGCGAAACGCTCGACCTTGATCGTCACGGGCCATTTGCGCTTCTCGAAGACGCTTGTGAACTCGGCGTCCATCCGGTCGTAGTCGGATTTCCGGCCGGGGCCGCGGACAAGGGACTCGACGATGACGACCTTGAACTCGGGCCGGGGCGCGGCCGGGGCGGCGGCCGGCTGGGCCCGGGCGCCCGCGGTCAGCAGGACGCAGAGGAGCAGGGCGCCGAAGGCGAAGCGTGGGATCATGGCGGAGGTCTTCATCGATCGGGTTGCGGTCACTTCTACGCAGGTTTGCTCCGGTTGGATGTCCCGATCGAGACATTAGTCCGCGTCCGCGGCGCGGGTTTCCGGGAGGAAGATGAATATCATTGAAGGGGAGGGAGATACAGAAACGACCCCGCGGGGCGGTCCCGGAGAACCGTCGGCCGGGGAAGTGCCTAGTTAACCCCCCATACTACACCCCATACTGCGCCGGCACATATGGGAGTACCGTGTGACGGCGTGACCCCCGTCACCCTTATCTCGTCGCCCGCCCTCAGGCACCAATGTCCCCAAGGACGCGCGTGCATTACTAGAACCCGTCCATGAAAATCCGTTCCCTCTCCCTCTCGGCCCTCGCCGCCGTCGCCACGCTCGTTGGCTCGACCCAATCGGCATCCGCCCAGTCCATCCTGAAATCCGCGGGCAACTACTCTATCCTCGCCAGCCAGGCCATCACGGTCGCCGGCACCGGATTCTCAATCAAGAACGGCAACGTTGGCCTCTTCCCCGCCGCGACCACCAACATCACGGGCTTCCCCCCTGGAACGGTATCGGGAATCACGCTCCTCGGCACGGCCGCGGCGATCATCCCCACGGGCGGCGCGAACCAGCAGGCACAGGCCGACCTCCAGGTCGCGGCCACGGGCCTCGCCGCGATGCAGCTCACCAAGGACTACTCGAACGTCGACATGGCCAACCTTGGGCCGCTTCCCCCGGGCGTCTACAGGTGGGGCGGCGCGGCCACCCTCACGGGGGCGCTCGTCCTCGACGCGCAGGGGCAGAACAACGTGGCCTGGGTGTTCCAGTTCGGGACGGGCCTGACGACCGCCCTCAACTCTTCGGTCACCATCATCAACGCGGGCAGCAACGGCGGCGGCGATGACGGCATCTTCTGGAACGCGGCCACCGGCGCGATCGTGATCGGCGACAACAACACGGTCCTCGGCAACTACATCGCCTACACGAGCATCAGCTTCACCGGCAGCACCCAACTCCTCGGCAACGGCGGCGTCCGCTTCCTGGCCCTCAACGCCGCGGTGAGTTTCGCGGGCCCCGGGTCGGTCAACGCCCTCGGAGGCCCCGGCGGCGGCGGCTTCACGGGAGGCCTGACGCTCAACGGCAGCAGCGTGGTGCCCGTGGCCCCCGGTTCCCCTGGAAGTCCCGGTTCCCCGGGAAGCCCCGGTTCCCCGGGAACCCCCGGTGCCCCCGGGTCCCCGGTCATCACCAGCTCCGGCAGCGCCTCGGGCAGCTCCGGCTCCACGTTCACGCCCTACACCGTGACGGCATCCGGCTCCCCCACGGGCTTCACCGCGAGCGGCCTGCCGCCGGGCCTGGTCATCAATGCGGCGACCGGCGTCATCAGCGGCACGCCCACGTCACCCGGCACCTATGTCGCCACGATCACGGCCACGAACGGCATCGGCTCCAACTCCTTCAACCTGACGATCACGATCGCGGGCAGCTACGCCCGCATCACCAATTTCTCGGCGCGGGCGATCTCCGGGCCGGGCAGCGAGACGCTCATCATGGGCTTCTACGTCTCCGGGAGCGCCAAGAACATCCTCGTGCGCGGCGTCGGCCCGGGTCTTGCCGCCTACGGCATCACGTCCCCCCTCTCGGATCCCCAGCTCGCACTTGACTGGTCGGGCGGCCTCGTCGCCACGAACAGCGCCTGGCAGACAGGCAGCAGCGGCCAGGACCAGAGCGCCCTCATCACTGCTGCTGACACGCAGGTCGGGGCCTTCCCGCTCGTGGCCGGCAGCAACGACACAGCGCTCCTGGCCGAGATCAACCAGGGCGTCTACACGGCCAGCATCGTCAGTCCGAACGGCTCGACCGGCGTGGCCCTCGCGGAAATCTACGACACCGACACGGCCCCCATCCCGGCCGGCCGCCTCATGAATGTCTCCGCGAGGATGAACGTCTCCCCCGGCCAGGGCACGCTCATCGCGGGCCTGGTCATCGCGGGCAACATCCCGCAGACGGTCCTCATCCGCGGCGACGGCCCCTCCCTGACGTCCTACGGCGTCACGGGCGCGCTGGCCGACCCGGTTATCACCGTGTATTCCGGCAGCACGCAGATCGCCGCGAACGCGGGCTGGGGCACGGGCACCAGCACGCCCAGCCAGCTGAGCGCCGCCGCCCTCGAGGTCGGGGCCTTCCCGCTGCCCTCGGGCAGCAAGGATTCCGCCCTCCTGGTCACGCTCCAGCCCGGAGCCTACACCATCATGGTCACGAGCGCCGGCAACTCGTCCGGCGTCGCGCTCGTCGAGGTCTACGACACCCAGTAGACCGAATTCATTCGTTGAGAGTTATGTTGGGCTGGGCCCGCGATTCATTTCGCGGGCCTTTGCCTTGCGGGGGGCGGACCGACTCCGCCGTCCCGCGCCGCGCTTCGTTACGGGTTCGAGGCGACGACGGCCGACGGGCTGACCGCGCCCCAGTCCGAGTTCTCGTGGGCGAGCCTCTCCATCTCGCTGTGAAAGCGGGCGTAGGTGACGGCCTTCTCGGTGGTGGGCGTCGGCGTGCTGGCCTGCGCGCTGTCCTGGGAGGTGCGAATCGTGGCGCTGGGAGCCGTGCTGCAGGCGCCGAGGAGGAGGGCCGCACCCGCGAGGAGCGTGACCGCCGCTGAACGAAGGACGAGGGAGGTGTTTTTCGGGGAGTTCATTTGTCGGTGCCGTCACCTTCATCGGGAGATGGCGCCCGCGCACGTTGGGAAAGTACGTAGGCGCCGTCCGCGGGCCGCCGCCGGGGGCAGGGGGCGGGAGGGTGGATTCACAATATGTCATAACATGTTGTTTGTTAATTATTAGGGCGTCTTGGATTCGGTGTATACCGGCGAATAAAGCGGCCTTTTCGCCGCCTGGGCAGAACTACGCAGCGCCCAAAAAAAGCTTTGTTTTCACGCCCGTCGCCGGGGTGCCGCGGTCCCCGCGCCGCCGTAGTGACTTGTGATTGTGGCCACAAGCTGAAGCCTCGATCCCGACGGCACAAAGGAACCCGAGAAGCCGGACCCCCAAAAAGAAACCCATGCGAGCCACCCTGATCACCGTGTTCCTGGCACAATCCCTTTCATGCGCCCATGCGGCGCCGGTGACGCCGGTGCCCTACAAGGTTGAGCTGGCGATTCCCGACAGCCTCCAGGCGCTCGATCCCTCCGCCGTCCGCATCGACGGCTGGCTCGGCGCCCGGATCGACGCGAACGTGGCCGGCCGCCTGGACGTGGTGGACACCGCCCCGCTGCTCGCGGGCTTCATCAAGAAGCCGGGCTCCCACCCCTGGATAGGCGAGCACATCGGCAAGTGGATGCACGCCGCGACGCTCGCCTGGGTGTACACCGGCGACAGCGCCCTCAGGGCCAAGCTCGACGGCGCGGCCGCCGAGCTGATGGCGGCGCAGGAGCCCGACGGCTACCTGGGGACCTACCTTCCCTCGCAGCGCTTCGGGCTCTATGACGGCGCCGACTGGGACGTGTGGTCCCACGTCTACAACATGATCGGGCTCGAGACCTACTACCGGTACACCGGTAACGAGGCCGCCCTCGCCGCGGCGCGGCGGGCCGCCGACCTGCTGATCGCGACCTTTCCCGCCAAGAAGAGCATCCTGGCCGCCGGCACCCACGTGGGCATGGCCGCGACCAGCGTGCTTGAGCCGGTCGTCGAGCTCTACCGCCTGACGGGCGACGCCCGCTACCTCGCATTCGCCCGGTACATCGTGGGCGCCTACGACGAGGCCGGCGGCCCGCGGATCGTGCACACGCTCCTCGCGGGCGGCGGCGTGAGCCTGACCGCCAACGGAAAGGCCTACGAGATGCTGGCGAACCTCATGGGGATATGCGACCTGGCTCGCGTGACCGGCGACCGCCAGCTCCTCCTCGCCGTGACGAACGGCTGGGAGGACATCGTGCGCAACCGGCTCTACGTGACCGGCTCGACCAGCACCCACGAGCACTTCGGGGACGACCACGAGCTGCCGAACGGCGAGGACGCCCACATCTGCGAGACCTGCGTGACGACGACATGGATCCAGCTGAACCAGCAGCTCCTGCAGGTGACGGGGTCCTCGGCCTACGCCGACGAGATCGAGCGCTCCCTCTACAACCACCTCGCCGCGGCGCAGAACCCGAGGGGGGACGACTGGTGCTACTACACGGCGCTGCAGGGCACGAAGCACTACGACTCGGACATCACCTGCTGCCACTCGAGCGGGCCGCGCGCCCTCGCGGTGGCCCCCTCCACGGCCTACCTCCAGACGCCGGACACGGCCGTCGTCAGCACCTTTGAGTCCTCCAGGGCCCATTTTGTGCTCGGCGGCCAGGCCGTGGAGATTGACCAGGTGGGCGCCTTCCCGCGTGAGGGCCGATCGGTGCTCACGGTGCGCGTGTCGCAGCCCGTGCGGTTTGGGATCCAGGTGCGCGTTCCCGCCTGGGCCGCCCCGCTTCGGGTGAACGGCGAAGGTTTCGATTCGGGGTGGGCGAAGCTTCCGGCAAGGGCGTGGAAGGACGGCGACAAGGTCGAGCTCGCGTTTAACCTGGGCGGGCGCGTGATACCCGGCGACTACGGCAACTTCTCGCGCTCCGCGGTGGCCTGGGGGCCCTTCGTGCTGGCGGTGGACACGGCGCGAAACCGCAAGCTCGAGGACCTCGAGGCGCTGCGCCAGGTGAGGGGCGCAGAGCCCGCGCTTTCGTCGGCCTCGGGCGACCTGGCCTTCGATCTCGCCGCGTTGGGCCCCTGGGACGAGAAGCCGCGCGACGTGACGCTCGTGCCGTTTGCCGACGCCGGCTCGACGGGCGGCGAGTACCGGGTCTGGCTCCGGCAGGCGCGCTGAGCGCCGCCCGCCAAGCCGCAGCGCAAGTCCCGCCTCAGGGCGCCTCGGGAGGGCCGCCCCGCTTGCGGTCCTGCATGATCCGCGACTCCTCCGCTTCGTCGCGCGGGTCGGGGCAGTCCTGGCCGCTGAGCATCTGGCCGATTGTCATAGCCGGGTCGTTGGACCAGTAGATCCCGACGTTCTCGCCCACGTAATAGTTCATGCCCAGTTTGTCGCCGTACTTTGCCTTGAGGCCGACGCCCTGGTCGGAGGGCCCGGCGACCGCGTAGGCGAGGTCGATCTGGTGGACCATCACGCCCTCGTCCTTCGCCTCGGCCTCGATCATGCCGACGGGATTGTAGACGGCGGCGTGGTACTTGGGCACCGCGCTCACGACGTAGTACCTGTGCTGCAGCGCGTACATCGACGGCCCGGAGGTCACCGAGGTCTCGGAGGGGAAGGCCACGATTTCCGCGCCCTTGTTGGCGAGGGCCTGCCAGCCGTCGGGGAACATCACGTCGTAGCAGACCTGGATCCCAAGCCGGCCGAAGTCGCAGTCAAAGACAGGGAATTCCCGGCCCGGCGTGATGTTCGTCTCCTCGTTGCCCATCGTCGGGTGCACCTTGCGATAGACGCCGACAAGGCGCCCCTGGCGGTCATAGAGGAAGGACGCGTTGCTGAACCGCGCCGGCTCGCCCTCCTCCCGAAGGCACATGGGGGCGATCAGGTAGCACCCGTGGCTCCGGGCGCAGGCGGAGATCCGCTCGCTCACCTCGGCATAGCGGACGGCCATCTGGTCGGTCGTCTTGCCCGGGCGGGATATGAACCACTCCATGAGGACGGCCAGGTCCAGCCGCCTGCCGGGATACTGGGCCCGGGACATGGCCTCCATCCCGTCGACAAACTCGTCCATGCGCTGGAGGCGCTTCTCGAGGGGCATGTCGAAAATCTCGTCGAAGCCGCAGACGACTGAGCCGACGACGACCTTTCGGGGGAGCTGGTCGCGGCGGTGGGCGAGGGTCTCGATCCTCGGCGCGGGCAGATCGGCGGCGCGCAGGGGGATCGGCGCCGTCGAGAGGAGCGCGAGCCCGAGCGAGAGTGCGGACAGCAGCAGAGTGCCCGCGGGCCGACCTTTGCGGGTCCGCCAGGTCTTTTCACAAGGCAGGGGGCTGGGGCTGGGGTCGTCGTTTCGCATGTAAGGGGCGTGGCCTTGTACTATGAACGAAAAGCCGGGGCGTCAATCGGATCGCTTGCGCCACCCCGCCTGCCCGCGCCTGCGCGCTTCAGAACGGGGGCTCGGGTGTCGGAGACTTGATTTGCTGTCTCCATTGCGATGGCCGCAACCGCCGGAACTTTTTCTCAGATAAGGTGTTGTTAGCGTCAGAGCCATGGGCGAGCAGGCCAATTCCAGCCCGGAGAGGATTCCCGGCCGATTCTACGGGGGGAATTCGTCAAATGTCGGCGGCACGCCCAAGGTGGAAATTGATGGATGCCATAAGCTGCATGGCTTGACAGGCGGGACCCACATAAAGGGAATATCGCAAAAGGACCGAGTCATCGGATCGCCATGATATGAGTGTATGACAAAACGCCGCGAGCTTCCCAGGCGTTCGCTGGCCTTCCTAACGCTCGGCGTCGTTGCGGCTGCGATAGCGGTGACGCCATCCGCCCGCGCGCAGGCGCTGACGCCAACGCCGACGGCGAGGCCTACGCCGACACCGAGGCCGAGCCCGACTCAGAGGCCGAGTCCAACACCAAGGCCGAGTCCGACGCCGACCCTCGGCGTCACGCCGACACCCACCCCCACGCCGACGCCCACGCCGACCGCCAGGCCGACGCCGACCCCAAGGCCGAGTCCGACGCCATCGCCAAGCGTCACGCCGTCGCCGTCGCCGACGCCAAGCGCCTCGCCTACACCCACGGCCACGCCGACGCCCACGCCCACGCGGGTGCCGACGCCGACCCCAAGGCCGACACCGACACCCGTATTTCCCTCCATCACGAGGCAACCTGCGTCACAGACGATCGTGGAGGGCTCGCGTGCAACGTTCTCCGTCGGCGCTTTGGGAACGTCCCTCGTCTACAAGTGGTACCTGAACGGGGTGGCCCTCAACGCGGGGACGCAGATCGACGGCAGCGTGGTGTCGGGTGCGGCAAGCGCGACCCTGAACGTCACGGGAACCACGGGTGCAGAGAGCGACGGGACGTACACCGTTTCCTTGACGAATGCGGCGGGAAGCGTGACCAGCTCGGCGGCCGTGCTCTCGCTCGTCCCGCCGGGCGCCGGCGCCAGCACGTTCACGGGCGTCGGCTACCTGCCGGGCGTGGTGCCGGCCAGCAGCATCAGGGCGGCCTCCGAGGACGGCCAGATCGCCGCGGGCTCCAGCAACATCCTGACCCTCGAACCCTTGGGCGGCACCGGGGACCGGTCCGTGCTCTGGACCTCGACGGCGGGGATGAAGCAGCTGGCGGAGCCGGCGCCGATCACTGCGGGGACGCTCTTCCTGACGGCCTCGGACATGACGCCGGACGGCGCGGTGATCGCGGGGAGGGTGCGGTCGAGCCCGACCGCCAACCAGCGCGAATCGGCAATCTGGAGCAACGACGGGGGGACGTTTACCGTTATCCCCGAGGTCGCCGGCTACAGCGGGGGCCGTGGGGCGGCGAATGCCCTCTCCGGCGACGGCAAGGTCGTGTATGGCTGGAGCACGGACAATGCGAGCGGCAAGCGCCAGGCCTACCGGTGGACGGCGGCGACGGGAACGGTGGGGCTCGGCTTCCTCAACGCGTCGGACAGCCAGAGCCTTCCCGCGGCCAGGGGATGCTCTTCCGACGGTTCGATATTGGCCGGCGTCGCCTACGCGAGCGACGGCATCACGTCCACCGCGTTCATCTACCACTTCGGCACGGGGATGAGCTCCCTTGGCTACCTGCCCGGCGGCACGTGGTCCGCGGCCGATGTCATCACCCCCGATGGCTCGAAGGTTCTCGGCGCCGGGAACAGCACCCGCTTTCCCGGCGGCGAGTACTTTTCGTGGACGCAGGGCGGCGGGATGGTGGAGCTCGGCGCGGGAGACCCGAGCGACGTGTCCAGCACCCTTGCGGGAATCTCGTCCGACGGGAGCCTATTCGCCGCGGGCGGCTACATCCACAATGCGAACGGCTACATGGACATCGCCCGGGTTTTTTCGGGTGCGGGCCTCAACACCACGGGCTGGTCGCAATTCTCGGTCGCGGGCATCTCCCACAACGGCCAGGTCCTGTTCGGCGAGGCGCTCGACCCCTCGGGCCACGGCCAGGGCTGGGTGGCCAGGTTCGCCGGCAGCTACCTGGCAAATCTCTCGCTGCCCGCCGCCATCACGAGACAGCCGGTGGGCCAGACGGCGCTGGCCGGTGGAAGCGCGAGCTTCAGCGTCGGCGCGGGCGGCGGGCCCAGCCTGGCCGTGCAGTGGTTCCTGAACGGGGTGGCGCTTTCCGACGGGACCCAGGGCGACGGAAGCACCGTGTCCGGTTCCCAGAGCCGCCTGCTGCTGCTGGGCAACCTTTCGCTGGCGAATGACGGCGGCAGCTACACCGCTCGGGTCACGGGCATCCAGGGGCCGGCGACAAGCTCGCCCGCCCTGCTCTCGGTGACGCCGCACGCCGTGGTGACGGCGCTCCTCACGGGGGATCCGGAGCTCGCTTCTCCGCTCAACCTCGCCGCGGGCGCGACGACGCTCTACGTGGCCGGCACGAACGCGAACATCTCCGACCCCAACCGCAATCCGGCGTCCGGGGAATCCATCTTCAGCGTGCCGCTCGCGGGAGGCGCGGCCACATCGCTTTACGCGGCGGACAACCCGCAGGAGCTGGCTGTCCTGGGCGCCGATGTCGATTGGATCGATCCCAATTCAGGCTCGGGGGCGACGCAGATCCTGCGGGCACCGGCGGCGGGAGGCGGCCCGGTGGCCGCCGTTTACAGTCATTCCGTCAATCCGGCCATTGTGTCGGGCACCGGCCTGGCGACGGATGGCACGGGCCTGTACGCGCTGGACTCCAACAACGGGCAGCTCTACCGCCTCAATGCCGACGGCACGGGCCTTGCGCCGATGGGCGCCCCGCGCTACGTGACCGGCCCGCAGACGGAGTCCATCGCGGCCTACCAGGGAGAGATATACGCCCTCGACTCGGGGGAAAGCTCCGGGATCGTCGACATCGTGAGCGTGCCCACCAGCGGCCCGAGCACCCCCACGACCCTCTATTCCGCAAGCCTGGGCAACCTGTTCAGCGACCCGCAGTGCATCGCGGTGGGCATAGGCATGATCTACGTTTCCGATGCCGATGCGGTGACCGGACAGGAGACGACGATCTGGGAGCTGCCGGTGTCCGGGGGAAACCCCGTCGTGCTGGTTTCGGGCGCGCCGTTCAACAACATATCCGGGCTCACGTTCGCCAACGGGGCGCTTTACGCGTCCGACTCCGGCAGCGGAGCGATCTACAAGATACAGGTCAGCGGCCCGGGCACCTACCCGTCCATCACGGCGCAGCCCTCGTCGCTCACCGTGGGCGAGGGGTCCGGCGCGACATTCACCGTTTCCGCGTCCGGCTCTGGCCTCTCCTACCAGTGGTACCTGAACGGAGAGGCGCTCAGCAGCGGGACCCAAGCCGACGGGAGCGTGGTATCGGGGTCGACGAGCGCGACCCTCACCCTGTCGGGGACCACCGGCGCGGAGAGCGACGGAACCTACACGGTGGTGGTCTCAAACCGCGCGGGAAGCACGACGAGCTCGGCGGCGGTGCTGTCGCTCACGCCCCCGGGAGCGGGGGCGTTCTCCTTCACGGGAGTCGGGGACCTTCCCGGCGGGGCGTTCAACAGCCAGGTTCGGGCCGCGACGGATGACGGGCAGATCGCGGTGGGTTCCGCAAGCGTCCTGAACGCCATCACCAATATCAATGCCGGCGGGGACCGCCCGTTCCTCTGGACCTCCACGGCCGGGATGTCGGAGCTGCCGGAACCGCTCTTCATCACGGCCGGGACCCTGTTCCTGACCGCATCGGACATCACTCCGGACGGGGCGGTGATCGCGGGGCGCGTGAGGACGAGCTCGGAGGCCAACCTGCGCGGCTCCGCGATCTGGAGCGACGACGGCGAGGCGCTGACCCTTATCCCTGAAATCACCGGGTACAGCGGGGGCAAGGGCGCCGCGATCTCGATATCAAGCGACGGCAGGGTCGTGTACGGCTGGAGCACGGACAATGCGAGCGGCAAGCGGCAGGCGTACCGGTGGACGTCGGCGACGGGGACGGTGGGCCTTGGGTTCCTCAACGGAACGGATTCCCAGAGCCTTCCGGCGCCAAGGGGATGCACGCCCGACGGTTCGGTCCTGGTCGGCATGGACCTTGCGAGCGACGGCGTCACGAGCGCCGCCTTCATCTACCGGGCGGGCGCCGGCATGGATGCGCTGGGCACGCTCTCAGGCGGCACCTGGTCGAGCGGCCTCTCGGTGACCCCGGATGGCGTCACGGTCCTTGGGTCGGGGGACGGCACCGGATTCCCCCTGGGCGAATATTTCACGTGGACCCAGGGCGGCGGGATGACGGCGCTGGGCGCGGGCAATCCCTATAACATCTCCAACATAGCCTCGATCTCCGCCGACGGCCAGGTGTTTGGCGGCAGCGCCTACCTCCACAACGGGAACGGCTTCATGGCGGTGGACCAGGCGCTCGCCGCGGCCGGCCTGAACACCACGGGCTGGTCGGATTTCAACCTCCTCGGGATAACCCGCAACGAGAAGGTCCTTTTCGGCCAGGCCACGAACCCGTCGGGCAACATTGAGGGCTGGGTCGCGACGGTCGCGGCGGGCTACCTGCAGGGGCTTTCGCTTCCCGCCTCCATCACCCAGGATCCGCCAAACCAGACCGCGGTCGCGGGATCGGGCGCGGGCTTCGGTGTTGGAACGAGCGGGGGCCCCGGCCTCGTGGTCCAGTGGTATCAGGACGGGATCGCCCTGGCGGACGGGCTTCAGTCGGACGGCTGCACCGTCTCTGGCTCGGCGAGCCCGTATCTGCAGCTTGCGGGCATCCCGCTCTCCAGGAGCGGCGGCGGCTACAGCGCGCAGGTGCATGACGGAAACGGGAACCACGCGACAAGCGCCTCAGGGGTCCTTACGGTGACGCCCCAGCCCGAAATGACGGTCCTTCTCCAGGGGAGCCCTTTGCTGGGCGGGCCCCTCAGCCTCGCAAGCGATGGCGCGTACCTCTACGCGGCGGGGACGAACCTGGCGGGATCGTCCGACCCGAACACGTCGCCGACGGGCCTTTCGCTGTTCCGGATCCCGGTTGCAGGCGGGGCCGCGACCTCGCTCTATCCCGCCCTCGAACCCGGGCAGCTTGCGGTCCTCGGCGGCGACCTGGACTGGATTGATCCCTCCTCCGGCCCGGGAGGAACCCAGATCCTGATGGCCCCGGCCGGTGGCGGCGGTCCCGTCACCGCCATCTTCAGTCCGGCCGTCAATCCCGCGATCGTGTCGGGCACCGGCCTGGCGACGGACGGCACGAACCTGTTCGCGCTGGATTCCAATGACGGCCAGGTCTATCGCCTCAACGCTGACGGCTCGGGTCTCGCGCCTTTGGGAGGCGCGCGCTACGCCACCGGCCCTCAGACGGAGTCGATCGCCGTCTACCAGGGCAACGCCTACGTCCTGGAGTCTGGTGAGAGCTCCCTCATTTCGGACCTCGTCAGCATACCCACCGACGGCTCGGGCCCCTACACGACCGTGTGGGACAACTCGATCGGGCCGTTCTTTGACCCCCAGTGCGTCGCGGTGGGCAACGGCATGATCTACGTGTCCGACGTTGATCTTGTCACCGGGCAGGTGACCAAGATCTGGGAGCTTCCTGTTTCCGGAGGAAACCCCGTGGCGCTCGTCTCAGGCGCGCCGTTCAGCAATATTTCCGGGCTTACTTTCGTGAACGGAGCCCTCTACGTGTCCGATTCGGGCAGCGGCGCGATCTACCAGATACAGGTCGGCGGCCCATAGCCCATGCGCGTTTCCAAACCACGCCGGATCCACTGGCATTTTGACCTGCGCTGTCTGAGATGAGGGGCCAGAAACGCCGCGGATAAGGGCTCGAAGGGTTTCGAGGTGCCGAGCGTGGATTCGTGCCGCGAGGCTCCCCGAAATGGCCCGGGCCCGAAGGGCCGGACTGGAGCGCGTCGGGCCTCGCATCCGCACAGAATGAATGGTGGGGCCATAGGGAAACGAACCGTTGCCAGTCGCGGTCGCGGATGCTGCCTCTTGCTTGGCGGATCTCGAATTGTTCTTGCCCACAGGTGCCCTCTCAGTCGGACCGATCACTCCTCGGGCAGCTGCCCGTACCTTGTCTCCGACATCATTGGCAGCACGACGATGCCGGAGAGGAGAAGGAGGCTAACCCAGATGCCCGCGCGTCGAAAGCTTTCCATGTCACCCCCCAGACTAGCGGTAATCCGGCTGACGGTAAAAGGCGCCGTGGCTGCGACGATGCGGCCGATGTTGTAGCAAAAGCTCACGCCGGTGCTCCTCAGGCTGGTCGGGAAAAGCTCGGGCAGATAGATGGCGTAGACGGCAAATACGGCGAGCTGTCCGAATCCCATGCCGGGCAGCATCCAATAGATTTGGCTGGTGTGGCGCATGAAGCTGAACACGAGCACCGTCGTCAGGAACGACAGAAATAGCGCGAGCCCAAGCGCGATCCGCCTACCGATGAGCTGCGCGAGCCTTGTGAAAAGGAGCAAACCAAAGAACGCACCAATGTTCTGGAGGAGCAATCCCGCGGAGCGCCAAAACCCCCTCTGGCTCGCCATTGCGTCGGGTGAAAGGTGCCGCACCGCCATTTCCTGATCCACGATTGAGCCGACAATCCTCGGGTGGAAATTGCCGACACCCCAAAGCCCGATGATGCCTGCGCTGCAGACCACGAGCCCAAGCCAGGCGTTCTTCCTCCATCTGCGGTCGCCCAGCAGGGAGCGGTAGGAGCCGAATTCGACCCCGCGCTTCGATCCTTCCCTGCGGGCATCCAGCCACTTGGCCGGCTCCCCGATCCGGCGCATCGCAAGCAGGCAGAGAAGGGCCGGCAGCGCGCCGACCAGGAACAATGCCTGCCACTGCCTCAGGTGGAAGGGGAGGGCGTGACGGGCGGAAAGCCCGCCAAATGCCATCCCTGTCAGGCCGGCCGCCAGATTTCCAAACGCGCCAAATGTCTGCATCAACCCGAGCGCGGGTGCGCGCGCCCGGTCGGGAAGGGAGTCGGCCACGAGCGCAACCGCGACGCCAAACACCCCGCCGATCCCGATGCCGGCGAGCAGGCGGAAAAGGCAGAAGTCGAAAAAACCGGTTGAGAGCGCATTCAGCCCCGTGCTCAGCGAGTATACGAGAATCGTGATCTTGAGAATCCTCGCCCGTCCGAATCGATCTGCCAGCGGGCCAAAGATGAGCCCTCCGACGGCCCAGCCGACCAGAAACATGGACGTCGTATAGGGCCCGAAGACCGTCGCCTTTGTCTTGTCTACAAGGAGGTCCTCCATGGCGCCGTCGCGGGCGAGGTTGAAGATCTGCTGATCGAAGCAGTCAAAGATCCACGCCAGGGTCGCGGCGAATAGCACATGCCATTGCTCGCGGGTCAGCGAACGCCACCAAGCCTTACGGGCGGGAACGCCGAAGGCACCGTCCTCCTGCCCTGAGGGAATATCGTCACCACGCATCGGTCTTTCGCTGGATTATTCCCTAGGATCTTGCAGGTGAATGGTGGGCCCACAGGGATTCGAACCCGGACCAGTGGCAAACATCGGAAGTCGGTCGGTGGATTGTTGCGCCATCGAAAAAGGCGATCGTCACCGGATTGCGGGATTTCTAACCGAC
>CAZDZL010000002.1:0-143711 GCA_964509885.1 uncultured Opitutaceae bacterium | reverse complement strand
CTTGACGATGACGGAGGTGTCGAGGCCGCCCGAGTAGGCGAGGACGATTTTCATGGGACGGGGGCGAGTTTCGCGCGGCGGGCCGTGCGGCGCAATTTCATTCCCCCCGCGAGCGGGAGAGGAGCGAGAGGATGGCCTTCTGCACGTGCAGCCGGTTCTCCGCCTCGTCAAATATGACCGAGCGCGGGTTGTCCAGGACGGCCTGCTCGACCTCCTCGCCCGGGTGGGCCGGCAGGCAGTGCATGAACAGGGCGTCGGGCTTGGCGGCCGCGAAGACTTTCGCCGTCACGGCATAGGGGCGCATCCGCGAGCCCCGGGCCGAGGCCTCCCCCTCCTGGCCCATGCTCGCCCAGACGTCCGTGTAGACGATGTCGGCGCCCGCGACGGCCTTCATGGGATCGGTGGTGAACTCGAAGTCGGCGGGGCGGCCCTCGGCCTTCAGGAGGGCGCGGATCCGCTCCTTGGGCTCAAATCCCGCGGGCCCCGCCAGCGAGATCCTCATGCCGAGGAGGCTCGCCCCGAGGATCCAGGAATTGGCCATGTTGAAGCTTGTGTCCCCCAGGAACGCGATCTTGCGGCCCCTGAGCGCCGCCAGGAGGTCGCCGTCCGGGCCCGCCCAGCGCTCCGCCGCCGTGAAGGCGTCGGAGTAGATCTGGCAGGGGTGCAGGAAGTCCGTCAGGCCGTTCACGACCGGCACGCCGGAGGCCCCCGCGAGCCTCTCCACGTCGGAGTGCTCATGGGTGCGGATCACGATGCCGTGCGCGAACCGCGAGAGGACCCGCGCGGTGTCCTCGATGGACTCGCCGCGCCCCAGCTGGATGTCGCCCTTGTTCAGGCAAAGCGGGTGGCCGCCGAGTTCGTGGATGCCCACGTCGAAGGAGACCCGGGTCCGGGTGCTCGACTTCGCGAAGACGAGGACCCAGGTCTGGCCGGCCAGTACCGGCGTGGCGCGCTTCCCCCTGCCCCGCTTGAAGTCGCGGGCGAGCGAGAAGACCTCCCCCACCTCGGAGGACGTCAGGTCGGTCTCTTTTAGGAAGTGCTTCATCGAATGAAGCGGACACGATTAGCTTATTGCCCCTCGGGCGACGAGACGAAAGTGGCCTGTCCGCCAGCGGGTTCAGGCGGCCTCTTGCGGCGCGGGCGCGGCGGTTCCGGAGGCAGCCCGGCGTCGACGGCCCTGATCACGATCGAGCTCAAGTCGGTCCGCTCCAGGATCGCCCGGGCCATCAGGCGCCTGAACAGGGGCCGCGGCAGGTGCACCCGGACGCTGCAGGTGTAGGCAGGCATGCGAGCCGGGTTATTAACGGTTATTAACACAGGAGTGCAAGCCTTCCTCTCCTGCTTGGATTCGGCCGGGAAATCCCGCACGATCCCCGGATGCCCACCCGCGGGAGATCCTACGTCAACCAGAGCATCTCGTTCCCGCCGAAGCTTCTGGCCGACGCGAAGGCCCGCGCGAGGAACCTGGGGCTCTCCTTCAGCGCCTTCGTCCAGAAATGCCTCGAGCGAGACCTCTCGGACCGGCCGGACATCATCTTCAAGGAGTCGGGCGGCGCGGTGCAGATGGCCGCGGAGCCGCCGCAGGCGGCCCAGGAGACGGCGAGGCCGAGGAAGCCCCGAAAGTGATTCGGCGGGCGCGCCTCAGCGCGCCGCGAGCACGTCCCTGAAAATCGCGACCGAGCGCGCCAGCTCCTCGGCTGACGCGTTCAGGGGGGGCAGGAGCCGGATGACATTGCCCGCGGCCGGGGCCGTCAGAAGCCCCTTCTCCCGAAGGGCGTTGCCGTAGGGCGTCGAGTCCGAGGCCATCTGGATCCCGATGAGGAACCCGAGCCCGCGCACCGCGCTCACGTGCTTCGGGAAATCCGCCGCCATCCTCGCGAGCTCGCGCAGCCAGGGGCCGCTCTCGCGGGTCACATGGGCGAGGAGGCCCTCGGACTCGATGACGTCGAGGACCGCCAGGGCCGCCGCGCAGGCAAGCGGCGTGCCGCCGAACGTCGAGCCGTGCATCCCGGGCTGGAAGAGGTCGGCCGCTCGCTCCCCCACCCACATGGCGCCAATGGGGAAGCCCCCGCCGAGGCCCTTGGCCATCGCGATGGCGTCCGCGCGGATCCCGGCGTGCTCGAACGCGAAGAACCGGCCGGTCCTTCCGGCGCCGCACTGCACCTCGTCCATGAGGAGAAGGAGGTTCCTCTCGTCGCAGAGCCGGCGCAGCCCGACCAGGAACTCCGCCGTGCAGGGGTTGATCCCGCCGTCGCCCTGGATCGTCTCGACGAAGATCGACGAGGTGTCCGCGTCCACGAGGGCCTCGAAGCTGCCGATGTCGTTCAGGTCCCCGAAGACGAAGCCGGGGACGAGCGGGCGGAAGCCCTTCTGCACGCTCTCCTTCGGCGTGGCGCTCATCCCGCCGAACATCCGGCCGTGGAACCCGTTCTTCGCGCACACCACGCGGATGCACTTGCCCTCGACGCCGGACTTCCGGACGCCGTGGAGCCGCGAGAGCTTGATCATCGCCTCGTCCGCCTCGCCGCCGCTGTTGCAGAAAAATACCCGGCCCGGGCCGGCGTAGCCGACGAGCCTGCGCGCGAGCTCCGCCTGGTTCGGGTTCCTGAAGAGGTTGCTGGTGTGGATCAGCTCTCCCGCCTGGCGCCGAATGGCCGCGACCCAGTGCGGGTGGCAGTGCCCGAGCGAGCTGACCGCGATCCCCGACGAGAAGTCGAGGTAGGCGTTGCCCTGGTCGTCCCAGACCCGGGTACCGCTCCCGCGCACCAGCGTGACGGGGGCGCGCGGGTAGTTCTTCAGCACGTGCGCGTCGTACAGCTCCGCCGCGCTCGCCCGGACAATGGAGGCGGGTTCAGCCATTGATGATCTCGGTGCCGATGCCCTTGTCCGTGAAGATCTCGAGGAGGAGGCTGTGGGCGAGGCGCCCGTCGATGAAATGCACGCGCTGGACGCCCTCCTGGAGCGCCCGGACGGCGCTGGCGACCTTCGGGCGCATGCCCTTGTCGATCACCCCCGTCTTCCGGAGCTCGTCGACCTGGCTGATCCTTAGCGTCGAGATGAGCGAGTCCGGGTCGGGCGGCGCCGAGAGGAGGCCGGGGACGTCGCTCATGTAGAAGAGCCTGCGGGCCCGCAGAGCGCTTGCGACCTTCCCGGCCACGACGTCGGCGTTCACGTTGTAGGGCTTCCCGTCGTAGCCCTCGGCCACCGGGGAGATCACCGGCACGAAGCCGTCGGAGATCTCCTTCTTGATGAGCTTCACCTTGACCTCGGTCACGTCCCCGACGAACCCGAGGTCGATCGCGTTCCCGTCCTCGTCGGCCTCGAGCTTCTGGCAGACGAGCACCGTGTCGCCGGGGATCCCCTTCGGCTTCGCCCCCGCCGCCGACAGCGCCTCGCACACCTCCCGGTTGACCGTCTCGTCCAGGGTCTTCTTCACGATCGCGATCGTGGCCTCGTCGGTGACGCGCATCCCCTTCACGAATTTCGCCTTCAGGCCGGACTCCTCCATGGTCCTCGTGATCGCCTTTCCGCCGCCGTGCACCACGACGACGTTCACCCCGACCGCGGACAGGAAGGCGATGTCGGCCGTCACGCGCGCCCGGATCGCCGGGTCGGGGTCGTCCATGAAGCTGCCGCCGTACTTCACGACGAACGTGGAGCCCCGGAAGTCCTGGATGTACGGCAGCGCCTCGAGAAGGACCTTCGCCTTCAGCGTAACCTCGGCAACGTTCATCTCAGGGCAAAGCCGCCGGCGCGTGGGCCAGGTTACGGATGTGTGTCGGTGTTTTCGGCAATGGGCTCAAGTGCGCGGCCCCCATGCTTACAGCACGGTGGGCTTGCTTTTCCACAACAAATTGCGGGGCGCGCCGAGAAAATTCCGCCTCACTGCGGGGCGCGGCGGGCAACGAGCGCCGCCAGGAGCGCGGCGCTCACGAGGCTCATCGCGGCGCCGAGGGCGAGGAGCCTCGAGTGGAAGGTGAACGTGACCTCGCTCGTCCCGGGCGGGATGACGACGCCGCGCATCCATCCGTTGACGGGGAAGACCGCGGCAAGCGAGCCGTTGACCTCCGCGCGCCATCCCGGATACCACGCCTCGGCGAGGACGAGGATCGCCGGCGCGTCCGCGGTCGCGCGCACGGTGACCCGCTCCGGCTCGAAGCCGGTGACCGCAGCCCCGCCCGCGTGGGCTCCGGGCGCCGGCGCGAAGTCCGGGGCGGCGCCCTCCTCGACCAGGGCCCGCGCGTGGAAGTCGCGCCGCTCGGCCATCCTCTGCACGGCGGTTCTCCAGTCCGCGACAACCTCGCGGTCATAGGCGACGTAGGCGCGCGGGTCCGGGTGCGCGCGCAGGGCGAGCGAGCGGAGCGCCGGGTCGTAGTCGGCGACCAGGTTCAGGGAATCCAGGAGCTGCGCGTGATCGCTCACCGCCTCTGGCAGCCGGATGAAGTCAGCCTTGGAGACCGGCACGCCGGTCGCGGCGTGCACGTAGTCCCACGTGCGGTACAGGGACGGGGCGACGTAGCTGTCGAACGAGGCGTAGCCCTGGGCCATGCCGCTGTTCTCGCGGACGTACCGGGAACTGAACGAGACGCGCGGCGGCGCGCCCCCGGGGACGAGCAGCCCCCGCGCCCGCGCGGCGGCCCCCAGGTCGGCGTCCTCCACCGCGAAGCCGTAGGGCGAGTAGACCGGCGCCTGCAGGTGGATCGCCCAGAGCCAGTTCGCCGCGCAGAAGAGGCCCAGCAGGCAGCCGATCAGGGCCGCCCGGCGCGGCCACCGGCCGCGCAGGTGCCAGAGAGCGACCAGGAGCGCCGACGCCCCGACGGCGCCGAGGTGCACGCCGTAGTAGGCGCCCGCGCCAGGGCCGCCCCTCACGACATAGGGCTCGAGCCAGACGACCCAGGCCGAGGCCGCGACCAGGCCCATGAGGAGGAGCACGAGGGCCCCGCGGGACGCCTCCCGGGACAGGGCCACGGCCCCCGTCCCCAGGAGCGCGAAGGCGAACAGGATCCCGTACCTCGAGGGTATGCGCAGGGCCGCCGCGCCGGGAAGCACATGCGTCGCCCAGCGCAGGAAGGGCGCCCGGTCGCCGGCCGCGAGGAGCGCGCCGACGAGCCCGAGCCCCAGGAGGGCCCGCACGTTGCGGTCGCGCCAGAGGAGCAGCCCGCCCAGCGCCGCGAAGAGCGGCACGAGCCCGCAGTGGACGCCGTATTCCCAGTTCGGGGCGTAGTTGCCCGAGGTCGGGATGATGAGGGAGAGCCAGCTTGGGGCCGGCATCCCGTTTGCGACCGCAAAGTCGCGCGCCTCCAGCGGCCGGTTGCCCTGGCCGACAAGCTCGAGGAACGGAAGGAGCTGGGCGCAGGCCAGGCCCACGCCAACCAGCCCGGCCCCGGCGACGCCGAGCGCGTTGCCGAGGCAAGGGCGAATGTCGGCGCGTCCCGACGGCCACCGCTGCCGAAGGACGAGGAAGATGAGGAGACCGAGGAACTCCACGAACGCGAGCGGGGGCTGGCCCGCCAGGATCATCAGCGCCACGGCGACGGCGAACCCCGCGGCCGTCCCCGCGCTCCGGCGGTCCTGGAGGCGCGCCCCTAGCCAGAGGACGACGGGCAGCCAGCAGAGCGAGAAATAGCCCTCGACGATGCCGACGTCGAGGCGCGCGGTGAACGGGCTGGCGAGCGCGGCGCCGGCGCCGAGGAGGAGGCTCGCGCCGGTCGTCGCCCCCATCGTCTGGCCCAGGCGCACGCCCCCGTAGACCGCGACCGCCTGGTGCAGGAGGACGGACGCGGCGACGCCGCCGTAGACACCGAGGGCCAGCACGAGCAGGTTCGGGGGATAGAGCGTCGCCGTCTCGGCGTCGGCCATGAACGGCCGGCCGAGCCCGACGTAGGGGTTCCAGAGGGGCAGCCTTCCCGAGAGGAGCGCCTCCCGGTAGTAGGTCTTGTAGAAGAAATGCATCCTCATGAAGTCGTACCCCGTGAAGAAATTCGGGGACTGGACAACGAGCCAGGCCGTCGAGACCGCCGCGACGAGGAGCGAGAAGAGGAGGAGCGCCAGCGCCGGCGACCGCTCGGCAAGGCGCCGGATCGCGGGCGCCGGGCCGGGGTCCCGGGACGTCGCGCGGGTCGGGTCGGCCGGGCGGGGGTGCATGCGCGCCGATGATTCAGAATAGCCCGGCGGCGGCAACCCCGGGCGCCCGGCCCGGAAAAATCGGCTTCACTCCGCGGCCCCGCGCCCACAGTTCTCGTCCCATGCCCAGCACGCAGATGGTTTTCAGGGACCGCGCCTCGCACCGCGCATGGCTCGCCGAGCAGGCCGCCCTGCCCGCGGGATTCCGGGTCGGCGTCGCGCGCCTCGCGTTCACGCCCGCCGAGGCGCCGAAGCCGGCGAAGATGACGCTGACCCTCATCGCGCTGGACAAGCCGACGCCCGACTTCGCGGCGGTCTTCACGAAGAACGCGTTTCCAGGCGCGCCGGTTCTCGTGGGGCGCGGCAGGCTGGGCCAGCCCCTGCTCTGCGCGGTCATCGTGAACAACAAGATCTCCAACGTGTGCGCCCCCGGCGGCGTCGCGGCGGCGGAGCGCGTCTGCGGCGAGACCGCGCGCCTCCTCGGGTGCCGCCAGGCGGAGGTCCTGCCGAGCTCGACCGGCGTGATCGGCTGGGGCCTGCCGGTCGAGGCGATGATCGGGGCGCTCCCCGAGGCCGTGAAGGCCCTGAAGGGCGGCTCCATCCTGCCGGCCGCCGAGGGGATCGTGACGACCGACCTCTACCCGAAGGTGCGACGCGCCTCCGTCGGCGCGGGATCGATCGTCGGCATCGCCAAGGGCGCGGGCATGATCGAGCCCAACATGGCCACGATGCTCGTGTATCTCCTGACCGACCTCGCGGTCCCCAAGCGCGAGCTGCAGGCGATGCTCTCGGAGGCCGTCGAGCCGACCTTCAACGCCATCTCCATCGACAGCGACACAAGCACATCCGACACGGTCGCGCTGGTCTCGTCCGGCCTCGTCCCCTGCCCCGACCTCGGCGCCTTCCGCTCCGCGCTCGCGCTCGTGTGCCGCGACCTGGCGGAGGACGTGGTCCGGAACGGCGAGGGCGTCCACCATGTGATCCGGGTCTCGGTGCTCGGCGCCGCAGACTTCGGGTCCGCCCGAGCGCTCGGCAAGGCGATCGTCAACGCGCCGCTCTTCAAGTGCGCCGTCGCCGGCAACGACCCCAACGTGGGCAGGCTGGTCCAGGCCATCGGCAAGCACGTGGGCGCGGGCGCCGCGGGGACCGACCTGTCCGGCCTGACGCTGCGGATGGGCGGCGTCGAGATCTTCTCCCGCGGTGCCTTCACGCTCGACCCCTCGAAGGAGTCCGCGCTCGTCGCCCACCTCAAGGCGGCCGAGATGTATGCCAGCGGGGCGCCTAAGGAGGGCGTCTTCTCGCCCCCCATGGACTACCCCGCCCACGAGCGCTGCGTCGAGATCGAGGTCGACCTCGGCGGTTCGGGAGCGGGACGGGCCGTTGTCCTCGGGGCCGACCTGACCCACGAGTACGTGAGCGAGAACGCCGACTACCGAAGCTGAGGGCGGCTCCGCGCGCTAGCGAAGCCCCGCCTTCTCGTCGAAGCCGTACCAGAGGTTCATCGTCTGGATCGCCTGGCCGGCGGTCCCCTTGACGAGGTTGTCCTCGGCCGAGGTGATGACGAAATTGCCCGTGCGCGGGTCGTGGACCGCGGAGATGTCGATCCGGTTTGTCCCGACGACATGCGCCGTGTCCGGGGTCTCCCCGCTGGGGAGGATCTCCACGAACGGTGCCTTGGCGTAGGCCTTTCCCCACGAGGCGTAGAGGGATTCCGTCGTCGCGCCCGGCAGCGCGGGCACCGTGATCGTCGTCGCGATCCCGTAGCGCATGGGCGCCAGGTGCGGGTTGAACTGGATCAGCGTCCTGGCCCCCGTCAGGAGGGCGAGCTGCTCCTCGATCTCGGCCAGGTGCCGGTGCTTCACGAGGCCGTAGGCCTTGGCGCTCTCGTTCCTCTCCACGAAGAGGTAGGCCTCGTCGACCTTCCGGCCCGCGCCGCTCACGCCGCTGAAGCTGTTGACGACGATGTGCTCCCTCGAGACGACACCGTCCCTCAGGAGCGGGACAAGCGGCACGAGGATGCTCGTCGGGTAGCATCCCGGCGAGGCGACGATCTTCGTCCCGGTCTTCCAGCTGGGGTCCGTCAGCTCAGGAAGGACATAGCGGGCGTGCGGCAGGAGCTCCGGGGCGGCGTGCTTGCCGTAGTATTTCTCATGGGCCTCCAGGTCCGAGACCCTGAAATCCGCGCTCAGGTCGATCACCCGCTTGCCGGCGCCGACCAGCGCCTTCGCGAACTCGGCGGCGGCGCCGTGGGGGAGCGCGAGGAAGAAGAGGGGGATGTCCGTGGCCGCGAGCGCCGCGGGGTCCGAGGCCACGAACTTTATCCCGCGGTCGATGCCGCGGACAGACGGGATCACCCTTGAGAGCGGATGGCCCGCGTGCACGCGCGAGGTCACGGCCGCCAGCTCAACCTTGGGGTGTCCAAGGAGCAGCTTCACGAGCGTCTCGCCCGCGTAACCTGATGCGCCTACGATGCCGACTTTCATGGGTGGTGGGGAACAATCCGTTCAGTTGCCCTCAAAATCCAGTAATAAAGGAAAAGGCCGCCGTCCGTTGCGCGGAGGCGGCCTTGAAGGGGGGGGACGAAGCCGGATCAGCGCTTCGAGAACTGGAACCGCTTGCGGGCGCCCGGCTGGCCGGCCTTCTTGCGTTCCTTCTCGCGGGGGTCGCGTCGGATGTGGCCGGCCTTCTTGAGGGCGGGCCTGAGCTCGGCATTCATCTTCTGCAGCGCGCGGGCGATCCCGTGCGCGACCGCGCCGGCCTGGCCGGCGACGCCGCCGCCGGCGACGTTGGCCGTCACGTCGATCTTCTCGCGAAGGTCGACCGTGAGGAGGGGGGCGTACGCCTGCTTGGCGAAGTTGTCGTGAGAGAAGTAGCTCTCGAACTCGCGGCCGTTGACGGTCAGCTTGCCGCTGCCCTCGGTGATCCGCACGCGCGCGGTCGATGTCTTGCGGCGGCCCGTGCCTGTGAAGATGGTGTCGGGAGTGCTCATGTTCAGACGGAAATCTTCACCGGGTTGTTCGCCTCGTGCGGGTGCTTCGTGCCGGCGAAGACGCGCAGCTTGGTCAGCATCTTCGCGGCCAGGCGGTTCTTCGGGAGCATCCCCTTGACGGCGTGCATGATGACGAACTCGGGGCGCTTCGCGCGCATCTGCGGCATGCTGCGGTAGCGCTCGCCGCCGACGAAGCCGGAGAAGGCCATGTACTCGTTCTGCTCCTCCTTCTTGCCGGTCAGCACGATCTTCTCGGCGTTCAGGACGACGACGTAGTCGCCCGTGTCGACGTGGGCCGTGTAGGTCGCCTTGTTGCGACCGCGGATGATGTTGGCCAGCTTGACTGCGAGACGGCCGAGCACCTGCCCTTCGGCATCAACAAGATACCATTTGGGCTGCTCTGTCTCCTTCTTCGCGAGGTACGTCTTCATGGAAAAGAGGGTTAGACCATTGACTCCAAACAGGGGTGTCAACCCTTCGTTTTTGGGCCTTGGTTCCCCGCCGGAATTTGCAACGATCCCCCCGTGAATCACCGCACCGCGCTCGCCTGTGCCGGGGCCCTCGGGGCCTCCGGCGTCCTCCTTGCCGCCCTGGGCGCCCACTCGCTCAAGGCCGCCCTCATCGCCGCCGGGACCCATGACATCTGGGAGTCCGCCATCATTTTCCAACTTGTGCATGCCTCGGCCCTGCTGGGATTTGCGGGATGGCTCAGGGCGTCGCCCCCGCCCCCGAGCCGGCGCGCGGCGTGGGCGGCGCGCCTCTTCGTCGTCGGCACGGTCCTCTTCTCGGGGTCCCTCTACCTCCTGGCCTTTGGAGGGCCGCGCTGGCTCGGGGCCCTCGCGCCCCTGGGCGGCCTGTCCCTCATTTCAGCCTGGGTCCTGGCCGCGTGCGCGGCGCTGGGCGCCTGAGCACGGCCTGACCATGCCGCAAACGGACGGCATCCCCCCCCTTCCCGGCGACCTGCGCGCGATGCTCGAGGCCGTGCGCCGCGCGGGGCGCCCGCGCCTCGTCGGCGGGGGCGTGCGCGACTGGCTCCTCGGGCTAGACTCCAAGGACTTTGACATCGAGGTCGCCGGCGTCGACTTCGAGGGCCTGCGCCGCGCCCTCTCCGCATTCGGCCCGACCGATGTCGTCGGGCGCAGCTTCGGCGTCATCAAGGTCCGCGGCGCGAACGGCGCCGAGTTCGACTTCAGCCTCCCGCGACGGGAGTCGAAGACCGGGGCCGGCCACCGCGGGTTCGCGGTCCAGCCCGACCCCGCCCTCGGCGACGCCGACGCGGCGGCCCGGCGCGACTTCACGGTCAACGCGATCGCCCTGGACCCCTTCACCGGGGAGGTGATCGACCCGTTCCACGGGAGGGCGGACCTCGCGGCCCGCGTCCTGCGGCACACGAGCGCCGCGTTTTCCGAGGACCCGCTGCGCGTCCTGCGTGCGTTCCAGCTGGCCGCGCGGTTCGACTTCACCCTCGCCCCGGGGACGGCCGCCCTCTGCCGGGAGATTTCCCCGGCCTTCGCCGAGCTTCCCGTCGAGCGCGTCTGGGGCGAGTGGGACAAGTGGGCGGTGAAGGCGGCGAGGCCCTCGCGGGGCCTCGACGTCCTGGAGCAGACGGGCTGGCTGCGGCATTTCCCGGAGGTGGCGGCCCTGCGGGGCACGCCCCAGGAGCCCGAGTGGCACCCCGAGGGCGACGTCCTCACGCACACCGCGCTCTGCCTCGACGCCCTCGTCTTGCTCCCCGGCTGGGGGACGGCCGAGCCCGCGCGCAGAAGGCTCCTCGCCTTCGCCGTCCTCGGCCACGACTTCGGCAAGCCCGGCACGACGGTCCACGCCGAGCGCCGCGGGGCGATGCGCTGGACGAGCCCCGGCCATGAGGCCGCGGGCGGGCCGCTCTCGGACGCCTTCCTGCGCCGGATCGGCGCCCCCCTGGACCTGGATCCGCCCGTCAGGGCCCTCGTCGTCCACCACCTCGCCCACCACCACGGCAAGGACGGCGACTTCTCCGACACGCAGGTCCGCCGGCTCGCGCGCAGGCTGGCGCCGGCCACGATCGAGGACCTCGCCCTGGTCATGGAGGCCGACGCGAGGGGCCGGCCGCCCCTCCCCTTCGCGGACATCGAGGCCCTGATCGGCCGCCTGCGCGCGCGCGCCTCGGCGCTCGCCGTCGAGGCGTCGGCACCCCGGCCGCTCCTGCAGGGCCGCCACCTCGTGGCCCTGGGCCGAAAACCCGGGCCCGGCTTCAGGCCGGTCCTGGATGCGGCCTTCGAGGCCCAGCTCGACGGCGCGTTCGCCGACGAGGCCGGCGCCCTGGCGTGGCTCAAGGCGAGCGGCCTATGATCGCCGCGTTCCAGTGGGACCTCGGCAGGCAGGTCGAACGCCTGGACTGGCTCGTCGCCCAGCTGCCCCGCTACGCCGACTGGGGCTACCGCGAGCTCTACCTGCACCTGGAGGACGCGGTCGAGTTCCCGAGCCTTCCCGGCGTCGCGAGGAGGGACGCCTACAGCCAGCGCCAGATGGCGAGGCTGGTCGGCGAGGCCGCCCGGGTCGGGATCGGCGTCGTCCCGATCGTGAACCTCCTCGGCCACACCCAGTACCTGATCAAGGTGCCCGGCCTGCGGGACCTGAACGAGCTGCGCGCGGACGACGGTTCGCCGCTCGGGACCGGCCAGGTGTGCCCGCTCCATCCCCGGATGCTCGAGGTGGCCGACGCCCTCATCGCCGACGTGAGCCCCTTCTGCACAGCCGGCAAGGTGCACGTGGGCCTCGACGAGTCGTTCAGCCTCGGGCGGCATCCCCTGAGCCGCGCCGAGGTCGCCGAGGTCGGCCTCGCCGGGCATTTCGGCAGGTACGTGCAGCGCCTGGAAGGGGTCGCCCGGGGGCGCGGGCTGCGCCTCGGGATGTGGGCCGACATGCTGGCCCTCCTTCCCTCCGCGGTGGCCTACCTGCCCCCCGGCATCGTCGCCTACGACTGGTACTACTACCCCTTCGGCGCCCGGCCGAGGATCGAGCTTCGCAACTTCGCGGAGTACGACCTCGCCCCGGCGCTTCGGGCGCGCGGCGTCGAGTACTGGGGCTGCCCGATGAACGGCTCGTTCCGCCACGAGCCCCTTCCCGTCTTCGGGGAGAGGATCGCCAACATCCGCGACTGGTGGCGCCGGTGCCATGCGGTCGGCGCAGGCGGCATGCTGGTCACCTCGTGGGAGCCGAACCGGCTCGCGGCGGCGATGACGACCGTTGTCGACGCGGCCGCGGCATGCCTCTGGCTGGAGCCGGGGATCGACGACGCCACCGGCATGCTCGAGCGGGGCTTCAGGCGGGTCTTCGGCGGCACGAGGTGCCGGGAGCTCGCCCGGGAGGCGCTCGCGTGCGACGAGCGGGCCTTCGTCGGCTATGCCCGATGGGAGCTCAACGAGCACTGGGACACCTGTGCGACCCGCCTGGGCGTCTCCCGCTTCGAGGCCGAGCGCGCGTTCTTCCGGCGCCTCGCCGCGCGAAGGGGCCTGCCGGCGCCTTTTCGCGCGAGCGTCGCGTTCCGCGGCTACCTGGCGGAGCGCGACGTCTACGTCCGGTCGACCGCCGCGCACATCCTCTCCCTGCGCCGCAGGCTCGCCCGGGGCGGGCCCGCGGACCCGCGGGTGGCGCACGGGATCTCGATGCTCCGCGGCCACGCGGCCGGCTTCGCCGCGACGATCCGCGCCGGCCGGCGCGCGGCGCGCACGCTCTGGGGACTCACCCGCGACCGCCGGGTCACCGGCCCGAACGAGCGGATCGTCGGCAGGGACGCCGCCCGCCTGCGCGCCCTTCGCCGCTGGCTCGAGCGCGCGCAGGCCGAGCCGGCGCGCCTCGCCCTCGCCTCGCCCGTCTGCGGCGCGTGGCAGCTGCGCTTCGACGTCCTCCTCGCCGAGCCCGCGCTCCAGAGGGTCGTGGTCGAGTGCCGCGACGCCACGGGGGCGTGGCGGACCCTCCACGGCCGGATGACCCTCGAGTTCCGGGCGGAGGCCGCGCGCCCGAGGACGGCCATCCGCAGGGAATTCAGCGTCCCGGTGCCCTCGGCGGACACGCGGCTGCGGATCGCGGTCCGCGGGATCGGTCGGGTCTCCCTCTCCCAGGTCGAGCTCACGAACGGGCCGCGGGTGCTGCACCCGCGGGGCTGGCCCGGGACCCGGGCCCGCACGATCGGCCGTGCGGCCCCGAGGGCGGGCTTCCCGGGGCTCGACTGGTCCCGCAACGCGGGATCGGCGGAGCTCGAGTTCCCCGGGGCGTAGCCGGCCCCGGGGGGCCGGGCACAAAAAGGCGGCCCGGCTTTTCAGCCGGGCCGCCCGAGATTCCAGGCTATACCGTCAGCCTTAGAAGGAGTACTTGCCCTCGACGTAGAACATGCGGCCGATGGCGCCGTCATAGGTTCCGACGTCTCCGTTCGTGTCCGGGAACACGTCCGGAGCGAGCGGCGGCAGCTTGTTGGCGACGTTGTTCACGCCGACCGAGACCGTGAGGCCGTCGAGGCCCTTGCCCATGTGCAGGTGGCTCAGGTCGTAGGTCAGGCCGATGTCGAAGGCGACGAACGAACCGACGGTGCCCGTGAAGGCTCCGCCCGATCCACCCGTGCCGTTGTCATCCACGCTCTCGACCCAGGTCATGCCGACGAAGGCGTCAGCACCCCAGTTCTTCCAGTCGAGCGTGGTGTAGGTCCTCCACTTCGGGACCGTGCCCTCGTTGATCGTGGCGGAACCGGCGTAGTTGTAGTACGGCTCCGTCGGGATCTGCTGGAGCTTGTAGTCGTTGTACCAGGTCCATGTTGAGGTCAGGTCGAACCTGCCGATCCCGGCGAACTTCTTGGTGTAGTCCACCTTGATGTCCGTGCTGTTGATCTTCTGGCCGGCAAGGTTGACGAGGTTCTGGATGACGTAGATCGACTGCGGCGAATGGCTGCTGATCCCGCCCGGGCCGGTCGGCTCGGGGCCGTTCGGCGTGTTGTAGTGGACCTCGGCGAGGAAGGGCGAGGAGGTTCCGTTCGTCTCGACGTTCTGGATGATCGTCTGCGCAGGGATGGTCCCCACGATGGCCTTCTCGTCGATCTGCGAGTAGTCGACCGTGATGCTCAGGCCGTCCAGGGCCTTGGGCGTGAACACAAAGCCCGTCGACCACGATTTGGCCGTGGTCGGCTTGAGGGCCGGGTTTGCGCCACCGGTCTGGTTGAACTGGACGGTCTTCGTCCCGCCGCCGACCGGCGTGTACGTGATCGAGGAGGTCGAACCCGAGCTCTGCGGGCCGTAGAGGTTGTAGAGCGTCGGGGCGATGAACGACTTGCCGGCCGACGCGCGCAGCTTGAACTGGTCGTCGATGGGCTCGTAGCTGAGGCTGACCTCGGGGTCCGTCGTCGAGCCCACGTTGCCGCTGTAGTCGTCATAGCGGATGGCCGCGTCGACGTTGATCTCGTGCACGCCGGGGATGTTCTGCTTGGCGCCGACGATCGGGACGTTGACCTCGGCATATTCCGAGGTGAAGTCGCGGACGGCCGAGAAGTCCTTGAAGGTCGTCGCGTTCGCCCAGCCCTGGGTCGTGCCCGAGGAATTCGGGAGGCTGTTGATGTCGGGCGTGGCGCCGAGGGACTCCCGGACGTAGCTGACGCCGACCGCGAACCCGAGCTTGCCGCCGGGCAGGTCGAACGGGGTGCCGTCGACCTTGAAGTCGAACTGCTGCAGCGTGCTCAGCATGTTGACGAACGCCGTGCCGACAATGCCCGTGAAGGCGCTGGCCGGGGGGTTCGGGTCAAACGGGTTGAGCTGTCCGTCGGCCCAGGCGGCGTTCAGGGCAATCGTGTCCCAAAGGCCCGGGTTCTGGTACGAGAGCTCGTACCGGTTGATGTTGACGGCGCCCTCCCAGTGGTAGTCCTCGTTGATATCACCCTTGAGGCCGCCCACGATGCGGAAGAAGTTGGCGGTCTGCTCGTAGATGCGGGGGTGCGACGTGTAGCGGTCGCGGACGAACACGTCCGAACCGGAGCCGTCGGCGTTGCCGGGGCCGGACTCGGGGTAGATCGTCGCGGCGCCGCCCTGGTCGATGAAGTTCTGCGAGAACGGGTTCCCGGCGATCGTGGTGGGCACGTAGTTGACGCCGGCCGGGGGCGGGTAGCCCGGGAAGCCGTAGTCGTTGACCGAGATGAACGGGTCAAGGAGGTACGGAACGAGCGGCTGGGCGTTCAGCTGCGAGCGCGTGAACGTGTTCGCGAACAGCGTGTTGCCGAAGACTTGGAGCGAATCACCGAAGATCTTGTGCTCCGCATTGATCATCGCGCTGTAGCGCTTGAGGGAGCCGATCAGGGTCTCGCCGTTGGCAAGATTGAACGTCTGGAAGTCCTGGTCAGGGGTGACTGCGTTGTAGACGCCCTGGGAAACCAGCTGCTGGATCGTGTACTGGCTGCCTCCCGGGGGGGGAGCCGTATGGTTCGCCAGCTGGTAGAAGTTGTCGGACCCGGTGCCGTTGTCATAGATCTCGATCGTGCCACCCGGCGCCGTGTACGTCCCATAGATCGGGTTCGTGTACGGGCGGGACGAGAGGAACAGGGAGTTGTGCTGGGCGTAGTCGAACGAGACCGTGATGGAGGTCTTGTCGTTGCTGACGCCGCCAACCAAGTATCCCGAGCGCTCCTCATAGCGGCCTGTCGAGGTCGCGAAGCCGTAATGGGCTCCCGTCTCCCAACCGTTATAGTTGGTCTTCAGGATGATGTTGATCACGCCGCCGACCGCGTCCGAGCCGTAGATGGCGGAGGCGCCGTCCTGCAGCACCTCGATGCGCTCGATAGCGGCCACCGGGATGGTGTTGAGGTCGACGAACTGGGAGCCGCCGGTGCTCTCGGCCGGGTCGTTGGCGACGCGGCGGCCGTTGAGGAGGACCAGCGTGGACAGCCCCTTGATGTTCACCGAGGCGCCACCGAAGTTGGAGCCTGTCTGGATCTGCGCATTCTCGGCGCCGATTCCGCTGATGTTCGGGGCCACCTTGCGCAGGAGGTCCAGGGTGTCCGCCGCGACGCCTGATTCCTTCATGGTCGTTGTATCGATCACGGCGACCGGAATCGAAAGGGCCTCGGCAGCCATCGGGATGTTCGATCCGGTGACGACGAATTTCTCGAGAACCTGCGGCTCGCTGTCCGTCGTCGCCACCGTGGAGGAGGTCGTCGTCGTGGTTGTGGTGGTAGTGGCCGCAGCTGCCTGGGCCTTACCGGTGTTGGTCAGAAGGCTGTACGCCGCAAATAGCGGCAGCACAGCTAGAAACTTCCGTAAACGGAGGTTTTTCATAGCTCGTTGTAGTTTGTGTTGTTGTGTTAAGCCTACGCGGCCCGCGCCGCATTGTGCTTGGCCGAGAGGAAACTTCGGATTCACCCAATTGCAACTCCGATTTAACCCGTCCAAGATGCAAGTCAGAGTCGATATCGGTTCCCAAAACCCATCCCTTTCCGCTCAACCAAGTGTATTGTCAAAGGACGTAGGCAGGTCCGTATGTGAACTTGCGCGGATGATGCATGTTCCGTACCGTTCACCCTCTGTTCCTTGATTGCGCACGATTTTTCACTTTCGGGGGTGTTCTGGATTCTACCCTTGGTTGGCGTGCGTCGCTGCCTGTCGAGAGCCGAAGGACTCTCGTAAATCTCCCTTCGAAAAAACAAACGGCACACACGAAGAAATGCCTCTGGCAGCCTAATAAGGCAGCCACGCGGTACCGGCGACACCTGCTAGCCGAGTACCGCGACGACAGCAGGAATAGCGCGCGGAGCGACCCGCGGTCTGCGCGCCGTACCTTCATCCGGGGGTTGGCTTGGGCTTAAGCGCGCGTTTACGCATAACCCCGGCGAGACTAATGTGACGCTACACAGGTAGACGCGGCGTGCAAAGGCCTGGGGCACCCGGGTTCAAATCCCGGCACCTCCACCATTTCAGTCGTCCTAGTGGGCGGACACCGGCCCCGTCGCGGCCGGCGCCGAAGCGGCGCCCGGCGACTTGGCGCTGTCGGCCGAGGGCGCCGCGCCGGCCTTCAGCTGGCGGTCCAGGAAACTCGCAGTCTCGTTCAGGCGGCGGACCTTGTCGGTGAAGGACCATTGGGACTCGGAGTGGCCGGCATTTGGAAACAAAAGGAACTCAACCTGCGGATTGGTGCTCTGCAGCCTCTTCGCCATCATCTGCGCCTCGTCGGCATCCACGACGGGGTCGTTTCCGCCCTGCAGGATGTAGATCGGCTGCTTGATCTCCCCTGCACGGAGGTAGGGGTCTATGATCGGCTCGTCATTCTTGAAATCTTGCCCCTCGAGCAAGGCCCTCCAGAAGACGTAACTATACTCCCGCGAATCCTGCCAACGGTCCTTCTTCAGGAAGTTGCGCCAGTGGGCCACGCCGCAGGTGACGACACCCGCGCGGTAAAGCTCGGGATAGCGGATCAGGCACATGTAGGTCGCCCAGCCGCCGAAGCTTCCTCCCATGACGGCGACCCGCGCGGGGTCCACCCTGCCCTGTTGGATCACGTGCCGCGTGCCGTCGGCGACGTCGTCGATCACCACCGTGTCGAGGCGCGCCTTGAGGCCCGCCGCCTGGTACTTGGCGCCGAAGCCCGACGAGCCCCGGTAGTTGACCTGCAGAACGGCGTAGCCGCGCGCGGCGAGGAACTGCCGCTCGGCATCGAATCCCCATGTGTCGCGCACCATCGGCCCGCCATGGATGTCCACGACAAGCGGGACGGGGCCGGACGCCGCGGATGGGTAGGTGATGTAGGCGTGCACCGCGGCGCCGTCCCTGGCCTGGAAGTCAAATGCCTCGGTTGCCGCCAGGTTCCTGCCCTTCAGGCGCTCTCCAAGCGAAAGCAAGGGTGCGAGCATCCCCTGTGCCGGGCGGAATATGTAGTAGGTCCCGGGGTCCCGGTCACTCATCGAAAAATAGATGAAGGTGCCTCCATCGTTGGACCAGTCCAAGGGAAGGTTCACGTGGTCGGGGAACGCCGCGTCGAGCGCGTGCTGCACCTCCTTGAACTTGGCGTCCAGCCAGATCACCTCCGGGCGCTCGCCCTGGTAGATCATCCCCAACAGCTCTCCCGAGTGCTTCCGGAAAAGGAGCCTGGTCAGCCCGAAGTCGGTGTCCGAGAGGTCGTATTTTGGATTGGCCGCAATGGTCTTCTTGATCACCCCCTCTGACATGCTGAACGCATCGAGCTCATACACGTCGCGATTCAACCGAGATGAGAGGTAGAGGGTGTCGCCGTCCGGACTTATCGCCAGGATATCCGCCACGCGTTCAAGGGCGTCCTTCGCCCCGAAGTTGAACCGGAGGCCGGGCGTCTTCACGTGGGAATCCATCTCCTCCCAGGGGGCCTTCGCCCGCGGCCTGAATTGGAAGTCCTCATGGACGCCGTCGACCCGGAAGTGGATCCGCGTGTTGCCCTGCTCGTCGAAAATGAACTCTCCGCCGTCGGGGTTCTCCAGGTCCCAGCTACGCCCGGTGCGGATGTCATATTTGTAGAAGCTGCCGCTTTGGGCCAGCACGAGGGTCTCGGGGTGCTCGTGAAGCGACATGACGATCTGCGAGACCTTGTCGTCGAGCTTCCTTGTCCTTCCGGACCTCACGTCGAGCAGCATCAGCTCGCTTCGCTGGCGGTACCAACCGTAGTTCCATACCCAGCCGCTCGCGGAGAGATAGACCAACTCGTGGTCCGAAACCCAAGTCAGGCGCGAAATCGTCGTCTCGTGGTCCTCCGTCTTGATCTCGCAGAGCACCTTTTTCCCATCCAGGTCGTACACGACGATCGCGTAGTACGTGTCGCGGTCGCGAAGCGCAGCAAGCAGACGACCATCGTTCGAGAGGACGTAAGGGAACGACTCGTTGAGCTTCAGAAGCTCCAGGGCCGACGGACCCGCCTTCTGCACAAGTGAGGAGTAGTAGGCCCGGACATCGTAGGCTTGCCGCACCTGCGAAGATTTGAGCTCTGCCCCCTCCACGAAGACGTGGAGGCGGCCGACCGAATCGACCCGGTCATGAAAGGCAACGACCACGTGCTTCAGTGTCGACTGCTCAAGGCGGCCGATCGGAATAAACCAAGTTCCCACCGAACCCTCGGAAACGAAGGTGAGCAACGCGAAGACCGGCTTCAGGTCCCGGTCGGCCGTGATGTCCGCTTCGAAGCGGAAATTTGAGGCTTTGGGATCCGACCGCTCCTTGGCAGAAGCAGACCTCAGCGGATCGAGGTCTGCCTTAACGTTGCTGATCTCAATGAAGCCGGTACCGAACTCCTTGGCCGGGCGCATCGTGTAATCGTCAATGCCGGTCTTCTCCCTGTCTCCGTCCTTTTGGACGTAGAGGTATGCGTCACGGCAATCCACGACCGGCAGCATTTCACCCTCGTACTTCGCAACCACCTGCATCTGCGCAAGGCCGAGGGGAACCTGCGCCAAGGCCAAAAACAAAAGCAATGAAACGCGCACGGCCGGCATCAAGTTCACGGCCGGCGCTCTTTTGCGGCAATCTGCTTCGAATTCACTTTGGATCGGAATCCGAACCGAAAGCTGCGCATGCCGCGACTCGAAACGGCGTCACACTTTGATATCGGCGCCCGTTGGACCAGGGGCGTTCATGGGACTGAGCGTCAACGTTGTTGGCAGACGAAGGCCGCCCTCACGGCCCAAGCCCGATTCGATCCGGACCCACATTGCCAAGAATTGCCAGAATGCATGGTCTTGCCTTCTCCTTGCTTCGTTTCCACACACGTTGCTTCTCGTTCCTTTCTATTTGCGCTCAACTAAATCGCGGTCAGCTGGCAACTTAGCTTTGGCGCGGAGCGCCGGTTCAAATCCCGGCACCTCCGCCATTTTATTCCGGTCTCTAAGGCGTTGCTCATGGCTCCGCAGCCTTGCCATTGGGAATGAGGCCGGTCTCATCGGGTACCCCCTACTCCGCATGAGTTCCCCCGCAGCCCGAGTTCGCAACCCCTGGAGCTGGGTGCCCAGTTCCTACCTGTCCGAGGGCATTCCCTTTGCCCTGGTGATCTGGGTGGCGGGGACCATGTACAAGGATCTCGGGCACTCGGACGGCGAGATCACGCTTGCCACCGCGAGCATCGGGATCGCGTGGTCGCTGAAGCCCCTCTGGGCGGCCTTCCTCGACATGTACAGGACGAAGAAGTTCTTCGTCCTGTCGATGGAGATCGTCATCGCGGCGCTCCTGTGCGCCATCGCGGTGGCGCTCCCGCTCCCGAACTACTTCCAGATCTCGATAGCGGTCCTCTGGGTGATGGCCTTCGCCTCGGCCACGCAGGACATCTGCGTGGACGGCATCTATATCACCACGCTGGACCCCCACCGCCAGGCCAAGTTCATCGGCGTCCAGGGCGTCTTCTGGAACGTCGGACGCCTGTTTGCCACGGCGGTGGTGGTGTGGGCGGCGGGCTCTATGAAGCAGGACCACGGCATGTCCGCAAACGCAGCCTGGGGCTGGGCCCTGGGCCTCGCCGCGGCGGCACTCTGCGTGCTGGCGGTCTACCACTGGTTCATCCTCCCCACGGGCTCCATTACGGTGCGGCCGAAGGGCCTGGGAGAGATTGGCGCCACGTTCAGGGACTCCATCACCGACTTCTTCCGCAAGGACAAGATATGGGGGATGCTGCTCTTCGTGTTCCTCTACCGGAGCTCGGAGGGCCTCCTCCTGATCGAGGGGCCGCTCTTCCTGCAGGCCGCCCACGCCGTCGGGGGCGTCGGCTTGTCGCTCAAGGAGAAGGGCATCATCGACGGCACGGTCAGCACCTTCGTGAGCCTCTTTGCGGGCCTCCTCGGGGGCGCGTTCATGGCAAGGTACGGCCTGAAGCGCAGCACGCTCATCTTCATGGCGCTGCTCCTGAACATCCCGCACGTGACCTTCGTCATCCTCTCCCAACTTGCCGGGCCCGGCCACGCGCTCTCGCTCTGGACGATCGGCTCCCTCGTGACAGTCGAGAAGTTCGGGTACAGCTTCGGCTTCGTGGCCAACATGCTCTACATGATGCAGCAGATCTCGCCCGGGAAGTACCACATGACGCACTATGCGTACTGCACCGCGCTCATGAACCTGATGCTCGTGCCCACGCAGATGATCAGCGGCCCCCTGGCGGATCATTTCGGCTACAAGGCCTACTTCATAATCGTGATGTTCGCGGCGATCCCTTCGGTGCTTGCGGCGGCGTACGCGCCTTTCCCGAGAAAATTCGGTACGACTGAGGCCGTCACGCTGGCCGCAGAGTAGCGATGGTCCATCCCCGCCCCCGGGGGAGTGCGGCCGCGGGTTGATTTGCGGCGCCGAAAGACCCCGGGTATGGGCACCCTTTTCAGGTCCCGGCACCTCTGCCATTCCTGCCAGGCCGTTTTGCAATCGCTTGACCCACGCGCGTTTCCCATCCGGGACAGTGGAATCGCGTAAATTGAAGGCTGGTCTCGGGCTTGATTTTCCTCCTCTTGGAAAGCCGACTAATGCTCGCTCACGGCGACCTTCCCTCGACAGGACCGCGGCCGGTCGGCGTCCGGCGCGGCCTGGGCGTGGCTGCGGCCCTGTTTGCAACGGTCGCTGGCCATGCCGGTCCGGAGACACCCCGGCTGACCGTCACCGCCTACGACTTCACGACGCTGGCCGGCACCGCGGGGATCTCTGGCGACCTGGACGGCACCGGCGCGGCCGCCGTGTTCAGCTCCCCCAGCTTCGTCGCCGTGGACGCCTCGGGTACCGTCTATGTCAGCGACAATGGAAACAATTCAATCCGTGCGATCACCCCCGGCGGAACGGTAAGCACCTTCGTCCCTTATTATCCGAATTACAATTTCAACGGCCCCCAGGGCGTGGCGGTTGACGCCTCCGGAAATGTCTATGTGGCCGACGAGCTCCACGGGACGATCGACAAGGTGACCCCGGGAGGGGTCGTTTCCCTCCTCGCGGGAGGCAACCCTTCGAATGCCGGCAGCCCCGACGGGACCGGGGCCGCGGCCCGGTTCTCCTACCCGATGGGCATAGCGGTGGACGCGCAGGGCAACGTCTACGTCGCGGACATGTACGACCAGAGCATCCGGAAGGTGTCCCCGGCCGGCGTGGTGACGACGCTGGCCGGGAGCGATTCCGGGGCGGAGTCGGGGAACACGGACGGCGTCGGCAGCGCGGCCTTGTTCTTCAATCCCTCGGCCGTGGCCGTGGACGGCGCGGGCAATGTCTATGTGGCGGACACGGGCAACGGAGAGGTCCGAAAGGTCACGCCCTCGGGCGCGGTGACCACGCTGGCCGGGAGGCCCCAGCAGTTCGTGGCGCCGGCGGGCGTCGCCGTTGACGCAAGCGGCAACGTCTTCGTGTCCGACAACGACACCATCCGCGAGATCACACCCGGGGGCGCGATCACCACGGTGGGCGGGAGCGCCGCAGTCGCGGGCTCGGCCGACGGGATAGGAAGCAACGCGCTGTTCAACCATCCGGTGGGCATCGCCGTCGACGCTGCGGGCAACCTCTACGCGGCCGAACTCTTCAACAAGACCATCCGGAAGGGAATGCCCCAGTCGGAAAGCGCGCCCGCCGTCTCAAGCCAGCCCCAGAGCGCGACCGTAGGGGCCGGCCAGAACGCAACGTTCCAGGTCACCGCCACCGGCGGCGCGCCGCTGGACTACCAGTGGGAGGTGCTGGACCCCTCGACGGGCACCTTCACCGCCCTTTCCGACGGTGGGCCGTACAGCGGGACCGCCACGAGCACGCTCACCATCACCGGCGCCACGGGCTCCCTTGACGGAAGCCAGTACGAGTGCGTCGTCGACAACGGCACGATCCCGGCCGTCTCAAACACGGCCACGCTGACCGTCAACTACCTTTCGGGTGTCGTGCTGCAGACCCCAGGCGTGGTCGGCCTTGCCGGGCAGGCCCTCAGCTTCACCGTCGGCTCGGCAGGGGACCCGCTTCCCACATACCAATGGCAGGAGTCGACGAACAGCGGCTCCACTTGGAGCAACCTGGTGGACGGGGGCGGCTTCAGCGGCTCCGGCACCGCGACGCTCGCAATCGCCTCGGCCGCGACGTCGCTGTCCGGGGCCGAGTTCAGGGCCGTGGTGTCCAACGGCTCGGGATCCGCCACCAGCGCCGCATCCACCCTCACTGTCTCCGCCGTCCCCCCGGGAGACGTGACCGGGTATTCCTTCACGAGCTTTTTCGGGAGTCCACCCGGATTCGGCGACGCAAACGGCATGGGGAACTCCCTGTCGGTGCCGAGTATCGGGGGGGCGTTGGCAATCGATTGCACAGGCACCCTTTACCTCGTCGATGTCGACTCGACCATCAACACGGTCACGCCGCAGGGCGCCGTGGGGACGAGGCCGGACCCGGGCGCCGATTTCACCTTCGCCACTGCGGCCGCGGTCGACGCAATCGGCAACGTATATGTCTGCGATTATTTCGACGTCTGGAAAGTCACTCCCGCGGGCAACGTGACGCGGATCGCCGGCACGGGGAACCCTCAGCTGCTCTCACCCGGCGGGATCGCGGTCGATCCCTCCGGGAACGTCTATTTCTCCGACTTCCAACGCCAAACGATCCAGAAGATCACGCCCTTCGGGGTCCAGTCCACGTTTGCCGGTTCCACCGGCCAGGCGGGAAGCGCGGATGGCCAAGGTTCGGCCGCTCGGTTTCAAGAGCCGACCTCCCTCGCCTCCGATGCCTCAGGAAACATCTACGTGGTCGACCAGGGAAATTATACGATTCGCAAGATCACGCCCTCCGGGCTGGTGTCGACCCTCGCGGGAACGGCGGGACAATACGGCCACCAGGACGGCACGGGCCCGGCCGCGAGGCTCCAGGAGATGGGCGGGATCACTGCCGACGCGTCGGGAAACGTGTTTGTCGTCGACTCAACCTACCTGACGATCCGAAAGATCGCCGCCGGGGGGAGTGTAACCACCATAGCCGGCAACTCCGATACCCCCTTTCCGTACGAAACCAGCTTCGACGGGATCGGGGATGGCGCGACCTTCAGGAGCCCCGGCGGGATCGCCGTCGACGGAGCGGGCAACCTTTACGTCGAGGACGGAAGGATCCGGAGGGGAACGCCGATCGCCGTAAGCCTCGGGACGGCGACCCATTTCGTTTTCAATACCCCGAACACGGTGCTAGTCGGCTCAACCGCGACGATAACGGTCACCGCGGTCAACGCCCAGGATGCACCGGTGCCGGGATACTCGGGAGTCGTCGCACTCACTTCCCAGATCCCGGGGCTGCCCCAGGCCGTCACCTTCGCGAACGGGACGGCCACGGTGCAGGCCACGTTCAACTCCGTGGGCCAATGGACCGTCACGGCGACCGAGACGACGCCCAACCCCATCACCGGCCAGTCCCAGATCATCTTCTCGTCACAGCCGCTCACGCCCGAGACGCTCACGGTCGTCCAGCCGCCCAACGTCCTGACAAGCGCCGCGCCCTTTGCGCTCTCGGTGACAACGAACTCGGACGCCCCCGTCACCTACACGGTGCTGAGCGGCCCGGCGACGATCGACGGAAACATCGTGACCCTTACGGGGGCCCCGGGGACCGTGACCATCGTGGTCAGCCAGGAGGCCATCCCGGGATTCTCGGCCGCCCCGGATGTGACGGTCGTCTTCAATGTCTACGCCTCCGGGGTCCCGCCGGCGATCACCCTGCAGCCCGCGCCCCAGACGGCCAACACGGGGGCGACGGCCGCCTTCCTCGTCGAGGCGACGGGCTCGCCCCCTCTCTCGTACCAGTGGAACCTCGGCGCCACGCCGATCGCGGGGGCAACGGGACCCGTCCTGCTCGTCACGGGGGCGCAATCCTCCAACGCGGGTTCCTACACGGTCACGGTCACGAACTCCTCGGGCGCCGTCACAAGCGCTCCGGCCTCCCTCGCGATCAACGCGGCCAACGCGTCGGCTGCGCCCACCGTGTCCTCCCAGCCGCAGCCCCAGACGGTGGCCAGCGGCAGCACCGTGGTGTTCAGCGTGGGCGCGGGCGGATCGACCGCGACCACCGGGTCGAAGCCCGGGGCGTCCCCCCGCGCCTCGGCATCCGTCTCGTCCACGGGCTACCAATGGCTGCTCGGGGGCGTACCGATCGCCGGGGCGACGGGCTCCACCCTCGTCGTCGGCCACGCCGTCGCCCCGGACGCCGGCGTCTATTCCTGCCTCGTCACGACGCCCGCGGGTTCCGTCGAGACCGCGGGCGCCCTTCTCACTGTCGAGAACACCGCGAATCCCGGTCGCCTGATCAACGTCTCCTGCAGGGCGAATGTCGGGACCGGGGGCAACATCCTCATCACCGGATTCGTGGTCGGCGGGCCGGGGACGTCGGGATCCGAGCCCGTCCTTGTCCGCGGGTCCGGCCCCGCGCTCGGCGCCTTCAACGTCGCGGGCGCGCTTGCCGATCCCCAGCTGCAGCTCTACGCGACCGGGTCGCAGCCCAGCCTGATCTCCGCCAACACGGGATGGGGCGGATCCGCGGCAATCTCGGGCGAGGCCGCGGCCCTGGGGGCCTTCGCCTGGACCAACACCGCGAGCCACGACGCCGCCCTCGTGCCGACGCTGGCCGCCGGCAGCTACACGGCAAACATCACCGGCGAGTCCGGCGACACCGGGATTGCGCTGGCGGAGGTCTACGACGCTACGCCCGCGCAGTCCTACACCGCCGCGTCGCCACGGCTCATGAACGTGTCGACCCGCGTCGACGTTGGGACCGGGGGCGGCATACTGATCGCGGGATTCGTGATCGGCGGCAACAGCGCGAAGACCGTGCTCATCCGCGCCTCGGGCCCGGCGCTCGCTGCCTACAATGTCCCGGGCCTGCTCTCGCAGCCGCAGCTCTCGCTGTATTCCAACTCGACCCTTGTCGCCTCGAACGCGGGCTGGGCGGGGAACCAGGCGGTCAGCTCCGTCGCCTCGCTGGTCGGCGCCTTTCCCTGGCCTGATCCCGCGAGCAGCGACTCGGCCATGCTGCTCACCCTCAGCCCCGGCCCGTACACGGTCCAGGTTTCCGGCGCCAACGGCGGGACGGGGGTCGCGCTCGTCGAGGTCTACGACGTTCCCTAATCTAGTTCCGCGACGGCAAGCACAGAGAAGAAGCACCAACCCGCGGCAAGCGCGCAGGAACTACCGCGGCCCGAGGGTCGACGACTCCCCTCATGTCGGCGACGGCGTCGGGGACGGGGTTGGGCTCGGGGTCGGACTCGGCGTGGGTGACGGCGTCGGCGTGGGCCTTGGCGTCGGTGTTGGCACCCGCGTCGGTGTCGGTGACGAAGTCGGCGTGGGTGACGGTGTCGGCGTGGGCGCGAGGGTCGGTGACAGGGTCGACGTGCTTCCCGACGTCGGGCTCGGCACGGGCGTCGGTGTCGGCCGCGGCGTCGGCGTGGGCACCCGTGTCGACGATGGCGTCGGGGTGGGTGACGGCGTCGGCGTTATTCCCGGGGTCGGACTCGGCGCGGGGGTCGGACTCGGCTTCGCGGTCGGTGTCGGCCTTGGGGTGGGCGTGGGCAACCGCGTCGGGGTGGGAGACGGGCTCGGGGTCGGTGACGGGGTGGGCGTCGGGGACGGGGTCGGACTCGGCGTGGGCGTCGGTCTCGGCGTGGGCGACCCTGTGGGAGTAGGCGTCGGGGTAGGCGCCCCAAGGGACGACCTTCCAATGGCGTCCCACGTGGCTCCCCCGTCGTAGAGCGAGAAGTCCATGCCGCTCACGGCGGACCCCTCGAGCCCCACGGCGCTGGCCGGAAGGGAGAGCTGCACCCACTGGTCCATGGCGGGAAGGGGCCCGGCATAATAGCGGCCCGCGCTCCCGTTCGTGCCGTAGGTGATGGTGTTGGCGCCCCAGTAGGCGCGGTGCTCCCACGACGAGCCGTCGTACCAGGCGATGAGGATTTCCGAGGGCGGGCTCGCGCTGTTGATGTAGACCCAGGCAAACAGGCTGTCGCCGGCGAAGACCTGCAGGGCGGACTGGGTCGCCCCGGTGAACGACAGCTCGTGGAGCCCGGCGGCGACGGCGGTCTGGAACTCCAGGCTTCCCATCTCGGGGGTCGGGCTGGACGAGACCCAGTTCCAGTTGTCCCCGCCGTCGGAGGTCGCCTGCGCGCCGGCGGGCAACGCGTCGTCGATCCACACCTGGACGACGCCGTTTGCCTGGAAGTCATTCTCCGCGAACGCGCGGCGGCCGTCCGGCCACTCGGCCTCGGCCTCGGCCCACTGGTCGCCGTTGTTGACGGGCGTGAACGTGAAGGTTTGCCCGAAGGCGGGCTGCTGGTCCCGGCCCTCCCAGACGATGCGTGCACCCGTGAGGTCGAGCCCGCCGGCCTGAAGGCTCAGCGTGACCGGCGTGTTCAGCGGGACGCTCTGGGCCGGCACGGCGATGGTCGCGGCCGGGGCGGTCCAGGGGCCGGCCGAGCTCGCCGTGAGCGACGCGAGGAGGGCCGAGGACATGAAGCTGCGCGCCTGGTTCACCGTGATGAACTCCTGGGTCACGTTGTAGGCGTCGCTCCAGCGGTCGTAGACCGGGTAGATGTTCGTCGAGCCGTCGTCCGTCGGGAAGCAGAGCTCGTTGAGCTCGGGCCCGTAGCTGCTCAGGAACTCGAAGCCGGCCGTGACCTGGCCGATCGGGATGCCCGAGGGCGGCAGGACGCGCCGTGAGTTCACGGCGAACTGGTCGACGATGTTGCGCTGGCGCTTGAGGCCGAGGCCCGTGAGGAACACGACGTTGACCGGGTTCGTGCCCCCCTCGTAGTCCATGGCCGTCACGAGGGCCTCCAGGTAGGAGGGATCGGGGCTCACCAGGTAGGCCACGGCGGCGTCGGAGGCCTGGTCGAGCGAGAAGTACCACCCTCCCCCGATCACGGCCCTCGTCTCCACGGGGAACGGCGTGCCGTAGGCGTAGTCGTCCGTCCACGCGACGACGTTGTCACCCGCGCCGGTGATCTGGGCGCGGCACGCGGCCAGGTACGCGGCGTCGAGGCTGGCCCCTGGCAGGCGCCCGCTCGAGGCGGCGAAGGCGTAGTCGCGGATGGCATTGCCCCACCCCTCGGCCATGGACCACCAGCCCCAGCGGAACGTGGTGTTGTCGGCGGGATTGGGGAAGAGGGCGAAGAGCTGGGCCTGGTAGGCCGGGTCTGCCGTGGCGGCGTAGAGGGCCGCGGCCGCCCACGCGTACTCGTCGTTGTCCTGCCAGTCGTCGGAGTAGAAGGTCAGCTTCTGGTAGCGGGACGTTCCGAACCTGCCGGTGGCCGCGTTGCCGAAGGCCCAGCCCCGCTGCGCGGCGGCCAGGTACGCGGCCGCCTGGGCCGGGTAGCACCTCTTCATGGCCGGCGAGGATCCCGCCTCGGCGAGCGCGGCCGTCGCCGCGGCCGTGACCGACGTGGACTTGGGCCACACCACCTGCGCCTCGCCGTTCTGCGGGAGGGCGCCCTCGTACTCCTCGTTGATGGGGTACACGAGGAAGTAGAAGCCGCCGTCGGCGTCCTGCATCTTCACCAGGAAGTCCGCCTCCCACTTGGCCTCCTGCAGGGCGTCGGGGATGCCGTCGCCGCTCTCGGGTATGCCCAGGTTGTCCAGGGCCGACACCCCGGGCACGTTGTCCACGGCGAAGATGAGCTCGTGGATCAGCTGCGCGCTGTTCGCCGTGTACTTGCTGTAGTCGCCCGCGTCCCAGTGGCCGCCCGAGACGTCGATCGCGCCCGTGTTGACGAAGGGATAGAGGGAGGTCTCGTTGCTCGTGAGCGTCGGGGCCGACTGCGGGAACTGCATCGGGGGGCCGCCCGTCGTCACCAGGGACGTGTAGCTGTTGATGGTGGCCCAGGTGAAGGCGAAGGAGGGGCTGGTGTCCGGGACGGGCACGCTCGCCGGCGCGGTGTGGTCGGCGGGATGCGCGAAGCGCGTCCAGGGGAGCCCGATGCCGGGGGACCCGCTGCGCTGCTCGTACATGCCGAGGGCGTAGGTCCGGGTCCAGGCCATCGCGACGCCGTCGTTGATGGCGAAGGGAAGCGAGACGCCCATGCCCGCGACCTGGACCTGGTACTCGCCGGGGGTCGTGAAGCTGCTGAAGTCGGCGGAGTACACCTCCTGGTAGGGAAGCGGCGTCGTCGTCCAGCCGATGCTCATGCGCACGACGAGCGGGCCCTGGAACACCACGGCCTGGGTGTTCGCGTCGATGAGGCTGAAGCTCGCGGGGGCGACCGGCATCTCGCCCATGTCGCCGAGGTAGTAGCCGACCATCGCCAGCTTCGTGAACGACGGCACATAGCCCTCCTGGTTCACGTGTATCGCCGGGCTGTAGCGCAGGGGGTCCGCCGTCACGCCGAAGGTGACGCCGGGCGGCCAGATGGTACCGTCCGGGTTCGTGACCACGACCGCCTGGCCGTCGGCGACCGGCGCTGCGAGCCTCAGGTAGAGCGCATTGTCGATCCGCAGGTCGTAGGTGTTCAGCGCCGCGAAGAAGGGGCGGCGCCTGAACCCGACCGACGTGACGGCGACAGGGGTGCCGCCCGCGGTCACCGCGAACTCGGACGCCGCGGGCGCGACGAACTGGTCATTCGCGTCCACGAGGTTCCAGGTGGCGACCGGCGCGGGATCGGGCGCCTTCGTGTTCAGCTGGCGCAGCTCAAGCAGCGTCGGCGTCAGGACGCGCAGCGCATGGTCGCCCACCTGCGGCGCGGCGAGGTTGGTGTAGTCCATCACGCTACCCGCGGGCTCCCCCGCATGGGCGAGCGGGGCGCCCGCGAGCGAGATGAGCCCGAGCGGCAGCGCGGTTCGTCCGAGGAGCCTCACGGGAGGCGCCTTTCCCGCGGGTCCGGGTCGCAAGCCGCGAGGGTCGCACCCGGCGACGCCAAGGGCCCCGCGAAGTGCGGCGGGTTGTCGGGCGGATCAGAGTGAGGCATGGAAAACATCTCGGGGGACCCTCGCCTTGAGCGTTCCCCGGTCCATGCCATTGGAACCCATTGACAAGGCAATGTTGACGGATGCCGCGTGGATATATTGGCCAATTTCGCGTAAAAAGGCGTAGTGGGACGTCCGGCGCGCGCAGGGGTGCGGACGAAGGAGGAGTCTGACCCGAGGCTAGCATGACAAACCGGGTCCAAGGATCATAAAGGGTCCTCACCTACGTGCCCCCTCGCCGGGAAGCGGCGCCCCCGGCCGTTCCCCGCGAGCTATTGTCGTGCCTTGGGCCGCGGGATTCCCAATCCTTTTTTTCAGCGAAACCGAAATGGAACCCAAGGACACACCCGCGATTCCCCGGGCAGGGACCCAGGCCCTCCGACCATGCAGGCCCTGAGGTTTGAAAGGACGGGTTCCCTGGACGCCCTTACGGTGCGGGACGTCCCCGTGCCGAAGCCGGCGCCGGGCGACGTGCTCGTCCGGGTGAAGGCCGCGGCCATCAACCCGAGCGACATCAAGAACGTCCTGGGATTGATGCACGGGACGACCGTCCCGCGCACCCCGGGGCGCGATTTCTCGGGCATCGTGGCCGAGGGCCCTCCGGGGCTCGTGGGCCGCTCCGTCTTCGGCTCCGGGGGCAACCTCGGCTTCGGCCGCGACGGCAGCCATGCGGAATTCCTCACCCTGCCCGGGGGCGCGGCGATGCCGCTGCCGCGAAACGCGAGCTTCGAGCAGGGTGCGGGGATCGGCGTCGCCTACATGACGGCCTGGGCCGCGCTTGTGAGCGCCGCGCGGATCCAGAAGGGGGAGACCATCCTCATCACCGGGACCACCGGGAGCGTGGGTGCCATCGCGGCGCGGCTCGCCCACGGGTTTGGCGCGAAGGTCTACGGCACCGTCCGGTCCGCTGACGCACTCGCCAGGGCCGCGGACCTGCCCGTCGCGTCGTGGATCGACCTCCAGGCCACGGCTCTGTCCGACGGGATCCGGGCGGCGACGGCCGGGCGGGGGGTCGACATCGTCTTTGACCTCATCGGAGGGGCGATGTTTGAGGAGTGCCTGAAGTCGCTCGCCTGGCGCGGGCGCCAGGTGGCGATCGCCTCCACGCCCGAGCCGCGCGTGGGCTTCAACCTGGTCGACTTCTACCACAACGAGTCGAGGCTGATCGGGGTGGACTCCCTAAAGCTGAGCTTTGAGGAGACGGCCGGGATCCTCGGCTCGCTGACACCGGCCATCGAGAGGGGCGACCTTCCCCTGCCCGCGGTCGCCCCACACCCCCTCGCCGAGGCGCCGGGGCTCTACCGCGACATCGCCTCCGGCGCGCTCAAGGGAAAGCACGTCCTCGTGCCCTGACCGGCGGTAGCCGAAAATGGGTGTCGGGCCGCGGGCAACCCGGGGATCCTGCGGGTGCAAACAATCCGGTGGGTGCGGCGCCTTTCGTCCGCGGCGGGGCGCCGCCGGTCCCCCGCCCCGAGCCGTTCGTCGCAGAGCATTTGTAACGGGACGCGAGCCGGTCATCCCCTCGGGTATGCACACGCGTTCGATTCCAACGGCCGCGGCGCGCCCGCTCCTCGCCCTGTTCGCCCTCGCGGCCGTCAGCCTCGGCGCCCCCGCGGGCGCGGACCCGATCGAGGGCACCTGGCTCGGGACCATCACGGCGCCCCAGGGAACCGTGGCCGACTTCGGCCTGGAGTTTCACCGCGAGAAGGGCGGCGCGCTGGCCTTCAAGATGAACTTCCCTGACATGTTCACCTACGCCGCGGAGTTTGGAATACCGGTGGAGGCCGAGGGCGGCGGCCGCTACCGCATCACGCCGGCGTTCGACCTCGAGCTCCTGCTCGAAGGGGACCGGCTCAGCGGGACGTTTGGAAAGGCCAGGCTTCCCGTCGCCCTCGCCCGCGGGCGCGCCTTCCCGCCCAGGCCGGCCCCGCAGCGCCTTCCCCCCGGCCCCGCCCCGCTCTGGAGCTACGACATGGGCGCCGGCACCTGGGCCCCGCCGGTGGTGGCCGGCACCATGATCTACCTCGGCACGAAGGCCGGGCTCTTTCATGCGGTGAACGCCGGCGACGGCACCGCGGTCTGGACATGGAAGGGAGCGAACCCCATCGACGGGCGCGCCGTCGTCGGGCCGGGGACCGTCTACGTGCTCGACACGCGGGAGAACCTGATTGCGCTCGACCGTGCGCGCGGCTCGCTGCGCTGGCTCGCGCCGCTCCACGAGGGGATCGCGGGCGCCAAGGCGCCCGACAACCCGACGTTCAACCACCGCAGCGCCACGCCGCTCCTCTTGGACGGCGTGGTCTACTGCGGCTCCGGCGACGGGGGCCTCTACGCGGTCGACGCGGCCACGGGATCCGTCCTCTGGAGGCATGACGCGGGGGCCCCGGTGTACTCCGGGGTCGGCCTGCTCGGCGCCGGCACGCTCATGTTCGGCACGATGGACGGCTCCGTCGTCCTCCTCGACAGGCAGGCCCGCAGGGAGACCCTGAGGGTGAGGACAGGGGGCGGCGTCGTGACGACCCCGGTCGTCGCCGGGGGGATTCTCATAGTCGGCAGCCGCGACTACATGCTCTACGGATTCAACCTCGCGGACGGGTCGCCGGCGTGGCGGTTTTCCTACTGGTTCTCGTGGGTCGAGTCGACGCCCGCGCTTGTCGACGGGCTCATCTATGTCGGGGCGTCGGATTTCAGCAGGGTGACCGCGATCGACCCGGTGACGGGAAAGGCGCGCTGGTCCACCCCCGTCCACGGCTTGGACTGGGGCACGCCGCTCGTCACGCGGGACAGCGTGTTCACGGGCACGGTCGCGCAGAACATGGAGGGCACGGTGATCGCCCATGTCGGCGGCATCATGGCCCTCGACCGCCTGACCGGGGCGCCCAGGTGGCAGGTGCTCGCCGCCGCCGCGCCCGAAAACGGTTTTGGCGGCTACGCGGGCTCGCTCGCCCTGGCCGGCGACACGGTCATAGCCGCGGGCTTCGATGGGAAGCTCATCGCGCTCCGCGCGAGATGACGCCGCCCGCCGGAGGGCGCCTCAGGCAAGCGCCCTTGAGACCAGGGGCGCGACGTCCCGCCCGAGGATCTCTATGGACCGCGCCATCTTCGCGTGCGGCATGGTCGCCACGCTCATCTGGAAGGTGATCCGCGAGATGCCGCCCAGGGCCTTGTTCACGTGGAGGATCTTCTCGGCGATGGTCTGGGCGTCGCCGATCACGTAGGCGCCCGTCGGCCCGCGCGTGGCGTCGAACTGGGCCCGGGTCGTGGCGGGCCAGCCGCGCTCCCTTCCGATCTTCGTGAAGGTCTGGGCGAAGCCGGGATAGAAGTCGTCCGCCGCCGCCTTCGTCGTGTCCCCGGCGAACCCGATCGCGTGCACGCCGACCGTGAGGCGCTCCGCGGGATGCCCCGCGAGGCGGCCGGCCTCACGGTAGAGGTCGACCAGCGGACGGAAGCGGTGCGGCTCGCCGCCGATGATCGCCACCATGAGCGGGAGCCCGAGCTCGCCCGCGCGGACGAAGGACTGCGGGGTGCCCCCCACCCCGAGCCAGATGGGAAGGCGGTCCTGGAACGGCCGCGGGTAGACGCCCTGCCCCGTCAGGGCCGCCCGGTGCTTGCCCGACCACGTGACGCGCTCGCTCGCCCGGATCTTGAGGAGGAGGTCGAGCTTTTCGGCGAAGAGCTCGTCGTAGTCATCGAGCGCGAGGCCGAAGAGGGGGAACGACTCGATGAACGAGCCGCGGCCGACCACGATCTCGGCCCTGCCCTGCGAGATCAGGTCGAGCGTGGCGAAGTCCTGGAAGACCCTCACCGGGTCGTCGGCGCTCAGGACCTTCACGGCGCTGGTCAGTCGGATGCGGCTCGTGCGGGCCGCCGCGGCCGCGAGGATGACCGCCGGCGACGCGTCGAGGAATTCGCGCCTGTGGTGCTCCCCAATCCCGAACACGTCGAGGCCCACCTGGTCGGCCAGCTCGATCTCGGCCAGGAGGTTTTTCATCCGCTCGGCGTGGCTGAGCGTGACGCCGGTGGCCGGGTCGGGGACTGAGGATGCGAAGCTGTCTATGCCAATTTGCATCGCCCATCTTAAACGAAAAACCGCGGATTCGCGAACGGCCGGTGGAGGGTGAAAGGGGCTCGCGGGCGGTGCCGGCTGCCGAAGCCGAAATGCCGGGACAAGAGCCACGGGACCGTCACCGGGCGCCGCTCAGCGCACGGCGTGGGGGTGGCGGGACAGCGGCTCGGGAAGACTGTTGCCGAGGTGGCCCGTCGCGGCCAACCCGACCAGGAGAACCGAGGACACGAAGGCCAGCGCGATGACCGACTGCATCCACCGGCGTGTCCGGGCGACCACGGCCTGGTCGATCTCGAGCCATGAGAAGTCGACCAGCCACTGGACGCCCTGCTGCCACGAATTCGGCCCCTCGGCCCGGAACCACTGCGCCTCCTCCGGGATGAAGCCCTCGGCGGCGAGCTCGCGGACGAAGAAGTCCTTCTGCCGCTCGGTGAACGTGTCGCGCGTCGCGCGAATGGTGACATCGCGCCCCTCCACCTCCACCAGCAGCAGCGTGTCCATCCTCGGGAAGCAGAACTCGAAATGGCAGGGCGCGGTCCTGTTTGTGTTCACGGGTATCGGATTCGCATCCTGGGTCCGGGCACGGGGTTGAAGGCGCCCCATTATAGTCCGCAGGGGCGCTGCGCCTAATTAAGAGTGGCCGCAAAACCGTTGAGAAATCGTTAAAGCCGGCCCGCTTCCCTGCCTCGGCGAGCGCCGCCTAGGCCGACAGAGGGCGACGCGACCAGGCTCGTACCGCCGCCAATTCCCCGGCAGGCTGCCGGTGCCATGCGCCCGTCCTGGATACCCTGCCTGACCTTTTGCGCGCTCTCGGCGGCCGCGCAGGCGCCGACGCCGTCGCCCTCCCCCACCCTGAGCACGGACGACCTCTACGCCGTGGGCCAGCAGCTCTTCGACCAATACGCGCCGCCCGAGGTCAAGGACCAGTATGAGTTTCCGTCGAAGGAGGAGTGGGACAAGTTCGCCGCCCGCCTGCAGCACGCGCTCGACAACAACTCGCTCGACGAGCTCGCGACATTTGAGCCCCAGGCGCAAGCCGCGCTCGTCGCATTGCGGGCGCTTCCCGGCTACGGGGACTACGCGGACTGGCTGGAGCTTCGCATCGACGAGATTGAGGCCGCAAAGCAGGCGGTGGCCCGGGCGCACGCGCCCGCCCTGCCGGGGACCGGCGCGGCGCTGCCGCAGGTTCCGCTCTTCGACCTCTGGATGAGCCGCGAGCGAAACCGCCCCGTGCCGGCGGAGGCCGCGGCGCTCATGCCCCTCCTGAGGGCCGCGTTCGGGGCGGAGGGAGTGCCGGCGCAGCTCGCCTGGATCGCCGAGGTCGAGTCGAACCTGAACCCGTCGGCCCGCAGCCCCGCCGGCGCGAAGGGGCTGTTCCAGCTGATGCCCGACACGGCGCACGCGCTGGGCCTCTCCACCTTCCTGCCGGACGACCGGGCGGACCCGGAGAAGTCGGCGCGCGCCGCCGCCCGCTACCTGCACACCCTTTTCGCCCGGTTCGGCTCCTGGCCGCTGGTGCTCGCCGCCTACAACGCCGGCGAGGGCCGCGTGGGCCGGCTGCTGGCCTCGCGCGGCGCCAGCGACTTTGCCGGCGTCTCGTCCGCCCTGCCGGCCGAGACGCGCATGTACGTCCCGAAGGTCTGCGCCCTGGTGACCCTGCGCGCGGGCAAGATGCCGTAGACCCGCCCCCGGGTCCCGGGGCTAGAGGTTCTTCGAGAGGAAGGCCTCGATGTGCGAGTAGAGGTCCAGCTTGTGGGCGAGGTGGCGCACGCCGTTGCCCTCGTCGAGGAAGGACATCGTCTCGGTCTGGACGTGGTTGCGCTCGACGGACGACGCCATGTCCCTGGACTGGCTGATCAGCTCGGGATTGTCGTACTCGCCCCAGGCGATGAAGGTGGCCGACGTGACCCGGTCCGCGTGGCGCAGGGGAGCGATGTCGTCGAACTTCTGCGGGTCCTTGCCGGGGTCCCCTAGCTTCCTGAGGTAGCGCGCGTAGTTGGCGTCGGAGTACTGCTGGTATTTGTCCTCCTTGATGTACTTTCCCCAGTCGTAAAAGGAGGAGATCGAGACCGCGCACTTGTAGAGGCCGGGGTCATAGGCCGCGCCCGAGAGCGCCAGGTAGCCGCCGAAGGAGGTTCCCATGATCGCTACCCGCTTGGGATCGCCGAGACCCATGGCGAGCGCCGTCTTCGTCGCGCGCGTCACGTCGTCGCTCATCTTGCGGAACTCATATTCGTCCTGCTCCGGGAACATCCAACCGTATCCCGCCGAGCCCCGGTAGTTGGGCTGGAGCACCGCGTAGCCGCGGCTCGCGAGGAACTGGACCTCCGCATTGTACTCCCACGTGCTGCGCCCCCCGATGAAGGGGTGCGGCAGCACGACGAGCGGCGGAAGGTTGGTCTTGGTGGCTCCCGAGGGCAGCGTGATGTAGGCGTCAAGCGACCTTCCCTCCGCGGTCTTGTACTTGATCACCCCCATGGGCCGCATGCGCTTGGGATCGATCCAGGGCGCTGAGCTCTGGACGAGCCCGCTCGAGTGCTTCTCCAGGTCCACCCAGCTGTAGACAACGGGCTGCCGGTCCGAGCCCGAGCTGATGAGGACGATCTTGCCTGAGTCGTCGAGGCCCACGATGCGCACGACCTGCCCCGGGAAAAGGCCGTCGATGAGCTTCTGGAGGTCGCGGTACGCCTCGGTGAACCACACCACCGCGGGCGCGGCCTTGTTGTAGATCGCCCCGACGATGTTGTGGGAGGCGGGGTCGCGGAAGAGCCAGCCGTTGAAGTCGTACGACTTGTCCTGCAGGAGGACGTCGCCGGGCTTGCCCGAAAGGGCGTCCATGAACTCGAGCGGCCTCGGCGCCTTGCCGTCCCTGGGGCCCAGGACTGCGATCTCACCCGGGTTGTCGCCGGCCCCCTCGAACTCGATTTCATCCAGGTCCTCGGGGCAGTTGACCCAGTTGTCCCCGACGAGCTTGTGCAGCGTGAAGACGCCGTCCTGCTGCGTCAGGCCGAACGAAAGTGAACCGTTCTTGTCAGCGAAAAAGCCCTGGTCGAATCCGTGGTCCGTCCTCATCTCCGGGTAGCGCACGAGGATGCGCTTCACGTTGGCGTCCGCGTCGCTCACCGGGACCCCGGAGTTGTCGGACATGATCGCCGTGTCGATGGTCACCGCGTCGTCGAAGTGCCCGGTGTTGATCCCGTCCGCAAACAGGTTGGCCAGCGGGTGCGACCTGTCCGCGGGGGGAACCGCGAACACGCTGACACCGACATTCCGGAACAACGGGACCGAATTGGAGAGGTTGCCAGCCTCGCCGACGTGGAGCGTGGTCCCGCCCAGCTTCGCGAAGCTCTCCACGTACACGAGGCGCTTGTCGCCCAGCCAGGTGAAGCTCGTGATGTCGTTGTCACCCCGGGAGCCGATGCCGTCGACGGTCTTGTTCGTCCTGTCGAAAACGTAGAGGCTGGTGTGGTCGGTCGTGTCCGACACGATCGCCGCGATGTGCGTCCCCGCGTAGTTGAGCATGGGGTTCTGGAACTGCGACGGCCGGAAGAAATCGATGACGGGAATCTGCTCGGTCGGAGCCACGGGCGTGGTCCGCTTGAGCTCCGAGAACTCGGTGGCCTTGAGCGGGGCGGCGGCGAGGCAGGTCAGGGCAAGGGCGGCGCAGGGGGTGAGTTTCATTCGTCGTGGCCCGGGGGGCCTTCTGTCCGGTTGGGGTCGAGGCGGGGGAGCCGGCACGTTAGGCTTTTCCCGGGCCGGCAGGCAAGACCACAAGCTGCCCGCGGCGCGTCCCGGGGCCCCCTTCGGGATGCGTAGTTCTACCTTTTGACGCCGGGGCCCGGGCCGCCCAGGGTCGGGACAGCAGCTACATCTGGGGGGAGCTCCTAAAAGGGAACCACCCTGCACGACAAACTTCCGGGGGGAACGAATTCGTGCAGGGTGGCCTGCAGGGGCCCACAAATCGCCCCTCCGGTTTCGGGAAGGGATCTCGATGAGTCCTGCTATTCCGTTTTTCGGGCCGTGTGAGAGAATCGTCAATGACCGTGGTCCGCGCAGCCGCAGGTTGACGTAGTTTTAGCAGGGTTTTCGCTATTATCTAACGAATCAGCCGTTTGCGAGGCGCCACACGCAGCCCTTTTGCGGCAAGGGTCCCAAAAAAGGGCGCCCTTGGAATGGCCAATGCTTTGTGGGATATTGACGCATGCCCGACCCCAAGCCCACCCCTGGGCGCCCCCACGGCGCCCTAAGGGACTATTCCCTGGTCGCGGGAGTGATGGTCCTCGTGACCGTCGCCGGGTCGTACGCGCCGCTCAGCTACCATGCCCTGGGCTACGTCTACCTTCTGGCGATCATCGCGCTCAGCCTGAGCATTGGCCGGTGGCCCGCGCTTGCCGCGGCTGTCGCGGGCGCGATGGCCTGGGATTTCTTCTTCGTGCCGCCAAAGCTCTCGTTTGCGGGAATCCATTTCGACGAGGGCCTGCTGCTCACGACCTACTTTGCGGTCGCGCTCATCGGCAGCCAGCTGTCGGCGCTCCGCGCCGAGCTCTACAGGGCGGGCCTCCTGGCCGAGTCGGAACGGATGCACCAGACGCTGCTCGACAGCGTGTCGCATGAGATGATGACGCCGCTTGCGGTCTTCCGGTCGGCGATCGAGCAGCTCGAAACACACGATGCCGAGAAGAGGAACAGGGTGGTCGTCGAGCTGCAGATCGCGACCGACCGCCTCGACAGGCTCGTCGGCAACCTCCTCAGCCAGAACCGGCTCGAATCGGGCGTCCTGAGGCCGAGGATGGACTGGTGCGAGTGCCATGAGGTCGTCGCCTCCGCCCGGCGAGCGGTCGGTTCCCGGATAGGCGACCATGCGCTTGAGATTGAAATTCCCTCGGATATGCCGATATTCAGGGCCGATGCCGCGTTGCTGGAGCAGGCGATCGCCCAGCTCCTGGCCAATGCGGCCCTACACACTCCACCCGAATCCAAGATCCGGGTGAGCGCTGCGGTGAAGGCCAAACCCAAACAAATCCACATCGTCGTGACCGACACCGGCCCGGGCGTGCCCGTGGAAATCCGGGAGGCCATTTTTGAGAAGTTCACCCGCGGGCCCCTGGCCCGCAAGGGCGGCCTCGGCCTGGGACTGTCCATCGTGCGGGGCTTCATGCGCGCCCAGGGCGGTGAGGTCTCGGTCGACACGGCGCCTGGGGGCGGCGCGCGGTTCACCCTGTCCCTCCCCAACGACGAGCAGGCGCCCGTTCCCGTCGGATGAAGAAGGAGCCCAAGTCGAATATCCTGGTCGTCGACGACGAGGAGCAGATCCGGCGGCTGCTCCGCTACGCCCTTGAGGAGGCCGGCTATGAAGTGAGGGAGGCGGAGTCGGGCCGGGTCGCGCTGGGCGAGGTCGCGCTCCAGGCCCCCGACCTTGTGGTCCTGGACCTGGGGCTGCCGGACACGCACGGGACCGAGGTGCTGAGGGCCCTGCGCGTCATCTGCCCCGTGCCCGTGCTGATCCTCTCCGTGCAGGACAACGAGACGGGAAAGATCGCAGCGCTGGACGCGGGAGCCGACGACTACCTGACCAAGCCCTTCAGCGGGGGGGAGCTGCTGGCCAGGATGCGCGCGCTGCTGCGTCGCGTCGGCACGGCGGCGGCGCCCGGCAACAACTTCCAGTTCGGGCCGATCCAGGTGGACCTCGAGCAGAGGCGGGTCCTTCGCAATGGCCAGCCCGTCAAGCTCACGGCCCAGGAATTCAAGGTGCTGCGCATGTTCATCATGAACCGCGACAAGCTGCTCACGCACCAGCACATCCTGAACGAGATCTGGGGGCCCCATGCGCGGGAGAACACCAACTACCTGCGCTATTACATGATGCAGATCCGCAAGAAGCTCGGCGACGAGGTGGACTCGGCCGGGCATTTCCAGACCGAGACGAGCGTCGGCTACCGCTTTGTCAGCAAGCCCCAGCCGGCGGCCTGAAAGGGGGTGTGGGCGGGGTGCGTCCGGCTAGAGCAGCATGAAGGCCGCCGCCAAGACCAGCGTGGGGACCACGGCGGAAATCAGGAGCTTGAGGGGCGAGACGCCGCCCGGGAAAAAACGCTGCAGGATGGACTGGCCCGCCGGGTTCGGGGCGTTCGCGATAACCGTGAGCCCCCCGCCCGTGACCGCGCCCGCGACCACCGCATACTTGAAGGGCTCCGTGAATCCCGGAACGAGCGTGGCAAGGTAGGTGATCGCGGCGTTGTCGTTGAATCCCGTGAGGATCGTGGCCCATGTGAAGAGGGCGACGCGCCCGAGGCTCTTTAGCACTGGCTCGATCCACCAGCTCTGAAGGCCGCCGTGCACCACGAGGCCGGCGAGGAAGAACCCGACGAGGAGCGAGGGACGCAGGTCGAGCTTCTTCTGGTAGTGCGCCGTGGCCTGCGCGAAGGCCATGAAGAACAGGAATCCCCCGATGAAGAGGGCCGGGTACTGCGCCACGGCCACGGTGTAGACGAGAAAGCAGGCCTGCGCCAAAATGATCCAGAGAGGTATGTAGGAGCCGCCGCCCTGCGTCAGCGCCCGACCCTGCTTCAGGTAGGCCCTGTTGAGCGTGTCAAACTCCTTCCTGAAGACGAAGTAGTACAGGCTGGTGGCGCAGACGATCCCGGTGAACGCCTTCCATCCGAAGTTCGTGATCATGTAGACAAAGCCCCAGTGCCACGGTCCCGCGGCCATGACCATGGGCGGCGCCGCGAACTGCGTCAGCGTGCCGCCCACGGAGACATTGACGAAGAGGAGCCCGATGGTGGCGTAGCTCAGGCGCGGCGACGGCCGCAGGTGGTAGAACTGCCGCGCCAGGAGCAGCGCGGAGATCGTCATGGCCCCAGGCTCGGTGATGAGGGACCCGAAGAGCGGCCCGACGACCAGGATGGAGACCCACCATGCGCCGACCGTGGCGCCGCCGACCGCCGCGAACAGGAACAGGGTCTGCTCGGCGAGGCGCATCATGGGCCTCGTCGAGGCGAGCGCCATGATGACCATCACGAACATGGGCTCGGTGAAGTCGACCTTGTGGCCTATGTAGTCCACCGCCGTCCCCCATCCTCGGCTCATCGCTATCGCGACGGCGAGCACGACGGCCCAGATCCCGAACACCGCCTCGACCTCGCTCAGGAAATGCAGGATCTGCCCCTGGAAGCTGACCTCGGGAACCTCGTTGCCCTCGTCGTCGAGGGGGATCGGCCGGCTGTCCCTGGGCCTGTTCCGGTGCCTCTCCTCGGCCCTGTGCGCCCAGCCCCGGATGACGGGCGCCATGAACGTGTGCGCGATCGCGAGCGCGAAGATAACGGTGGCGACGAGGTTGAACGGCTCCGCGCGTACGCGGTCCGAGAGCGCCTGCCAGAGGCCCCCGGGCTGAACCGGCGGATAGCTGCTCAGCGCGCGGGGAAAGTCCCCGGCGGCGGTCGCGGCGTCGATCGCGGCGACGATGGGAAACATCACCGGGATCAGGCCCTGCGCAGTCGCATCTGCTTATAAAGCGTCCAGCCGTAGCCGGCGACGACGCCAATCGACACGCACCATTGGCTGGCGCCGTCGGGAGCGAAGAAAACGGGGAAAAGGAACTGCACGGCCGCAAGGGCGACGAGGAGGTAGGCCACACGGCGGAAGGACCCGGGCGTGGCGGCCCAGCCGCTCTTGAATTTGCCTTCGCTCTGAAGCCGCTCGTGGCGGCGGGTCGCGGCCGCCTGGATGGCGCCGAAGGCGTAGCCGATCATGAGGCCGGCGCCAAGCGCCATGGACGAGAGCGAGAGATTGGTACCTAGGGATTGCATGAGATTTTGTGGGGTCGAATTTGGGTTGCCGTATCCCGGGACCGCGCGGGGGATGGGACCCCGCGCGGTGCCGAAGATTGAGGCCTATCAGTTGGCTATCGGATTCTCGACGACCTTGTCGAAGACAATCCCGGAGTACCCGGGCGCGCCCATCTCGGGCAGGTCGAGGCCCGAGATCTCGACTTCCTTGCTGACCCGGTTGCCCACGAGCTTCTCGGCGATGAAGTACACGACGAGCGAGAGGATGGACAGCGTCACGAAGCAGACCGTGACGCCGATCAGCTCGGCCCAGAACTGGCCCATGCCGCCGCCGTAAAAGAGGCCCGTCACGTTGCCCGCGACGCCGTTCCAGCCGTCGCCGTAGGTGCCGTCGGCGAAGAGGCCGAGCGAAAGGCATCCCCAGGCGCCGTTGACACCGTGGACCGAGATCGCGCCCACCGAGTCGTCGATCTTCATCTTGTCGAAGAAGAACACCGACTCGACACAGAGGACTCCGGCGATCAGGCCGAGCCAGCAGGCGCCGCTCGCGCTCACGAAGGCGCAGGGGCATGTGATGGCCACGAGGCCCGCAAGCATGCCATTGCACATCATCGCAGGGTCGGGCTTCTTTGTCTTGAACCACCACATCCACATCGTCGCGCCGACGGCGCCCGTGGCCGAGGCCAGCATCGTGTTCACCGCGACCACAGCGATGCGGTAGTCGGTCGCCGCGAGCGACGAGCCGGGGTTGAAGCCGAACCAGCCGAACGCCAGGATGAACGTGCCGAGCATGACCAGGGGTATGCTGTGGGGAACGATGGGGTTCACCAGCTTTCCGGCCGCGTTGTACTTCCCCGTGCGCGGGCCTATGAGCCACGCGAAGATGAGCGCAATGACGCCGCCCTGCATGTGCACGACCGAGGATCCGGCAAAGTCCACGTGGCCGTGGCCGATCCCCCAGTTGACGCCCATCTGCGAGAGCCAGCCCGCGCCCCAGACCCAGTTCCCGAACACGGGATACATGATCGAGCCGATGCAGCATCCATATATCATGAAGGCCGAGAATTTCCACCGTTCCGCCGCGGCCCCGGTGGGTATCGTCGCGGTTGTGTCCATGAACACCATCTGGAAGAGGAAGAGTGCAAATGCCGCGGTGTCATAACCGGCGCCCTGGAGCATGAATCCCTTCCAGCCCAGGAGGCCGATGAAATGGCCTCCGAGCATGAAGCCGAGCTCATGGTTGAGCCCGGCGTAACCGCCCATGGTGACGATGCCCCCTCCCGCGGGCGACATTGGGTCGGCCATGCCGCCGAACATGAAGGCGAACCCGCACAGGTAGAACCCGAGCATGCCCATGGGATAGATCATGAAGTTCATCGCCATGGTGTGCCCCGCGTTCTTCGCCCGGCACAGGCCCGTCTCCACCAGCGCAAACCCCGCCTGCATGAACATGACCAGGAAGCCGGTCATCAGGGTCCAGGTGAAGTTGATGGCGACGCGGTTGTGGCCCACGGAGTCGGCGAGCTTGACCGCCAGCGGCTCCGTCTTCGCCATGTTGTTGAAGTCGTCGGACGCCTTCTTAGCGTCCGTGTACGCCTTCAGCTTGGCCGCGTCCTTCTTGTCATCCGCGCTCAGATCCGCCGGCGCGCTTACAAGGAATGAGCCGGCGGGCGACTGCGCGTCGACTGCCGCCCCGGTGGCTGCGCCGTTGGGATCAGGCTTGGGGTCGTCGGCGAGGAGCCTCGAGCTTCCCGCCGTAACATAAAGCGCCGCCCCGAGCAGGGCCGCGCGTAGACATGATGTGCCTATGTGTCGGATGGTCATAATATTCAGGGTATATCATCTTTCCAGGATCAGGCTGGATGAGCGGCTGGGCGCCGCTCACGAAAACGTAATTAGCAAGACCGGTGCCACATGGCATATGTTTGATATTAAACATATTATATACCATTTTAACGCCATGACTTTCCGGGATCCCCCTCTGTTCGTATCAGATCATATGATACGATATGCTCTCTGGGGCTGAACGGGACCCGCAATGGCCTGGGGATCCATCCCGCTCGCTTGGGCCGGCCCCAAAAAACCACCACGTCGTCCGCGAAATTCTCCGAAATACCCTGGAAGTGAGCCGGCTCCCCCCTGATCAGGGGGAGCCGGCCGACCCGACACAGAGGCACCTGTTAAGGTGACTCTAATTCAAAACGGAACCCATCAGACGGCTTTCTCACCGGTCTCACCGGTACGAACCCTGATGACTTCGTCAAGCGGCATGACGAAGATCTTGCCGTCCCCGATCTTGTCGGTCCGTGCGGCCTTGAGGATAACCTCGACGACCTTGGCCGCGGCGTCGTTGGACACGGCGATCTCGAGCTTCGCCTTCGGGACGAAGTCGACCGTGTACTCGCTGCCGCGGTAAACCTCCGTGTGGCCCTTCTGGCGGCCGAAGCCCTTGACCTCGGTTACCGTCATGCCCTCGATGCCGGCAGCGCTCAGGGCTTCCTTCACTTCATCGAGCTTGAACGGTTTGATGATGGCGATGATTAGCTTCATGGAATACTTTCTTGGATGATGTTGGTCTCGGTTAGGTACGGGCCGCCCCGCTTCGCTAGGGATGCGGGGCGGCCCGTCTCATTTGTTTAGTGCGTGGAGGTGCGGGTGTCGGGATAAGCCGTGCCGCCGTGCTCGTGGAGGTCGAGGCCCTCGAGCTCGCCTTCCTTGGAGACCCTTAGCGTGCCCGTGGCCTTCACCGCGTACATCATGATCATCGAGACGATGAACACCCCGAGGCCGATCGACGTGTTGCCGATGAACTGCGCGACCAGCTGGTCCGTGCCGCCGCCGTAGAAGAGACCCTTGACGACGGTCGACGTGTCGGCGCCCGTGGGCGTCGGCGCCCCGAACTGGCCCGTGGCGAAGAGCCCGAGGCTCCATGTGCCCCAGATGCCGCACGCGCCGTGGACCGGCCACGCTCCGCAGGGATCGTCGATGCGCAGGTATTCGAGGAGGTCCGTCGAGAGGATCACGATCACGCCTGCGATCGCGCCGAGCAGGATCGCCCCGAGGGGCGAGACCCAGTAGCACGGGCAGGTGATGGCCACGAGGCCGGCCAGGAGGCCGTTGACCGTCGCGCCGCAGTCCCACTTCTTGGAGCGGGGGTAGACGAAGAAGAGGGCGCCCAGTCCGCCCGCGCAGGCCGCGAGCGTCGTGTTGGCCGCGACCCTGGCCACGCCCGCCGTGTCCATGGCCGAGAGCGTGCTGCCCGGGTTGAACCCGTACCAGCCGAACCAGAGGATGATGGCGCCCACAGAGGCGACCGTCATGTTGTGGTAGGGCATCGGCCCGCCGCCGTCGCGCTTGAATTTGCGGCCGAGGCGCGGCCCGAGCACGATGGCTCCGGCGAGGGCGATCATGCCGCCGATGGTGTGCACCACGGTCGATCCGGCGAAGTCATGGAACGGAGCGGCCTTCCAGAACGGGATGGTGTTGAGCCAGCCGTCCGGGCCCCAGGCCCAGTGGCCGAAGATCGGGTAGAGGAAGCCGCTGACCCCGATGCTGTACCAGAGGTCGCCCCAGAATCCGGTGCGGCCGAGCATGGCGCCCGACGTGATCGTCGAGCAGGTGTCGGCGAAGGCGAACTGGAACAGGAAGAACGCCAGCGTCGCGACGCCCGTCGACTCGTAGGTGTCCGGGAGGTTCTGCAGGCAGTACCAGGTGTGGCCGGCGCCGTCGCCCCAGCCGATGTACCCGTTGCCGTGCCCGAACATCCAGGCGAAGCCCCAGACGTAGAACAGGATTCCGCAGAGGCAGGTGTCGACGATGCCCTCGAGGAGGACATTGATCGTCTCCCGCTCGCGGGCGAAGCCGGCCTCAAGGAACATGAAGCCCGCCTGCATGAAGAACACCAGGAACGCCGTGACGAGGACCCACATCGTGTTGATGGGGTTGGCGTACATGGCGTCGGGCGTGGGGGCTGCCGGTGCCGCCGCCGCGGGAGCCGCCGCCGCCGGGGCTGCAGCTGCGGGAGCTGCAGGAGCCGCGGCTGCGGGCGCCGCGGCAGCAGGGGCCGCCGCAGGGGCGGCCTGGGCGTGCGCCGTGCTGGACCCCGCGAAATAGAGCGAGGCCGCGCCCATGATCAGGAAACACAGGCCCACCCCGACGAGTTTCCCTCCGAATAAGGCATAAAAATACTTACGCTGCTTCGGGTCACGGAACTTTGTGACGAAGTTGTTTATGGTGAATTTTTTCATCCTATGTTCGTTATTTTGAGGGCTGTATGGTTTATGGGTCTGTTGGTCTGGATCTGTCAGGCTGAGCAAAATTACCGGTGCGCCTCAGACGGCGGGGCACCGGCGGGCGCCGAGGTCTGCATCTTAGGCGTAGAAGGCATACTGGCACCGATTAGCAGCTCCAATGCCACGATCTCAACAATCCCGAATTTTTGATCAATGAAACCTCAATACCTACGCCTCCAGCGGGATACGGATGAAGGTGCCGGCCGGCAGGGGCGCTGCGAAAGCCGGCGCAAGTGGATGGATGCAGGCCCTCCGATCCCCGCCGCGAGAGCGCCCGGGAAACACCGCTTCGGTCCCCGCGCCGCTCCGCCAGGAGCTCCGCGGAATAACTCTAAATACCCCAGCATCGCCACATTGAGGATGAGTTGAGCAGCCCCAAGGGGGGCCAAACGGGGCCCGCGCTCCGGGCCCGGCCGGCCGCGGAGGCGGGGTTCAGCCCACGAACCGGTAGCCGATGCCCGACTCCGTCTTGAAATGGACCGGCTCGTCCGGGTCCTCCTCCAGCTTCTCCCGCAGCCTGCGCACATAGACATGGAGGTAGTGCGTCTGCGGCTTTGCGTCCGCGCCCCAGATCTCGCCGAGGATCTGCCTGTGGGTCAGGACCTTGCCCCGATGCTGGCTAAAGAGCATGAGAAGCGCGTATTCCTTTCCCGACAGCTTGATCGGGGTTCCCTTCACCGAAACCAGGCGCCGGAGGAAATCCACCTCGATGTTTCCGTAGACGGCGTTCGCCACCTCGTCCGTCGGCTTGGGTCGCCGCAGGAGCACCCGTACGCGGGCAAGGAGCTCGCTCTCCCCGAAGGGCTTTGTCAGATAATCGTCGGCGCCCGCATCCAAGGCCTCGACCTTGCGGTCCTCCTCGCCGAAGACGGACAGGATGAGCACCGGAACATGGCTCCATTCACGAAGCTGCCTGAGGACCTCTATCCCCGGCAGGTCCGGAAGGCCCAGGTCGAGAATGATGGCGTCGGGACGCCGGTAGGCCCCCTCCTTCAGCCCAAGGGCGCCCGATTCCGCGGTTAGCACGGAATACCCCGCATCGACCAGCGTGCTTGAGAGCAGCCGCCGAATCTGGATCTCGTCGTCTATCACGAGTATGCTGGCCTTGTCGGGCGTGCTCATTCCTCGGGGACTGTGTCCGGCTTATGATAGGGCAAGTAAATCGAAAAAGCGGCGCCTCCGCCCGGGTTGTCGCCGGAAACCACCTCCCCGCCCTGGGCAGTGACGAAGCCGTGGACGATGGACAGGCCAAGCCCCAGCCCTCCCGGAAGCGCGTGCTTTCCCCTCTGGAACTTCGGGAAGAGAACGTCCCTTAGCTCGGGCGGCATGCCCGGTCCCTTGTCGCTGATTGAGATGCAGATCCTTGGCTCGGTAGCACCTTTGATACCACCCTCGATCGTCACCGGCGTGCCGGCGGGGGTGTGAAACGCGGCGTTGTGCAGGAGGTTCGTTATCGCCTGCTCGAGAAGTGCCGGATCCGCCTGGATGAGCAGCATCCCTGGGGGGACCGTGACCGTCACGGGATGGTCCTTGAGGACGTCCGCGGTGTTGCGCAGCGCCTCGTTGATGAGGCCGCGCAGGTCGCACCAATCAAGCCGCGGCTTAAGCGTGCCGGATTCCAGCCGGTTCAGGTTGAGAAGGTTGGCCACGAGCCGGTTCAGGCGGTGGGTCGCGGTCCTGATCTCGGCAGCCAGGTCGGCCCGGTTCGCCTCATTCTGCGTGCCCAGCTTGGCCGTCGCGGCGCTCAGCACCGCAAGGGGCGTGCGAAGCTCATGGGCAACGCTGTCCAGGAGCGTGCGGTGAAGCTTCTCGGACTCCACGAAGAGCTTCTCACGCTCGGTGACCACCCGCAGCTGCTCGCGCTCGATCTGCATGGCCACCTGCGCCGCGAACCCCTCCAGCAGGTCCTTGAACCCCGCCAGACTCTTGGCCGTCTCGTCCGGAAGGTAAACCGCCAGCACGCCCACGACGCTCATCGCCCTCATCAGGGGGAGATAGTGGCCTGCCGCCTCAGGAAAGTTCGGAGTGAAGCGCCCGGCCTTTGCCCCATGGGTCCAGGCCCATTCCCCAGCCCCCTTTTCGGTTTCGTTGTACCGGTCGACGGGACCGTTGGAGGCCCGCAGGTGGCCGTCGGGCGTGACGAGAAGCAGGACGGAATCGCCGTTGAAGAGCTGATCCGCCTGCCTGAGCGCGATGTCGATCGCCTGCTCAAAGGTCTTGGCCTCGGCAAGAGCCCTGGCCACGTGGAGGAGCGCGGACGCCCTTTGCTCCCGCACGCGCTCGGCCCTTTCCGCCTCCCGGATGCGAGCGTTCGACCGTCCAATAACGAAGGCCACGATCACATAGGTGCCCAGCATCAGGACATCCTCGAAGCTTGTGATCGCCAGCGAGCCGACGGGCGGGATCACGAACAGGTCCCACATCAGGGCGCTGAAAATGCCGGCGAAGATGAGGGCGCCGCGCCCCACCCTCATGCTTAGCGTCACGACGGCGATGAGGTAGACGATGCCAAAAGAGAGATGGCTGGACGGAGCGACGAACAGGGCCGCCATCGTGACCGCGACGACAACGACGAACACCTCGGCGTATTCCCGGAACGGGGGGGACTTGCGCTCGACTACCTCGAAAGTGTGGACGGGAGGGCTCACCGGGTGATGGGGATGTCTACAGCCGGCCATGCAATGCGGCACCTGCGGTCGGTGCAACGACGGAAGGAATCCCGTCGACCGGGATGCCGAAAAAGGGGGCGATGGATCGTGGTGGAAATAACTGGGAAAAACGCGGGTTTCTCGGGCCGGGGCGCCAATCCGGTGGTCTATCACGGAAAAGCCTCACCGATATGCCAACAGGCCTATACTTTCCCTACACGAGCCTCGCGCTGACGGCCGTCGTCGCCGGAATACTCGGCGGCTTCGCGATGATCGGGGTCATGCGGCTGATCGCCCGCGCGCAGTGGGCGCGTTTCGACATGATCGTGGCCGTGGGCAGCCTGGCCACGCGCTCGCGGGAGAACGCGTTCCGGGCCGGGGCGGTCATCCACGGCGTCTCGGCCGTGGGCTTCGCCCTTCTCTACTCGGTCATCATGTGGAAGTACGGCCTGAACCACCTGCCCATGTCCCTCTTCGCGGGCACCGCCTTCGGCATCGTGCATGGGATGATCGTCAGCATCCTCCTTGTGTGGCTCGTCGCCGAGCGGCACCCGCTCGCGGAATTCAGGGAGGCGGGACTCGCCGTCGGGCTGGTCCACTTCGCGGGCCACGTCGCGTACGGCGCCGTGGTCGGGCTCGTGGTGGGAATCACGCTGACCCGGTAGGCGGAACCGTCGGGGTCCGGGAATTCGCCCGCGGGAACCCGTTGGAGGCGGTTGACTTGCGCCGGGGGCCCCCGAAAGCCGCGCTCCAACCCGCGGATCCGGGGTCCATGCCCGTCACCCGCCATGATCGACACACTACCCCCCCACAAGGTCGAGCAGCGGGACGCGTCCCGCGCTCAGGAGAACAATGACCGGCGCATCGGATCGTCATTCGGATTCCTCGGCACGCTCCTTCTCCTCGCCATCGTCTCCGTCGTCCTCGGCACGAGGGTCTACCACCAGAAGACCGCGCTCGCCGAGGCGAGGGCGCAGCTCGACCAAGCAAACTACACCGCCACGCAGGCGCAGGCCGACCTCGGCGCGACCAAGGCGCAGGTCTCCGCGCTGCAGGCGCTGATCGTGAACGAACAGGGCCAGAGGTCCGACCTTCAGTCGCAGCTCGACCAGGCCAGGGCGCAGTCCGCCGGACTGGGAACGCAGCTTTCCCTGGAACACACCAGCCGGGCGGACCTTCAGGCCCAGCTGGACAAGGCGAGGGCCCACTCCGCCGGCGTCGAGGCCCAGCTCGAGCGCGCCACGAGCCAGGCATCCGACTATAAGGGCCAGCTGGACGAGGCGAGGACCCTGGCGGCCGACAGCCACGCCCAGCTCGAGAAGGCGCAGGCCGACCTCGCGCGGGTGCACCCGCTTGTCGTCCAGGCAGGCCAGCTGCCGCTCACGGCCTCGTTTGAGAAATCGTTCTGGGACCAGGGCTTCACCCTGCACATCGGCAATCCCGGCCCGGCGGCGCTCACGCTCAAGATCACGATCTCCGGGCCGAACGGGACCCGGGCGCAGGCGGCGGCCATTGAGAGCCGCGCATCCCTGAGCGTCCCGGGCCTTCCCCCTGGCGAGAAGGTCGTCATCGAGAGCGAGGGCTTTGACCCGCTGAGCCTGACCGCCCGCTGATCGGCCCGATCAAGGAACCTCGTAGACCTCGACAAGGGCCACGCCCGTGTCGCCGCTGGCCCCCGAGACCTGCGCCGTGTAGCTGCCGGGAGGCAGCGTCACGAGGATCGCCGAGTCGAGGCTCGACGCGCTCGTCCACGCGAACGCCCCCACCCGCGCCGACGTCCCGGCGACCTGGGCGTTGCCCGCCCATGCGCTGTTCGCCTCGAGGAGCGTCGAGGACTGGTCGGGATTGGAGCGGTAGAGCTTGAGCTGCGGATCGGGAAGGATCCCCGGCACGCCGTAGGGCGCCAGTGCGGGGCCGGAGGCGCGGACAAGGACCGTCCTCGACGTCGAGCCCCCCACGACAAATCCCGCGATCAGGATACCGCCGCCGGAGCCGACCTGGACGCGGGTCGAGAGGTTGACCAGCCGCGGCGAGCCCGGCGTGCGGCTTGCGGCCGGCGTCGCGTCATAGACCTCCACGAGGGCCACCCCGCTGTCGCCGGCCTGGCCGGCGACCTGCGCGGTGTACTTGCCGCCCGGCAAATCCTGGAGGAGCGCGGCGTCGTGGCTCGCCGCGCTCGGCCAGGGAAAGGCGCCGACGGCGGACGCCGCCGCAGATACCTGCGCGTCGCCCGCCCATCCCCTGTTCGTCGCAAGCACGGCGTCCGACGCGTTGAACACCTGCAGCTGGGGATCCGCCAGGGTCCCGGCCACGCCGAACGGCACCAGGGCGGGGCCCGAGGCGCGCACGAGGAGCGGCTCCGAGCCCGCGACGCCCTGGGGCCCCACGACGAAGCCGGCGATCAGCAGGTTCGCCCCGGTCCCGACCGCCGCCCGGCACGAGAGGTTTGTGAGCCTGCCGGCGTCAGGGGTCGCGCTCACCGTGAGCGTCGCCGCGATGCTGGTCGTGCTGCCGGAGGCGTTCGTGGCGACGCAGGTGTAGGCGCCAGCGTTGGCCGACGTCGCGCCGGTGATGACGAGCTGCGGGCCCGTCGAGCCGGAGACGCCTCCCCCGTCCGAGAGGGGCGCGCCGTTCAGCATCCACTGGTAGGCGGCGGCGTTCGACGAGGCGGAAAAGACGACCGTCGACCCGCTGGAAATCGTCTGCGACACCGGGGCGAGCGTGAACTGCGGCAGCCCCGCGGCGGACTGGAAGACGAAGTGGGCCGCCGTCAGGGGCGGGAGCGTGTAGGTCGCCTGGTTTCCGGAAAGAGCCGCCGGGGCCCGCGCCGTGATGGCCGCGCCGGCGGCGTCGAACGCGTACACGCTGGCGCCCGAGTACGCGGCCGGCCCCGCGATCGTGAAGCCGACATCGGCCGCCTGCGTGAAGCTCTTGTTCAGCACGACCACGTGCAGGGCGCCGGCCGCGTCGACGGACGCGTACGCGGAGGTGTTCACCGTGTCGGAGTCCGTCTCGGCGACCGACGTCGCCCCGAACTTCCCGCCGTTCCCGTCGTAGTCCAGGAACAGGTTGAAGGCCGCCGAGACGTACATCGGAGGCGGCGTGTCGTGGAGGAGCCAGAGGCAGCCGAGGTACACCCCGTACTTGCCGTAGATCCCGAGGACGTCCGCCTGGGCGATGCCGCCCGAGATGTCGCTCTCCCCGCCGTAGCTGTACTCGGTGAACGAGAGCTTGGTCCCCGGGTAGCGGGCGGCGATCGAGGCCTGCAGGTTCGGGATCCAGGGAAGGAACTGCGAGTAGTACTGCTGGACCCAGCTGTTCTCGACGAAGGTGGGGTCCCAGAGGACGCGCGGGGCCTGGACCCGGTCCATGTCGGTCGCGGTGTCCGAGAAGTCGGTCTGGTTGGTGATCGACTGGTCGGGCCCCGTGCCGGAGACGTTCTCGTCGCTGTAGCGGTGGAGGTCCAGGACGTCGAGGAGCCGCGTGCCCGCGGCGGCCGAGGCCTTGCTCATCTGGTCCAGGTAGTAGTCGATGAACCAGCGGAAGCCCGTCGCGGTCTGCGCCGCCGCCCAGTCCGGGGCGCCCTGGAACGTGAAGTACTCGGCGCTGCCGTACGACACGGGCCCCAGCACCTCGGCGGAGGGGTCCATGCGCTTGATCGTCGTGCTGAGCGCGACCGACTTGGAGATCTCCTCGGCGCACGTCGTCTGCGCGGGATGCAGGAGGGGGTGCGTCGACGGCCAGAGCGAGGGCTCGTTGTCGAGGTTGTAGCCCCTGACCCCCGTCGACCCTGACGCCGGCCCGTACTTGGAGAGGAGCAGGTGGAGCAGCTCGTCCATGTACACGGTGCCATCGGCCAGGTTGGGCGTCGCCGGGAAGGCGCCCCCGGGCGTGTCGTTCTTCACCACGTTCCACCGGGACGAGGGGGCCGCCTGGCCCGCGGTGACCGGGCCCGCCTCGTCGGCCGCGACGTAGCCCGCCATCTGCAGCGTCAGGATCGTATAGGGGACGCCGGCCGCCAGGGACTGGTCGTGGAACGCCGTGAGCGCGATCGCCGGCGTCGACTGCTCCGCGGCCGGCAGCGTGTAGACCAGGTAGTCGTCGCTCTCGTTCAGGTAGTCGGTCCCGGCGTTGGAGGCGTTGGTCTCCCAGTCGTAGCCCGTGAGGCGGTTCCCGCCGTAGCGGCGGGCGCCCGTCGTCGCTACCCCCGGCAGGTCCTGGTCCACTCCATAAATATAGGGGCTTATCGGGATCCGTCCCGAGCCCGGGTCGACGCTGATCTGAACCGGCAGGTTGGCCCCTCCCGCGGTGAGCGCGGGAATCAGGGCGAGCCAGGCTAGGCGTCCGGGGGACATCGGGGCGGTGTGACCCGACCCGAAGCCGGGGAGGGCGTTCCGGGCGGGTGCGGGGTTTCGCGGAAAGTTTACGCGGGGGCCGCCCCCTGTCCACACTCCCCGGCGATTGCAGTCTCCGTGGAGTCCGTCTAGGATTTCCCTCACTATGCGACCCCTACCCCACGTCACTGTCGGAATTGCGGCGATCCTGCTCTCGGGCACGTGCCTGGCGCAGGGACTCAGGGTCGAGCTCAAGGATTTCACCGAGGATGGGCGCACCGACCCGGGCTGGACCGCGTGGGCGCAGCGCCAGGAGATCCAGCCCAGATGCTACGTCGACACCGCCCACGCCCGCTCGGCCCCCGACGCTCTGGCGATCTCCGGCGACGGCAATCGCCTCGAGTACGGCGGCTGGGCCCATGTGATCGGGGACATCAAGCCCGGCCGGTACTACAAGCTGACGGCCTACTACCGCGCGGAGTCGGTCACCTACGTGCAGAGGCAGGTCGTCGCGCGCCTCGACTGGCTGGACACGTCGGGCAAGCGCACCTCGCAGCCCGACTACGCCTACGAGACCTCGGCGGCCGGGGACTGGACGCGCGTCTCGGTCACGGTGCCGGCGCCCGAGCAGGCGGCGAGCGTCAGGCTGGAGCTGACGCTCGGCTGGGCGCCCAAGGGGACCGTCTGGTGGGACGACATCACGTTTGAGGAGACGCCGGCGCCGCCCGACCGCTGGGTGCGCCTGGGAACCGTGTCGCTCCACCCGCAGGACAACCCGGACAGCGTGGGGGCCTTCATCGAGCAGCTCGACGTCATCGCGAAGGACAAGCCGGACATCGTCTGCCTCGGGGAGGAGCTGCGCATCGAGGGGAATTACCACCTGGGCTACGCGAACGCCGCCGAGCCCATTCCCGGCCCGAGCACGAGGCGCCTCGGGGACGCGGCCCGCAGGCATGGGTTCTACGTCGTCGCCGGACTCACCGAGCGCGACGGGCACGCCGACTACAACACCGCCGTCCTGATCGACAGGCAGGGGAACCTGGCCGGCAAGTACCGGAAGGTCACCCTCCCCCGGGAGGAGATAGAGGGCGGCCTCATGCCGGGGGACTCGCTCCCGGTCTTCGACACGGACTTCGGGAGGATAGGAATGATGATCTGCTGGGACGCGGAATACATCGAGCCCGCGCGCGCCCTGGCCGTCCAGGGCGCGGAGGTCATCCTCGTCCCCGCCGCGGGCGGGTACATGACGCTCCTAAAGGCCCGGGCCCTCGAGAACCACCTCTTCATCGTCTCGTCAGGCGACACCGTGGAATCCTCCATCATTGACCCGACCGGGAAGGTCCTCTTCGAGACCCTCGAGTCGGGCGTCAACAAGGTGATCGCCGTGAACCTGCAGCAGCGCTTCACGGATCCCTGGATCGGGGACATGCGCGCGCGGTTCCCAAAGGAGATCCGGCCGGAGCTCTACAGGCCGGTGCCGGTGAGCGGCAACTAGGCGACCGGCTGCCCGTTCGCGCACCGACCCGATCGAGGCAGGCCATACTTGACCTGCACGACATTTGCACTACATAGGAGGAATGAAGACCAAATGGATTGCATCACGCGAATTTTCGGCCAGCCCGGGCCGCGCGCTGGCGGCGGTCAGCCGCGCGGGTCGCGTGCTGGTCACCGCAAATGGAAAGCCGAAGGCAATCATGATCCCGACCTCCGAGGGCACGTTCGCGTCGGACCTGGAGCTTCTCGACCGGGTGGACCTCGCCCGTGTCGTGGCCCGCATCCAGGCTGCCTCCGTCATCAATAGGACGGACAAGCTGACGATGAGGGACATCGACGCTGAGGTCTCGGCGGTGCGCAGGGCCCGAAGCCGTCAATGAAATGCTGGGTCTTCGACACAAACGTGGTCGTCTCGGGCCTGCTCACTCCCCTCGGCCCGTGCGCCAAGCTTCTGGCCGCGGTGATTGAGGGGCGCCTGCGCCTGGTCTACGACGCGCGCATCCTCGCCGAATACCGCGACGTGCTCTGCAGGCCGCGGCTGAAGCTGCATCCTCCGGATATCATGCGTTTCCTAGGGACCGTCAGCGATCAGATGCTTGTGACGCCCGCCAGGGTGCCCGTGCGCGGGCCCGATCCCGACGACATCATATTCGTGGAGGCCGCTCTCGCCGTGCCCGACCGGACCATCGTGACCGGGAACCTCGCCGATTTCCCTGAGAAGACGCTCCACGGCACTAGGGTTCTCACTCCCGTGCGGGCGCTGGCGGAGATCGGCGAACGCTAGGCGCGCGGCGTTTTGACTCGGAAAAGAGGAACCGGACCGCTCAGTCCTCGGCCAGGGTGAACACGATCGGCACCTGCATGTGCACGTAGACGGGGTGGCCGTTCTTAATGCCCGGCCGGAACTTCCACTTGCTGACGGCGGCGCAGGCCGACTCCTCGAACTCGCGCTGGCTCGAGTGGACGGCCGTCGCATTGCGGACCTTGCCGCTCGGGTCGACGATGAAGTCGACCAGGACCTCCCCCGAGACGTGATCGCGCCTCATGCTGTCGGGGTAAACGGGGCGGGCGTTGTACGTCGCCGTGGGTGGCTGGTCCAGCTGGGAGAGACTGAATGTGGGATGTCCCGGGCCTTTGCTGGTGTCGAAACCGATCGGGATCCTGTCGACGCTTGTGTCCACGACGGGGTGAGGCGGCTCGATGGGCGTTATGAAATCGTCGATTTTCGCCGTCTTCGGGTAGTCCTGCTGCTGCGGCACCGCGATCTCCTCCCGCGGCTTTTCCCGGGGCGCCTCATCCTCGACGGGATCCGGCGGTTCGGGCTTGAGGGTGAAGGGGGGATACGGGTCCTCCCTCGCCGTCCCATGGAGGGGCGGGATGTAATGAGTGATCTCGCCCACCCAGGCGAACCCTGCGATCAGCAGCACGGAGACGGCGGCCGCGTAGGCGAGGTTCCTTCGCCTCATGCCGTCGAATGCGGCGTAGAGCTCCGCGCGCCTGTCCCCAGAGAGCTTGAGCGGCTCGCGGTCGGGGGCCACGGCCTCCAGGGCGAGCCTGTGCATCGCCTCGACCCGCCGCTTGAACGCGGCGAGCCCGGGGTCCGCCGCGGCCAGGCGCCCCAGCTCGGCGGACTCGGACGCGGAGGCCTCGCCCGAAACCCAGGCCACAATGCGCGCCTCCATCTCGGGCGAATCTGCAAACAGTGTGCCCGACCTTTGATTTTCGTCGTTCATGGTGTTGTGGTCATCCCTCGCTCCCCTCGATGCCCGCGCGGCGCAGGCCGTCCAGGAGGCCCTTGAGCACATGATGGAGGCGGTACCCCACGTTCCCGACGCTCAGCCCCGTCCGGCTGCTGATCTCATGGTACTTGAGCTCGTCCTGGTACTTGAGCCTTATGAGGTTTCGGTCCTCCTCCGTCATCTCGGCGAGGAGCATGCGGACGGTGCCGATGGCCTCGCTCCGGCCCAGGATCTCGCGGGGCAGGCTCTGGTCCTGCGCCGCCCGCTCCTCGTCCAGCTGCGTCTCCGGCCGCGCGTCGCGCAGGTGGTTGATCGCCAGGTTGCGCGTCGTCCGGTAGAGCCAGCCGCGCGGGTTGTCGACCTGGCCCCAGACCCTCTGCAGACGCAGAAAGGCCTCCTGCACCAGTTCCTCCGCCACGATCCGGCGGTGCACGATCCCCATGGCGAAGTGCAGCAAGGCGCTCTCCTCGGACTCGAACAGGGCGGCGATGGTCTTGGGCGCGGGATTCATGGCCTCGGCCCTCGAAGCCGCGGGGCCCGGGGAGGCGGCCGGTTTCACCGGAGCGCCTTCGAACATCACAGCTGCGTGGGGGTTTGTTCGCGAGTAAAGCATGGCTCCATCGAAGAATAAAGACACGCGAGGAGGCATTTCCTTAGGGGATTGCCCCGATTTTCCCCTTGGCCCGCCGGGCCCTGCGGCCGCGGAGAAGCGCAAGGATTGCATATATAGCTTAACAGGCCCATTAAGACCGTTCGCCTGAAAAGACCGACCCGACGTCGCCCGGTCCCCCCATCCCCTTGCACCCACGCCCCGCCCCCATCCCCGCCCCCCGGTTCCCGGCGCGGCTGCTGCATGCCGCCGGGCTTGCCGTCGGCCTCGCGCTCGCCCCGGCGGCGCGGGCCTCGAGCGACTACTCGACGCCGTACGCCTTCACGACGCTCTCCGGGCTGGCCGGGATAGCCGGGGTGGCGAACGGCCAGGGAACGATCGCTCTCTTCAACAGGCCCATCGGCCTGGCCGTCGACCTGGCGGGCAACATCTACGTCGCGGACTCCAACAACGCGACGGTCCGCAGGATCACGGCCACGGGATCCGTCTCAACGTTCGCGGGCTCACCCGGGGTCGTCGGGACCCAGGACGGGACCGGCGCCGCGGCGCAGTTTGGCCTCCTGGTCGACGTGGCCGTGGACGTGAGCGGCAACGTCTATGTGACGGACGCGCATTACAACACGGTCCGCAAGATCACGCCGAACGGCCTCGTCTCGACCCTCGCGGGATCCGCGGGGATCACCGGACATGCCGACGGCAACGGCACCTCCGCGCAGTTCAGCCAGCCGAACGGCATCGGCGTCGACGCAGGCGGCAACGTCTATGTCGCTGACAGCGGCAACGACACGATCCGCAAGATCACGCCGTCGGGCCAGGTCTCGACGATCGCGGGCACCGTGGGCGTCACCGGTTCCTCGGACGGCGCGGGAGTCTTCGCTAAGTTCAACGCCCCGGACGGGCTGGCGGTCGACGCGGCCGGCAACGTGTACGTGACCGACAGCAACAACACGGTCCGCAAGATCACGCCCGCGGGGCAGGTCTCGACCATCGCCGGCGTGACGGAGGTCGGGGGCAGCCTGGACGGAAGCGGGACGGGCGCCCTGTTCAACGAGCCGACGGGGATCGCGGTCGACTTCACGGGCAACCTCTACGTCGCCGACTCCTTCAACGACACCATTCGCAGGATCACGCCGACGGGCGCCGTGACGACGCTCGCCGGGCGCGTCGGCGTCACGGGAAGCGCGAACGGGACCGGGTCCACGGTGCTCTTCAACAACCCGCTCGGGGTCGCGGTGGACGGGTTCGGCAACCTCTACGTCGCCGACAGCTACAACGACACGATCCGCAAGGGCGCCGCCGCCGCGCCGGACACATCGCCCCCGCGCCTGACCAACATCTCGACGCGCGCCCAGGTGGGGACCGGCGCCAACATCCTGATCCCCGGCTTCACCATCTCGGGAACAGGCATGGAGACGCTTCTCGTCAGGGCGGTCGGCCCCACCCTGACCGCGTACCAGGTCACCAACGTCTTGTCCGTTCCCAGCCTGAGCGTGTTCGACAGCGGCGGGAACGTGATCGCCACCAACACGGGATGGGGCAACAGCGCGGCCTCGCCGCAGATCGTCGCCGCCGAGAATGCCGTCGGCGCCTTCCTGCTAGCCGACGGCAGCACGGACTGCGCCCTCATCGTGACGCTGCCGCCGGGATCCTACACAGCCCAGGTGAGCGGCGTCGGCGGCACGACCGGCGTCGCCCTGGCCGAGATCTACGAGATGGCCTCGACAGGGACCCGCCTCTCCAACCTCTCGACCCGCGCCCAGGTGGGTACGGGCAGCGGCGTCCTCATCCCGGGCTTCTACATCTCGGGAAGCGGCAAGGAGAGCCTTCTCCTGCGCGCGGACGGCCCGAGCCTGACCCAGTACGGCGTGGGCGGGGTCCTCGCGAACCCCGTCCTTCGGGTGGCCGACCCGTCGGGCGACGCCTTCGCCGCCGACACCGGCTGGAGCACGAACCTGAACGCCGCCGAAATCGCGCTCGCCGCCGCGGCCGTGGGGGCCTTCCCGCTGATGCCGGGAAGCGCCGACAGCGCGACGCTCGTCTCGCTGTCGCCGGGGGCCTACACGATGCAGGTCTCCGGGGTGAACGCCACCACCGGGGTCGCCCTGGCCGAGGTCTACGAGGTTCCCTAGGGAGCCGCGGCGTAGGAGATCCGCCAGATCACGCCGCCGCCGTCGTCGCTGACGAGGAGGGCCCCGTCGCGCGCCACGGTGACGCCCACCGGCCGGCCCCAGACGGAGCGGTTGTCGACGACGAAGCCGACGAGGAAGTCGTCGTACTCGCCCGTCGGGACGCCGTCCCTCAGGCGCGCGCGCACGACCTTGTAGCCCGTCCTCGAGCTCCGGTTCCAGGAGCCGTGGAGCGCGACGAAGGCGTCCCCCCGGTATTCCTCGGGAAATGCGGCGACTCCGGACGTGGCCGTGTAGAAGGTCATCTCGAGCGAGGCCGAGTGGGACTGCTCGGGCACGTCGGGCACGATCGCCACGCCCGCCAGGTCGGGGCGGACGCCCGCGTGCCGGGGATCCTCGTGGTTGCCCATGTAGTACCACGGCCAGCCGTAGAACCCGCCCTCCTTCACCCGCGTGATGTAGTCGGGCACCAGGTCGTCGCCCAGCTCGTCGCGCTCGTTCGTGGAGACCCACAGATCGCCCGTCGTGGGATTGACGGCGAGGCCCACGCCGTTGCGTATCCCGGTCGCGAACGTGTGCAGCGGCGCCTTCCCCTCGGGATCCGTCACGAGGATGTCCGCGCGGTTGGTCTCGGCGCCCCAAATCGCGCCGCGGCCGTGCTCGGCCTCCCAGGAGCGGATCTCCCCGGGGCTCTTCCTCGAGAGGCCCTCGGCCACGTTCGAGCCGGAGCCGTCCGAGATGAACATGCGCCGGCCGTCAGGCGAGAAGGCCACGTCCCTCGTGCTGTGGCCGCCGTTGTTGTGCGGCGCAAGGACGGGGACGACAACCTGCGCGGCGCCCCGGGCCTTCAGGTCGCCGGCCTGGTACGGGAAGCGCACGACGGAGTCCTGGTTGGCGACGTAGACCCACGCCGGCACGCCGGCGTTGGGGTAGAAGGCGATGCCGAACGGCCCGGTGAGGCCATCCGCGAAGACCACGTTTTCCGACGGGGCGCCGGCGCCGTCCGCGGCGCGAAGCACCCGGACGCGTCCCTGGCTCGTCTCCGCTATGAATATGTCCCCGTTCGGGGCCGTGCGCATCAGGCGGGGGCCCTTGAGGCCCGTGACGAACTCCCGCACCGTGAACCCCGGCAGCACCGAGAGGGCGGCGCCCGCGGGACGGTCGACCGTCTTGGGTCCGTTGCCCGACGACGCGGTGGCATAGGGGGCGGGAAGCTTGGAAAGGTCGACCACGTGCTTCCTCCCCGGGAAATCGCCGCGCCAGTCGTTGGGGTCGCCGGCCTGTGCGGGCGCGGGGGCCTCCGCGGTCGATGCGGCCGGCGCGGCAAGCGTGGAGAGGAAGGCGACGATGTCGCGGCGCGAGTCGGCCACGGGAACGGGGATCGGCATCAGCGTCCCGGGGACCGCAACGGAGGGCGCCGTGAGGAAGCGGTCCAGCGTGGCGGCGTCCCAGGTGAGGCCCGAATCCCGAAGCGCCTTCGAGTAGTTGAAGTTCGCGAGCGAGGCGGCCCCGCGGCCCACCACGCCGACGAGGCTCGGGCCCTGCCCCGATATCGGCTGGTTGCCCGGCCCGAGGGTCGTCGCGTGGCAGAGCGCGCAGCTCTGCTGGAAGAGCACCTTCCCGTTTGCGGGGTCGCCCGGAGTCTGGGCCGGGGCGCCGAGGACGGTCAGGAGGGCGCCGCCGAGGGCGAGCGCGGAGGAGGGTGATTTCATGGGGGATGGGGTCCTGCGCGTTCGGTTTCGTGCGTGCGCCGGGCAGGCGCCTAGGCACAGGCGATTCCTTTTCCGGAATCTTTCAAGGCCGGAAGCTCCTTTTCGCATGGCCGCCACCCCTCATCCCGAGGGAAAACGCAGCCGGAAGCGGGCGCCGCCGCCCGGGGGGCCGTCCACGGCCGCCGTTCCCCCGTGGGCCTCGGCCACCGCGCGGACAAGCGTGAGCCCGAGCCCGAGGCCCCGCTGCGAGCGGCTCGCGTCGCCCCGGTAGAGGCGCCGCCAGATCGCGTCCCGCTCCCCCTGGGGGACCCCAGGGCCGCTGTCGCTCACCGCGACCGTAACCGCGCCCGGTTCCGCTGCGACCGCGAGGGTGACCTTGCCCCCGTCGGGTGTGTACTTGAGCGCGTTGTCGACGAGGTTGGACAGGGCCTGGCTGATCCGCACGGGGTCCCCGTCGAGCCCCGCCGGCCCGGGCGCCTCAACGGACAGGGATATGCGCTTCTCCTCCGCGACCTCGCGGTAGAGGTCGGCCGCGCGGAGCGCGAGGGCGCGCATGTCCACGCGCTCGCGCCGCAGCGCGAGGACGCCGGCCTCGGCCGCCGAGACGTCGAGCAGCGCCTCCAGCAGGTGGAGCACGTGGTCCGTCTCGTCGACGCAGGACGCCAGCGCCGACCGGGCGTCGGCGGGGTTGCCCCCGTCCCTCAGGGCCAGCTCAGCCGTGCCCCGCAGGCGCGTCAGCGGCGTCCTCATGTCGTGGGCGAGGTTGTCCAGCGTCTCGCGGAGCACGCGAACGTGGTCGGAATTCTTGTCGAGGAGCGCGTTCAGCTGCCTCGCGAGCACCGCGAGCTCGCCGCCCCCCTGGGCGTTCGGGATGCGCGCCGCGAAGTCGTCCTCGTCGATGATGCGCCGCGCCGTCGCGGCCACGAGGCGCAGGGGCCGGGTCGCCCGCCACGCGAGGAACGTGCCCGCGGTGAGCGAGAGGAGGAGCGCCACGGCGCCGACGCCGGCGAAGTCGCTCCGGAGCGGCGCGAGGAGGACGGCGCGGCTGTCGCCGCTCCTCGCGACCTGGATCAGGCGCCCGTCGGGAAGCACGCGCGAGGCGACCGCGAGGTCGCGCGCGGCGTCCCTTGGGATCCGCACCGAGTGGATGTCCTCGGAGTTCCACCCGCCCCACCCGTCCGGCACCAGGCGCCGCTCGACCTGCGGGTCGACCCAGTCGGAGGGGACCGTCGCGAAGACCGTCGAGCCGTCGGGCCCGAGAAGCCGCACGAAGAGGGAGCGCACCTCGGGCGACGCGTCGGCGCTCAGCTGCGCGCGAAGCGCGAAGGCCCCGCCGTGCTCGTAGGCGAGCGCGTAGGTCGCCGCGCGCTGCTCGACGGCGGCGCGGTCGCGCTCCTCGAGGGAATGCGCCAGCACGTAGTAGAGGACGCCGAAGAGCGCCGAGGCCCCGGCGGCGAAGACCAGGGCGTAGAGCGCGGCGAGCCGCACCGCGAGGGACTGGCGGACGGCCTCAAGCATGGGGGCGGAACACGTAGCCCACGCCCCGGAGGGTCTCGATGCGGCTGTGGTCGGGGTCGACCTTGGCCCGCAGGCGGTGCATGACCACGTCGACCACGTTGGTCTGGGGGTCGAAGCCGTAGTCCCAGACGCTCTCGAGTATCTGGGTCTTGCTCACGGGATGGCCGGCGTGCCTCAGCAGGAACGCGAGGAGAGAGAACTCCCTCGGCTGCAGCTCGACCGGCTTGCCGGCGCTCGTCACCTCGCGGGTCGCGAGGTCGAGCGAGACGTCGCCCGACGCCAGCCGCGTCGCGTCCGGCGCGTGGGTCGCCCGGCGCACGAGCGCCTGGATGCGTGCCAGCAGCTCCGAGAACGCGAAGGGCTTCGTCAGGTAGTCGTCCGCGCCGCTCTCCAGGCCCTTGACGCGGTCACCGACGGAGCCCTTGGCGCTCAGGAAGAGCACCGGCACCTGGCGGCGCGCCGAGCGCAGGCGCCTCACGAGGCTCAGGCCGTCGAGACCCGGGAGCATCACGTCCACGACGGCGGCGTCGTAGCCCGTGCTCTCGGCCAGCGCGAGGCCCGTCTCCCCGTCCGGGGCATGGTCCACCGCGTAGCCGGCCTGCTTCAGGCCGCGCACCACGAACGAGGCGATCTTGGCATCATCTTCGACGACGAGGACGCGCATGGGGCAAGAGTGGAGGAAGGGGGGTTCTTTGCAAAGCCGCTACTGGGCGGGACCCGAAGAAAAAGGGACACCGGGCCTGTCTACGGGCCCGGTGTCCCCCAACACAAACCAACGCTAAAGGAATCAGGGCGCGGCGTCGCCGGCGGCTGACGCCGTCTCGTCGACAACAACGTAGACCGTGGCCCCGTGGGACCAGAGCTTGAGGAGCGTCTTCTTGTTGGCGTCGCCCGAGGTCAGGTCGACGGCCTCCTTCGCCGAGGCAACCGGGTGGCGGTTGATCTCGAGGATCACGTCGCCCTCGCGCAGCCCCGCCCGGGCCGAGGCCGAGGCCGGGTCGACGCTGGTGATGACCGCGCCGGAGAGCCGGTCGGGGAGTTCCAACTCGCGCCGGGCGTTGGCGTCGATGTCGCCGACCCCCACGCCGTTCAGCGTGCCCGAGTCCTCGCCCTGGGCCGCCTCGTCGGTGCCCGACCGCCCGTCGCCGTTCGGCCGGGTCGCGGTCGTGATCGAGATATGGTCCGTCTTCCCGTCGCGCAGGACGTCAAGCGTCACCTTTGTGCCCGGGGGCGCCTGGCCGACGTCGAGGCTCACGCGGCTGGCGGAGTCGATCGGCTTCCCGTCGATGGCGGTGATGACGTCCCCGCTCTTGAGGCCCGCCTTGGAGCCCGGGGTTTCGGGCTGCACATCCGTGATGATGGCCCCGCTCTGCGCCTTGAGCCCGAAGGAGTCGGCGATGCCCGGCGTCAGGTCCTGGACCCCGATGCCGATGAAGCCGCGCACGACCTTGCCCTTGGAGACGAGCGTCTCGGCGACATTGCTGACGAGGTCCGAGGGCACCGCGAGGCCGACGCCCTGGAAGCCGCCGCTGTGGCTGAGGATAGCGGTGTTCATGCCGACCAGGCGCCCCTCGACGTCCACGAGCGCGCCGCCGGAGTTGCCGGGATTGATCGCCGCGTCCGTCTGGATGAAGTCCTCGTACTTGAGCCCGATGCCGGCTCGCCGGCTCGTGGCGCTCACGATCCCCGTCGTGACCGTCTCGCCGATGCCGAAGGGGTTGCCGATCGCGAGCACCCGGTCGCCCACCTCGACGTCGCGGCTGCGCGCGAACGTGATGGCCGGGAGGTCCTTCGCGGACACCTTGATCACGGCGACGTCGGTCTGCGGGTCGCGCCCGACGACGCGGGCGGAGAGCTCGCGGCCGTCGGAGAGCGTGACCGTGACGACCTTGGCCCCGTCGACGACGTGGTTGTTCGTCACGATGTAGCCGTCGGAGCTGATGATGACGCCCGAGCCGAGGCCGCTCTCGGGGGCCTCTGGCACGGCCCTCATGTGGCCGCCGAAGAACCTGCGGAACTCGGGGTTGTCGAACCCTGGGGGCAGGCCCTCCGCGCCCCCGGACTCCATCGAGGCGTGGCGCACGTTCATCTGCACGGTCACCTTGACGATGCTCGGCGCGACGCGCTTCACGACACCGGAGAAGCTCGCGGCCTCGATCGTGCCGCGGTTGACGGCCGCGTCGTCCTGCTTGAGGGACAGGCCGCCCTTGACCGGGGCGGCGTCGATCGCGGCGACAAGCCCCGCGGTGGCTATGAGGAAGGCGCCGGCCAGCGTGGCGCGCCGAAGGAGGGAATTTCGGGAATCTTTATTCATAAGGTGCGCACAGTGTCGCATGCGTCCCTTTCCCGGGCCTTTCCGGGGGATTACAGAATTGTAATGTGAAGCGCCCGGACTAACTCGACGGCGCGTTCAACAGATTCTTCTCCAAGAATCCCTCAATCTGCTGGAGATAGTTGGTTCGATAGTCGAACGGCCAAACGTCATTTGAGGGGATGAGGTTCTTGAAGAGGACGTAAGGCTTCTTGGAATGACGCAGAGCGCTCTCAAGGCGGTTCCAGCTCTCGTCGTGGTCGGGATCATCATATACGTTCAGTATGGGCACCCGCAGCAGATCCATGGCCGACAGGGGGGAACGTCTGGAAAGGGCCTTTGTGTCGTCGCCGAGATAGATATCCATTTTCTTCAGGGTAAGCCAGTCGCTGCCGTCCCTGTAACCCCTGCCAAGTCGCTCCAAATCCGCCTCGCCGCCTTGGTTGATCACACAGCAGTACAACTCGGGGGAGCTCGTTGCGGCTATGAGCGCAAGAGTGCCCCCAAACCCATAGCCATCGATGCAAATTCGCCCCTTGGTCGCATAGCCCGATTTGATGCTCCACAGAGCGGCGTCCTCTATGTCATCGGGTATCTTTCCAGCAATCTCATGGCGACCAGCGTCCTCGTAGGACTGTCCATATCCCGAAGACCCCCTGTAATCCACGCAAAGAGAGGCGTACCCCCGACTCGCAAGGAACTGGGTCAGCACGTTATATTCGACTGACCAGCGGGTTTTAAAGATCTCGGATTGGGGAAACAGAACCAGCGGATAGGGACCTTTCGCACCGCCCGAAGGCACGGTAACGACGGCGTGGATTGTGAAGCCGTCCCTAGCCACAATGTCCGCTCTCGTCACTTTTCCGAGCTTGGCCGAATCCACCTGGGGATGCCTGCCTCCAAGGCGCACCAGCGCCTTGTTCTTCATATCGAGTGAATAATAAGTCCCGGGTTCGGAGCCCTTCATCGAATGGACTATCAGGACGCTCATATCCCTCGACCAACTTGTAATCCTGTTCTTGTGCCCAGGCAGCGATGCGTCGACGACCGCTTGATTTCGGCGCATTGTTTCGTCGAGCCAGTATTCGAAAACGTCATTCCCGCCGTCGACACTAAGGCCAACGATCTTCCCGCGGTCCCTCGAGAACAGGGCGGATCGAATTTCAGCGCCCTTGAATGTGACCAGCGGGGAGCTCAGCTTGAAAGTCGTGGTGTCGAATCCGCGAAGCACGCACCAGTCACCATCATCGTGAGTGAGGAAGTACGCGGTATTGGCGTCGCCCGCGAAGCCCTGGATATGCACAAATGGTTCGGTCCAAGTCCATTTGTAGGCCGTCACGAATTCATCGTGGTCAGTCCTTCGATGCTGGAGCTCGATGCCGCTGGCCCATTGGATGCAGCGAAGGCGCAGGGCGCCCGTGGCATCGGCAATGTAGGGGCCCACAAACTGCAGGCGGTCGGATGGCTGCGTATCCACCACCTCGCCGGTATCGACGTCCATAATCCCGATCCGCCTCGTTCGGACCAGTATGTGCTTGGGATCGCCAGGCAGCCAATCGAAGACGGACGCGATTTTCCTGCGATCGCCATAGCCCGGGAACGAGTTGAGGGAATTTTTCCCTACGGTGACGCTTTTTAGGAGACGTTCGGAGCCGAGGTCCTCGACGAAAAGGATTCGGCTGTCGTCCTTCCAGCAGAATGCGTCCGTACGACTGTCCACCCGGCATAGAACCTCGCCTCTTCCCGTATCAAGATGGAAAACTGCGATGGCAAGATCCCGGCCGGTCGAAGTAAGATAAGCCAACTTTGTGCCGTCCGGAGAAAGCGAGGGGTCGCCGACCGTGTCATTGTCGCAGAAGCTCTCGATAGAAGTCGGGGCTTCAGCCGAGTGGAGCACCCCCGATGCAAACAACGCGAGCGCGATGGCGCCGGACCGCACGAAGGACGGCAGTGTTGTTGGGTCCCGGAAACGGGATTGAACGTTGGAAACCAAGCGGTCCCCCGATCATGATGCGCTGTCCTGCAAGATCGAGGCCATACTCGTTAATCGCGGGGTGACCCGCTCCCGCCTTTCGCCCTGGCCCACCACCACGAGGGTCCATGGCCATTTTCAACACACGGATTCTAAAGGACACAATTTGCCCACCGTTTCAGGGCTGAGGAGATCCGCGCTCGCAAGGCCCTTCCAAGCGGATGGGTTCCGTTTCGTCGGATTGTAAATTCTTAATCCAAAAAGACAAAACGCACCAAGCCTTCGCTCGCACCTACCGGCATGAGAACAAAAAATGAGAGCTTTTTCTCAGAATTCGAGAAGACCAAGGCCAGCTATTCCGGTACATTCTGTCACATTGAGAACTAATGGGCGGCCGGGTTGGCCGCGCATCTCTTTTGATGACGCTCGATTTCCCTAAAAACATAAGATTCGGGTGCCTTCTCCTGGCGGTCGCACTGGCGTCGGGATGCAGCAAGTCGCCGGATTCCCCGGCCACTGCGGCCGCGGCGGGCCCGTCGGCGGCAAAGCCGCTCCTGAAGGTGGGCTTCCAGCTCGACTGGTATGCGGCGCCGGAGCACGGCGGCGAATACCAGGCGCTCGTGAAGAACTACTACAGGGACGCGGGCCTCGACGTGACGATCATCGCCGGCGGGCCCAGCTCCTACGGCATCCAGAAGGTCGCCACCGGCCGGGTGGAGCTCTCCATGGCCTCGTGCGACGACGTCGTGCTGGCCGTAAAGAGGGGCGCCCCCCTCCTCATCGTGGGCGCGCACCTGGAGCACAACCCGCAGGCGATCATGGTCCACGACGAAAGCAAGGTGAGGACCTTCAAGGACCTGGACGGAAAGACGATCATGGCCATCGCGGGCTCCACGTGGATCGACTACCTGCAGAACCACTACGGCATCGCGTTCAACGTCGTGCCCGCGGACTACGGCCTGGCCCGCTTCATGGCGGACAAGGAGTACATCCAGCAGTGCTTCATCACGAACGAGCCCTACTTCGCCGAGCTGAACGGCCAGAAGACGCGCGCGCTCCTGATCGCGAACTCCGGGTACGACCCCTACAGGGTGATCTTCACGAGCCTCTCGTTCGCGCGCGAGCATCCCGACGCGGTCCGGGCGTTCGTCGCCGCCTCGACGCGGGGCTGGGTCGAGTTCATCCACGGCGACGCCTCGGCGGCTCGCGCCAGGATCCAGGCCGACGACCCCTCCCAGAGCCAGCCGCTCATGGACTATTCCATCGCCGCGATGAAGCGATACCAGCTGGTCGAGGGCGACCCGGCCAAGGGCGAGCGCGCGGGGCTGATCACGCGCGAGCGGATGACGGCCCTCATGAAGGCCCTCGTTGACCTGAAGATCGTGGACGCCCCGCCCCCGATGGAGCAGTTCGTCAGCTTCGACTTCCTCCCGTCCGAGCCCAAGGCGGGCTAGTCGCGATCCCTTTCCCATACCAACGGAACCCTAAGAAAAAGAATACAACGGGCCGCAGCGGCCCCCAAACCGCAGACACGTACTCTACATGAAACTGAACATCGCCAAGCTGATTAGGACTACATCCGCGGCGGGTTGCGTACTCGGAGGCCTCGCACTCGGGCTCCGCGCGCAATCCACGACGACCACGACAACGACCACCACGACGACCGCCGCCCCCCTCGCCCCGGACCAGGTGACGACGCTCGAGAAATACACCGTCACCGACGTCCCGATCGAGGAGCAGGTCCTGCCGACCGTGCGCCCCGTGGGCGACGTCATGGGCGACGACCGCAACATCCTCGACGTCCCGCGCTCCGTCTCGGAGGTGAACGCCGCGATGAAGAACGACCGCATGGTGAAGAACGCGATGGACTTCGGCCAGTTCGCGCCCGGCGTCTACTCGGCGGCGCAGTACGGCATCCCGTCCGTCCCCTACATCCGCGGCGACCTGTCGCAGCTCTACATGGGCGGCCAGCAGGTGCCCTTCTCGCGCAACTCGACCCCGCCGAGCTTCAACGGCGTGGACGGGTTTGACATCGTGAAGGGCCCGGGATCCGCCGTCTACGGCCCCCAGGTCGAGGGCTCGGGCGGGTACGTCGACTTCATCATGAAGCAGCCGTACTTCGACCGGGACCACACGGACGTCGACCTGACGTTCGGCTCCTGGGCCAGCGGCCACTCCTACTCGAACCCCGAGTTCACGATCGACACCGGCGGGCCCATCTCGGACAAGCTCGCCTACCGCGTCAGCTACCTGAGCCGCTACGGCGAGGGGTACTACCTCAACGACCACGACCAGACGCAGGACGTCTACTTCGCCCTCACGTGGCTGCCGACCACCAAGCTCAAGGTCGACAGCTGGGTCCAGGTCTATGAGGACAGGACGAACGAGATCGCCGGCGTCAGCCGCGTGACCGAGGACTTCATCAAGAACGGCAACTACATCGCTGGGCCGGCGTCGCCGACGACCACCGGCGGCACGGCCTACTTCGGCTACGACATCATCACCTTCCCGAACCCGCCGCCGTTCACGTTCGGCAGCGCGGCGGACGGCTCCTACTCGATCGTCAACCCGGCCACGGCCCACACGATCCATCTCTCGCCGGATGTCGCCCTCATCGCCCCGGGCGACGTGGCGCGGGCGTTCGTCGCCCAGGGCCAGATGAAGGCCACGCTGTCCCTCACCCCTGACTCCTCCCTGGTCAACCGGCTCTTCCTGAGCACGGGCCACTCGAACAAGTCCGAGGAGGTCGGCTACAGCGAGTACGTCCCGAAGGACGTCTCGATCCAGGACCGCGCCGAGTACCGCGACAGGTTCGACGTCATGACGCACGAGAACAGCGTCATCACGGGCATCGACTTCAAGTACTCGGCCCTCACGGCCTACCAGGACTACCAGACGGAGCCGGTCGGCTTCTACGACCTCTCGCAGCCGCTCTCGCAGATCGCCTACCCGGGCTACGCCCTCGAGGGCAACACCTGGGGCGGCGGCCTGCGCGTCCCCGGCACCAACGGGTACAGCGCCGCCCCCGGCGACGTCGCCAACGTGCTCGAGACCACCTACGACACGGCGGCGTTCCTCCAGGACGACATCAAGCTGACGAAGAAGATCACGCTGACGGCGGGCTACCGCATCGACTACATCTCGGTCGACGGCAAGAACCCGGCGTTCGAGCAGTACGGCTACTACAACAGCTTCTTCACCTACATCCCGCTGGCGACCCCGGTCTACATCCCCGCGGGCGGCTCCTCGCCCAACTACACGGGCTACAACAACAGCCGGAGCATCTACGACCAGTCGTTCTTCTTCAGCCTGACCTACAAGCCCACCGACACCTCGACGTTCTACCTGACGTACAACCATGTCGACGGCCTCCTCGGCTCGTCGAACTTCGGCGGCGTCGACGCGGTGTACCTGGACCAGGTGCTGAGCACGAAGAGCACCCTCTACGAGGGCGGCTACAAGCAGAGCTTCCTTCAGAACAAGCTCTACTTTGCCGGCGACGTGTTCCAGCAGCTCAAGTACGGCACCCAGATCACGGGCGGCAAGTACCCGATCAAGGACAACGGCCTCGAGCTCGAGGCGGTGTACCAGCCCAGCAAGGCCTGGAACCTGAACGCGAACTTCACCTACCAGGAGGCCACCGCGTACGGCGTCTTCTACCAGGCGGCCGGCAACTACCTCGACACGTTCTCCACGGCGACCCCGGTCGACGGGACGTTCGGCACGAGCGTCGGCTCGCCGAACTTCACGCTGTACTTCCCGCCCGGCGGCCGCATGCGCGCCCCCGGCATCCCGCAGATCCAGGCCAACGCCTTCGCCGAGTACTCCGATCCCAGCGGCTGGGGCATCGGCATGGGCCCGCAGTTCGTCGGCAAGCAGTACGCCAACGACCAGGACACGCTCTACATCCCCCCGGAGGTCGAGCTCGACGGCTTCGTCTTCTACGGCCGCGGCAACTGGGACGTCCGCGTCAACGTGAAGAACATGCTCAACTCGCGGCTCCTGGACCCGATCGACGTCAGCTACGCGGGCAACAGCCTGATCTCGGTCCGCCCGCCGATATCGGCCTCCATCACGCTGCGCCTCCACTACTGATCCGCGCGCCCGTCGGGCCTGGCCTGGCGTCCGCGCCGGGCCAGGCCCGGGGCTTCGCCGGGCCGCCTCGTCCCTTGCGCGGCGGCCCGTGTGGCCACAGGGTGTGCGTGCGCAACCCCTTGCGGGGGCGCCGTACGCCGCACGTCCCCCTCCCCGACTCCCAGCCACCTCCACCATGCACCTCTTCCGCCGGGCCCGAATCCCCCTGGCCTGCCTCCCGCCGCAGCTCGGCACGGCGGCGGCGGACGCCCCGGGGGTGGAGCCCTGGCGCGAGTGCGACGTCCTCGTGGACGGGGCGAGGATCGCCGCCGTGACCGACTCCGCGGACCCCGCGGGCGCGGCCCACGCGGGCCCCTCGACGGACCTCGGGGGCCTGCTGGTCTTCCCGGGCCTCCTCGAGGTCCACACGCACCTCGACAAGTGCCACACCTGGGACCGGGCGCCGGGCGTTCACAGCGACTTCTGGGAATCGCTCGGCATCCTGGCGGCGGACAGCGTCCACTGGAACGAGGACGACGTCTACCGCCGCGCGGAGTTCGCGCTGCGCAGCGCGTGGGCCCACGGCACGGTCGCCCTGCGCTCCCACATCGACACGAGCGGCACGGTGGGGTCCGGCTCGCACCTCGCCATGGACCGGCTCCGCGCCGAGTGGAGGGGCCGCATGGAGATACAGACCGTGAGCCTCTTCCGCTTCTCGGAGTTTTTCGGCGGTGAGGCCGACCGGATCCTCGAGCTCAGCTCCCGGCACAGGGCCACCGCGATGGGCGGCTTCCCGCAGCCCAACCCCGACCTGCCGAGGCAGCTCGACAACGTGATGGCCGCGGCCCGGGAGCTCGGGATCGGCCTGGACCTGCATGTCGACGAGAGCGATCTCGCCCATGCCGAGTGCCTGCGCGCCACGGCCGAGGCCGTCCTGCGCAACCAGTTCCCCCACCCGGTCGCCTGCGGGCACAACTGCTCGCTCTCGGTCCAGGCGCCCGAGCGGGCGAGGGAGACGATCGCCCTCGTGAAGGAGGCCGGCATCGGGATCATAAGCCTGCCGCTCACGAACCTCCACCTGCAGGGGCGCGCGCGGGGCCCGCGCCCCCCGGGCGCGGCCTTCGGCCCGCCGCTCACGCCCCAGTGGCGCGGGCTGACGCTCCTGCACGAGTTCATCGACGCCGGGGTGACCGTCGCCTGCGGGGGCGACAACGTGCGCGACGCCTTCATCGGCTGGGGCGACTTCGACCCGGTGGAGGTCTACATAGAGAGCGTGAGGGTCGCCCACCTGGACACCCGGCTCGCCTTCTCGCCGACGGTCGTGACCACGGGGCCGGCCGCGATCATGGGGCTGCCGGGCTACGGCAGGATCGCCCCCGGCTCGCCCGCCGACATGGTCGTCTTCTCCGCGCGCAAGCTCTACTCGCTCCTCGCAAGGCCCTCGACCCCGAGGCGCCTCATCCACGGCGAGGCGTTCCGCGAGGCGTCCCTTCCCGACTTCGACGAGCAGGCGCACTGGCCCAAGGCCTAGCGCCCGCCCGTCCCGCCCCAGGACCACGGATGAGCCCCGAAGCGCACACGGCAGCCCCCGCGGCGGTGAACCTGCGCTACCTCGTGCCGATCTGCCTCGCGGCGACGTTCGGGGGCCTGCTCTTCGGCTACGACACGGGCGTCATCTCCGGCGCCATCGAGCCGCTGACGGCGCGGTTCGCCCTGGGTGACTTCATGAAGGGATGGGCCTCGGGCTGCGTGCTGATCGGCTGCGCGGCCGGCGTCCTCCTTGTCGGGCCCCTCTCCGACCGGCTCGGCCGCAAGCCGGCCCTCCTGCTCTCGGCGGCCATGTTCTTCGTCTCCGCCATCGGCACGGCGCTCCCGAGGGACATCGCGGTCTTCATCGCCTTCCGCATCCTGGGCGGGGTCGGCATCGGGATCGCCTCCATCTCGACCCCGATGTACATCGCCGAGGTCACCCCGGCGCACATCCGCGGCCGGATGGTCGCGGTCAACCAGATCGCCATCGTGGTCGGCCTCGCGGCGACCTCGCTCGTCAACTTCTACATCGCCCGGGGCGGCGACCAGGCGTGGCTCATCAGCACGGGCTGGCGCTGGATGTTCGCCACCGGCATCGCCCCCTCCGTGGTCTTCGCCCTCCTGCTCCTTCCGATCCCCGAGAGCCCCCGCTGGATGATCGAGATGGGGCGGGACGCCGAGGCGAGGGCCGTCCTCGCCAAGGTGGGCGGCGCCGCCTTCGCCGACTCGGAATACGCGAGCGTCAAGGCCGCCGTCTCCCACGATCAGGGGGGCTGGTCGCAGCTCCTCTCCCCGAGGCTGCGCAAGCCGCTCGCCATCGGGATCACGCTCGCCGTGCTCCAGCAGGTGACGGGGATCAACGTCTTCATGTATTTCGGGGCGACCATCTTCAGGAACATGAGCGCCTCCACGGGCGTGGACGCGGGCCTTCTGCAGCAGGCCATCATCAACGGGGCGTGCGTCCTCTTCACGCTGGTCGCCATCGCCTCCGTCGACCGCTGGGGCCGCAAGCCCCTCATGCTGCTCGGCGCCGTGGGCATGGGCGCGAGCCTCCTCGCCATGGGCGCCATGGCCCAGTTCATGACCGACAGGAGCGCGTCCTCCGGCTGGATGCTGCTCTCCATCGTCCTCTACATCGCCGCCTTCGGCCTCTCGGTGGGGCCGGTGGTCTGGGTCATCCTCTCCGAGATCTTCCCGACGGCGGTCCGGGGCCGGGCGCTGGGGCTCGCCGCCTTCTTCCTGTGGGCCGCGGACTACGGCGTGACCCAGACCTTCCCGATCATGGACGCCAAGGGCTCCTGGTTCGTGCGCGAGATGAACCATGCGTTCCCCTTCTACGCCTACGCGGCGTTCTGCGCGGTCCTCGGGATTGTGGTGTGGCGCCTTGTCCCCGAGACAAAGGGGCGCACGCTTGAGGAGATAGAGGAGGAATGGAGCCACTAGAACGACCCGCGGAAACGCCCCGAGCCCAACCTGGGAGACACCTATGACATCGCACCCCTTCACACGCCCGCCCGCGCCCCGCGCGGTGGCACTCCTGGCCCTCGCCCTTGCCCTCGCCGGCGCGGCGCACGCGGACCCGGCCAGGTACGCCGTCGAGCCGCAGTTCCAGCTCCTCCGATTCGGCGAGGTCATGCCGACGGGCTGGATCCGCGAGCAGTTCATCCGGGACCTGAAGGTCGGCTTCGCCGGCCACATGCCCGAGGTCGCCCCCATGACCTGCGGGGCGCTGATATTCGGGGTCAACCGGAACACCCCCGACCACATCCAGAACGCCGGGGGCGGCAGCTGGGGCGGCGCCGAGGGCGCGTGGTGGAAAGGCGAGACCGAGGGCAACTGGCGGACCGGCAGCACCATGATGGAGCTCCTGACGGGCCTGCCCGCGGAGCGGGCCCAGGCCGACGCGAAGGTCGACTACCTCCTCAAGGCGCAGGACGCCGACGGCTACATGGGCATCTACGGCCCGACGCTGCGGTGGGCCGGGGGCGACGTGGACAACGGCGAGCTCTGGACCCAGACCTGCATCTTCCGCGGGCTGATCGCCTACTACGAGGCGACCGGGAAGGCCGAGGTCCTCGCCGCGGTCGAGCGCGCCGTCCAGCTGACCATGAGCCACTACGGCGAGGGCCGGGTCGACCCCTACGGCGCCGAGACGCAGAACCACAACCTGATGTTCACCGACGTGGTGGAGCGGCTCTACGACCTGACCGGCAACACCGCCTACCGCGACTTCGGGGTCTACCTCTACCGGGACTACTCCAGGCACATGAGGACGGACATCGCGCTCGCGACGCTCCTGTCGGCGGACCACCCGTTCGAGGGCCACGGCGCGACGACCTACGAGGGCCTGAGGGTGCCGATATGGGCCGCCTACGCGACGGGGGACGCAGTCCTGCGCGCCGCGGCGGACGAGGGGTTCGCGAAGTCGTGGGTCCACGTGTCGCCGACCGGCGGCCCCGTCTCGGACGAGTTCATCGCGAACAAGCCGACCGACCCCGACCTGGGCGGCTACGAGGGCTGCGGGGAGAAGGAATGGATGACGTCCCTCCTCAGCGCGGCGCAGAAGACCGGGCGGGCCGCGCTCGCCGAGCAGGCCGAGACCACCTTCTACAACTCGGTCCAGGGCACGCGCCTTCCCGACGGGACGGCGCTGACCTACGTCTCGACGGACAACCTCGCCCGGATCGAGGGCGCGATCATGAACCGCGTGATCTTCTCCCCCGCCCACGAGGACGTCGCCAACTGCTGCGCCCCGAACTTCACGCAGATCGGCCCCGTCTTCGTGCGCAGCATGTGGATGCGCGCCGCGGACGGCCTGGCGGCCACGCTCTACGGGCCCTCGGAGGTGCATACGACCGTCGCGGGCACGGCGGTGCGGATCGCGGAGGAGACCACCTACCCCTTCTCGGAGGCGCTGCGCATCGGCGTCGACCCGGAGAAGCCCGCCGCCTTCGTCCTGCACCTGAGGATCCCCTCGTGGGCCTCGAGCATCTCGGCCACCTGCGACGGGGCCGACGTGCGCCGCGCGGGCGACTGGCTCCTCGTCTCCAAGACCTGGCACGCCGGGGACGCCGTGCAGCTCTCCTTCGGCGCGCAGGCGCAGCCCGTGCCCGCCAACAACGGGGAGTTCTACGTGCGGCGCGGGCCGCTCTTCTACGCCCTGCCGATCGCCGCCATCAAGAGGCCCGTCAAGGACTACCCCGTCCCCGGCTTCCACGACTACCTCGTGTTCCCCGAGGTGTGGGCCCAGGGCCACTATGCGCTGTCCCAGGCGCCGGACGGCGCCTTCGGCCTCGCGCAGAACGGCGCGGCCGACGCGCGGTACCCGTGGGACGCCTCGCCCGTCCGCCTCCAGGCCAAGGTCCTGAACCAGGGCACGGGCAAGATGGAGACGATCGCCCTCGTTCCCATGGGAAGCGGCGAGGCGATCCTGCGGCGCATGACCTTCCCCATGGCCCCGTGACGGCCCGGCTCCCATGAAACCCATCAAGGTCGGCATCCTGGGCGCGGGCGGCTTCGCCCGGGCCTTCACCCCCCTCTTCAAGGTCCACCCGCAGGTGCGCGCCGTGAGCCTGACGGAGATCCTGCCGGAGCGCAGGAGGGCGGAGGCCGAGCTGGCGGGCGTGACCGAGACCTACGGCTCCCTGGACGAGCTCCTCGCGAGCGACTGCGACGCGGTGGCGATCTTCACCCAGCGCTGGCTCCACGCCCCGCAGGCGATCGCCGCGCTGAAGGCCGGCAAGCACGTCTACTCGGCGGTGCCGGCCGGCAACACGCTCGAGGAGCTCGGCGAGCTGGTGGAGACCGTCAGGAGGACGGGCCTCATCTACATGCTCGGCGAGACGAGCTACTACTACCCCTCGACGCTCTTCTGCCGCGAGATGTGGCGCCAGGGGAGGTTCGGCAGGTTCGTCTACGGCGAGGGCGAGTACATGCACGACATGTCGCACGGCTTCTACCAGGCCTACCAGCACAGCGGCGGCCCGGACTGGAAGCGGACCGCGGGCGTGCCGCCCATGCTCTATCCCACCCACACGATGAGCATGATCGTGAGCGTGACCGGGGCGCACCTGACGCGCGTCTCCTGCCTCGGCCAGGTGGACAAGAGCGGCGACGGCGTCTTCGGCAGGGGACAGAACCAGTGGGACAACGCCTTCAGCAACGAGACCGCGCTCTTCCGGACGAGCGACGGCGGCACCGCGAGGATCAATGAGTTCCGCAGGGTCGGCCACTGGGGCGGCCGCTCGGTGCGCCTGAGCCTCTTCGGGACCGAGGGCTGCTACGAGGAGCAGCCCGAGGGCGACGTCTGGGTCAACCGCGACCGCGAGATCACCCCGCTCAACGACCTGCTGCGCTGCGTCCCGGTCGCCGAGAGCGACCGCAAGGCCGCCGGCGAGCCCAAGGACAGCACCCAGCACGACTTCTACTCGGGCATGGCCCCCGTGCACCCCACGTGGCGCCTGCCGCCGGAGCTCGTGAACCGCCCGAGCGGCCACCACGGCTCGCACCACTTCCTCGTGGACGACTTCGTGCGGTCCTGCACCACGGGCGCCCTGCCGCCCAACCACGTCTGGGCCGCGGCCCGCTACAACATCCCCGGGATCGTCGCCCACGAGTCCGCGAAGCGCGACGGGGAGCTGCTCGACGTCCCCGACCTCGGGGGGCCCCCGGCGGGCTCCGCGATGCTCTCGGACCTCCTGGAGAAGCTCGCGCCGTCCACGCCTGCGTGGACGCTGCCGAAGCCCGCCTTCACGGGCCAGCCATGGTGGTGAGACGCAGATATCCCCGCCGCGCGCCGCCGTCAGGCCTCCACGGGCTCCTTGAAGGCCTGAAGGCACTCCCGCGGGCCGCGTCCGTACGCCTGGGTGAACACCCGGTGGAACTGGGCGTAGCTTCCGAAGCCCGCGGCGTAGACGGCCTCCGTGATCGTCCTCGGCTCGGGCTGGCGGATGTACTGCATGAAACGGGCGAGCCGGACGGAGTTGCGGTAGCGGCTCACCGACACGCCGATCTGGCGCGTGAACATGCGGCTCAGGTGCGCCTCGCTGGCGCCGCAGCGCAGCGCCAGCGCGCGCAGGCTCTGCTTCTCGCTGCCCTTGCTGATCGAGTCGAGCGCCTTGCGCACCGCCGAGTGCAGCGTGACCGAGTCGCCGCTCCCCGTGCCCGCCCGCTGGCAGCGCCAGCAGAGCAGCAGCAGGTGGTGCAGCCCCGCGTTCAGGCCGTCGGGGTCCCTGTGGTCGTACCTGAAGTCGGAGGCGACGCCGAAGCCCGCCTCGCGGTTCAGCACGTCGGGGTCCGGCGCCGCCTCCATGAGGCTGTCCATCGTCTTTCGGACGAGGTCGAAGTCCTCCACGGGGAGCACCGTGTGGAGCACGCCGTCCACCTCGGCCCTGTCGCGCTTCAGCCCCTCGTACGACGCGCTCCGGCAGGAGCGCGCGATCAGGCGCGGCTTGAACACGGCGACGTAGTTCTCGGCGTCGCTGGAGCGGTCGACCAGCTGGTGCTCCTGGGAGGGGTAGAGCCAGAGGAGCGTGCGCCGGCCGAACGTGAAGCGCTGCTCGCCGAGGACGTAGCTGATCGTGCCCCGCACGACCAGGTTCAGCTCCAGCTCGACGTGCCGGTGGCTCCTGATGGTCGGCGGGTTGCGCGCCGACTCCACGAGGTAGATCAGCCCGTCATACTGCCTCCCAAGCTTCAGGTCCTCCAGCATGTGAGCAAATAATGAGAACTATTTCACAGAAGGCGAGAAGACCGTGGCACCCCGTTGGGCTACACTGACCCCGCTGCGCCCCATGCCCATGAGTTCCCGCCCCTTTGGCTCGCTCCCCTCCGGTGAATCCGTCGAGGCCTACACCCTGACAAACGGGTCCGGGGCGTCCGTGCAGGTCCTGGACTACGGCGGGATCATCACGTCCCTCTTCATGCCGGACCGCCACGCGCGGCTGGCCGACATCGTCCTCGGGTTCCGCGACCTCGGGGACTATGCCCGCGGGCACCCGTACTTCGGGGCCATCCTGGGGCGCATCGCGGGCCGGGTCACGGGTGGGCGCCTCTCGGTGGACGGCGCGACCTTCCCGCTCGAGCGCAACGAGGGCCGCAACCACATCCACGGCGGGCGCCGCGGCCTGGACAAGCGCGTCTGGGACGCAGAGGCGCTTCCGCGGGACGACGGCGGCGCGTCGCTGCGGCTCTCCTACAGGAGCCCCGACGGCGAGGAGGGCTATCCCGGGACGGTCGACATCGCCGTCACCTACACGCTGACGGCCGACAACGCCTTCGTCATCGAGTCCGAGGCCACCTCCGACCGCGTGACCCCGCTCAGCCTCGGCAACCACTCCTACTTCAACCTCGCGGGCGAGGGCTCCCGCGACCTCTCGGGCCACGAGGTCCAGATCCTCGCGGACGACTACGTGCCGACGGACGACGCCATGACGCTCTCCGACACGCGGATGTCGGTCGCCGGGCTCGGGGCGGACTTCAGGAGCCCGAGGCGCATGGAGGAGGCCCTGCCGACGCTCTTCAGGGCGCACGGCGACGTGTACCTCCTGCGCAAGGACGGCGAGCCGCAGCCGGCGAGCCCGAGGCTCGTCGCCCGGGTCGTCGAGCACGGCAGCGGGCGCGTGCTCGAGGTGCGCACCGACGAGGCGTGCCTGCAGTTCTACACGGGCGTCGGGCTCGACGGCACACGCGTCGGCAAGTCGGGGCTCCCCTACGGCCCGCACGCCGGCTTCTGCCTGGAGTGCCACGGCTATCCCAACGGCTCGGGCGCGGCGCCCTTCGGCGACATCCTCGTGGGCCCCGGCCGCCCGCAGCGCCACCGCACCATCTACGGGTTCTCCACATCGTGAGCCACGACCACGAAACAGCGGTCCTGTCCCGGCCGCCCATGAAGCTCGACTACAGCCTGGTCGGCGTGAACTCCACGGCCGCCGTCGAGAAGGGCCTCGCCGAGGCGGACTGGTACCAGTGCCCGGTCCCGCGGGAGACGATGCGCAAGCTCCTCGAGCGCCGCGACGGGCCGGCGATGCGCGACATCGCCCTCTGGGTCGTGCTGATCGCCGGCTTCGGCTGGGCGACCTGCGCCCTCTGGGGGACCTGGTGGGCGGTCCTTCCCTACCTCGCCTACGCCGTCCTCTACGCCTCGACCTCCGACTCCCGCTGGCACGAGTCCGGGCACGGCACGGCGTTCAGGACCGACTGGATGAACAACGCCCTCTACGAGGTGGCGTCGTTCATGATCATGCGGGAGTCGACCCCGTGGCGCTGGAGCCACACCCGCCACCACAGCGACACGATCATCGTGGGGCGCGACCCGGAGATCGCGGTGCCGCGGCCCCCGAACCTGGTGGACATCACGAAGAGCTTCTTCGGCCTCGGGACCTACCCGGTCTACTTCAAGAAGATCATCCTGCACTCCCTCGGCCGGTCGCTGCCCGAGGAGAGGACCTACATCCCCGAGTCGGAGTTCCCGAAGGTCTTCGCCAAGGCGCGCGTCTACGTGGCGATCTACGCCGCCGTCATCGCCACGGCGATCGCGACCCATAGCTTCCTGCCGCTCTTCCTCGTCGGCTTCACCAACTTCTTCGGGACGTGGCTCATGGTCGTCTACGGGCTCACCCAGCACGCCGGCCTCGCCGAGAACGTCCTCGACCACCGCCTCAACTGCCGGACGGTCTACATGAACGCGGTCAACCGGTACCTCTACTGGAACATGAACTACCACGTGGAGCACCACATGTTCCCGCTGGTGCCGTACCACGCGCTCCCGAGGCTCCACGAGCTCGTGAAGGACGACTGCCCCGTCCCCTACACCAGCATCCTCAACGCCTGGCGGGAGATCGTCCCCTCGGTCCTGAGGCAAAGGAAGGACCCGGCCTACTTCGTCAGGCGCCGGCTCCCCGAGCCCAAGGGACGCCCCGTCGAGGAGGGCCGCTCCTCGCACGCGCGCCCCGACGCGCAGGGCTGGATAGAGGTCTGCGCCGCCGCCGACCTCGGCCCCGCGGACGTGATCCGCTTCGACCACGAGAAGCGGACGTTCGCCCTCTGCCGCGACGCGGGCGGCTCCCTCTACGCGACCGACGGCATCTGCACGCACGGCAACACGCACCTGGCCGGGGGCCTCGTGATCGGCCGCACGATCGAGTGCCCGAAGCACAACGGCAGGTTCAACCTGAGGGACGGCTCGCCGGCCCGGGCCCCGGTCTGCAGGGGCCTCGCCACCTACCCGATCGAGGAGCGCCGCGGCCGCATCCACCTGAACGTCACCCACGCCGCCGGCGTGGGCGCCCGCGCCCAGAGATCCTTCAGGCTGCGCGTCGTCAGCAACAGGAGCGTCTCCACCTTCATCCGGGAGCTGGTCCTCGAGCCCGCGGACCCCGCCGAGAAGGTCGCGTTCACCCCGGGCGACTACCTGCAGCTCGACATCCCCCCCTACGACGAGATCCGCTTCCGCGACTTCGACATCCCCGAGCCGTACGCGTCCGTCTGGGAGGCCCAGCACGTGTTCGACCTGGTCGCCAGGAACCCCGGGCCGGCCCGCCGCAACAACTACTCGATCGCGAGCAACCACGCCCTGGAGCGCGAGCTGCGCTTCAACGTGCGGATCGCGACGCCGCCCCCCGGCCAGGACTGCCCGCCGGGCGTCGGCTCCGCGTACGCCTTCAGCCTCAGGGCCGGCGACATCGTCACCGCCATCGGCCCCTTCGGCGAGTTCCACGTCAAGCCCACCCAGCGCGAGATGGTCTTCATCGGAGGCGGGGCCGGCATGGCCCCGCTGCGCGCCCACCTCTCGCACCTCTTCGAGACGCTGCACACCGCCCGCAGGGTCAGCTTCTGGTACGGGGCCCGCTCCAGGCAGGAGATCTTCTACGAGGACTACTTCCGCTGCCTGGCGAAGGCGCACCCGAACTTCTCGTTCCACCTGGCCCTATCCTCCCCGCTGCCGGGCGACGGCTGGAGCGGCAAGGTCGGCTTCATCCACGAGGTCGTCCTCGAGGACTACCTCAAGGGGTGCGCGAACCCCAAGGCCGTGGAATACTACCTGTGCGGCCCGCCGCAGATGATCAAGGCGTGCACGCGGATGCTCGCGGAGCTGGGCGTCCCCGACAGCCAGGTCGCCTACGACGAGTTCTAGCCGCGGGCGCCCGAGGCCCATACCCTCCCGAGATGCCCAACACCTTCGAGAACAACCTGCCGCGCAGGACGCGCTTCGGCCGCGGCGTCGCCTCCGACCTGCCGGGGGAGCTCGCCCGCCTCGGACGGGCAAAGCCCTTCATCGTCACCGACGCCGGCGTGAGGGCCGCCGGCCTGCTGGCGCAGGTGACCGGCGCCCTGGACGGCGCCGGCGTCAGCTACTTCACCTTCGACCAGACGGAGCCCGAGCCGCCGTTCAGCAGCGTCGCGTCGGCGACCGGCTCGATCCGCTCCGCCGGCTTCCGGGCCGACGTGGTCGTCGCCCTCGGGGGCGGGAGCGTGATCGACACGGCGAAGCTCGTGGCCGCGACGCTCCTCGACGGGCGCGACGCCCGCAAGCTGGCGGGCATCGGCAAGGTGGGGAGCCGCGGCGTGCCGCTCGTCTGCCTGCCGACGACCTCCGGCACGGGATCCGAGGCGACGCCGGTCGCGATCTTCACCGACCCGGAGACGGGCAACAAGATGGGTGTCGTCGACCCGTGCCTCGTGCCCGACCTCGTGCTCCTCGATCCCGCGCTGACCGACGGCCTGCCCCCGCTTCCCACGGCGGCCGCGGGCATGGACGCCCTGGTCCACGCGCTCGAGGCCTTCACGGCGAAGGTGGCGACCCCGCTGGCCCGCGGCCTGGCGCTCGAGGCGGCGAGGCGGCTCGGCCCCGCGCTGCCCGCGGTCTGCAGGGACGGCAGGGACCGCCCCGCGCGGGACGCCATGCTGATCGGCGCCAACCTGGCCGGGCTCGCCTTCGCGAACTCGTCCTGCACCGGCACGCACGCCCTGGCCCTTCCGCTCGGCGGGCGCTTCCACGTCGTCCACGGCGTGGCGACCGGCTGCCTCGTCGCCGAGACGACGCGGCACAACCTTGCCGCCTGCCGCGCCGACGTCGCGGTGTTCGCCGCGGCCCTCGGCTGGCCGGACGACCCGGACGGCTTCCCCGACCGGCTCGCCGCGCTCGCCGGGGCGATAGGCTTGCAAAAGGCGCTCTCCTCCACCGCAGTTCCCGAGGCGGCCTACGCCGAGATGGCGAAGCAGGCCGTCGCCAACCGCCGACTCATGGACCCCAACCCCCGCCCCATCACCGAGGCCGACGCGGCGGACATCTACCGGCGGACCCTTGCGAGGCATGCCTGACGTCGTCCAGCCCGTCCTCTCGAGGCTCGCCGTCCGCCCCGGGCTGTGGATGGACGGCCGATGGAGGGAGGAGGGGCGCGAAAGGCTCGCCGTGACGGACCCGTCCACGGGGGACGAGATGAGGACCGTCCCCCTCGCGGGGCCGGACGAGTTCAGGGCGGCCATCGACGGGGCCGAGCGCGCCTTCGCGTCCTGGCGAAACGAGCCCGCCGCGTCCCGCGGCAACATCCTGAAGAAGGCGGCGGCCCTCATGGCGCAGCGCCGAGGCGACCTGGCCGAGATCCTCACCCGCGAGCAGGGCAAGCCGCTCGCGCAGTCTCTGGCCGAGGTCGACTACGCCGCGAGCTTCTTCCAGTGGTTCGGCGAGGAGGCCCGCAGGCTCTCCGGCCGGATCCAGCCGCACCCCGTGGACGGCCGCGAGTACCATGTGAGGCGCGTGCCCGCGGGGGTCGCGGGCCTCGTCACCCCCTGGAACTTCCCGATCGCCCAGGGCGCGAAGAAGGTCTCCGCGGCCCTGGCCGCCGGGTGCACCGCCGTCTGGAAGCCCTCGGAGCTCACCCCGCTTGTCGCCCTGGCGCTTGGCCCGCTCCTTAAGGAGGCCGGCCTGCCCGACGGGGTGCTGCAGATCCTGCCCGCGATGGGGCCCGCCGCGGGCGAGGCCTTCACGTCGGACCCGAGGGTGCGGGTCCTCTCCCTCACGGGATCCACGAACACCGGCCGCACCCTCATGAAGGCCGCGTCGCGGCACCTGCCGCGCCTGTCGTTTGAATTGGGGGGCAACGCCCCGTTCATCGTCCTGGCGGACGCGGACCTGGACACAGCGGCGGCCGATCTCGTCAAGCTGAAGCTCCTCTGCTCGGGCCAGGTCTGCGTGACCGCCAACCGCGTCTTCGTTCCCTCCAAGCTTGAGGCGCCGTTCGCGGCGCGCCTGAAGGCGCTCTGGTCGGGCCTCAGGGTGGGCGGCGGCCTCACGCCCGGCGTAGACGCCGGGCCGCTCATCCACGCCAAGGCCTGCGAGCGGGTCGCCTCCGTGGTCGCCGCCGCGCTCAAGTCCGGTGCCGAGGTCGTCGCGGAGAACCGCACGCACGAGGCCGACGGCGCGCTCTCCAGGGGCAGCTTCTGCGCGCCCGTGATCCTGCGCGGCGTGCGGGACGACATGGCGCTCGCCCAGGAGGAGATCTTCGGCCCGGTCCTTCCGCTCCTCGGCTATGACGACCTGGCGGACGCCGTCCGCCGCGCGAATGCGACCCCCTACGGGCTCGCGGCCTACGTCTACGGCAGGGACACCGCGCTCGCCAACGCCGTGGCCAACGCCCTGGACGCCGGCATCGTCGGCGTGAACGAGTGGCGGCCCCTGCGCTCCGAGATCCCCTTCGGGGGCGTCAAGTCGAGCGGCCTCGGCAGCGAGGGGGGCGAGGAGGGCCTGCTGGAATTCTGCGAGCTCAAGGTCATCGGAACCCCAAGCCCGCGGATTCCCGGCTAGGCCCAAAACGGAACAGGAACTGCTTAGGCCCTTTGGAGGCTCCGAGGGACCCGTCCGGCCCGTAACATCAACGTAACACATCCCCCCACCATGTCCAAAATCATCCATCCCCTTGAGCCCCTCGGCCCGCAGGAAGTCCAGCAAGCCATCAAGATCCTCAGGGATTCCGGGAAGGTGACGCCCACGACGCGGTTCGTCACGGTCAGCCTAAGGGAGCCCGAGAAGGCGCTCGTCCTCGCCTTCGACGGCACCAAGGCCCCCGCGCGGGAGGCCGCGGTCATCCTCTTCGACAACGCGACCAACACCTGCGTCGAGGCGACGGTCTCCCTCGCGCAGGGCTCGGTGGCGTCCTGGACGCCGGTCCCGGGCGTGCAGCCGACGATGACAGCGGACGAGCAGGTCGAGTGCGAGCAGGCGGTCCTCTCGAGCCCCGAGTTCAAGGCGGCGCTCAGGCGCCAGTACGGCGTCGAGGACACGAAGCTCGTCATGGTCGACATCTGGAGCGCCGGGAACTACGGCTCCGAGGAGGACCGCACGATGCGGCTCGCCCGGCCCCTGTGCTTCCTGCGGATGGACCCTACGGACAACGGCTACGCGAAGCCCATCGAGGGCCTTCGGCCGGTCGTCGACCTGAACGCGATGAGGGTGATCCGGGTCGAGGAGTTCGGCCACTGGCCGCTTCCGCCGCAGCAGTCGAACTACGCCGCGGACCGCAGGTCCGGCTTCCGAAGCGACATCAAGCCCCTCTCGATCACGCAGCCGGAAGGGCCGAGCTTCGAGGTCGACGGCTACCGGGTGCGCTGGCAGAAATGGAGCTTCGTCATCGGCTTCAACGGCCGCGAGGGCCTGACGATGAACCACCTCTGCTACGAGGACGGCGGCCGCAGCCGCTCCGTTCTCTACCGGGGCTCGCTGTCCGAGATGGTCGTGCCCTACGGCGACCCGGCGCCGCAGCAGGCGCGCAAGAACGCATTCGACGCCGGTGAGTACGGCCTCGGCTACTGCGCCAACAGCCTCGAGCTCGGCTGCGACTGCCTCGGCTTCATCAAGTACTTCGACGGGCACCTCTGCACCAGCCGGGGCGAGCTGATGACGATCAGGAACGCGGTCTGCATGCACGAGGAGGACTACGGCATCCTCTGGAAGCACACCGACCGGAGGCTGAACACCCCGGAGGTACGCCGCTCGAGGCGGCTCGTCATCTCGTCGATCGCGACCGTCGAGAACTACGAGTACGGCTTCTTCTGGTACCTCTACCAGGACGGCAACATCCAGTTCGAGATCAAGCTGACCGGCATCCTCTCCCTCGGCGCGCTGCCCCCGGGCGAGACCTCCCCGTACGGCGCGCTGGTCGCCCCGCAGCTCTACGCGCCCAACCACCAGCACTTCTTCAACATGCGCCTCGACATCGACCTGGACGGGACGGCCAACTCCGCCTACCAGGTCGACGTGGCGGCCGACCCGCTGGGGCCCAAGAACCCCTTCGAGAACGCCTTCTCGGCGAAGGCGCAGCTCCTGAAGACCGAGAAGCAGGCGCGCGCCAGCCTGAACCTCGAGACCGCCCGCACGTGGAAGTTCGTCAATCCCGCCGTCAAGAACGCGGTCGGCGAGAGCGTGGGCTACAAGTTCATGCCGGGCGACAACTGCGTCCCCTTCGCCTCGAAGAACGCCTGGTGGCGCAAGAGGGCCGGCTTCGTCGACCACCACGTCTGGGTGACGCCCTACCGGCAGGAGGAGCGCCACGCCGCCGGGAACTACCCCAACCAGAGCCAGGGAGGCGACGGGCTCCCCAAGTGGACGGCGGCCGACCGCCCGATCGAGAACACCGACCTCGTCCTCTGGTACACCTTCGGCCACACGCACCTCGCGAGGCCGGAGGACTACCCGGTCATGCCGGCGGCCTACATCGGCTTCATGCTGAAGCCGAACGGATTCTTCGCGGAGAACCCGGGCAATGACATCCCGCCCTCGATGCACCACTCCGGCTGAAGGCGCCCGCGCCGCCTATAGCCCGCGCAGGAGCATGTGGATCCTGTCCCGGCCGCCGAGGTCGGGGCTCTCGTTGCGCAGGCAAAAGGCGATCGTGACATCCGCCGGCGCCGAGCCCGTGAGCGTGACGCGAAGCGTCCGGCTCTCCCGCGGCAGGCCCTTCAGCGGCTCGGGTGCGAAGTCGAGCGTGGCCGCCGCAGCCGGGCTGCCGACGAGGCGGGCCTCGAGGCGCCCCGTGGAGAAGCCCTGGTTCACGACAGCGACGGCGACGTCCACGGGCGTCCCGTAAGGCCCCGGGGGCGGCAGCGCGCCCGCGATCATCACGCTGACACGGCCCTCCGGGTTTATCGTGACCCTGATGGGGGCGTCGCCGGCCGATAAGGGCGAGCAGCGTTCCGACGCCGGCGGTCCGCCCTCGGCGCGGCCGGGGAGGGCCGAGAGAACAAGGACGCCGAGGGCGAGGAGGAGGGGCCTCATGCGGTGTCGCACTCCTTCAGGACGGCGTCGTAGGCCGCCCGCGCGTGGTCAAACGCCGCGGCGGCCGCGGGCCGCTCGCTCTCGCGCATGAAGGGCGACTTGACCTCCCAGACCTTGTCCACGCAGGCGCGGCACCACTGCGCGCTCTTCCTCGAGGCGCGTATCGGGGCGCCGGCCACCGTCACGAAGACCGGGTGCGTGTGGGAGGATGGCAGGATCCGCAGCGCCACCCATGAGCTCCGCTCGAGGACGACGTCAAAGTGAACCGGGCGGGGAGTGCCGTCGGCCAGGATCGTGGAGGAGGCGGCAAGGACGCCGTTCACGATGAGCTCCACCGCGACCTCGCGGGTGGTGCCGATCCGGGCATTCTCCAGGTGCCAGTAGTTCGACCTCGTGTGGCTCGTCGACTCCGGCACCGAGCCCTCGGCCTCGAGGCGCGCGGCGACGGTCGCCTCGACCCTCACGGGGCCGCTCGCGGCCAGGGCGACGTCGCCGTCGCCGCTCCCCTTGCCCATGACCTTGAATTCCAGGACGTGGCTGCGGCCGTCGCCGCAGTAGAGTTTGCCCTCCTTCAGGCCGCGAATCCACGCGTCGTAGCCGGCGTCGCCGTCCGGCCGCGCGCCGAGGCGCACGTAGCTGCGTCCGACCCCGGGGCGCTCGCCCGTGATGCATGGGAAATCCGTCTCGCCGATCATGGCGAGCCGGTAGCCGCAGTTCAGCATATGGTACCAGGCGTTCAGCTCGGCCACGGGCCTCGTGTCGCAGCCCGAGAGGAAGTCGACCGCGCCGTGCGTCACGTCGATGATGGCCTCCTGGGTCCCGATGCCGTTCATGGGCGGGATCTCGTAGTTCGGGAGCTCCGTCGACTCGACGTCCATGCCGCTGCCGCAGTGGGCGTAGCCCGCCACGGAGCCCTGCGCCCTCGCCCACTTGAGAATGGGCAGGTTCCAGGAGGGCCAGTCCTCGATCAACTTCGTGCCGGGATAGTCCTCCTCCCTGAGGCGCAGCAGCACCAGGTGCCCGGCGTGGCTCGAGGGAAACCCCGACACCTCGACGTCGTAGCGAAGGACGCTCTCGGCGTCCTCCGGCGTGGCGCGAGGCAGGAGGCTCGCATTGTTCGCCGCCTGGAGGTCCGGGTGCTCGAGGGCCGCGGCGGGGCTCTGCGCCCGGCCCGTGAAGAACTGCTTCTGGTAGTACCAGCTCGGCGCCCAGGACAGCACGTCCCCCACCGAGAGCCCCTCCCCGCGCACGTGCCGGATCATGGTCTCGGGGGATACGCCCTCGGTCGGGACCTGGTAGTGGGCGCACCCGCCCGCGTGGATGTGGGTATCCCCGGAATACCAGCCCCATCGGGAGGGATCTATCCACCGCTCGAGCTTTACCGCGATGCGGTCATTCGCGCCGCCGATCACCACCTTCTGGTGGCCCACGAGGTACTCGGGGCCCCGCCGGCTCTCGACCGAATACTCGCCTTCGGGCAGGCGCAGGCTCTCGCCGTCCGCCCGGTAGACCTGGCTCTGGAAATAGAGGTCGGGGGCGAGCCGCATCGCCTGCGGGGGATAGACGAGTCCCCTCCGGTCCCTGACCGTGAGCGAGGCCACGCAGCCGCGCCCGTCCGCGTCCTGGATCGCCAGCAGGATGTCGCGCGTGGCGAGGCAGTTGAAGTCAAACGCCCGGGACGCCGCGCCGTCGGCCCCCGCCGCCATGGGGAACATCGACACCACCAGGTCGGCGGTGCGCGGCCCGCGGTCCCGGCAGAACAGCTGGACCACGTGGTACTCGAGCGGGATGCCCGAGAGCGGGATCACGGGGATCTCGATTCCCCACCGCACGATCGAGGTCGTCTCGTGGAGCTGGGCCATGAGCCACATCTTCTCGATCAGCGGGCCCTTGTTCAGGGTGTCGAGGAGCGTGGAGCGCTGCGCCACGGAGTTGCCCGGCTGCATGCGGCCCGGCGTGCGGAATCCGCCCTGGATCAGCTCGAAGCCGTCGGTGGAGCCCGCGGGGTTGTCGACCCGCACGAGGAACATCCGCCAGCCCTGCTCGACAAGCGTGCGCTCGGCGCCGCCGGGGGCGAGTCCCACCGACCCGTCCGGGCCGAGTGAAAGGGACGCGAGCGTGTAGCGCCCGAGGATGCCCTCGGCCCCCGCGACCGCGGCGCGGTCGTTCTGGAGCGCGAGGGCCGTGATTCGGGAGGCGTCCGCAGGGGCCAGGGGCGCGCCGAGGTCCGCCAGCGCGCCGACGGCGCGGTTGACGCCCGCAAAATAGGGCTGGGGGTCGACGGCCGGGCCCGCGTCCGCGGCGCCGGCAAAGATCCGGGAGGGGCGCAGCAAGAGCGCAATCCCGCCCACGCCCGCCGCCGCGATCAGGCGGCGGCGGCTCATCAGGTGGTCGTGGGGGCCCTTCATGGGTGCGGCGTTGGGGTGGGACCGGCATCCGCCCTGGGAGGGCCCGGCCACGGCACCCAGCGTAGCAGGGATTCCCGGGCGGGCACTACCCTTTTTCGGCCGCGCAAGATTGGGAACAGGGATAAGCGGCCGTCCGGTGTTATGCGGGAGTCCTACAGCTCGAATCCACCGTTTCCCTTTTTCCCTAAAAACATGCGCCCAAGAAATCCGGACTCCCCGTCAGGCAGGCCAGAAATGAAGGAAAGCAGCATTGAATACGTCGGCAGGAGTGAGCCCAAGGTCCCGTTGCCGATCCTGCTTCTCGGCTTTGCGGCCGTCGCCGCCGCCATCATCGCGTTCATTCACTTTTCCAAACCTTAGCTGATCCGGCGACACCCTGGGCGCCTTGGGCTATGCCGATTCGATCGGGGTTCTCGTTCGAGCAGAATTCCGTCCGTGGCATGCGCCAAAAGCAACCCATCCTGAACCGCGGATTGAGTTGACCTGACCCTGGACCGCGGGTGTCGCTGGAGGGGCCGGACATGCCATGAATCCCAAGGTCAATGCCCTATTGAGGAGTAACCCGGAGTGGCGGGAGGTGACGGAGAACCTGCGGGGGATCCTCCTTGGCCTCGGCCTCTCCGAGGACGTGAAGTGGAACAAGCCCTGTTACGCGCTAAACGGCGGCAACGTGGCGATCATCCAGGGATTCAAGGAGTACTGCGCCCTCATGTTCTTCAAGGGGTCCCTGCTGAAGGATCCCAAGCGCATCCTCAAGGCCCCCGGCGAGCATTCGCAGGCGGCCCGCCAGATCCGGTTCACCCAGCCCAGCGAGGTCACCGCGATGAGGGCCACCGTGAAGGCCTATGTCCGCGAGGCCATAGCCCTCGAGAAGGCCGGCCTGGAGGTGACGTTCAAGAGGAACCCAGAGCCCGTCCCCAGGGAGCTTCGGGAGAAGCTGGACGAGATTCCCGCGCTGAAGGCCGCCTTTGGGGCGCTGTCGCCGGGACGCCAGCGGGGCTACATCCTCTTCATTTCCGGGGCCAAGCAGTCCGCGACCCGCGTCGCGCGGGTGGCGAAGTGCATGAGGCAGATCCTCCGGGGAAAGGGGCTGAACGAACCTTGAAACGACCCGCTAACGGAGCGGCTTCGTCATGAACATCGCCTCCCCCGCGTCCTCCTGGAGGACGTAGGGCGCAAAGCCGAAGGACCTGTAGGCGCGCAGCGCCCGCTCGTTTCCCCCGAGCACCTCGAGCGTGAGCTTGCAGCAGCCGAGCTCCCTCGCCCGGGCCTCGGCGGCCCGAAGGAGAGAGCGCCCCACCCCTTTCCCGCGGGACCCGGGCACGACCACGAGGTCGTGGATGTTCAGGAGCCTCCTCGCGGCAAAGGTGGAGAACCCGATGAAGCAGGTGGCGATCCCGATCGGCCGTCCGCCCTCGAAAGCCAGCAGGATCATCGTCCCGGGGTGCTCCCGCAGCCCCGCGATCAGCCTCGCTTTCACGCCGGGGTCCAGCGGCTTGCCGTCGCCAAACGCGTCCCGCGAATAAGCGTCCGTCATCTCGAGAACGGCGTCCTGGTGGGCGGGAAGGCCCAGGTCGGCCTCGACGATCGTCACGGGGTCGGCCGCGGGGTCTGTCTTCATGCGTGGGGATCGAGGGTTCACGGGCGGCCGGGCCCGGGCAAGCCGCATCTCGGGGACGGGCCCCTTTGCCCGAAAATACGCCCGGCTTCGGCTTGCCCGGAGGGCCAAGGGGGCGCAGGCTCCCGCTGTGAAATCACCCCTTTCAGGTTTCATCGCGTTCGCCCTTGTCGCCGCCGGCCTGATGGCCCAGGACGCGGACCCCTACTACCAGCACGGCGTGCCCGCCGGCTTCCACATGCTGAAGATCGGCGAGAGTGCGCCGGACTTCTCGCTCCCCGGGATCGACGGCAAGACCTACAGCCTGGCGGACTTCAGGGACGACCCCGTCCTCATCGTCATCTTCCTCTCGAACCACTGCCCCGTCTCCCACGCGGTCGAGACGCGGTTCATCCCGTTCGTGGCGGGGCTCAGGGGCAAGGGGGTCGGCGTGGTCGCGATCAACCCGAACAGCTCGGAGGGCCTGCGGATCGACGAGCTCGGCTACAGCAAGTACGGCGACAGCTTCGACGACATGAAGCTCTACGCCAGGGACCGCGGCTTCAACTTCCCCTACGTCTACGACGGGGCGACGCAGGCCACGGCCATCGCGTACGGGTGCCTCTGCACGCCCCACCTCTTCATCTTCGACCAGCAGAGGAAGCTCGTCTACGCCGGCCGCTTCGACGATTCCCAGGTGGCCGACCCGGCGTCGGTCCACAAGACCGACGCCGCCGACGCGGTGGGCGCCCTCCTCGCGGGCAGGCCCGTGCCGGTCCCCTTCACGCGCCCCTTCGGCTGCTCGACCAAGTGGCTCTCCAAGAAGGGCTCGGTCGCCGAGGGCAACGAGGAATGGGCCCACCTGCCGGTCACGCTGGAGCACGTCGACGCCGCCGGGGTGGCGGCGCTCGCCAAGAACGACACGGGGCGCCTGCGCGTGATCAACGTCTGGGCCACGTGGTGCGTCCCCTGCGTCGAGGAATTCCCGGGGCTCATCTCGATCTCGCGCCGGCTGAGCACCCGGGACTTCGACATGATCTCGATCAGCGTGGACGAGCCCAGGGACGAGGCGAAGGCGCTCGGGTTCCTCAACCGCCAGCACGCGGCGATCCCGCCCGGGGCCAGGGACGCCGTGGCGAAGCAGGGCCGAAAAACCAACAACTACATCTACACCGGGGGCGGCGGCGACGCGCTCGCCCAGGCGCTGGACCCCAAGTGGCCGGGCGGCTACCCGTACACGGTCGTCATCGCGCCCGGAGGCGAGATCCTCTACAGGATCGCCGGCGAGGCCGACGTCGCCGACCTTCAGAACAAGCTGATCGACCGCCTCGGCTACTACTACAAGTGAGCCGGGCCCCCGCGCCATGACGACCCCCGAGACCTACCGCTCCTACCGCGACCTTCCCGCGGTCGCCGGGATCTGCACGATCCCCGAGGCCGCCCGGATCGGGTACTCCGTCGACGAGTGCGTGAGGCGCCTGAAGCGCCACCACTGGGCGATGCGGCGCCTGCACATGATCTTCGTCTCGCGGCTGACCGCGGAGCCGATCTACGAGCTCAAGATGGGCTTCAGCCTGCACGCCCACTACTGCGCCGAGCACGCCGCCGAGTGGCGCAAGCGGGTCGGCGAGATGCGCGAGCCCCCGCTCGGACTCGACCACGCGCCCGACCGGGCGCTCGACGTGTTCTTCGACGAGGTCGCCAGCACCCGCGACACGGCGGCGCTCCTCATCGGCCTCTACGAGCACGCGGTGCCCGAGCTCCTGGGCGCGCTCCGGCGGCACCGCGACACGACGAACCGCCTGGTCGACCACCCCTCGTTCCGGATTTGCCGCTTCGCGATCCTCGAGTTCGAGGAGATCCTGGAGTTCGGGACGCGCGCGGTCGCCCAGCTGGTCGACAACGTGAGGCGCTCGGAGCTGTCGGGATGGAAGGGCCTCCTCGACCGGCTCCTGGAGCAGGCCGGCCAGCTGGACGGCAGCGAGAAGCCCCGCGAGGGCGAGCCCGCGCGCCTCTTCTCGATCACGCCCTGGCCGTTCGACGGCGTGCCCCAGAGGGACGAGCGCTTCCGCGACTCCTACAACATGGGCGTCCACGCCGAGGCCTTCCTCTACGACCCCAAGTTCCCGCCCGGGCCGAAGACGCTCATGATGTTCTACAAGCGCCTCCGGGAGATCGACGTGCCCGAGATGATGGCCTCGATCATCGCCGAGACGAAGGGCAAGTCCTGGGGCTACTACCTGAACATGACCCGCCAGCTCTGGGACGAGGCCCGGCACGCGATGATGGGCGAGGTGGGCTTCGTGAACGCCGGCATCGACTGGCCCCGGCTCGTGCGGATCAACTTCACCTGGTCCATGGCGCTCAACACGCAGCTGACCCCGATCGAGCGCCACGCCGTCCTCTACTTCATCGAGCAGGGCCTCATGCCGAAGACGGGCAAGCGCTTCGAGTGGGAGGTCGGCACGGCGTCGGGCGACCCCTTCGCGCGCATGGTCCAGGACTACGACTGGGCCGACGAGGTGCTCCACGCGCACATCGGCCGGGAGTGGTTCGTGAAGCCCTTCGGCGACGCGGCCAAGGCCATCGAGTACGGCGACAAGAGCTGGACCAAGGTGCTGATCGACTGGGGGAGCTACCGGGAGCGGGGCCTGACGGCGCACGAGAACTGGTGGCCGAAGCTCTACCTCGCCTGGTGCGAGGCCCGGGGGACGAAGCCGGACCCCGCGGTCCTCGCCTACGACACGACCTACGCCGCCTCGCGGGCCGACCTGAAGGACGTCAGCGTCTCGGCCTAGGGTCCATGGCGCTCCGGGCGATCGACTGGCTCGCCATCGGCGCCTACGTCGCCGTGATCGCCTGCGCGAGCGTGCTGCTCTCGCGCCGGCCGAAGTCCTCCGAGGACTACTTCCTCGCGGGCCGGACGCTTCGGTGGCCCTTCATCGGTGCCTCGCTCTTCGCGGCCAACATCTCCGCGGAGCACTTCGTGGGGCTGGCCGGCAGCGGCTACTCGGGCGGCATGGCGGTCGGGGGCTACGAGTGGTCGGCGGTGTTCTGCCTCGTCCCCCTCATCACCCTCTTCCTTCCGTTCTACATCAAGAACAAGATCTTCACGGTCCCGGAATTCCTCGAGCAGCGCTACGGCGTCTGCATCCGGCTCTTCTTCTCCGGCTTCATGGTGGTCCTCTCCGTGCTGACGAAGGTCTCCATCTCCCTCTGGGCCTCGTCCCTCGTCTTCTCGAGCCTGCTCGGGTGGAACCCCTACGCGGTCATCTGGGCGGTCGGCCTCGGCACCGCCCTCTACACGATGAAGGGCGGCCTGCGGGTCGTCGTCTACACGGACGCCCTCCAGACGACCGTGCTCCTCGCCGCCGCCGTCATCCTCACCGTGGTCGGCCTGCGCCACGTGGGCGGCTGGGGCGGCCTCCACGCCAGGCTCGCCCCCGGGATGTTCTCGATGGTGAAGCCCGCGACGGATCCCGACTACCCCTGGCCGGGGATGTTCTTCGCCGTGTTCCTGGCCGGCAGCTTCTACTGGTCCATGGACCAGGTCCTCGTGCAGCGGGCCTTCGCCGCCAGGGACCTGAACGAGGGCAGGAAGGGCGCGATCCTCTGCGGGTTCCTGAAGCTCACGACCCCCTTCCTCCTCGTCCTTCCGGGCCTGATCGCGAAGGCGATGTTCCCGGACCTCAAGAGGCCCGACCAGGCGTACGGCGCGCTCCTCATGAACATCATGCCGGCGGGGCTCCTCGGCCTCACGATCAGCGGCATCGGCGCCGCGCTCATGGGCCACATCAGCGCAACCTACAATTCCATCTCGACCCTCGTCACCCGGGACTTCTACCTGCGGTGGCGCCCGCAGGCCTCGCAGGCCGACCAGATCCGCGTCGGCCGCTGGGCCGTCCTCGCGGTGTTCATCCTGGGCTCGGCCTGGGCCCCGATGATCGGGCTCTTCGGCAACCTGTTCACCTACCTGCAGACGATCCAGGTCTACCTGATGCTCCCCTTCGCGGGCATCTTCTTCGCGGGCGTGCTCTGGAGGCGGACGACGACTCAGGGCGTCGTCGCCTGCCTCTGCACCGCCGGCGTCGTTTGCCCGCTCCTGATGCTGAACGGCGAGTTCCACTTCCTGCCGTTCATGGACCATCCATTGCTGCGGCCCTGGCTCCACGCCGCGATGCTGGCGTTCGCGGTGTCGATGGTCGCCTTGGTCGGCGGCAGCCTCGCCACGCCGCGCACCTCGCAGGCAAAGCTGGCCCATACCACGGTGTCCGACTGGGGCGCACTTGTCGCCCCGGACGGGGGCACGGGGATCCGCGACTACCGTGTCTGGCTGGCCGTCCTCCTACTGGTTACTGCCGGGCTATGGTATTCGATGAGGTGAGATAATACCGAAACAAAGAATCTCATTCCCATCCTGGACGTAGTTCTGTAGAACGCCTGTGGCGACCTACCCCAGCCCGTCTCGCCCAGCCCCTACGCCCCCATGCCCGATTCCCAGCCCCCTGCTGCCCTGGACCCGTCCGCCGAGCGCCTGTCCCTGCGGGAGAAGCTCTCCTACGGCTTTGGCGACCTGGCCTCGTGCCTCTACTGGCAGACCATCTCGGCCTACCTGCTGATCTTCTACACGGACATCTTCGGGATCACCGCGCTCGCCGCGGGGACGATGATGAGCATCAGCCGCTTCTCCGACGCGTTCTTCGACCCCCTGATGGGCATGTTGTCGGACCGCACGCGGTCGCGCTGGGGCAAGTTCCGGCCCTTCCTCCTCTGGGGCTGCGTGCCGCTGGCCGTGGCGGCCTTCCTGACCTTCTACGTCCCGGACTTCGGGGCGAAGGGGAAGCTCATCTGGGCCTACCTGACCTTCAACGCGATGATGCTGATCTACACGGCGATCAACATCCCGTACACGGCGCTCCTCGGCGTCATCTCGCCGAACCCGAACGAGCGCACCTTCCTCTCGTCGGTCAAGTACATCGGGGCCTTCGCGGGCGGGATCATCGTCTCGGCGACACTCCTTCCCATGGCGAAGGTCGGCGGCTGGCTCGGCGCCACGACGGTCCAGCGCGGCTGGGAGATGTCGTTCGTGATCTACGGCGTCGCCTCGGTCATCTTCTTCCTGATCGTCTTCTTCAACACCAAGGAGCGCGTGCTGCCGCCGAAGGCGCAGAAGACGACCTGGGGGAAGGACCTGGGCGACCTGCTGACGAACAGGCCGTGGCTCATCCTCCTCGTGACGACGATCACGTTCATCTTCTTCGTGGCCCTGCGCGGCAACGCGACCACCCACTACTTCAAGTACTACGTGGGCGCGCAGACCCTCACGCTGCCCTCCTTCCTGCCGAAGTCCATGGCCGGGACGCAGCTCTGGAGCTGGGAGAGCCTCGTCTCGGCCTACAACACCATGACCCAGGCCCTGTCCCTCCTCGGGGTCATGCTGGTCCCGATCGCCGCGCGCCTCCTTGGCCGCAAGGGCGCCTTCGTGGCCCTCCTCGTGGTGGCCATCGTGTGCACGAGCTCGTTCTACCTGTTCCGGCCCGACCAGCTCCTCCTCATCTTCGGCATGAACGCCATCGGCTCCATCACGGGCGGCCCGCTGAGCGCGCTTCTCATGGCGATGTACGCCGACACCGCGGACTATGCGGAGTGGAAGACCGGCCGGCGCGCCACGGGGCTCATCTTCTCGGCGTCGATCTTCGCCCAGAAGCAGGGATGGGGCCTCTCGGGCGGGTTCACGCTGCTCCTCATGGGAAGCCTCGGCTTCGTGGCCAACCAGGTCCAGACGCCCGAGACGCTCCACGGACTGGTCGAGCTGATGAGCCTCATCCCGGCGGCGCTCGGCATCATCGCGCTCCTCCTCCTCACGCTCCTGTATCCCCTCGGCGAAAAGAGGATGTCCGAGATCGCGGCGGACCTGAAGGTGCGCCGCGCGGCGGACGCCGCGTCGCCCACGACGGCCTGATCGCACCGTCCCATTAATGGGACGGGTTTGTTTCGCTTCCGAATATTTCCGGGCGCTTCGGTGTGCCCGCATGTTAGCCTAAGCGATTGGATCACAATGCATAGCGTGGTGCATCGAGGTCTGGCACGAGGCCTGCGATACTGTGGCTGATGATTACCCTGAAAAGCGTCGACCGCGTCTACCCGCTGAAGGGCGGACCCTTCTATGCCCTGCGCGGGATCACCCTCACGATCGGCGAGGGCGACTTCGTCTCCATCATGGGACCCTCCGGCTCGGGCAAGTCGACCCTCCTGAATATCCTCGGGCTCCACGACTCGGCGTGGAGCGGCGAGTTCAGGTTCGGCGACGTGGAGGTCCACAGGCTCGCCCAGAAGCAGAGGCTCGAGCTCCAGAAGAGGAACATCGGCTTCGTGTTCCAGAGCTACCACCTGCTGGACGACCTGACGGTGTACGAGAACCTCGAGATCCCCCTCTCCTACCGCGACGTCCCGAAGGCCGAGCGCCAGACCATCGTCTGCGACACGCTCGACCGCTTCCACATCGTCGGCAAGAAGGACCTCTACCCGTCCCAGCTCTCCGGCGGCCAGCAGCAGCTGGTCGCGGTGGCCCGCGCCCTGGTCGCCCGCCCCCGCCTGATCCTCGCCGACGAGCCCACGGGCAACCTGCACTCCGACCAGGGCCGCGAGATCATGGAGCTCTTCAAGAAGCTGAACCAGGAGGGCGTCACGATCGTCCAGGTGACGCACTCCGAGGCGAACGCCGCCTACGGCCAGAGGATCCTGCGCCTCGCCGACGGCCTCCTCCTCAAGTAGCCGCCGATGCGCCTCCTCACGTTCATCCTGCTCGCGGCGGCTCTTGCCGTCCCGCCGGCCGCGTCCGCCCAGGAGGTCAGCCCCACGCTGACCCTCGACGACGCCATCCACCTCGCGCTCATGAGGAACAAGAACCTGAAGGCCTTCTCCTACTACCGGGGGATCTCCCGCGCGAACCTGCTCGTCGCGCGCGGGGCCTTCGACCCGAGCCTTGTCGCCGGCCGCAGCTCGTCGAGCACGCAGGAGGGCGGGCTCGGCGTCGTGCAGTTCGACAGCATCCGCTCCGACAACTACAGCGTGGGGCTCCAGGGCGTGCTGCCGTTCGGCACGCAGTACTCGGTCAGCGGCACGTCGTCGGACGAGCGCGACCAGTACAGCGGGTTCGCGAGGAACTACCTGACCTTCGGGGGGTTCACGGTCACGCAGCCGCTCCTGAAGAACTTCGGGTTCGACGCCAACCTGGTGAACGTGCGGATCGCGAAGGCGAACCGCGCCATCTCCGACCTGACCTACCGGCAGTCGGCCATCGCCACGGTGACGAACGTCGTCCTGGCCTACAGCAACCTGCAGTTGGCCCACGACCAGCTCAATGCGGCCCGGAGATCGCGCGACCTCGCCGCGACGCTCCTCGACGCCAACGAGAAGGAGTACAAGGTGGGCAGCATCTCGCAGAGCGACGTCATCACGGCGCGCGCGTTCCTCGCGGCGCAGGAGGAGCCTATCCTGGTCGCGGAGCGGGCCGTGCGCGACGACCAGAACGAGCTCAGGGACCTGATCGGCGAGGACCTCTTCTTCGAGGACGAGCCCCTGTTTGCGCTGGCGCCGGTGACCATCCCCGACATCACCGTCGACCCGAGGGCGGACATCCAGAGGGCGCTCGGCGCCCGCCCGGACTACCAGATCTCCCGTCTCGGCATCGTGAAGGACCGCGCCGCCGAGAAGGCCGCGGTCAACGGGGTGCTGCCCCAGGTCGACTTCGTGGGGGGCTACGGCTACAATGGCCTCGCCACCACCTTCGACGTCAGCCGCAACATGGTTGAGGACCGCCAGAACCCCAGCTACTCGGCAGGGCTGGCCGTGACGATCCCGCTCACGTTCGCGGTCGGCCGCGGCAGGCTCAGGGCCGCGCGCCTGCAGCGCCTGCAGGACGAGGAATTCCTGCGGCAGTCCGAGGCGGACATCGCGGTCGGGGTCGCCGCGGCGGCCGGCCAGATCGTGACGACCAAGCAGCGGGTCGCCGCCGACGAGGCGGCGTACGCGCTCGCAAAGCAGGCGCTCGACGGCGAGGTGAAGAAGAAGCTGGCCGGCACGAGCACGACGCTCGCGGTCGAGCAGCAGCAGAGCTCCGTCACCGCGGCCGAGATCACCGTCTCCTTCGCCCTGGCCGCCGAGCGCCAGGCCGTCGCGAACTACGACCAGGCCCTGGGCGCCACGCTCGAGCGCTACCACATCACGCTCTCCGGCGACTAGGGCTTTTGGCGCTCGTCTCCCCCGGCGTCCCTCCCCTCAATTGACCCCATGTCCGGCGCGCCCACCCACCGCATCCTGATTGCCGACGACCACGCCGACATCATCGAGGCGCTGCGCCTCCTGCTGAAGAACGAGGGGTACCAGACCGAGGCCGTCAAGTCGCCCGCCGCGGCGATCAAGGCGGTCGAGGCGCGCGACTATTCGCTGGCCCTGGTCGACCTCAACTACGCGCGGGACACGACAAGCGGCAAGGAGGGGCTGGACCTCCTCAGCAAGCTGCAGTCGATCGACCCGACGCTGCCCGTCGTCATCATGACCGCGTGGGCGAACGTCGAGCTCGCGGTCGAGGCCATGCGCCGGGGCGCGCGCGACTTCATCGCCAAGCCCTGGGAGAACCTGCGGCTCCTCGCCATCGTGCGCAACCAGATCGAGCTCGGCGGGACCGTCCGCGCCTACCGCAGGCTCGAGCAGGAGAACCAGCTGCTCCGGGGCAAGCAGGGCCCGGCCCTGATCGCCCAGTCGGCCGCGATGCGGCCGGTCCTGGAGCTCATCGCGCGGGTGGGCCCCTCCGACGCGAACGTCCTCATCACGGGCGAGAACGGGACCGGAAAGGGCCTCGTCGCCCAGGCGATCCATGCCGTCTCACCGCGGGGCACCCGCCCCTTCATCTCCGTCAACATGGGCGGCCTCCCCGAGGGCGTCTTCGAGAGCGAGCTCTTCGGGCACGTCCGGGGGGCGTTCACGGACGCCAAGGGGGACCGCGCGGGCCGCTTCGAGCTCGCCGAGGGCGGCACGCTCTTCATGGACGAGATCGGCAACATCCCCGCGGCGCAGCAGGCCAAGATCCTGCGGGCCCTCGAGCGCGGGGAGTTCGAGCGGGTCGGCTCGTCGCGGACGATCCGCGCCGACGTGAGGCTCATCTCGGCGACGAACGCGGACCTGGCGGCCGAGGTCGCGTCGGGCCGGTTCAGGCAGGACCTCCTCTTCCGGCTGAACACGATCCAGATCCACCTGCCGGCGCTTCGGGAGCGCCGGGACGACATCGACCTCCTGGCCCAGCACTTCCTCAAAGCCCACGTCGCGCGCTATAGGAAGGCAATCACGGGCTTCGACGAGGAGGCCGCGGACCTCATGCGCGCCTACGCGTGGCCCGGCAACGTGCGCGAGCTGAACCACGCGATCGAGCGCGCCGTGCTCATGGCCTCCGGCAAGGTCGTCCGTGCGGCGGATCTCGCGCTCAACGCCTCCGCCGCCGTGCCCCGGCTGGACGACATGAGCCTGGAGGAGGTCGAGGCCTACCTGATCAAGAAGACCCTCGCCCGCTGCGACGGGAACGCGCGCAAGGCTGCGGAGCTCCTCGGCCTCAGCCGAAGCGCGTTCTACCGCCGCCTCGAGAAATACGGACTGTAGCTTTTCGCGGGACCGCTCATGGTCCTCCCATGGCCAAACGGCCGAGCAAGCTTACCCATGACCAGGCGATCCTCGCCTACTGCCTGCTGGGCGGACTGCCGGCGGTGGCGCTTTCCTTCGCCTGGGCGTGGGGCACGCCCCATGCCATGGATGTCCGCGTCACGGTCGGGCTCCTCGTCATCGCGTGCTGGCTCGGGTTCGCCTTCGCGGCGCAGGAACGCGTGGTCCGCCCGCTGCAGACCATGTCCAACCTGCTCCTCGCCCTCAGGGAGGGGGATTTTTCGTTCCGCGCGCGCGGCGCGAAAAGGCGCGACCCCCTGGGCGACGTCCTCGCCGAGATAAACGGCCTCGGCGAGATCCTCCAGACCCAGAGGCGCGGGGCCCTCGAGGCCACCGCGCTCCTCTCCGCCGTCATCAAGGAGATCGACGTCGCCATCTTCGCCTTCGACGCCGAGGGCATCCTGCGCCTCGTGAACCCCGCCGGCCAGGCGCTCCTCGGCCAGCCGGCCGAGCGCCTGCTCGGGCGGGAGGCCAGGGCCATCGGCCTCGCCGAGTGCCTCGAGGGCGAGTCCAACCGGATCCTCGGGCCGTCCGAGCTGCCGCGGGCCTACGGGCGCTGGAGCATGCGCCGCACGACGTTCCGTGAGGAGGGCCGGCCCCACCAGCTGGTGGTGTTCGGCGACCTGAGCCGGCCGCTGAGGGAGGAGCAGCTCAAGGCCTGGCAGCGCCTCGTCCGCGTCCTCGGCCACGAGCTGAATAATTCCCTCGCCCCGATCAAGTCGATCGCGGCCACGTTAGGCGCCTCGGTCGAGCGCCAGCCGAGGAGACCCGACTGGGAGGAGGACATGAAGTCGGGCCTCGGCGTCATCTCCGCCCGCGCCGAGAGCCTCGAGCGGTTCCTGCAGGGCTACACGCGCCTCGCCAGGCTTCCGCCCCCCCAGGCGGCGGCCTGCGACCTGCCGGCCCTCCTCAGGCGCGCCGCGGCCCTCGAGCACAGGCTGGCCGTCGAGGTCCAGCCGGGCCCTCCGGTCGAGCTCATGGTGGACGGGGCCCAGGTCGAGCACGCGGTCATCAACCTCCTGAAGAACGCCGTGGAGGCGTCCCTCGACCAGAAGTTCGCGAAGGTGCGGGTGTCGTGGCGCACGGGCGCCGGGATCGCGGAGGTCTGGGTCGAGGACAACGGGGCGGGGATCGAGGAGACGGCGAACCTCTTCGTCCCGTTCTTCACGACCAAGCCCGAGGGATCCGGCATCGGCCTCGTCCTCTGCCAGCAGATCGCCGAGAACCACGGGGGCTCGCTCGCCCTGTACAACCGGGACGACCGCTCCGGCTGCATCGCCATCCTTCGCCTCCCCCTTCCCAAGGATCCCGCCGGCGCCAATTGACGGTTTGTTGGGAACCCCCCCCGCGGGGTCCCAATGGCGTGAATCGCCCGGGAGGGCCGGGCGACGGGGCGCTCCAGGCGGGCATTAAGGACGGAACATTGAAAGCGAGAGGCATACTGTAGATGCCCAACACGGAGTCTATCATGAAGGCATTCGCCACGATCGTCAGCACCGCAGCCCTTCTGCTCGCCTGCAGCACGGCACATGCGCAGTCCAACACCGCCACCGGCAGCCAGGCGCTGGGCGGCGGCTCCAACACCGGCACGAACAACACGGCCACGGGCTATCTCTCGCTGTTCTTCAACACCTCCGGCGCGGAAAACACGGCGACCGGCGACGCGGCGCTCAACAGCAACACCAGCGGGAGCTTCAACACGGCCACCGGCGTCACGGCACTCTTCTCAAACACGACCGGCAACTACAACACGGCGACCGGCATCTCTGCGCTTTACGCCAACACGACCGGGACCGAGCTCACGGCGACGGGTTACGCGGCCCTCGCCAACAACACGACGGGAAGCCTGGACACGGCCCATGGCTACTCGGCGCTCTACAGCAACGCCAGCGGCAGCGAGCTCACCGCCGATGGCGTCCAGGCGCTCTACAGCAACACGACCGGCAGCTTCAACTCGGCCCTGGGCTTCTCGACGCTCTTTAAGAACACGACGGCAAACGACAACACAGCCGTGGGTTTCAGCGCGCTCAGGAACAACACCACCGGCGCCGACAATGTTGCCGTGGGCTTCCAGGCCGCCAAGGGCGGGGCCAATGCCGGCAATGCAACCGGCTCGAACATCACTGCGGTCGGCAGCCAGTCGGTCTTCGCCAATGCGGCCGGGTCGAACGACACGGGCATCGGCTTCAGGGCGCTCTTGAATGCGACGGGCTCGGGCAACATCGGCATCGGCGCGAATGGCGCCTCGAGCATCACAACCGGGAACAACAACATCGAGCTCTTCGACCCGGGCCAAGCCGGGGACAATGGCGTCATCCGCATCGGCACGGAGGGGACCCAGGCGTCGGCTTTCATGGCAGGCATCTGGGGCGTGTCCGGCAACAACGACTCAGGAACCCAACAGGCCGTCACCATCGACGACCTTGGCAACCTGGGCTCGACGAGCGCCGGCGCGGGTGCCACGGGTCCCACCGGGGCGACCGGCGCGACCGGGCCGGGGCTCTCGCTTGACGCGTCGTCCGACACGGTGGGTGGCGCCAATGCGCTCCCGGCCATTGCCGCCCACACGTTCACGGGCAGCCAAGAGACGGCATACGGCGCCTCGGCCCTCACCTCGGACTCCTCGGGCCTCGACAACACGGCCATCGGCAACGATGCGCTCTTCTCCGACACGAACGGCGCTTACAACACGGCGGTGGGAGGCCAGGCGCTCCAAGCGGACGTCCAGGATTTCGGCCTGACGGCCATCGGTTATTCGGCCCTCTTCAGCAGCCAGGGGGGCGACTTCAGCACGGCCGTCGGTTACAATGCCCTCGGCAACCTCGCGACGGGCTCCGGCGACGTCGCCGTCGGCGCCAACGCCGGCTCCAATTACGCGGGTTCCGAGAACAACAACATCTCGATAGGCGCAGCCGGCCAGGCCAACGAGAGCGGCGTCGTCCGCATCGGCACGGAGGGCACCCAGGATTCCGCCTACATCGCGGGCATCTCAGGCGTGACGGTGGCGAGCGGGGCCGAGGTCTTTGTCAGCTCCTCCGGGCAGCTCGGGACAGTCACGTCCTCCCGGCGCTTCAAGACGGACATCCAGGACATGGGGGCCGCAAGTGAGGCCATCCTCGCGCTTCGCCCGGTAACGTTCCGCTACAAGCCCGAGATCGACCCCAGCGGTACGCCGCAGTACGGCCTTGTCGCCGAGGAGGTGGAGAAGGTCTCCCCAGACCTGGTCGTGCGCGACGCCCAGAACAAGGCCTACACGGTACGCTACTCGGCGGTGAATGCGATGCTCCTGAATGAATTCCACAAGCAGCACGACGTGATGTCCCGGCAGCAGGACGAGATCGCGGCGCTGAAGGCGCGAATGAAGCAGGTTGATGCCCTGGCCGCGCGCCTCGACGCACTCGAACAGCTGTCCGCGAGCAAGTAACGCCGCCAACGCCGGGGCTAGATACAATGGTGCGGGCATCGCTCCCATGCTCCGCCCGAAGATCGCCAAGAACGCCCGGGGCTCGCTTGCGCTGCCTAAACGGGCCCGCTGGTCCGGCTGCGTCGAAGCCACCCATGCCGAAAGGGTGATATCCGAAGTTTTCAGTCCGCCCTTCCTGGGGAAACCTGCGGCCGCGGACATTTCCCTTGGATCGGGATGACACATTAGCCGTCACCAACAACGAACGAGGCATCAAGGACCTGCATCCCGAGCCTGGATTTCGTTTCCCGATTTTGGGACGTCCCTTTCCCGCTACCGGGGTAATCCAGCGTATTTAGCCGTCAAAGGTTGTCTATTAGAGTCTATCCTGAAATAGGTTACAACATTGCGACGCAGCTGGCACAGCGCCTGCAAAGAGAAGGCTAGAATCATGGATATCCAGCGCCCCGATCAAACCAAGGCCAAGCGCAAGAGGCGGATCACCGTCATCGCGGTGGCCGTCGTGGGCCTGGTCGCCGTCACGGTGATGCTCGCGCGGCTGAAGCCGGCCGTGCCCACGGTCGACAAGGGCCTTGTATGGATCAACACCGTGAAGCGCGGCCCGATGGTCCGCCAGGTGCATGGGCCCGGCACCCTCGTCCCCGTCGATATCCGCTGGATCGCCGCGCGAACCCAGGGCCGCGTCGACAAGTTCATCCTCCTGCCCGGCGCCACCGTGCAGCCCGACAGCGTCGTCATGGTCCTCAGTAACCCCGACGTGACGCAGGCCGCCCTCGACACGGAGTCCGCGCTCAAGGCCGGCGAAGCCGACTACGCCAACCTCAAGGTCACGGTGCAGCAGGCGGTCCTGCAATCCGAGTCCGAGGCCGCGACCGCCAAGGCGGCGTTCGAGGTCGCGAAGCTCCAGGCGAAGGTGAACGAGCAGCTTTTCAAGGACGGCCTTGTCTCGGAGCTCAACCTCCAGCTCTCCAAGGTCCAGGCCGAGCAGGACGAGACGCTGAACGACATCGCGCAGAAGCGCTACGCGTTCGCGCAGGACTCGGTGGCGCCCCAGCTCGCGGTCAAGCAGGCGACGGTCGACCAGCTCCGGGCCCAGGCGAAGCTCAAGCTCGCCGAGGCCGACGCCCTCAACGTGCGCGCCGGGATGAGCGGCATCCTCCAGGTCGTCCCGGTCGAGGTCGGGGCCCAGGTGACCCCGGGCACCAACCTGGCGCGCGTCGCCGACCCCACGACGCTAAAGGCCGTGATACAGATCGCCGAGACGCAGGCCAAGGACGTCCGGATCGGCCAGAGCGCCGAGATCGACACCCGAAACGGGATCGCCAAGGGCAAGGTCTCCCGGGTCGACCCGTCCGTGCAGAACGGCACGGTCAGCGTCGACGTCGCGCTCCCGGCAGTGCTGCCCAACGGCTCCCGGCCCGACCTCTCGGTTGACGGCGTCGTCGAGCTTGAGCACCTGGACGACGTCGTCTTCGTCGAGCGCCCCGCCTTCGGCCAGGAGCACTCGACGGCGGGGATATTCCTTTTGGATGCCGACGGCGTGTATGCCAACCGAGTTCAGGTCGACCTCGGCCGCAGCTCCGTCAACACGATCGAGATCGTCAAGGGCCTCAACCCCGGCGACCGCGTGATCCTCTCCGACATGTCGCAGTGGGACACCCACGACAGGATCAAGCTCAACTGAACGTGAACGATTTCCGCATCGCGCTCCGCCAGCTCGCCCGGACGCCCGGCTTCACGCTCGTGGCCGTCCTGACGCTCGCGCTCTGCATCGGCGCGAACAGCGCCATCTTCAGCGTCATAAACGCCATACTCCTGAAGCCCTACCCCTGGCCCGGCTCGGAGCGCCTGGTCTACGCCAGCAACACCTATCCCCTCATGGGCCTCATGGACGCCGGCGTCTCGGTCCCCGACTACCTGGACCGCAGGAGGGACGTCACGGGGTTCGAGGACAGCGCGATGTACACCGGGGCGAGCCTCAACATGTCGGGCGCGGCCCAGCCCGAGATGATCAGCGGCCTCCGCGCGACGCCCTCCCTCTTCACGACGCTCAAGTCCCCGGCGGCGATCGGCCGGGTCTTCACCGAGGACGATGCCAGGCCCGACTCGCCCGCGACCATCGTGCTCAGCGACGGCCTCTGGAAATCCCACTTCGGCGCCGACCCGGGCGTGGTGGGGCGCGTCATCCGGATGAACGACCGCCCGGTCACCGTGATAGGCGTCATGCCGGAGTCCTTCTACTTCCCCACCCCGAAGACCCAGGCGTGGATGCCGTTCGCCATCACGCCCGCGCAGCGGCTGGACACCGAGCGCGGGAATGAATTCTCAACGATGATCGCCCGCATGAAGCCCGGGGCGACGGTCGCGAGCGTCCAGCGCGAGCTCGACCAGATCCAGGCGCGCCTCGCCGAGCGCATCCCCGAGGGCCGCGAGTTCTGGAAGACGAGCGGCTTCGACGGGCACGCGGTCGGGTTCCTCGAGAGGAACGTGAAGGATGTCAGCAGCATGCTCTGGCTGATCCAGGTCGGCGTCGCCGCGGCGCTCCTGATCGGCTGCGCGAACGTGGCGGGGCTCCTCCTCGCCCGCGCGGTGGGCCGGGAGAAGGAGCTCGCGATCCGCACGGCGCTCGGCGCCAGCCGCTTGCGGATCGTCCGGATGCTCCTGTCGGAAAGCGTCGTCCTCTTCTCGGCCGGGGGCCTCATGGGGCTCATTGTCGCCGTGTGGAGCATCGACCTGCTGCAGATGCTGGGACTCTCGACCCTTCCCCGGGGGTTTGGGGTGAGGCTGGATCCCACGGTGTTCGCCTTCACGCTCGGCTGCGCGGTCCTGACTGGCGTCGCCTTCGGGGCGCTCCCCGCATGGTCCGCGTCGCGCGACAACCCCTCGGCCTCGCTGAAGGAGTCCGGGGCCCGGGGCACCGCGGGCCGAAGGACCCAGCGCCTCCGGTCGGCGCTCGTCGTCGCCGAGGTCGCGCTCGCCGTCATGCTGGTGGCGACCGCGGGACTCCTCATCAAGAGCTTCATGAGGCTGCAGCGGGTCGACCCGGGATTCGTCCCGGGGGGCACGATCGCGGCCCAGGTGGCGCTGCCGGACGGCAAGTATGACAAGCCGGGGAAGATCGTCGCGTTCCACGATGCCGTCATCGCGCGGCTCGAGGCGACCCCGGGAATCTCGAGCGCCGGGACGACGGACGTCCTTCCCTTCACGGGAGGGGGCAGTTCCGCGACCTACACGAGTCCCGACATCGTGCTGCCGCCGGATGCGCCGCTGCCCCACGCCTTCGTGCGCTCGGCGGATCCCGGGCTCCTGAAGGCGCTGGGCCTCACCCTTCTGCGCGGGCGCTGGTTCACCGCGTCCGACACGGCCGCAGCGCAGCGCGTCGCGGTCGTCGACCGGGTGCTCGTCGACCGCTACTGGAAGGGCCAGGATCCCATCGGCAAGCGGATCGAGTGGGGCGGCGGCCCGGCGCCCCTCGCGTGGACCGTTGTCGGCGTGGTGGCGACCGTGAAGACCCGCGCCCTCGACGAGTCCTCGGACAAGGAGACCCTTTACTTTCCCATGGCCCAGAGGCCCCAGAAGACGCAGGTGTTCACGGTGCGCACCGCGGGCGACCCCTCGATGCTCGCGGCGACGATACGGGACGCCGTCCGCGCCGTCGACCCGACGCAGCCCGTCTTCGACGTGATGACGATGACGCGGCGCATGGAGGACGCGGCTCAGCCGCGGCGCGCGCCCGTCGTCCTCCTCTCCATCTTCGGCGGGCTCGCCATGGTGCTGGCCATGCTGGGGGTCTACGGGGTCCTCGCGTTCTCCGTGGCCCAGCGCACCTCGGAGTTCGGCGTGAGGATGGCCCTCGGGGCGACGCCCGGCGACATCGCGGCATTGGTCCTGAAAATGGGGTCCCTGCTCGCCTGCGCCGGGATCGCGATCGGGATGGGCGGCTACCTGGCCCTGAACCGCCTGGTGGCGACGCTCCTCTTCGGCACGCCCTCCCTGGATCCCGCGATGCTCCTGGTCGCCCCCGTCCTCCTAGCCGGCGTGGCGCTCGCCGGCTGCCTGGTTCCCGTTTTCCGCGCGACCCGCATCGAGCCGGTGGCGGCGCTTCGCCACGACTGACCCTTTTCCCAAGCACCTCCCTTTAACCACCCCCACAACCAGGAACACACGCCATGTCACAGCCGCTCCTCAAACTCGACCACGTCACGAAGGTCTTCCTCACCGACGAGGTCGAGACCCACGCCCTCTCCGGAATCCACCTTGAGATCAAGAAGGGCGAGTACGTCGCCATCGCCGGCCCCTCCGGGTGCGGCAAGTCGACGCTCCTTTCGATCCTCGGGCTCCTCGACACCCCGACGGACGGCACCTACCTCCTGAACGAGCGCCTCGTGCAGGGCCTGACCCCGGCCGAGCGCGCCCGGATCCGCAACCGCGAGATCGGCTTCATCTTCCAGTCGTTCAACCTGATCGGGGACCTGAGCGTCTACGAGAACGTCGAGCTGCCGCTCACGTACCGCGGGCTGCCCGCGTCGGACAGGAAGGCGCGCGTCGAGGAGGCCCTGGAGAAGGTGGGCATGGCCCACCGCTCGAAGCACGTCCCCTCGCAGCTCTCGGGCGGCCAGCAGCAGAGGGTCGCGGTCGCCCGCGCCCTCGCCGGCGCGCCCGCCGTCCTCCTCGCCGACGAGCCCACCGGCAACCTCGACTCGAAGAACGGCGACGCCGTCATGGAGCTCCTGCAGAGCCTCCACCGGACGGGCTCGACCATCCTCATGGTGACCCACGACACGCGCTTCGCGCGCCACGCCGACCGCACCGTCCACCTCTTCGACGGTCGCGTGGTCGAGGAGCGGGTCGAGACGAAGGAGTAGGCCCAGGGCCCTTCCCCATGCTCTCCGACCTGAGGTTCGCCTTCCGCCAGCTGCTGAAATACCGCGGCTACACGGCCGTCGCCGTGCTGACGCTCGCCCTCGGGATCGGGGTCAACACGACGATGTACAGCGTCCTGAACACGCTCATCCTCAAGGCGTCGGCGGCGCCCGATTCCGGGAGGCTGGTGACACTCGTCGGCACGTCCGGCGAGGCCAACGATCGCCTCCTGTCGCCTGCGGATTTCTACGACTACCAGGCCCAGAGCACCTCCTTCGCCCAGCTGGGTGCGTACGACCAGAGCAACTTCAACCTGGCTGAGCCGGGCCAGCCCGCGCAGCGGCTCGCGGGGATGTCGGTCAGCGGGAATTTCTTCCAGACCTTCGGGATTCCCCCGGAGCTGGGCCGCACCATCGACGCTGCAAACGACCGCCAGGGCGCGGGGCGGGTGGCCGTCCTGAGCGACAGCTTCTGGCGGGGGCACTTTGCCGCCGATCCGGGGGTCATCGGGCGCACGGTGCGCATGGACGCCCAGCAGGTGACCATCATCGGGGTCATGCCGGCGGACTTCGACAACCTCACCTACTGGGGGCACGTCGACGTCTGGCAGTCGCTCTCCCTCGATGGCGGCGGCCGGCATGTCCGCAACAACCGCTGGCTCCGGGGGATCGGCCGCCTGAAGCCGGGCGTCACCCTGGCGCAGGCCGCGGCCGAGGGCACGGCCATCGCGGCCAGGCTCGCCCACGACTTTCCGCTGGACGACGCCGGCACGAGCGTGCGCCTCGTCTCCTGGAACAGGGCCCGCACGAGCGACCTCTCGCGCAACATCTGCGGCATGTGCATGGGCCTTGCCGGCTTCGTTCTCCTCATAGCCTGCGCGAACCTGGCCAACCTCCAGCTGGCCCGGATGGCCGACCGGGTCCGCGAGAACGCCGTGCGCATCGCGCTCGGTGCGTCACGGATGCAGCTCATACGCCAGCTCATGGTCGAGAGCCTCCTCCTGTCCGCGCTGGGCGGGGCCGTCGGCGTCCTGATCGCGACCTGGGGCACGCGGCTCATTGGGAACTCCATCTACATCGGCGACGTGCGCGGCGTCGACCTGCCCGTCGACACCGATGTCCTCGTCTTCACGCTCCTGGCCTCGGCCGCGACGGGCGTCCTGATGGGCACGGTCCCGGCGTGGATCGCGTCCCGAACCGACGTGAACGCCGCGCTGAAGCAGGGGTCCCGGGGATCCACGGGCGACGCGTCCCGGCACGGGATGCGCAAGCTTCTCATTGTCTCGGAGCTCGCCCTCGCCCTCGTCCTCCTCGCCGGTGCCGGCTTCTTCGTGCGGGGCACGCAGCGCCTCGCCGCCGCGGACATGGGCTGGAAGCCCGACGGGCTGACGGTCGCCAGCCTGTCGCTTCCCTACAACGACACCTATGCGACCGACAGGCAGGTCCAGGCCTTCTTCGACAAGCTTACCTCCAGGATGGATGCGTTGCCCGGGACCCAGACGGCGACGATCTCGACGTATCTGCCCATCACGGGGTTCTGGCGCACATCCGGCATCGCCGTGCAGGACCGACCCGCCCCCGCACGCGGCAAGGAGCCCTTGGTCTATTACAACTCGGAGACGCCGGGCCACATCCCGAATCTGGGACTGCGGCTGATACGCGGGCGGGACTTCACGGCATCCGACCGCGCCGACACGGTGCCCGTTGCGATCATCAACGAGGCCATGGCCCGAGATCTCTGGCCTGGCGGTGATCCCCTGGGAAGGAGGATCGCGGACGCGACGGCAAGTAGCCCGGTTTGGATGGAGATCGTCGGCGTCGTGAGCGACGTGCACTCGACGCTGGAACTCGTGCGCCACCCCGACACCCCGTTCCAGGTCCACATTCCGCTGGCCCAGACGCCGGGCACCTACATCCACTGGTTCAACGTGGCCATCCGCAGCACGGCGCCGCAGGCGACGGTCGCCGCGGGACTGCGCGCCGCCGTGCAGCAGCTCGATCCGGACCAGCCCGTCTATGACATCTCCAGCGCGCGGGAGCAGATGGACCAGATCACCCTGAGCTTTGTCATGACCGGCGAGATGCTCGGCGCCTTCGCGCTGATCGGCCTTGTGCTCTCGGCCGTGGGCATCTTCGGGGTGATCGCGAACCTCGTGTCCCAGCGCACCCCGGAATTCGGCATCCGGATGGCGCTCGGCGCCCAGGCGAGCGACGTGCTCTGGCTCGTCCTCGGCCAGGGCCTGCGGCTCACCGTCGTCGGGACCGCCATAGGGCTCGCCTGCGCCTGGGGCCTTGTGCGGCTCCTCGCCTCGATCATTCCCGGGATGCACGGAAGCGATCCCGTCGCGCTCGCCGGCACCGTGGTGCTGCTGGTCGCCGTCGCCACGGTCGCCTGCTGGCTTCCCGCGCGCCGGGCAACCCAAGTTGATCCCCTCGTCGCCCTCAGGGGCGACTGACGCGGCTCAGAATGCGCCAAAAGGGGCTGAGCCCATGAAGCGCAGCAGGGACAGGCCGCCGATCCCGCCGAGGACAATCCCCGCGATCGCGTCCAGCGCCACGTGCTGGCGGATCGCGATCGTCGAGTAGACGATCCCGGCGCACCAGAGCCAGTTGAGCGACCGGACCAGGAACCCCGAGCGCATCTCCCGCAGCAGGCGGGCGAAGAGCAATACCGTGAACACGGCGAACGCTACGTGCAGCGACGGGAACGCGTTGCCGGAGGCATCCACCGTCTTGAGATAGGACAGCGAGGGCGCCGCCAGCGCGTCAGCCTCGGGCATGGGGATCGTGGTCGGCCACAGGATGAAGATGCCGAACCCGACCGCGCTGAGGAGGAGCACGGCCGCCACGTAGGCCCGCATGTCGCGATTGACCGTCAGCATCGCGGGCGCAAGCGGCACATAGACCCAGAGGGAGACATAGAGCGGCAGCGCCCCGGGCCAGAAGGGGATCCACCGGTCGATGAAGACCCGGGGCACCGTCGTCACCGGCAGCCGCGAATGATTGAGGAGATAGAAGTAGACGACGAAGAACGCCGTCATGATGGCCGTCGTCCCGGTCATCTTCACGACCCAGCGGGTCCCGAACCTGGACCCCGCCTCGCGCAGCCACCCCGGAGAGGGCAAAAACGTGTCCGAGGCGTCCGTGGGAGGGCTCAAGCTGCGCTCAGGTTGGGGCTTAGGTCGCATTTCGGCGAACATCTTTGTCTTGCGCGCCCAAGGGGCCTCTTGTGTCACAAACGGGTGACAAAGGGCCGCAGGCGGGAGTGCTTGGGGCCGTGAGGCTAGCGTAAGCCGCCGCGAGGCTCTCAGCGGCCCCTTTTTTGACCTCCGCACCGTCGGGGGGTAACGTGGGGCATGGAAACGCCGACCAACACAGCCATCATGCTCCGCCTTCGGGAGCTGGCGCAGCTGTTCAACTCGATGGATCCCTCGCCCTTCGTCGACCGCGACCTCGATGCCGACGCCGAGGAATACATCATGAGCTGGGCGCGCGAGCTTCCGGCCGGCAAAGACCTGGAACTGGTCATCCATCTCGCCACACCCTCGCCCGCGGACCGCGTCGCGGGCGTGGAGGATTCGGTGCGCAGGTACTTCACGACGCGCGCCGCGATCAAGCGCCTCGAGTTCGGCCAGATGATGCGCCGCGGCCGCCTGAGTCTCGTCGTGGGATCGGCCTTCCTCGCCTGCTGCCTTCTCTTGGGCCAGCTGGTCTCCAGGTCCGGCGCCGGGGCCGTGGCGGACATCATCCGCGAGGGCCTAACGATAGCGGGCTGGGTCGCCCTCTGGCGCCCGCTCGAGATCTACCTCTACGACTGGTGGCCGCTCTACGAGGAGCGGCGCCGTCTCGATCTCCTCGCCCGCATCCGGGTGCGGATCGTCATGCCCCAGGCGGTCCCGGCGGAACCCGCCGTGATCGAACGGGAATTCGAAGAAACCTATAAGACTGCGGCCTGAAGGGGTTTACGCAGGCGCTTCCGATTTGGAGGTTGACCGATCCCTTTTTTATTACCACTACCTTTTTTATCCAAGGTAGCTTCGATAAACACTTGCCATGAGCATCAACGAGAAATTCACAGCCATCAGGAAGGGACTCCTCGAGTTCCTGGTGCTCAAGATCGTCTCGGCCGACAAGGTCTACGTCGCGGACATCCTGGGCCAGCTGAGCGGGACGGAATTCGCGACCCAGGAGGGGACGCTCTACCCGCTCCTCAGCAAGATGCGCCGCGAGGAGCTCGTGGACTACGAGTGGAAGGAATCCGAGGCGGGACCGCCGCGGAAGTACTACCAGCTGACGGCCAAGGGCCGCGAGCAGCTGCAGGAGACCTCCGACTATTGGCAGAAGATCAGCGGGACAATCAAGGACCTGGGGAAGAACTAGAGGCGGAAACCAGCAAACAACGCACACCGATGAACAAAGTAATCACGATCAACCTGAACGGAAACGCCTACCAGCTCGAGGAGGACGGCTTCGAGGCGCTGCGCAGGTACCTGGACTCCGCCTCCCGCAAGCTTGAGGGCAACCCCGACAAGGCCGAGATCATCGCCGACATCGAGCAGTCGATCGGCGACAAGTTCCGCGCGCTGCTCGGAGTCGCGAAGACGGTCGTCGTGACGAAGGAGGTCATGGACGTCATCGCCGAGATGGGCCCCGTGCAGGACGACTCCGGCGACGAGCCGGCCGCCTCCGGCGCGCCGGGCGCCGGCGCCGCAGGCCCGTCGTCCGCGTCCGGGGTTCCCCATGCGTCCCCCAAGCGCCTCTTCAGGATCCGGGAGGGCGCCAAGATCGCCGGCGTGTGCAACGGCCTCGCGGCCTACTTCGGGATCGAGGTCACGATCGTCCGCATCCTCTTCCTTTTCGTCGCCCTGACGTTCGGGGCCGGCGTGCTCCTCTACATCGTGATGATGTTCGTCATCCCCGCGGCCGAGACGCCCGCCGAGAAGGCCGAGGCCTTCGGGGCGCCGTCGACGGCGGAGGAGTTCATCAAGCGGGCCAAGGCGGGGTACTACGGCGGGATGAGGACCTTCGGGGACAAGCGGGCCTACCGGGAATGGAAGCGGCAGTTCAAGCGGGACATGCGCCAGCACAGCCGCGACTTCCAGCGGGAGGTGCACCAGTGGGGCCAAAACTGGCGCAACCACTGGGGCCACCCGGGCTACGACCACCATGACTCGTGGATCGCGGGCTCCTTCGTGACCCTGCTGCTCACCATCATCTCCATCATCGGGTTCTGCGCCGTGATGTCGCTGATCCTGACCGGCACCGTCTTCGGCTTCTGGCTCCCCTATGGGATTCCCCTCTGGATGGGGATCGTCCTCCTCTTCGTCATCATCCACATCATCAAGTGGCCGCTCCGGGTCGCGCGCCACTCCATCTACTATCACGGCCCCGGCTACGGCGGCCCCGCCTACGGCGGGCCCCGGCACTTCTTCTGCGGCATCTTCTGGCCGATCGCGATCGTCCTCTCGATCCTGTGGCTGACGAACCACCACTCCGGCCGGGCGCACGAGGTCCTGGAGGAGGCGCGCCACCAGACCCACACGATGGTGGACTCGCTCAGGGACTGGTGGAACAGGCCGTAGGTTTCGCCCGCCGCAGCGGGTTGACGCCGCACGGGGGACCGGGGAAGCTGGAGGCAACCCCATGAAAACCCTCCTCCTCGCGCTCCTCTGCGCCGCGACAGCCTCGGCCACCGAGGTCTCCTACCACCTCGGCCTCCAGCTCTACAGCCTGCGGGTCCTCGCCAAGCAGAGCGGCTGGGCTGCCGAGCTCGACAAGGCGAGGGACCTCGGCTTCACCGCGGTCGAGGGCGGTTTCGTGCCGAAGGGCATGGCCTACGACCAGTACCTGGCCGAGCTGTCCAAGCGCGGCCTCACGATGCCCAGCATGGGTTTCGATTACGACCGCCTGGGGAAGGACATCGCGGGCTGCGTGGCCGAGGCCAAGGCCCTCGGGGTCCAGTATGTCATGGTCGCCTGGATTCCGCACAGCGACGATCTGGGGTTCACGAGGGAGGAGGCCGTCAAGGCCGCGGCCGACTTCAACGCATGGGGCGAGGCCTTCGCGGCCGAGGGCATAACCTTCACCTACCACGCCCACGGCTATGAATTCCGGCCGCTCCCCGACGGGACGAACCTGTTCGACCTGATCGTGAAATCCACGGACTTCAAGAAGGTCTCCTTCGAGATGGACGTCTTCTGGATCACCCACGGCGGCCAGGACCCGGTCAAGCTCCTCGCGAAGTACCCCGACCGCTGGGCCCTGATGCATGTGAAGGACATCCGCAAGGGGGCCGCGACCGGCCTCTACACGGGGCACGCTCCTTCCACGGACGACGTGGCCGTGGGCTCGGGCCAGGTGGACTGGCCGGCCGTGTTCAGGGAGGCCAAGTCGGTCGGCGTCCACTACTACTTCATCGAGGACGAGTCGGACACGCCCGACGTGAACATCCCGAAGAGCGTCGCCTACGTTAAGTCCCTCGGGCTCTAGCGGGTGCGCCGCGCGGGCGTCCACTCGGCCGTGATGACCGAGGTGACGCCCCCCCTGCCCTTCCAACTCGAGATAATCGTCAGGCTGCGCGGCTTCAGCAGCTTGCCGAGGTCGTCGCAGATCTTGTTCGTCACCGCCTCAAAGAAGATGCCCTCGTTGCGGAAGGCGTGGAAGTACAGCTTCAGGGACTTGAGCTCGACGCACCTCCTGTCGGCGACGTAGCGCACCGTGATCGACCCGAAGTCCGGGTGGCCCGTGATCGGGCACATCGAGGTGAACTCGTGGTGCGTGTGCTCGATCACGTAGCTCCGCTTCGGCGCGGGGTTGGGGAAAACCTCGAGGATCTTGGGATTCGGCATGGTTAATGGCCCATCAAACCGGGTTGCCCGGCCCGGGCAATCCCGCGTTGTCAGTCCTCCAGGGCCTGGTAGGCGAGGATCTTCACTTCCTTGTCGAGGCCGAGGCCGCCCGTCGGGTGGAGCTGGGCCATCGAGACGATGACCATGTCCTCCTTGGGATCGATCTCGAACGAGGTGTAGTAGAACCCGCCCCAGTTGAACGACCCCTGGGAGCCGATCTCGGCGAGCGGCGCCTTCACGCCGTCGACCCCGAAGCCGAGGCCAAAGCCGCGGTCCGGGTCGATCTTGCCCAGCTGGTCGTGGCTCATGAGCTCGACCGACTTGCGGCTGAGGATCCGCACCTCGCCCAGCTTGCCCCCGTTCAGCATCATCAGGCAGAACCGGGCGTAGTCCATCGCGGTTGAGTTGAGCCCCGCGCCCCCCGAGAAGAGCTTCCTCGGCCCCTTGTAGGGATAGTCGGCCGTGTAGTGCTCCGTCCCCTCGACGATGGCCCCGTCGGGGAACCGGGCGAGACCCTTGCCGTCGTAGTACGTGTAGACGGTCGCAAGGCGGGACACCTTGTCGTCAGGGACGAAGAAGTACGTGTCCCTCATCCCAAGGGGGTCGAAGATCCTCGTCTTGAGGAACTGGTCGAACGGCATTCCGGAGAGGACCTCCACCAGGCGCCCGAGGACGTCCACCCCGAGGCTGTACTCAAAGCGGTCGCCGGGATTGAAGAGGAGCGGGACACCCGCCAGGCGCCTCACATTCTCCGCGATCGTGCCGTCGTACTGGGCCAGGCCGTCGCCGACGCCGGCCTCGTTGTAGGCCTTTCCGAGGTCCTCGTTCCAGGGATAGGTGAGGCCGGAGGTGTGCCGCAGCAGGTCGGTGATGGTGATCTCCCGCTTCGCCGGGTTGGAGTAGGGCTCACCCGACGCGGGCTTCACGAGCACCCTCGGGTTCTTGAACTCGGGCAGGTATTTCGAGATCGGGTCCTCCAGCTGGAACCTGCCCTCCTCATAGAGCATCATGACGGCCGTGCTCGTGATCGCCTTGGACATGGAGCAGATCCGGAACATCGAGTCCCTCTGCATCGGCTTGCCGGCCTCCTTGTCGGCGAAGCCCTGGGCGTCGAACCAGGCGACCTGGCCGTGCCGGATGACGAGGGTGACCATCCCGGCGATGCGGCCGCTGTCGATGTCGCCCTGGACCACGGTGGCGATCCGCCCGAGCCTCGCCGAGCTGAGGCCGACCGTCTCGGGCTTCGCCGTGGGAAGCTCCTGGGCAAACGCTGCGGCTCCCACCAGGAACGCGCCGGCAAGAATGGATATGGGGTGTCTGGAGCTCATGGCAGGGGAAGGGGTTGAGGTTCGGCCAGATCGCATACCCGGATCGTCGCCTTGGCAACACGCTTGGTGGGCCTTGGGGCCACCCCCTTGCACCCGGGGAGGGCGCGATGGGCAAGCCGATGGAACAAGCCCGTTTAGGGCGGCCGTCCCCCGAGCTGGCCGGCGTGGCCGCAGGGCACATTTCCCCGGGGCCGATGTCCCCCTGTTTTCGACCGTCTCTTTTCCCGATTTGCCCCGTCTTTTGCTTGGGCCGGGGAACACCGGCCCGGACCTCCTCCCTTCCCTCTCCCACGCGCAACACGAATGAACATGACGCCCTCCCGCGAACCGATCCTGCCCAAAGCCCTCACCGGGGCGCTCCTGCTCGCGGCCCTGGCCTTGCCCCTCCGCGCCCAGAGCGACTACGCCACCCCCTACACGTTCACGCTCTTCGCGGGGGCGGGCACAGCCGGCAGCTCCGACGGGACGGGCACGGCGGCGCTTTTTGACGGCCCCTACGGCGTTGCGCTGGACTCCAGCGGCAACCTGTTCGTCTCGGACATGGATAACCACACGATCCGCGAGGTCACCTCGGGAGGGGTCGTGACGACGCTGGCGGGGATGGCCGGCTCCTTCGGCACGGCGGATGGCACGGGTTCGGACGCGCGGTTCAACCAGCCGGCGGGCGTCGCCGTGGGCTCCAACGGGGACATCTATGTCGCGGACTCGATCAACAACACGATCCGCAGGGTCACGCCCCAGGGGAGCGTCGCCACGGCGGCGGGGGTGGCGGGCACCGCCGGCTCCGTGGACGGCGCGGGCTCCGTCGCCTATTTCCGGCAGCCCCTCGGCGTCGCCCTGGACTCGGCCGGCAACATCTACGTCGCGGACTATGGCAACAACTCCATCCGCAAGATCTCCTCGGGCGGCACCGTGTCCACCCTGGCGGGACTCGCCGGGACGGCGACGACGGCAAGCGCGCTCGGCGCGGCGCCCCCCGCGGGGCACGCGGACGGGACCGGCGCCGCGGCCTCGTTCAGCGGGCCGACGGGGATCGCCATCGACGGAAGCGGCAACCTCTACGTGGCCGACTCCGGCAACAACACGATCCGGATGGTGACCTCCGCGGGCGTCGTGACGACGATCGCCGGCTCGCCGGGCGAGAGCGGCACCGCCGACGGGACGGGCTCCGCCGCCCGGTTCAAGAGCCCGCGCGCGGTGGCCGTCGACAGCGGCGGCAATGTCTACGTGGCCGACGCCAGCAATTCCCTGATCCGAAAGATCGCGCCGGGGGGCGTCGTCACGACGCTCGCCGGCCTGGCGGACAACTACGCGGTCGTCGAGGGGACGGGCTCCGCCGCCATCTTCGACGAGCCGGCGGGGATCGCCGTGGACTCAAGCGGCGCCCTCTACGTCACGGAGAGGCTGGGCCAGGTCATCAGCAAGGGGGTCGTGTCGACGGTGACGACCCCGCCGCCCCCGGCCACGCCCGTGTTCACGACCCAGCCCATTTCCGTCTCGGTCACGGGCGGCCGGGTCGCCCTCGACGCGGCGGCGACCGGCGGGGCGTCCTACCAGTGGATGCTGAACGGCGCCCCCGTCCCCGGGGCGACGGACGCGACGCTTCTCATCGCGGATGCGTCCGGCGCCGCGGGAACCTACACCTGCGTGGCGACAAATTCAGCCGGATCGGCGACAAGCATCGCCGCGACCGTTGCGGTCGCGCCGACTTCGAGCCCCGGCCGCCTCACGAACCTTTCGGCGCGCGCCGAGGTGGGGACCGGGGGCAACATCATCTTCGGGGGCTTTGAGATAGGCCCGTTCGGCGGCGCGGGCCAGCTGCCCGTCCTCATCCGGGGCTCGGGCCCGGCCCTGATCGCGTACGGCGTGCCCGGCACGCTGGCCGACCCGCAGCTGCAGCTCTTCAGCGCGGCCGACGCCGTCCTGGCGACAAACAACGGCTGGGCGGGCAGCACCCAGGTATCGACGACGGCGGCCGCCGTCGGGGCGTTCCCCTGGGACAGCCCCACGAGCCATGACAGCGCGCTCGTCGAGACGCTGGCGACCGGGACCTACACCGCGCAGGTCGCCGGCCAGAGCGGCGACACGGGCGACGCGCTGGTCGAGATCTACGACGCCTCGCCCGCGGGGTCGTTCACGGCGGGGGCCACGCGCCTCACGAACCTTTCGGCAAGGGTCGACGTCGGCACGGGCGCCAACGTCCTCTTTGCTGGCTTCGTCATTGCCGGCGACTCCGCGCTCACGGTTCTGATCCGCGCCTCGGGGCCGGCCCTGGCCGCGGCGCCCTTCAACGTTCCCGGGACGCTGGCCGATCCCCAGCTCACCCTCCAGGACCCGACGACGCAGGCGGTGCTGGCAGAGAACACCAGCTGGGGCGGCGATTCCGAGATAAGCGACACCGCGGCATCCGTCGGCGCCTTCAGCTGGAGCGTGCCAACGAGCCACGACGCCGCGCTCCTCATCACGCTTCCCCCGGGCAGCTACACCGCGGCGGCCGCCGGCTCTGGCGGCGACACGGGCGTCGCGCTGGTCGAGGTCTACGAGGTCCATTGAGAGGCCAAGCCGCTGCGGGCGGGCCCGGGCGGGACGTTAGCGGTGCCGGAATATTGACCCTGGGCGCGAACCCGTGCTGTTGTATGGGCCGATGAAACACCCCGTCATCCTGCTCCTGGGCGCACTCTCAATCGGACTCACCTCCGGGTGCGTCACCGGAAGGCGATCCTTCGACGTCGCCGTTCCCCCGGCCGAATCCTACATCAAGAACTCGGCCAAGGGGGCGATCGCCATCGGCGCGATCGCCGACCTGAGGCATTTCGAGAACAAGCCGGGGGATCCCTCGACCCCCTCGATAAACGGCGACGTGAACGACCTCTCCGCCGAGGCCAGGAGCCGGTTCATCGGCCGCCAGCGAAACACCTACGGTCATGCCATGGGCGACATCACGTTCCCGGAGGGCCAGACCGTGCAGACGAAGGTGGCGGACCTCATCAGGGAGGGCCTGAGGCGCCGCGGCTATGAGATCGCAGGCTCTGCCGCTCCCGAGAGCACGGTGACGGCCGAGATCCAGCAGTTCTGGAGCTGGGCCACGCCCGGATTCTTCGCGATGAGCTTCGAGGCCCAGATCACCTGCAAGGTCACGGTCACGAGCGGCGGCAAGCAGGCCACGTTCGTCGTCAAGGGCTACGGGCTCAACCACGGGCAGATCGCCAAGGACGGCAATTGGCGTGAAACCTACGACGCGGCCTTCCAGGACTTTTTGACGAACCTGAACCAGCAGCTGGACGCCACAGGGTTCTAGGCGCGAAGCGGGGCTCCGGGGACAACGCCCCGTGCACCCTTTGGCGCGACCATTGTGTCTCCAACGCGGACCTGGCCTATAGTCCTTGCCGTTGGGTTACGGCCCCGGCTTTGCATCCGCGGCGTCCGGCGCCTTCGAGGTGCGCATGACCCGGTGGGCGGCATCGCCCGCCTTCTTCTTGTCCGCGTGCGCTATGAACGCCTCCAGGAACTGGGTGAAGTTCGGCTCCCAGATATCGTTGTGACCGTCCATGAGCGCCTTGTCGACCTGCACCACGTAGAAGGGGGTCCAGGGCCCGGAGGCGCCGGGATTGGGATATAGGACGCAGCCTCCCGAATTCCAAGGTAGCACGCGTGTCGCCGAGCTCCATGCGGCGGCCGCCGGCAGCGTAGCCCCTGATTTCGTGTACTCGTCCAGCGTCACCAGCCGGTGCGTCACGAATTCATCGGTCCAGGGGATCGTGTGGAGGTTTGTCTCCTTTTGCAGGTCGTGGAGCGGACCCTCCCTGTAGCGGTCGAAGAGCGTCGAGATGTACCTGCCTATCGGGAAGTCGACGCGCGTGTAGACGTCGGTCTCCGAGCAGAATATAGCCAGCACGGGCCTCTGCGACGGCGGGTACTGGAACTCCTCCGTGAACGTCTTCAGGTTGTAGTAGCGCTCGCCCTCGAACGCCGGGTTGATCAGCACGACCAGGTCGCCGAAGGGCTGCAGCGGCGCGTTTCCCGGGGTAAACTCCCTGCCCTTCTTGGTGGTGTCCGCCGATGCGGCCCTCAACGCGCGGGTGGCAGAGCTCTCCAGGTACCGGGACACCTTCCGCTCGGCCACCCTCTGGGTCATCACGCCCATCACTGAGTTGTAGACCACCTGGGCGCCGAAGCTGTGGCCGACGACCACGTAGAAGCTCGCGACGGCGTCGCTCGGGCGCCACTCGTTGATGGAGTCGTTGAGCGACTCCAGGCGCGAGAGGACCTCGGTGACGCCGCCGTAGTGGCCCACCCGGTCTCCGGCGTTCTTCCTCGAGTAGAAGCTCAGGGTCTCAAGCGGCTCCACGTCGGCGGACAGGCCCGGCCAGCCTATGTATACGCCGACGACCTTGCGGGGATTCGTCGGGTTGGCCGCGCGCTCATCCTTGGCCAACTGCGCGAGCATCCCCTTGAATTGGGCCGTGTTGTTCTTCGGGTCCGGCGCCGCGTTGTTGCGCCAGCCATGGACGAACGCGACCAGGATGATACTCTTCGCCGTGCGCTTGGTTGGGTCATACTGCGCCGCATCGACGATCATGTCCTGCACCTTCAGCATCTGCTCCCGGTGGCCGATATCGTCTTTGCCGTTGTCCGGCATCCAGAACCACCCCTGCTCGTCGAACTCCACGTAGCCAACGTCGTAGCCTTCCGCGTCGAAATGCTCCACAATCTGGTGCTGCGGGTCCGCGTCCGTCCTGTAGGGCCCCGGGTAGGCGCAGCCAGAAAGTAGCAGGCACATGGCGGCAAGGGCGGGGACGAGGATGTCCCCGGGGGCCATTTCCCGGGCGGTCACTGGGAGAGATCGCGGGTGGCGCGATCGCAGAATCCAGGAGCAATGACAAAGTGCCGGGCGGAGCTGGACACGATGCACGAGGAAGCGACCGACGCTGCGTCCGCTCCACCCTAAAAACCGCCTAATAAAGCGTAGCCCCGGCCCAAAATACCACCGTCAAGCGATGAATGAGTAGTCGTAGGGCTTTCGCATCTCCCGGGACACGTATGAGTTCGCGAGATGCGCATGCCAGCCCTTGAACTTCTCCTTATCGGAGTCCCAGGTCAGTTTCTTGCCTGTGCGCAGCGAGATCGCCGCCAAGTGGCACATGGTCGCTGAGCGGTGTCCCGTTTCCGCATCGCAAATCGGTGCCTTGCGGGAACGCACGCAGTCGAAAAAGTTGCCCATGTGGCTCTTGCTCTCGTAAAGGCGAACCGCGTTCCCGGGCAGCGGATCGGTCAGGAGCTTCGGGTCGCTCGCCGTGATCTCGTCCCGGTTGACCCAGATCCAGCCGTCGGTCCCCTCGAACCTAATGCCGTTCCTCTGGCTCTTGGGGTTGTTCTTGTCCTTCTGCGCTCCGTAGGGAGTTTCGTCCTCGGTGGAATTGATGTTGAGCTCGATACCGTTGGCGTAGGTGTACTTGACCGCGTAGTCCGCAATGGCCGTGTAGCCGCCGGGAATGGGCTCGGACAGACGCTTCGACTCAACGTGCGTCGGGGCGAGGAGCCCGATCGCCCAGTACGCGATGTCGTTGTGGTGGGCGCCCCAGTCGGTCATGGTCCCACCCGAGTAATCGTACCAGTAGCGGAACTTGGCATGACAGCGCTCCGTCACAAAGGCCGTCGCGGGGGCCTGTCCCTGCCAGAAATCCCAGTCGAGACCCGTGGGAACGGGCACGGTCGGGAATGGGCCGCCCCGCAGCCCGGCCGGAAGCCAGACATTGGCGCGCAGTAATTTCCCGACCCTATTGTTTCGGATGAGCTCGCACGCCAGGTGAAAGCGCGGGTCGCTGCGCTGCTGGGTCCCGGTCTGCAAGATTATGCCGGTACCCGAAATCACATTCACAAGGCGCCGCCCCTCGTCGATCGTGAGCGTCAACGGCTTTTCGGCGTAGACGTCCTTTTTGGCCTTGGCCGCGGCCATGTTGACCAGAGTGTGCCAGTGGTCGGGTGTCCCGTTCACGATGACGTTCACGTTGTCCTGCTCCATTACCTTTCGGAAATCTGAGAAGATCATGGGCACCTTGCCGTCGACAGTGAAACGCGCCGCTGCCTTGGCCGCCCGGGTCTGGTCCACGTCGCAAACGGCGACGATCTCGCCATGGGTCGCGGCCCACTTGGCGTCGGAGCCGCCCTGGCCACCGCATCCGACAAGCGCAATGCCGGGGCGGTCGTTCGGAGTAGGCAAAGCAGGCGTTTCTGCCGCCGCGAGCTGCTGGCGCTCGATGAACCACAGCGGTAGGCCCGTCATGGCGGCGATTAGGCTGCAGCGCCTGATGAATGTCCGGCGGGAAATGTCGAACGCCTTAGTTTGAGAAAGCATTCGAAAATCTGTCGATGGAGTCGGCGACTTCATTGGAGGACACCCTATCACCTTGCGTTCACGGCACGACTCCAAAATCGACTCAGTTCAGTCGGTCGAGTTTGGCACCCTGCGCCGTCGAACCAACCCATAGAATCTACGTTTTGGGATGGCGCCTGAATTCAGGCCAACTTCTGGTTTGGGAAGTCCTGCGATTCATTCAATTTGACGTCCTGGAAAAGACTCCGGAATCGGGGCGGAAACACCGACTCGCAAAACCCCATCGGTCGCATGGCATTCCGCTACGGCCAACCGCCATAATCCTCGTGCCGAGCCACGGAATGCAGCCTCGGACGATCGGATTCGAAACACCCTCCCACGAGAGCTCACCTACCATGCGATGCGCCTACTGAGCCATTAGAAACCGGATGACTTTCAACACGCTCTCCTTATCCGCGAGCTCCTTTGCAACATGTACAATCTTGTCATCGAAAACCTTGGAGAGCCAGACTACCGTTCCCGACAACACTCCCCAGATCGTCCCCAAGGTGAACGGTGCGCCCGCGGAGGATCGTTTCAGCTCTTGATCCAGTTTCTTGAGCTCGGCATCGACGAATGGGCACAGATCGGCCGCAGTCTCCTCCGAAGTGATATGCCACCAATCGATGAGCTTCGACATGTGCCGAAACGAGTCGTCCCATTCGACCAGAAAATCCTTATTCTGGCGCACCAGCTCCCGCACATGCGGTGCCTTGGCTTTCTCCAAGACTGCATGAAAGTCGCCGCCCAAATTCCCGTGATTCACAAACTGCGCCATAATCTCCATCTGCGTGGGCCAAGTCGTGAAGGATGCAGCCTTTGCCGGCGCGGCAACCGGCATCGCGGCGGGCAAGGTGGGCGCCGCTTCTGGAACAACGGCGACTTCTGACGGGCGCAATACCGCTTCGGCAGCAGGCAATTCCGCAGTGACCGTTCGTTCAGTCTTCTCCAGGGGAATCTCCGAATCTGTCTCCTCAGGGGTCCAAAACAGGCTGAAGAACTCGTGTTGGCCAATCCGCCGTTTCACCTCGGTAATTAATCTGCCGTCCATCTCCTCAAATCCCTGTGACCGCGAACGCCCGCTAGGCACCTTTGACCATGGCAGCAGCTCCTCGAGCCAATTCCGGCGCCAGCGCAACATTGCAATCGACTGCGCGCGGAACCTGAAGGTGCCGACAAAATAAGGACATACGCCGAAGAGGAAAAACGAAATAATCGGCAGGGAGATCAAGAGCCACAATGAAGGGAAGAATCCCAGACTGCTGTTCAGCTCGCTCTGGTAGAGCGAAACGGGATATAGAAGGGTAATAGCTGCGGGAAACAGCTGGGAGAATTGCGCCGTGAGCAGGGAATTTCGGCAATCAGCGTCCAAAAACTCCGATGTCATCATAAATCCGCTAAAGCTGCAGGTCAGGATCGGAATCACCTGGGGAAGAATGAATTCATAGAATGCTATCCAGCCAACCGCCTTGGGATCCCCGATTGGCAATCTCAAGTATTCCCAGAGCGACCCAGAAATGCTCCAGAGCATGATGACCGAGGTAAGCGCCATGATGAGGCAACTTGCCGCCAAGTTGTGCAGACCCCAGATCTTGGACAACACCTCAATCTTCTGGCGTTTCTCGCCAATCGAAAAACCGGCAAAAGCGCCCACAGCTTCTTGTATCGCGAATCCAACCAACACGGCCCCGGCGAGTGCGAAATAGAGGTTGAGAGGAAATTTTTTTGTCAGAAGCCAGAATTGGACGAATTGAATGAACAGAATCACAACACTGACAAAGTAGGTCGACGTGACTCGGCCCTTCTTCCCTGCGTTTGCACCCTGTGTTGTCTGCAATTGGGCCGTCGCCATCTTTGTTTTTAACCCGACCGCGAACAGATAGAGCGCTATGTATATGAGTTTCATTTAGTTTGCATCGTTCGGTCTCTCCTCAGGACAGAGTCGAAGTCATGCGCATTCGAGTCATCGGCAGCGATCACTCTATACCGGGGCTGGAGACAGGAGCCCAGAGCCTCTCGAATTGCCCCGGATTCGCCACAATTGCGGTGACGTCAAGTTTTTTGCGACCGGCCCACTCGCGAAGGCTCGCTGGTCGATAAGTGGTGTCTCTCTTCCATCGTTCGAATATCGACCAGTCTATCCTTTCATTAACAGTCCGAACCCGTCCCTTTGCCTTGAGTACCGGGTCGGATTGAACCCATCGGATATAGCGCCTGCCGAAGGTCAGCACCTTCCAGAGGCCGCCCAAGAACAGGGCGTATGAGTCGACCGGCTTTGTCTTATAGTCTTCATCGGTGATCTCAAAGGCGCAACGGAAGGCCAAGCCGCATTTTACCGACTTATCGTAAATCCATTTCAGGGGCCGATTTGGAAGGAGGTCGGACCGGTACCCGCCACCCACATTCGCATGGGCTCCCGAGAACCAGCGCTGTTCAATGAAGCATCTCTTCGCCCTTGCCGTAGCGTCTCCTTCTGGAGGAATTGGCTCGAACGTCGTCCATAGCACCGCCCAGTACGGTTGGCGTTGCTCATCGAGGGCGAGGGCATGGTAGGAATGGGCGACCACCGTGCTGAGGTTCGTGTTGATGAAGCTCAGCGTGCGTCGGCTGACGCCAGGGATGTTCCCAAATGGCACCCCGATGCTGCCAACCGTATCCCACACGCCCACCATCTTTATCATCTGGGGACGAAACCAAGCGTGATGCACCAAAACCCTTTCCTCGAAATCTAGCTCCGAGTCGGGCTTCCTCTTGAAGTACCTCAAGTCATAGATCGGAGTGGCTTTGTCACCGCGCTGGTATCGCTCGAAAAGTTGCATGAACGACATCGGAGCGTCCGGCTTCAAAAGACCGCAGCGGGCGATCAGGCCAACAAGGCCCCGCGCGGTGAACGCCCCCCGGCTGAATCCGAACAGGAGAATCTCGTCACCGTCATTGTAGTTCTCCATCAGCCACCTATACCCCTCCCTCACATTCTCCGGGAGCCCGGCCCCAAAGGCGCCACCCGTCAGCCTGTCATACCAGTGAGTTCCAACGCCCGCGTTATAGTATTTCAGCTGGCGCATACCGTCCGGTCCTTGATCGGCGACCATGAGGTAGAGTCTCCAGACGTTGGTATTATCCCCGGGCTCGTTCCATGTTCCGTCGAAGAAGAGGGCCAATCGCTTCGGGGTCGCGGGAGTAGGTCCTTGGCCGGTCCCATCTGCTGGATTCATTTCTTGGCCCTCCAGCGTTCCCACTCGAATCGGCCCACTCTCATGGTTTGCCTATGGCTTCGGTATCCAACCGCCCCGAACCGTATCGGAGGCGGTATAGGTGATCTCAGTATCGGGCGGTTCCCCGAGCTTTGAGACAAACTTTCGGATCAATTGCAGTTCAGGGGTAACAGCCCAGCGATAACGCCTATTCGGCGCATCTTCCTCAACAGATTTGAGCACTTGCGTCGCAACCGACCAAGAAACAGTGCCCACGGGCTGCGTGCCGCCCCCGATTGCCTCATCATAGACGGTCATCGGGCCGTTTCCGGGGCCCGACCAAAACGGATCAAGAAACTCCACACCTTTCCCGGTAAGCTCCGTTCGGTTCAGATTCCAGTCGATCGTTACGCCGACCGTGCACTCGATATGCGTGCCCACGAGCGGCGCAGCAGGGTCCTTTGTTTGGTATGTTTCAAACACTAACAGATCAAATTGCTGGGGACCCATTGGAGGCATAATTTTGGAAGAGCGTTGTTGGGTTGGGTTGTCCTATCCAAATATTTCGTTCTGCAACGGAGTCTGTGAAGGTATTGCAGCAGATTTGAGTTCCTTGCATCGGGATATCACCACGCGTCGACGACCGGGTAAAACTGACCAACTACATATTTTGACGTAATATCCGCCGAGGCCCTTCGGATTCTCGCGAGCATCGCCGATACCAGCCGCCTCATATTTCGCGCCTTGTGTATCATGGTTCGAACGGAACATGGCTTGCGAGTTATCTTCCGGCGTTTTCGTTGCTCGGCGTTTTCGTCGTTCATCTCGGAAGCCTCGGAACCACCCTCGATACGAAGGCGGCGATTTCGGGCGAATCGCGGTGAGCGACGGGACGGGTCAAAATGACCTCCACGGGCAGTAAAGGCATCAATCCCGGCCAGACGTCCCGCGAAGAAATTCCCAATCCATCAGACAATCGTTCTATCGGGGCGCTGCGAAGCAGAGTCCATTCCAGAGAAAAAAGAACACGCATATCCAGCCAAGGACGCCGGATTGTGATCCGCTTGACCTCCGTCGCCGGAATATAACCCGAAAGTGCGTCCCAGCCATTGCTTTGCGTCCATTCGTTGTATGCGGGATCCGTTGAAGTACTTGGAATGCCTTTCCCGGAGGCGAACGTCCTTTGATTGTCGCGATACTCTGTTTGGATCCTATCCCAGGTGATTCTGGGGTCCAATTCAATGAGTGAGTTATATGTCGAAAGCGCGACCTCTACTCTGCCCCGCAGGTCATCGTGATTCCACTCCTTCGTCACCCTGGTTTTCTCGTCTTCGATGTCGGACAGCATTTTGACCGAGGCATTGCTTTGGAGCGCCCGCTGATATTTCTCCGTGAGCTCCGCATAGGATTTCGAGTATTTCAGATACAGGGTGTAGGTTCGGGAGGGCTTACGGGTGTTGCTCTTTCCGAGGAGCCAGTTGAAGAACATCTCTATAAAGCACCGCCTGGCTAGGAGGACATCTTCTGCGCGGCGCAGGGATTTCCTTTCGTGTTTTGAGTAGGAGAACGGAGGGATTACCTTGTATTCCAGGATCATTGCGTACGCATCTTCCACGCTGGAAGCAGAGGCCATGTATTTCGCCATTGGTAGCGGAATCGTATTCAATACTCTGGTCATCCCTCGATAATTCGATTCGTCCTCAAAGTTTTGATTGGCCGGGACCATGAATCCGGGCGAAATCACCTGGATCACGTCCGTTGTGGAGCCATTGGGCAAACCCGAGTGCCAGGCGACCAAAGCCCTCGTGATATCATCGCCCTCCCAGGCCGGGGCGGCCGTGACGATGCCAAGTACGGCCCAGCTTTTGAGGAACCGTTGTACGCGGCATCTCATGACAACGGTTCCTCGTTTGACGTATCCCTTGGGTGCCGAATCCCGGCCGTTATTTCCTCTGGCTCTCGAGGAGGCTTGCGGAGCTCTTCAGCAACATCTCCGACTCATCTAAGCCCGACTTCAGAAGTTCGCTCGAGTGCCTTTGGAGCATACCGGACTCGCTGATAACAACGGTCTCTCCAATGGTTGTGGCACTGTAGTCGTGGCCTCGAGGAGTGGGGCTTGGGCCCTGAGGTTGGTCCGACGCGAATTTGAGTGAGGGATCCACATCGGGAACCTTTGGAAGGACTTCCACAAAGAATCCCAAAATCTGAGGCGTGTCGAATTCCAGCGAGTTGCCGGCCGCAGTCGCCTTTGTGTAGGTGTTCTGCTGCGAGGAGTTCGTTCTTCCACCGAAGGAAAATGGCCCCCACCCAATCGAAGCCCCGCCGCTGGTCTGCGAATTGAATGTGGTCGTCAGATCATGGCTGAAAGTGCCGGTCATGCTCACCTTTCTAGCGATGAGTAGACCCGTAGGCAGAAAGGGCATGAGCCCCTGCGGAGAAACTCCATGCGCCGCGTCGCCACCGTCGGAAATGAGCGCCTTCGGACCATAAGGGCCCGAAGCCAGCCATTTCCACGCGTGCGAATGGAACACCGTGGAAGTCATCCATGGCCGATCGATGGTCACCCGCAGCAGTTCCATCGAAATGGAATACCCACTGAGATCCAATTGGAAATAGGTGCGCTGCTCCTGATGGCTGTAATCCGCCCCAACGCTCCAGAGGCCAAATCCTGCACTGAGGCCGCCTCCGACGCTCGATTGGCTCGATGATGTTGTCCTCTCAAGATCCTGCTGCGAGATCGTAAAGGGGGTCCATGTCCGAGTTGAGTCCAGCCAGTTGGAGTAGCTTGGATACAAATCGAACTTGGCGGAAGGGGTGTTGTTGAATATCTCCGTATTGAAGTCGAACTGGTTCTGCAGGTTGCCCCACCAAACGAAGGGGTCCAATGCCTCATATGTCTGGATCGTCGCCATTGCCCCGATGAACTTATTCTTCTGGCCTATCAGGTTATAGGCGTCTCGAGCGTCCTGGAGACTATTAAGGAGCGTGGGCGGGATGCTTTGGTTGGGATTCGCCCGGCTATAGGTTCCCACATCGCCAATCGCCGAGGCCAATGCGGCCTTCGTTGAAGTGTAATCCTTGTATTCGTCGGAATACACGCGGTTCCGCACGTCCTTAAAGATGATGGATCGAGCATCGGCCAGCATCTGCTTTTCCTGGTCCGTCAATGTATAGAGGGGCGGCTCCTTATAGGTCAGAACAGTTTGATAAAGGTTCAAAGTCGTGTCATTTGTAGCGCCATATATCCACTTGGGCAGTAATATCTTGTCTATTGACGCGGCCAAAGCGTGCCGCCCTTGCATTGTCGACATGTCGATTGTCGGGTCGATGAGTATTCCCGGATTCGCAAGCACCAGGAAGCTTGAGCCGACCACCGGATCGTTGCTGCCGACTCCGACAACCTGGCCAATCTTGGTGTATAGTTTTTTCATGATCTCGACGTTTGGATCGTCGGCCCATGCCGCTTGCGCGGAGGCCAGTGCAAGGCATGCAAGGGTGAGCTTGGTAAGGAGGGTCTGGATTCTCATTTTCATGGCTGGATTTCGCTTAGCTGTTGTACGTTTAACTGATCATTGTGTCGGAGCGGGTTCGCCCCAAAGAAATGTGGGATCCGGATTCGGCGATTTCGGAACCACCTGAGTGATCCATCCAATAATCTGCACTTCGTCGCACCGGACTCCGTTTGGGCACGGCCGTGCACTGAAAGTGCGTCCCTCGGTCTCTTGGTAATATCGCCCGCTAAGGGCGAATGGGCCCCAGCTCGCGGACTTTCCGGAAATTATCTGCGACCTCAGTCTTCTGATGCTCTCGTCTCCTAGGGCGCCGCAGATGCATATGTTTCGGGCCACAACGATCTGCGTGGCCACGAGGGGCATGCGGCCCTCCGGGGTTTGCCCTGTCGAGGGGTCCGCGGCATTTGAGACCGGTTCGAGGGTGGAGCTCGGTGGATACCGCCAAACACGGCTTTGGAATAGCTTTGATTCCATCCATGGCCGGTCCAAGGACACTGTCGCATATTCAAAAGAGATGGTCGTCGTGTTGGTGAACGTGGAAAGCTCGCCCGCGGCATCCTTGGGATCGGATGTCGCCCCTTGTCCCCAGTGCAAAAGACGCATATGCTCGGTCGCAGTGCCGACATACACGCCAGAGGAGGCATCCTTTGTCAGTTCGGGTCCGTTTAGAGTGACACTTGTCCATGACGGGGATGTCACGAGGCTACCGATTGAGGGAACACATGCCGCAAAGGGTCCTGTGCCGTTGGCCAGCTGCGCAGCGGCAGCGAATCGCTGTTGCAGGTCATGGCCCCAGTCTGACGGCTTTTGGAATTGCAGTGTCCTCAGCTTCCCTAGCGCCGAGACAAAGACCGCCTCCTGGCCTTTGAGCTTGAGGTCCTCCCTGGCCGCTTCCAATTGCGAAGCTAGGACGTCGTGGTCGCCGGGAGAAGAATTGTCGAACTGCCTCTGCAGCTCATCGCGGCGCGCCTTCAAATCCAAGTACTGTTGATAGTCTGCTGTCGGCGCCCTGGCAGCAGGGTCCGCAAACAGCAGGTGTTCCACGTCCCTCAGATCATCTCTTTGCTGCGGCGAAAGCGGCACTGACGCCCATTGCGCAATACCAAGAATCTCCCCGTAGGTCTTCGACACCGATCTCCCGGAGGGAGTATAAATCCAGTTTGCCGCAAATGCCTCGTCGGTAAACTTACCCAAATGGGTGATGTCGCCGGAATCTTCAGTCTCGATCCATGGATCCAATACGACGCCAGGATTCATGAAAATTGCCAGGGTTCCAGTGCTCACCGGCACCCGGGAGGCCAATGCTAAGTATAGGTTTTTCATGACGGTACTCTCGGCGTCCTGAGCGCGCACAGGGGTAGTCATTTCGCCGACGGTCAAGAGAGCGGCTAGCCAGATTTTTCTTGAACTACCCAAAATCATGAGCGGAGTGGGCCTAGGATGTTCAGGGTTATATAATCTCGCTTCTTTCGGCCTGCGCTTATGGATACAAGCGGTTCAGCACCGACGCCAAGCGAAGGCCTGCCAATAGAATCTGTCGCCTTGCCACGGACTGAGCATTTGCGACGTAGGCCCGAGTCACCGTTATTGAAGGCTGTGTGAAATCTTGCCCAAGATTTGTATAAGCTTGGATTCCCAACGCGTGGGTCTCCTTGGCCCAGTCTGCGTATTCGCCGGCCATCGCGGTGCTTGGAATCGCGTTAGCACCAACGATCTCATCAACATCGGCGCGCAGCGTGGCGTTCTCTGGAGACACTGTAAAAGGGTCCGGCTCGCTAGGAATCACGAACTTCCCGCCCTGTTTGTCGTAGGTGCATTCCAGGACTCCGTCCCAAAGGGCATGAAAGTCCGTGTACCTTGCCGACACGTTCAGAACGTTTATTGAGTTTCCTCCACGATCCGTCATCTGTCCGCCCGCATGGGGCTGTGGATAGTAGTCAGTGGTGCAATGCAAGGGCTGATGCAGATCGCCCATCAGGTGCCACATCAGGGCGATTGCCACAGCCTCGCTCGGAATTAGGGGATCATGCTCACCCTTGATGACACTTTCGCAGTGCCGGAGTGCAGTGACGATGTCTCCATCTGTTATAGTCAGGGGAGGCGGGTTCGCTATTAAGTCGACGTCGCCACTCTTTAGCCCGAGATCTATGAAATGCCAGTTGGCGAAGTCGCCGCTGAAGGGGTCCCCCTTGCTGTGTTTTATGGTATCCGCCCAGGTCGCGAGGTTAATTGCGTTGTAGGCCTGTCCTTTGAACCTGATCATTGTGCTGGCCCAATCGACCTTCGTGCGCGCATTAGCGCCCAGTCGGTCGTAGGCGATGTCGGCCACCATCATGTGCTCCATCCCGTCCCATGCATGCGCAACCGTGGTTGTGGATAGCAGAATCAAGGCTATAATGTTCTTCTTCATAAAATTTTATGGTTTTCCTTATTTGTTTGCGGAACAAGTATTGAGGGGCGCAGGAAGATCTCTCTACGTCGCCCTTTGCGTGGCGCACGTTGGATGCTCGCGCTCATCTGAGTGGCTATCGCCGTCACAATTTCGAATATTTGAATCAGATATCATTTTTGTAGGCCATGCGGCTCGCGTGGGAACATGATGCCAAAACTCCGGCCATAGCGCATGGGAAAGGCCGCCTTTTCTTCGGGAAAATTTCACGGTTTTCTTTCGTCCTTTCCTAGGCATTGTCGCGCAGTCCAGTTTACAATTGCCGACATGAGCGAAACCGCGCCCTCCCGAATTGTGCTTGTTGAGGACCACTCAATGGTGCGCCAGCTCCTTGCCCACATTATTGGCGACGAGATGAGCCTTCGCGTTGTCGGGCAATGCACGACGGTCGCCGAGGCCGCCGTCGTGCTTGCGCGAGAGAAGCCGGATCTGGCCATCGTGGATTGGATGCTGCCCGACGGACGAGGATTTGAGCTTGTCCGGGGCATTGGTCGGCGGCTGCCCAAGACCCGTTGGCTTTTTGTCTCCTCGAACGAACAGGGCCATCTCGTTCGGGAGGCCGTGCGCCTCGGAGTTCACGGCTTCGTCATGAAGAAGTCAGACCTGTCCACGTTTCGCACCGCGGTCACACGGGTGCTGGCAGGCGAAACCTATTACTGCCCCCAAAGCGCCAGGCTCCTGGTCGACAATATGGTCGACGAGGGCCGAACTGCAGGCAGCGCTCTCACGCCGCGCGAGCGCGAGATTCTCCGACGTTTCGCAAGCGGAGAGAATCCGAAGACCATCGCCGAGGCCCTCAATATCTCGTCAAAGACGGTCAACAACCAAATCACCGCGATTAAGGAGAAGCTGGGCCTTTGGGAGCCGGCAAAGATCGTCCACTACGCGATAAGACACGGCTATATAGAGTCGCCGTGAATCCTGCGCACATCGAGTTGATTGTCCACTGAATGACAAAGCCGCAAGGCACTTCCCTATGCTTCCAAAGCCTCCTTTTCGCCTAAGCTTGGGCGACGTAGATCAATACCTGAAGTCCCCCGGAACCAAACTGGGGATCCAACCCCTTATCTATCCAAAGATGCCGGGTACCCCTGGACCGGAACTCTTTTCATTTCTTGACAATACACAGGGAAATATTCTCCAGCCTCATGGGCGAACATTTGCAGCTCTCCTGATGTTTTCCTTCCATGAGGATGCGGTGCGGATTCCCGCTAGAATATCCGGCTTTCTCGCGGTGGTGGCTCAGACGGTGACTAGGGCCCTGCAGCAATACTCCGATTCGAAACACAAGGCCCGTGATGATGGAATGAAGCCGTTCGTCGGGTTCGTCCTGACGGCCGACGGGATTCGCGCCGCGGGTCGGAACCTCCCGAAGGAGGCAGTGGGTACCAATTCATTTTGCGATGGCATGCGTTCTCAGATCTCGAGGCTCGGCGACCCAAGCGGGCCGGGAGGACAGCCAACATCGTGGGAGGACTTTTATGCCGGCGGTTCTCCGCTGCACGGAGCCTGGCTCATTGCACACAAGACTGAGCAGGGCCTCGCCGATCTCAGATCAAGGATCGAAGCCACGGGCCATGGAGTCGTCTCGGTTGTTCACGTCGAGAATGCCGTGACCATGCGCGACAAGGATGGATTCGCCCGCGAGCCGTTCGGCTTTAGGGACGGCATAAGCATGCCAAAATACTTCGTGGAGGAAGAGGAAGACGGCGGCCTCGTGAACCCCCCGCTCGAGCAGGTTCTCCTTGATTCCAATGGGCCGGAGAAGTGCTGCTCATTCATGGTGTTCCGAAAGCTCGAGCAGCATGTGGATCGATTCCGGGCCTTTGAGGAGCGCCTGGGCAAGGCGCTCGGTGCGGCTGGCCTCGATTCGAAGGATGCCGGTCGATGCATTGTGGGCCGGTACCCCGACGGCCGGCCATTGGTCGCGGGCATGGGTGCTCCTGAGCACGGCACCGACGTGCGCCAAGTTCGCTTCAGTTTCAAAGGCGACATGGGTGGCAGTCGCTGCCCCTTCAGCGCGCACATCCGGAAGTCGTTCTTTCGCCAGCCGCAGGTGGAAGGAGGCGTGACGCCTGACGCGCAGCTCGCGGCGCAGTTTGTTCGAAGGGGAATGCTCTTTGGCGCCCAGCCCTTTTGGCCGCCTCCGGCGGCCGCCGAGAAGCCCACCGGCCTCCTCTTTCTGGCGTACATGGCGGACATCAGCGGCCAATTTGAAAAGCTGCAGGCGGAATGGTTCAGGGGAGGCGAATTCCCGGTACCAGGCACGGATCAGCCCGACCCACTGCTGTTCGGGTCCGACTTCCCGGGGAATGCCTGGTCGTGGCCGGCGCGGGGCATCTCAGGGATTCCCATAGAGAGATTTGTCACGCCCCTTGGTGGCGCCTATTTCTTTGTTCCGTCGGTCAGCTGGCTCCAAGGCATAGGAGCGTCACCCCTAGCCCCGTTGGATCGGTAATACCGTGCGCGTAGCCTTGGACACGCTTTCGCTGCAGCAGGATTACATCTGGTTCCTTGCCGGTCTGGCATGGGCAACCGCGATCACATGGGGATACTGGCTAAGACGACAGTCCCCTCCGGCCTGGATCCGATGGAGCGGGGCATCGGTGGTCTTCTCCTGTGTGGTCTCGCTTGAGTGCCTTGTCAGGGCCGTCCAAGCCAGCCCGAACAGGCCCGTCCACCTGCCAGAGGATATTCTCCTCGCATCCGCGGAAGCCGTGCAGGCCGCAGGATGGGCCTCGGTTGCAACCAGGGGCCTGTTGCGCCGACGTTTCACGAGGGGGATTATCTATGGAACAGCAGCTGCGGCGATTGTCGCCGTGCATATCGGCGATCCCCGCGATGGCGGGACGATCCTGGCACTCGCCACATCGGCCGCCGGCCTCGCCCTCGTTAGGCGCGGGAAATACCGGCCACCCGAGGACTTGGCCATCCTGCTCATCGCGATCGCGGCCTGTCTGTCGCCGATCGGTCCCGCCGCCTTCTACCTCAACACGATGCAGCGCTGGACCGAGCTCTCGTCGGTCGGGTTCTTTGCGGCGGCATCTCTTGCCATCGCAGGAGTCCTTGTCCTTGTGGGGACCGCAAGAAGGATGTCCGAATCTGCGTTCTCCGTCGCGGGAATATCCCTTCGTGACGACGTGGTTCCCTTAATCGCAGCCCTTGGGTCGTGGCTGACCCTGGGTCTCGTGTGCGCGTGCTTCATGGCACGCCTCGCCAGGTATGAATTCGAGCGCTCGGCCATAGGCAGGGTCTCGGCCGCGGCGTCGCTCCTAAATTCCTCGCCGGAGGCATTGATAATCGACCAGGCGCTTGGCCCGGACTTCAAGCCCGACTTGCGCCCCAGTTCCTTTGACCAGCCGGGCGGAGGCGCGATGCCTTACACATTTGCCGCGTCCCTCATGAACCCAAAGGTCACGCTCGTGCTTGAGCAGCTCAAGCGCATCGCCAAGGCGGACCCGGACGTGCGCTTCGTGCAGCTAGAGACGATTCGCGATGGTAAGGAGCTGACGGTCCTCACCCATTTTCTCTCGAAAGAGTTTGTAGGGGCAGTCTCGCCCTTGAGGGACGTGTCGCCCGCGGCGACCCGAAGCTGGGTAGACCGACAGGCCTATTTCGAGGGTCCGGTCACACTCGGCTACGGGGAAGCCACATTTGCCCGCGCTCCCGTCCTTGGCAGCAACGGAGCGATGCTGGGTTGGCTTTCCTTCGTTTTTGGCGTGGGCCAGTGGGAAGCGGTGCAGGCGGAGGCACGGCTGCTTACATTCTCGATTGCCGCCCTTGGACTGGCCCTGGGGCTGGCGCTATTCGCACAGAGAATACGAAGCCGAGAGCGGCAAACCGCGCTCCAGGCTGCCGCGGCTGCCGAGGAGGCGAATCGGCTCAAAACGCGATTCCTTGCGAGCGTGAGCCATGAGCTTCGCACGCCCATCCAGGCCATCATGGGATACACTGAGTTATTGAGCAATAATCTGGCCGACGATACGTCCCGCGCTCGAGTCCTTCTCCTTAGGCGCCAGGGGGAGCTCATGGCGCGATTGGTCAACGACCTGATTGACCTCGCGGCCCTCGAATCCGGCGCCTTTCGGTCCGTCGAGGAGAACATGTCGCTCGCGGCAGTCGTCATCGAGACGGTCGAGAGCCTCAGGCCGCGCTTCCAGGCCAAGGGCGTCGCGCTTGGCATGGAAATCAGCGGTGACCTGCCTCACTGGGTCGAGGGCGACTCGGACCGGATAGGCCAGCTCGTTATGAACCTCGTGGGAAATGCGATCAAGTTCACGGACCACGGCCGGGTGGATGTTATCCTGAATGGCCACCCCGATGATGGCGCCGTGGTCTTTGAGCTGAAGATAAGGGACACTGGCCCTGGAATCCCGGCTGCCGAATCCGACCGGCTCTTCAAGCCGTTCTCACGCCTTTCGACGTCGCGCAATCGCGAGGGGGCCGGACTTGGCCTCGCGCTCTCGGCGGCGCTCTGCCGGTTGCTTGACGGTGATCTGACCGTGTCGAGCGACGGCCTCACGGGATCGGAGTTCGTCGCCCGATTTCGCCTCAAGAGCGGCGTAGTTCCGCCGGAAAGGAACAATGCGGTGGATTTAGAAGGCACCCGGATTCTCATCGCGGACGACAACCAGATGCTGCGGGAACTGTATACGGCCTACTTGCGCGAGGCCGGCGCGACCTGCGAGACCGCGTGTGACGGAAGGGAGGCCCTTGAGAAGGCGATGCAGGGACGGTTCCAATCGCTGGTGCTCGACCTCTCGATGCCCGAGATGGACGGCCACCAGGTGGCCAGGGAGCTTCGAAAGGCCGGCCGGAACATCAGAATCATCGGCGTGAGCGCCCACGCCGGTTCTGGGGAGCGCGTTTTGGCGGCAAAATCCGGGATGGACGACTTCCTGACAAAGCCCGTTGAGCTCGCGACGCTGGCCCGAGCCCTGCAGCTTTCACCCCCCGCCGCGATCCGTCCCGATGCCTGGCGCAGGCTCAGATCAAAATGGGAGATTGAGTTCCGCCAGACGATCCCCACCCAGATAGACGGCTTCCAGTGCTCGATCTCCTCCCGGAGCTGGGCCGAGCTCCAGAAGCGCGCCCACAACCTCAGAAACAGCGCAATTGTGCTCCAGGACGATCGGCTCTTCGGGGCGTTCGGCGCGCTTGAGGACGGGGCGGCACTGGGCGACGAGGAGAGCATCCGGCAAAGCTGGGTCCTTTGCGCCTCAGCGCTGGCGCCATGGTACCCGGATGCGCACACCATTTTGCCCGGCGACAACCGCCACGGCGAAGAAATAGAATCCACAAAACTAAGACCAACATGACTGCTACATCCTCCCCACAACCCAGAAATCAGGCCCCCGTCAGCTACTATGCGTTCGGGCAAAGAGCCGACCGCCTCGTGGCTCTTGCCTTTGGCTACGACGGCTCGGTTCGACCTATGAAACGAGCGGCCGCTGTGCAGCCCGCTTCGCCAGCCGGCGCCTGGAACGACGTCGGCGGCGCAATGAACGGAATCCAGGCTCCCGCGGGAAGCATATTGCCCCTGTCGGCGACCGTTCCCGACGGGAATTCCGCGCTCGTCTCCATTGAATTTTCTGGATGGAGCCTTCCCTATCCTCCCCATATCGCAAACATCCTCGGGCCCTCGTGGCCCTGTGGGCAGACCGAGGTGAACTACAGCCCGGCCGCAAGCGTCGGCAACGTCCAATGCCTCAAGAAGATCGACTTCGAGTTCGCGCCAAAGGTCGATGCTGCGGGAAACAAAACCGCAACCCTCACCTGGACCACAGGCACCGCACCGGTGACCGGGAAAAACAGCGTCTCCCTGGACGCGAACTCCCTCAAGTTCACCTATGTGGTCGTCCGGGTAAACGGGACAAACAACGGGCAACTTTCTTCAGTCGCATCGCTCGGAAACGACGCGGCAGGCAATCCGGTCCGTTCGCTCTCCACCTGACGCGGGTTCATTCGCAGGCTTTCCGGCCCTCCTGAAGGCGAGGGGGGCCGGGGAGAGCGACCTTAAAAATCGGACCGAGAGCACCAGCGTCGCAATGGTACACATAAGATAATTTCAACATTGGCCCAGATGATCCACATTGAATTGCCTTCAAAGATGAACTCTAGGCCCCGCAGCCAACTATCAACGGCCTTCCATACGCCTAGGTGAGACCCGCGATGAATTTACGAAGGACTATAGCCTTGGTTGTTGGAATTGCAGCGAGGTCTCACAGGCCCGCGCCTTCCAGCGATCCTCGCTCCGCGTCAACCTAACTTTGCTTCCAAATGTCGATCAAGAATACCAACGAATTATTTACTGGAGGATCTATCGCGAGAGCGGTCTTTCGTACACTCTTGTTCGCTGTCGCTGCAATGGCCGCAATCGCCTCGCTCAAAGCGAGCGACGTGGTTTTCGTGGGGACCGCGTCGTATCAGATATCGGGCACAAGCGTCACGCTCACTGTAAATGAGATCGACAACAACACAGCCTCAGGGACCAGTGGCACACTCCGCCTTGAGCTTTGGGCGCTGCCCGTGGCCTATAACGGATCACCCCAGACAGGCTACCAGCTGGCGACCTATTCTCTGGGGACACTTCAGGCGAACTACTATTTCCCATCCTTTTCGAGAACTGTTGCCTACAGTCCCCCGGCAAACGGCATTTGGTACGTCGCCCTCGAGGTGACGGAGTATACGGGCGCCTCGTCAGCGGACGGCGGATATGAGGTCGACGACTATGTTAACTTTCCGAACACCCTGCAGCAGGGTCCCGCGAGCTCGCCGACGCCCACGCCGACACCCGCTCCAACGCCCACCCCTGCTCCAACCCCAACTCCGACGCCTGCGCCAACACCCACTCCGACACCGACTCCGAACTCCGGAAATTCGTCGGCGCGCCTCATCAATCTCTCGACGCGTGCCCAGGTCGGGACCGGCGGCAATATCCTGATTCCCGGCTTTATCATCAGCGGCAGTGGCACGGAAACTCTCCTGATTCGTGCCGATGGGCCTAGCTTGAGCCAATTCGGTGTCGCCGGGGTATTGGCTCAGCCCAGCTTGCGCGTTTTCGATAGCACCGGGACGGTGATCGCTTCCAATACGGGATGGGGTACCAATTCAGATCCGGCCCAAATTGCGTCCGTAGCCGCCCAAGTGTTTGCATTCCCATTCACTTCCGGAAGTGCGGACAGTGCCGTTATTGTCAACTTGCCAGCGGGCAACTATACCGCGCAGATAGCAGGAGTAAATAACACCACCGGAGTAGCACTTGCCGAAATCTACGAAGTGGCGTCAACCGGCACCCGTCTGAGCAATATCTCCGCACGGGCACAGGTGGGCACGGGCGGGAACATCCTCATCCCCGGCTATATTGTTGCGGGGAGCGGCACTGAACAGCTGCTTGTTCGCGGTGACGGTCCCGGCCTGACGAAATTCGGGGTCACGGGGGTATTGGCGGAGCCCAGCCTTAGCGTTTTCAACAGCGCAGGAAGTGTGATCGCGAAAAACACCGGTTTCGAAACAAGTTCCAATCTGGCACAGATACTCAGTGACGAGAATTTGGTCGGGGCGTTTGCACCGCCTGCTGGAACCGCGGACAGCGCCGCCGTCGTGAACCTGTCGCCAGGCGCCTACACTTTGCAGATTTCCGGCGTGAACAGCACGACTGGCGTCGCCCTCGCGGAGGTCTATGAGGTGCCAAGCGGAGGTGCGACCCAAGGCTCGAGCATCATTCTGTCATCCTCATCGGCAAATCCGGGTTCTAGTCTCACCATCACGGGAGGCAATTTTGATCCGAATGCCACCACAACGACTGTCAATTTCACAGATGCCTCCGGCAATGTAATAAGCCTACCCGCAGACTCAGTGACTAGCGGGAAGGTTGTTGTGACCGTGCCGCCCTACTTAAACCCTTCCAAGGCCGAGAACAGTTCGGTCGTGGTATCCGTATCCATTACACAAACTGGGACGACAAACGCCACGTCCGGCCCAGCCGCTTTTACGATCAACGCCCTCCCCTCCACAGGGTATCCGACAGGTGCTGTGATGGTCGCTTTCCTTCAGCAGGAGATGGTTCTCGTCGCCGCTGCGCAACAGAGCTGGAACAAGATTGGAGCCGAATCGGGAGGCACGGTCGACGTCAGCACTTTGACCGCAGATTTCACCTCCCTTCAAACGCAGCTAAGTACCGAACTCTCGCTAATTCAGCAGATTCAAAGCGATCCCACCGTTCAATTCACAATCGGCACCTACAGCAATGGACAGTCGGCGATCCTAAATTCCGCGGGTCTTGTCCTACTGGACCAAATCTTATTTGCGTATATTTCGGGAACGCAAACTCAACAATCAGCCTCCCTTGTCCCACATCCCAACGACGTAAATCCGTTAGGTACGCTGATGACTACGATCCTCGATACCTCCCCTTCGACGATCTCCCAAGTAGACCAATCAGTACGGGTCCTTGGGAACTTGGTCGCCGTAGGTTGTGGGACAGTCGCGGTAGCCGCCAAAAAGATCCCCGCGCTGGAACCCGCTGCCGCCACGGCGGCCGCTTTGGGTGCGGCCATGGAGGGCATAACGGTAATAGTTCCCGCGACATACGCAGTCGGCTTCCAAGGTGCAATCGTCCTCGGGGGCAGTCTCACACCGTCCCAATTACAAGCCTACCAGCAGGCCTTGGACGACGTCGAAGCGGCAAAGGAAAAGGCTGCTGCCACTATAACCGCTGTTTTTCTGAATCTCTACAATGGGAATAGTCCAGGAAGTAACGCGGCCAAAGATCTCGTCGACATAGGCGTCAACCTCGGTGCCCTTGCGGACGAAACGAATGCGAGTTCGCCCGCCGGGCAAGTGAATGACCACTGGGGGCTACTACAGGTCAACACCCAAGCATGGACAGGGCCTGAGATCACAGGCTGGCCAAGCTCTGAGACCGTGGACGCCAATCTCAACTACACGATGAGTGTGACCGCAACCGGCTCGGGCCTGTCGTACCAATGGTATTTGAACGGAACCGAGATTTCGGGAGCAACCGGTGCATCCTATTCGATCTCGAACGCACAACCCTCGAATTCGGGTGGCTATTACGTCGTCGTCAAAAATTCAGGAGGCTCAATGGTCAGCCCCGTGGCAGTTATAACGGTGAAGGAGCAGCCTCCGGTGATCACAGCCAGCCCAAGTGGCCAGACCGTAAATGCAGGTTCTAGCTTCACGCTGATGGTGGCCGCAACCGGCTCAGGCCTGACATACCAATGGTATCTGAATGGAGACTCAATCTCGGGAGCAACAGGCACATCCTACACGGTCTCGAACGCACAATCTTCAGATTCAGGCGGCTACCTCGTCGTCGTCACCAACACAGGAGGCTCGACGACAAGCGCGGTCGCAACCGTAACAGTACAGTCCGTTACCCAGGGAGGTTCGACAACCGTAACTGTGGCTTATTCCGGAACCATAACCTACCCATCCTATTTTGACTTGGAGCAATTCAACAGCTACACCACTTCCGACGACGGGACCCTCGACATCACCATTTCCGTTCCGGGCCCCATCGACGCCTCGGTAACCCCTGACGAGTCCGGACTAACGTACCATTTCATTGGCACAAGCACCGTGTCGAGCGATGGAACGGTGAATGCCACGGGAACCTATACGGTAACTGGGTATATTGACTCACTGTTCAATGAAATCGAAGAACCAGGAGTTACCGGTTCGGGGACTTTTGAAACGTCGGTCTTTCAGGACTGAAAAGCCTTTACCCTAGGACTGGAGCCACTCGAGGAGCAGAAGTCCGAAGTAAAACTGCCAGGCCTTGCGTGTCTTCTCGTCCATCGCGACGGCACGCCCGTAGATCCCGTATCGCTTGCGGACGCCCTTTTCCCTGAAGGTGATGAGGCAGTCGCGCGCCGCGTCGGAGTGGGTGCCCTTCGTGTGCCTGCGGCGCATGCAGGCGGCCAACTCGCGCTTGAACATATGCTCGCGGACACCCGTTAGAGTGATCTTCCTGCCCTTGCCCTGGACGACAACGCTCATGCGGAGTTGGGTCCTCGGAACGCCTTGTAGGCCGTTGCGGCGGGATCGGACAGATTGGGGTCGGGCTCAGCGTCGCGGCTTCCCTTGAAGGGCGCGCCGTAATTTATGGGGCCAAGGCCTCCGACGGCCCAGGTCTGCGTGGTTCCCAGGGCGTGGCAGCCGTAGCTGTAGCCCAACGTTCCGAACACCGTGAACCGAAAAGCCTTTGGGACCACAGGAATCAGGTTCGCCACGACCTGGGCGATGGGGATCGCACCCCGGGCGGGATCCGTCGTCTGCGGGTCCGTCGTGCCGGTGTTGCACCCCGTGAGGTAGAGCCTCGAGTTGTCGCACCAATGCGGCTTGGCCAGCCTGAGGATGTCCGAAGGCTGCCAACTGCACCATCCATTGAACTCGGACGGGTTCCCGTGCGCGTGGATCTCCAGCAGGGTGAGGCAGGGATGGCCCTTGAGGCCGTTCTGGATCCCAAGGATCTGGTCCGCGAGGTGGAAGATGTCGTCGTATTCAACAACGAAGTATTCTCCGGCCGCCCGGACATCGGCGGCAAAACCCGGCTCCGAGGACGATGGGGCCATCCCGGGCGAACTCGGCCTCGGGTACGCGTACACGGAGATCATGCCATTCACCACCTGCCCCATCTGTTCCCGAGGCTGGTCGGCACCAAGTGGGAGTCAAGAGACGCCGGCAAGGCCCGCCACGGCAAGACGCCTCAATGGGTTCGGAGTGTTCCCCGATGCGCATCCATGACGCCAGCCGAGGCGCTTATGATCGAACTCAAATTCCCGATTCGTGCGCCGATGCAGGGCGGAGATAATCCCTGCGCTTCGAATCCCGTCTGATTGATATCCCAATCTGTTTGTGGACATCCATTTACATTCTTGGAAATCAACCGGTCTTCTTCGTTCGAGCCTTCGAATGGCCCAAGTCCTGCGTGGGTGTGTCTAAGCGGGTCCCACCGCTCCATCCCCACCCATGGCCCTTCACGTCGCCCTTCACCACCGCACCTCGTACCTCTATGACAAGTCCGTCACGCTTGGACCCCAGACGGTCAGGCTGAGGCCAGCGCCCCACTGCCGCACCCCCATCCTGAGCTATTCGTTGAAGGTCGAGCCGGCGGAGCACTTCATCAACTGGCAGCAGGACCCCCAGGGCAACTACAGCGCGCGCCTCGTCTTCCCGAAGCCCACCCGTTTCTTCTCGGTCGAGGTGGACCTGATCGCGGACATGACGGTCTACAACCCGTTCGACTTCTTCCTGGACCCGGTCGCCGAGAACATCCCCTTCGCCTACGAGGCCAAGCTCGCAACCGAGCTCTCCCCCTTCCTGCGGAAGGACGCGGGCACGCCCGCCTTCGATGCGTTCCTGGCCGCGGTCGACATCACGCCCCGCCCGGCCCTCGACTTCCTGGTCGCGCTCAACCTGAGGGTCAGCCGCGCGGTCCGCTACCTGATCCGACTCGAGCAGGGCGTGCAGTCGCCCGAGCAGACGCTGACCTTGGGCTGCGGCTCCTGCA
>CAZDZL010000001.1:0-164554 GCA_964509885.1 uncultured Opitutaceae bacterium | reverse complement strand
CGAGGCTGCGGTGGCTCAGGCGGTAGATTCCCTTCACGAAGAATCCGGCGCCGGCCAGCAGCGTGAGCGCCATCGCCAGCTGGACGACAACAAGTCCCTGGCGGAGCCAGTTACGGGAACGATCAGAGGTCGAGCCGCGTGCGCCCGACTTGAGCGACGCGTTGACGTCTGTCCTCGATGCGAGCCACGCGGGCACGGTGCCGAAGATTGCGGCGGTGAGCACCGAAACGCCGAACGTGAATGCGATCACCCGTAGGTCCATCGGCAAGTCTATCGACAGAAAACGCCCGACAAACTCGTTGCTCCAGGTGGCGACGAGGATGGCCAGCGCGCCGCCGGCTACGGAGAGAACCAGGCTCTCGAGGAGGAGCGTCCAGATGAGCCGGCCCCGGGAGCAACCGAGCGCGATGCGGATGCCGATCTCCTGCATGCGGCGGGTGGTTCGAACGAGCTGCAGATTGGCCAAGTTGACGCAGGCGATCAGGAGCACGACGCCAGAGAGGACCATGGTCATCCACGTAAGCTGGGCGGCGGTGTCGCCCAGTGAGGTGGTGGAATAGGCGATCACCTTGATGGTGCGGTTGCCATTTGTCTTCGGATGTTCCTTGGCCGAGCGCGCAGCCAAGACCGCCATACCCGACTGAGCCTGCTCGATGGATACGCCAGGCTTCAGGCGCGCCACGACCGTGTACCAGCCGAAGTCCCGGAATTCACGATTGGTCCGGATGGAATCCAAGGGGAACAGGCACGGCCGGACGTCGAAAAGCATCTGGTCGTCGACGCCGGGCGACATCACGCCCAGGATCGTGTGGATTTTCCCGTTTATCTTTATGGACCGGCCTATGACCGCCGGGTCCGCCGCAAAATGCTCCCGCCAGAATTTGTTGCTGATGAGGGTTACGGGTTCGCTGCGCGCCTCTTCCTCGGCCGAGGGAAGGCGGCCAATCTGCGGCTCCGCCCCGAGGACGCCAAAGAAGTTGGCCGTCATCCTGATCGAGCCCACGCGGACCGGCGGCTGTCCCGGTTCGGCGATGCTTGCCGATTCGCCGCGGACATAGGCCGCCATTCCCGAGAAGACCGTGTTCTGCTCCTGCTCGTCCAAGAAATCCCCGGGTGCCTGCGCTGCAAACTTCTCGCCGGGATTGGAGGACCACACCTCCACAAGGCGCCCCGCGTCGCGGTAGGGAAGCGATCGCAAGAGCAGCCGATTCAGGAGCGTGAAGGCCGAGGTGTTCACGCCTATGCCCAACGCCAGCGTCAGCAGGGCGACGACGGTAAACCCCGGGTTCTTGGCCAATTGACGGAAGGCGAATTTCATGGGCTTCCAAACGAATTGCACACTTTGTGCCAAGTCCTTCTAAGGTGGTAATTCAATGTCGGGCAATAGGATACAGAGCGGCCCGTTTCGAGCGGGCCTCTGGATTATCCGCAATCGGGAAACCGATTTCCCAGGATCGGGAAGGCATGAACGAGAGAGGCTGAGGAATGTGCAGTCGGGAGGCCGAATCCCAGCAACGCCCAAGCGGGGAAGGTGATCCCTTTCTAAACCCAAGCGCTTGGGTTTTTATTCCCCGAATGAGCCGGTGGAAGAAAACTCGGGAAAATTGATGTCCGGACAGAGTGACGCCAACATCGCCTTTGACGACCCATGCAGCCTCCTCGACGGACTTGGCTGCGTCAGAGAGCAGAGTGGCAGCCACAACATCTTTCGGAGGCCGGGTTTTGATCTGATCAACCTCCAGAAATCAGGGGGCGATGCGAAGCCCTATCAAGTGCGCCAAGTCCGCGATCAGCTCAAATCCCAAACACTCTCATGAAACCCAACGCCAAAAACGACGAAGTCCGCATCTGGTACAGCGACGTTCCCGGCGACGATTGCTACGTCGCACAAGTCAACGATATGCCTGGCATCATGGCGCATGGCGATTCCCGTGAGGCTGCGGCAGGAGAGATCCAGGAGGCGTTGCGGCTGGCTCTCGATAGTTACGCGCAAAATAGAGAGGAGCCGCCTGCCCCGAAGAGTGCAGCCGCCGAATCTCTCGGGCGAATTGGGTAAGTGCGAAGAGCCCTGAGAAATCAATTGCGGCACAGCTGAACGGGCGCAAGGGCGGCAGGCCCAAGAAAAGCGGGCGGAGGCTGAAGGCCAGTGTCTAGGGCTAGTTGCCGCGGCGATGGGATAGCTCAATCCATCGCCTCAGAAAATGTGGGGCGTTCCTTCGTTCGCGATGTACCTGAGAGTGCTCCCTCGTCTCCAACCCGAGGGACCGCGAAATTCCACCCTAGGTTGGGGTCCGGATGAAGCGACTCATGCCAACGAAGCCATATCGATCACGAAGCGGTATTTCACGTCGCTCCTGAGCATGCGCTCATAGGCCTCGTTGATCTGGTCCATGCGGATCATCTCGATGTCGCTGGTGATGTTGTGCTTTCCGCAGAAATCCAGCATCTCCTGCGTTTCGGGCAGGCCGCCGATCAGTGAGCCGGAGAAGGAGCGGCGGCGGAAGATCAGCGGGAAGGCCGCCACCGGCAGCGGCTTCTCGGGTGCGCCGACGAGCACGAGGTTGCCGTCTCGCTTCAGCAAAGTTAGATAGGCGTTGATGTCGTGGGTGGCGGACACCGCGTCCAGGATGAAATCGAAGCTGTCCGCCTGGGCCGCCATCTGCGCGGCGTCCGTTGAGATGACCACCTCATGGGCCCCCAGGCGCTTGGCGTCGGCGGCCTTGCCGGGAGAGGTGGTGAACAGGACGACCTGGGCGCCGAGGGCCTTGGCAAACTTGACGCCCATGTGGCCGAGCCCGCCCAGGCCGACGATGCCGACCTTCTGTCCGGGGCCGACCTTCCAGTGGCGCATGGGGGAATAGGTCGTGATTCCCGCGCAAAGCAGCGGCGCGGCGGCGGCGAGATTGAGGTTGGCGGGCATCCGCAGCACGAAATCCTCGGTCACGACGATGCTCTGCGAGTAGCCGCCCAAGGTCGGGGTGCCGAGGTGCTTGTCCGTGCTGCCGTAGGTCATCACCATGCCGGTGCAGAACTGCTCCAGGCCCGAGCGGCAGTCCGGGCAGGTGCGGCACGAGTCGACGAGGCATCCCACGCCGACGGCGTCGCCGACCTTGAACTTGGTCACGCCGCTGCCGACGGCCGTCACCTTCCCCACGATCTCGTGCCCGGGCACGGCGGGATACTGCGTGAAGTGCCACTCATCGCGGGCGAAATGCAGGTCGGAATGGCAGACGCCGCAGTGGAGGATCTGGATCTGCACGTCGGTCGCGGTGGGCGTGCGGCGCTCGATTGTCGCGCCGCCGAGCGGGGAAGTGGCGCTGGCCGTGGAGTACGCCTTCGTGGAATAGCAGGTGGGCTTTGGCATGGGAGGATGGACGGGCTTTGGGGAGCGGACGAGTACGGCGGGGAAACCCTGCCCGGATCCGCCTGGTTATCAAGCGCCGCGGTCGGTATTGCCGGCCGGGCTCACGCTAGGATTTCGGGCGAAGGTCCGTCTGGACGGCCTGGACCAGCTGGTCGATGAAGCGCTTCCCCTCGATCGCCTTGATGACCGTCACGTCCGACACGCCGAACCGCGGCCTTGCGTTCACCGGCCCTATGACCGTCCGGCCATAGTTGATCCCATGGTCGATATCGACGTCCATGGTCACCTCGAAGCTCTTCGTGACCAGGGTCGGGTCGGCAACGATCGACGTGGCCACCTCGGCCCAGAGGGGCAGGCCGATCGTGGAGTTCTGCTCGAGGTAGTTGCTCGCCGGCGAGGGGTGCTCCCGGATCCGCTTCATGAGCTCCTTGTCGAGGTAGAAGTCGTTGCTGACATCGGCGACCGAGATGATCTTGGCCCAGTGGGCGGCCAGGACAATGTGGGCGGCCTCCGGGTCGAAGATCACGTCGAAGTCCGAATGAAACCCGTCCGCGTCCCCGTCCGAGAGCTGCCCCAGCGCCCCGCCGAAGAAGACAAGGCGCTTTGCGAGGCCCGCGAATTCCGGGTCCAGGGCTATGGCCAGGGCCACGTTTGTCAGCGGGCCGCCCACGAAGATCGTGATCTGGTGCGGGTGCTCATGCACCGCCTTGATCAGGAAGTCGGCGGCAGTGCCGTCGGCGGCCTTTATCAGGGGCATCCTGTCCAGGGGCGGGTTGATCCTGTAGGGATCGTCGGGGTGGCTCTTGGGGAACTTTGCCGGGTCATTCCAGGCCCCCTTCCAGAAGACATAGCCGTAGGTCTCCTCCCAGCGCCTCATGCGCTCGCGCGTGTTCACCAGCGGGAATACGGCGCCGTTGTAGACCGGGATGTCCGGCCTTCCGATGACCTCGAGGTAGCGCAGCAGGTTCGCGGTGCCCTCGTCGCGCCAGCAGTCGCCCGTGACCGAGGTGCAGGCGAGCACCCTGATGTGACCGGACGCCAGGAGCGGCATAAGGGCGTTCTGCTCGATGTAGCTGCCGGGGATGTTCCAGTCGTTGTCGTAGATGAGAAGCTCCTCCTCGGCGCGAAGGGCCCCCCCGAGGAAGAAGGTGATGGCGAGGCAGAGGATTCGGGGGTGTCTTCGCGCGGCATCCATGGGGCCCACCCAGGTAGCAGTCGGCGTGCCGGTTGCCGGGCGGGCGCGCCCACAATCGCGTTGGCATGGGGCGGGCGGGGACTAGGGTGGGGCCGATGAAAGCTCCCCTAGCGCCCGTTCTCGCAGCACTGCTCGGACTCGCCGGAGTCCTCGCCCCCGCGGTTCCCGCGGCGGCAGCCGGGATTGATGACAGCGGCAAGGCCCTCGCAAAGATCGACGACAGCTGGTCGGAGTCCTCCGTCAGGAGGGACGTGGACCTCCTCGCCTCGTTCTACGCCGACGATGCGGTGGTCTATCCGCCAAGCGACGTGATGTTCTCGGGCCGCCCCGCAGCCCGGAAATACTGGGCGGCCGCCTTCGCGGACCCCACCTATGCGCTCACATGGAAGACCCTGAGCGCCAGCATCTCGAAGAGCGGGGACCTCGGTTTCACGGCGGGCACCTACGCGGAATCGTACAAGGGAACCGACGGCAAGATGGTCAGGAACACCGGCAAATATGTCGCCGTATGGACCAAGGACAAGGACGGGGCCTGGAAGTGCATCCACGACATCTGGAATGCCGACAAGTGACCCTGGCGTAGCGCCATGAGGAAGTTCCTGCTCGTCATGGCGGTCCTCTTCGGGGCCTTCACCCTCGCCCGCGAGTGGGGGCACCGGGTGAGGTTCAACAGGGCCGAGGGCTCCCTGCAGGTGGAACGCCTCGGCAAGGACGGCGCGGTGCTCCACGAGGCCTTCGATCCGCGGCGCGCGCCGTACCTCGCCCTCTACCACGGGGCGGGCTGGTGCGGGCCCTGCCAGAGGTTCTCTCCCAGCCTCGAGGCGTTCTACCACGGCGCGGACAAGACGGGGCGCGTCTTCCAGCTCGTCATGGTCAACTACGACGAGTCCGAGGCGGACATGATCGCCTACATGCGCGAGCACGGCATGGAGTTCCCGTCCGTCAGGCGCGGGGAGGCGGGCGCCTGGGCCGCCGCGACGGGATCGGGCATCCCGAACCTGATCGTCGTCGACACGGCCACGGGAAAGGTCGTCACCTCCTCGTTCGACGGGTCCACGTACCAGGGCTGCGAGAAGCCGCTGGGCGTCCTCAGGACGATCATCGCCCAGGGCCACCCCTAGGCCGGGGCCGGGCTCCCGTGGCCCTTAGTGCCCCGCGCAATTGCGATTCCCGAAAAAGCCCGCTAGGCTCGGGGACCATGGCTGATACAAAAGACAAAGTCACGAGGGTCGCGGTGGTCACGGGCTCGAGCCGGGGCCTTGGCGCCGCCACCGCCAGGCGCCTGGCGAAGGACGGCTTCTATGTCGTCGTCAACTACGTGAAGTCGAAAAAGGAGGGCGAGGAGGTCGTCAACGACATCCAGAAGGCGGGCGGGAGGGCCGCCCTGGTGCAGGGCGACGTGAGCCAGCTGGCGGGGATCCGCCTGTTTTTCGAGGGGGTCGACGCGGCGCTCAAGGCCGCCGGCCTCCCGGCGTCCTTCGATGTCCTCGTCGCCAACGCCGGGATCATCGTCTCAAAGACGTTCGCGCAGACGACCGAGGCCGACTTTGACGCCCTCTTCGACACCAACGTGAAGGGCGTCTTCTTCCTGGTCCAGGGCGCCCTGCCGCGCCTGCGCGACAACGGCCGCGTCATCACCCTGAGCTCGGGGCTCAGCCGCTTTGCGAATCCGATGTTCACGGCCTACTCCGCCACCAAGGGGGCGATCGACGTCATGACCCGGGTCCTCGCCCAGGAGCTCGGGGCCAGGGGCATCACGGTGAACGCCGTCGCCCCCGGCGCCATCGACACGGACATGAACGCGAGCTGGATCCGCTCGGACGCGGGCAAGGAGATGCTGCTGTCGCGCCAGGCCATCAAGAGGGTCGGGATGCCGCCGGACATCGCCGACGCGATCGCCTTCATCGCCGGCCCGGACAGCCGGTGGATCACGGCGCAGCGGATCGAGGCCAGCGGCGGGTCCACGCTCTGAGCCCGGAGCCCGCCGAGATTGCCGTGGGCCGGTCTTGCGGCCGGGGCCGCGTTGCCCCTAGGAATCAGCCCGACCCGTGATGCCCAAGGCCCTGATCCCCCTCGCCATGTTGGCGCTCCTGGCGCCCTGCCGGGCGGAGCCCGTGTCCACGGCGAAGATAGCGGAATGGGCCGCCTCCTCGAGGGGGGGCCATGCCGACTACCAGGAGCTCGCGCACGGCAGGACCCTCGACATCGACGCCCTGTCCTGCCCGGGAAAGATAACCGTCGTCGACTTCTCGAGCGACTACTGCGCCCCGTGCGTGGAGCTGGCGATGTTCCTCATACAGGCCAGCAAGAGCCACCCCGAGAGGTACGCGATCCGCCGGGTCAACATCAACCGGCCGGGGTTCAACGGGATCGACTACCAGTCCCCGGTCTCCAGGCAGTACGCCATCAAGAACCTCCCGTGGATCGTCATCTACGACAACAAGGTGAAGGTGGCCGAAGGGGACGCCGCGCGCCGGTGGCTGATCGACGACCTCAAGCGGCTGGAGGCGAGGGCGGGGGACGCGCCGGCCTCCCCGTGACCCCGCACCCCTCCAAGGACCCCCTGCACGGCGTCACGCTGGAGAGGCTGCTGACCGAGCTCGTCGCTCACCACGGCTGGCGGGAGATGGCGCGGCGCGTGGAGATCCGATGCTTCATGTTCGACCCCAGCATCACGTCGAGCCTGACTTTCCTGCGCAAGAACCCGTGGGCGAGGGCGAAGGTCGAGGCGATGTACGTGGAGCTGAAGTCGGGTCGCTGAAAATAACTTCGAACCGAACGCCCGCGCGCGTGTCCAGTGCGGTCAGATTGACAGCACTGGCCGAAGCCCTCCACCGATTTGAGCCGCCTTGGATCGAGGTCGCGAGGGTCTATCGGCGCATCTGCTTCCTGAGGCTTGAGGGCCTGGCCGAGGAGGCGCAGGGGGTAGAGAACTCGGAGTTCGCGGGGGCGGTCGCGAGGGCGCGGGCGGCCTGCGGGACCGGGGCCGACTCGATCCTGGACGCCCTGATGGCCGAGGAGCGGGAGCGCGTCGCCGGGGCCGTCGCGTTCGCCGAGGTGCTCGTGCCGATGCTCACACGGCGCCTCTCGGGGCTTTCGCCAGCGACGGCCGCGGCCCCGGCGCCCCCCAGGGCGAGGCTCCCCGCCCGCGACGCCTCGCGCGGCATCGCCGACTTCATAGACGACATGCTGGCGCAGGAGCGCGCCGGCGCCCGCTGAACCTTCCGACCCATCCCAACCCGCCAACCCTCCCATCATGACCACCGCCACCATTGAGAAACAGCCCGCCTCCGCCCAGCCCTCCGCCGTCTCGTTCCCTCCGCCGGCCCGGACGGCCCCGGCGAAGCCCGCCCTCCTGCTGATCGGCCTCGACCTCGGCACCAACAAGTCCTGCGTCCTCGCCGGCCCGGCCGGTTCCACCGACATCACCGTCAGCAAGGTGGTCCCGTCCGTCGTCGGCTACGTGAAGGACGGCATCGTCGACGGCATCATCACGGGCAACGCCCGGATTCTCTACGGCGCCGAGGCCCTGGACCAGATGCTCCACGTCGACCTCGTGGCGCCGCTTGACGAGGGCGTCATCTCGCGCCCGGAGGCCGCGCGCGACTTCATGCAGCACATCCGCCAGCTGGCCGACCCCTCGGGCCGGGCGGAGATCCGCGCCGTGGTGGGCGTCCCGGCCAACGCGGGGGAGATCGCACGCGAGAACATCCGGCGCTCGGTGCAGGGCATCTTCTCGCGCATCCTCCTGATCCCCGAGCCGTTCCTGGCGGCGCTCGGCTACCGCGACGACTCGCGCGTGAAGCAGCCGGGCTACGTGGACCCGGTGGTCAACTCGCTCTTCATCGACATCGGGGGCGGCACGAGCGACCTCTGCCTTGTGCAGGGGTATTTCCCGACGAGGGACGACCAGATCAGCATCCCCTTCGCCGGCGACGCCGTCGACGAGCTCCTCTTCGACGAGCTCAACCGCACCTACCCGAACAACGGCCTCTCGCGGATCACGGTGCGCGAGGTCAAGGAGGCGAACTCCTACGTCGGGCCCAGCCGCAAGCCCCTCGACATCAAGGTCGTGATCGGCGGCAAGAGCCGCACTCTCGAGCTCGGCGACGCCGTCGGCAACGCCTGCAATGCGCTCATCGACAAGATCTACCCGGCGCTGACGACCCTCATCCAGTCGGCCTCGTCCGACTCGGTCGTGACGCTCCTGCAGAACATCATCGTCACGGGCGGCGGCTCGCAGATCAAGGGCATCGACACGGTGCTGCAGAAGCGCCTCACCGACGACGGCTATGAGAGCCCGAAGGTCCGGCTGGCCGGGCAGGACTTCCAGCGGTACGTGGCAATGGGCGCGCTCAAGGCCGCCCGGGCCGCGCGCGAGAACCAGTGGCAGGTGCTGCTGGGCTAGGGGGCCCGCTTCAGGCGTCGACCCGGATCGGCAGGACCACGAAGGGCATGCTCGAGAGGAAGAACCTCCTCTGGAGCGTGGCCACCGTGTGGTTGTGCAGCCAGCGGGTCAGGTTCGTCTCGTTCGTGAAGAGCAGCTGACCGGCGAAGAAGACCTGGTTCGGGAACTCGGTCGAGGCCTCGCGCGCGAGCTTCATGACCTCGCTCGTGACGTCGTAGCCGATGGTCGTGAAGGCCTTCGAGCCGTAGCCGCGCGCCTGGGCGAACTGGACGTAGCGCTGCACCTCGGCCTCGGTGTGGGCGCGCAGGTTCTCGATGTCGGCGGCGCCCTTGAAGTTGCCGGCGTCGACCGAGCCGACCTGGACGAACACGAGGTTGCGGAACGTGTTCCCGAACATGCGCGGCACGTTCATGATCGTGTGCAGCCCGAGGCCGTTGTAACCATTGACGAGGATCACGGCCGTGCGGGCCTTCGGGTCCGCCGGGGGCGGGACAGCGGGAGGCGCCTTCCCCTCGGACTCGGCCGCCTCGAGGATGGCGTCCAGGCGCCGCAGCTGCGTGCGGACGCCGTTGTAGTGGCGCTTGATCGCGAACGCCATGGCGACCAGGGCGCCCGTGACCAGCCACGTGGCCCACCCGCCCTCCCTGAACTTGACCGCCGTCAGCGAGAGCAGGATCGAGAACGTCAGCACGAAGCCGAACCCGTTGATGGCCAGCTTGTGCATCCAACCGGGCTCCGTGGCGCGCTCCTGCCACCAGTGGCGCACCATCCCGAACTGCGAGAGCGAGAACGTGATGAAGACGTTTATCGAGTAGAAGATGACCAGCAGGTCGACCGAGCCGTGCGTCGCCACCATCATCACGAAGCCCGAGAGGCCCATGATCAGGGTGCCGTTGCGGGTCACGAGGCGCTCGCTCAGGTTGGCGAACTGCGCCGGAAACCAGCGGTCGAGCGCCATGTTGGCGAGGACCCGGGGGCCGTCGAGGAAGCCCGCCTGCGCAGCGATGATGAGGAGCGCCGCCTCCGAGAAGAGCGTCACGATCACGAACGCGCTGCCCGTCGAGTGGCTCCAGCCGGCGGTCATCTTCTCGAAGAGGACGGCGTTGAGCGTCTTGTCGGGGTTGATCTCGACGGCGTAGAGCTGGTAGGCGATGAGGAGCCCGGCGACCGTGAGGGCCAGGGAAACGCCCATGTACACCATGGTGCGCTGGCCCGTCTTCACCCGCGGCTCGCGCAGGATCGGCAGGCCGTTGCTCACGGCCTCGATGCCCGTGTACGTTCCGGCGCCCATGCTGTAGCTCCTCAGGAGGAGCGCCATGAGCCCGAACACCCCCACGCCGGCGCTGACCGAGTGGATCTCGTGGGCCGTGGCCGCGGGCAGGGCGGCCAGGCCCGGTGCGTGCGTGAAGAAGGCGTAGCCGATGACGAAGATGTGCGTCAGCACGAAGACGCCGAAGATCGGCACCCAGATGAGGACCGACTCCCTGACGCCCCGCATGTTGACGAGGGTGAGCCCGATGACGCAGGCGAGCTCGAACACCAGCTTCGCCGTGAGGCCGAGCATGAGCGTGTACTGCTGCCACGCCGGCGGGAAGAGGCTGAAGAGGGCGTCGGCGCCGCTCGCGACCGAGATGGTGACGGTCAGCACGTAGTCGATCAGGAGCGCACAGCCGGAGACGACGCCGGTCGCCGGGGAGATGAGCTTGCTCGCCACGAGGTAGCCGCCGCCGCCGGTGGGGAAGAGCTTGATGATCTGCGAGTAGCTTGCGCAGATCGCGACGATCGTCACCACGCAGGCCATCGCCACGAAGATGCTCAGGTGCGTGTTGGCCCCGAGCGCCTTGAAGGTCTCCTCCGGGCCGTAGCACGACGACGAGAGCCCGTCGGCGCCAAGGCCGACCCAGGCGAACACGGCGATCAGCGAGATGCTGTGGAAGAGATTCCGGTCCTCGAGGGACTTCTCGCGGCCGAAGATGATCGATTTGAGTGACATTGAGGAAAGATGGAGCGGGAAGACCCGCCGGCGCGGTCCCTTTAGCCTCGCGGCGTGAGGGACATGCGGGGCCGATATGGACCGGAACCTTAGATAGGCTCAAGCCCGGTGTAACAAGCCTGCCGGGGCCGCTTAATGTTTTCTTAACGCTGGGCCCCTCCGGAGGCCCCCTCTTGACAGCCGCCTGCGGAAATCGCCATTTTCGGGACCGCGTATGGAGGCAGCCCTAGATCAGCCGGTGCTTGTCCTTAACCGCCTGTGGCAGGCGGTTAACGTCATTGGCGCCCGGCGGGCCTTCGGGCTCCTGGCCCGCGGCCACGCCCACGTCGTCCACCAGCAGGAGGACGACTTCCGGATGTTCTCGATGATGGACTGGATCGACTTCTCGGAGGACAACCCCCCGAAGGTCGAGCTGGAGACCGTCCACACGCCCACCCGCACCATCCGCCTGCCGCGGGTCATCCTGCTCACCTTCTTCGACAAGCTCCCGTGCAAGGAACTCAAGCTGACGCGCAACAACGTCTTCGAGCGCGACAAGAACTCCTGCCAGTACTGCGCGAAGGTGCTCCCGCGGGAGCAGCTCAACCTGGACCACGTCATCCCGCGCGACTACGGCGGGAAGACCACGTGGGAGAACATCGTCTGCTCGTGCATCCGCTGCAACACCCGCAAGGCGAACCGCCTGCCGCACGAGGCCTCCATGCGCCTCATCCGCAAGCCCTCCCGCCCGAAGTGGAGGCCGGTCATCTCCATGGTCCTCGGCAACCAGCACCGAGAGATCTGGAAGGACTTCCTCGACATCGCCTACTGGAACGTCGAGCTGGAGGAGTGAGGGGCCGCTAGCCCCGCGCCAGGGGCAGCGTCACGCGGATCGTCGTCCCCTCGTGGCTCGAGCTCACGAGCTCGATGTCGCCGTTGTGGCCGAGGAGGACCCGCTTGGCGATCGCGAGCCCGAGGCCGGTGCCGTCCGGCCTGCCCGTCAGGAAGGAGTCGAAAATCCGGCCCCGGATGGCGTCGGGGATCCCGGAGCCGGTGTCGACCACGTCGAGGATCGCGTGGCCGCCTGGCTCCCGGCCGTCCGAGGAGAGGCGCAGCGTGATCTCGCCCCCCTCGGGCATGGCCTGCATGGAGTTGATGATCAGGTTCAGGATGACCTGCTGGAGCTGGCCCTTGTGGCCCTCGACCACCACCGAGGCCGCGGGCGGCTCGAACGCGACCCGGATGTTGCTCTGCGCGAGCTTGAGGCGCACGAGGACGAGCGTGTCGGCGACGATCTCCGCGACCTGGTGGCGCGCGTGCAGGCTCGTCGGGGCCTTCGCGAAGTTGAGCACGCGGGTGACGATGGACTCGAGCTGGTCGAGCTTCTCCCCGATGACCCGCACGTCCGTGCGCCTGGGGTCGCCCTCGGCGAAGTCCAGGCCCATGCCCCCGTGCAGGAGCTTGAGGACCGTGAGCGGGTTGCGGATCTCGTGGGCGATCTCCGCCGCGAGGAGGCCGAGCATTGTCAGGCGCTCGTTCTTGCGCAGCGACTCCTCGCTCATGAAGACCCGCGAGTAGAGCCTCGAGTTCTGAAGCGCGACGGCGCCCAGGCTCGCGAGCGCGCTGCACAGGCGCTTCTCGTCGTTGTCGAAGAGGCGGGTGCGGTCCGTGAAGAGGGTCAGGACGCCGAGCACCTCGCCCTCGAAGAGCATCGGGGCCGCGATGACGGAGCGCAGCGTCGGATCGCGGGGCAGGTCGACCAGGTCGGCGTACTCCGGGGACTGGATGTTGACGTAGGAGACGGGCCTCCTCGTCCTGACGGCCGAGGCCGAGAGGCACGAGCGCAGCGGCAGGTCGCCCTCGGGCGTCAGCGTCCCGGCGTCGCCCCGGAAGGACGCGAGGCGCAGGCTCGCCGCCCCTGGGTCGAAGAGGAAGAACGCGCACGCCTTCGCCTGCATCATGGCCGAGGCGTCGCGGGTCAGGGTGTCGAAGAGCTCGCGCTGCTCCAGCTTGCCGACCAGCGCCTGGCCGGTGGCGATCAGCGCCTCCAGCTGGCGCTCCTTGCCCTGGAGGTGGCGCAGCTCCCAGAGCCGGCGCAGGACCCGCGCCGCCGTGTCGGCGAGTCGCACGAGGCCCTCCAGATCGGGGGCCGCGTAGGCGCCCGTCTCGTTGCGGTCGAGCGCCAGGACGCCGAGCACGTTGCCGTCGGATGTCAGCAGGGGGGCCGCCATCTCGCAGCGCGTCTGCGGTCGGGCCGGCCGGCTCCGGAGGTCGGCCGACGTGTCGGCCACGAGGGCCGGCTTGCCGTGCCAGGCGACCCAGCCCGGGACTCCGTGACCCGGAGCGAACGAGCGCTCCGCGTCCGCCGGGAGCCCGAGCTCCGCCTCGATCTCGAGCTTGCCCGTCTCGGGGTTCAGGAAGGCGACGATCCCGCTGTCGGAGGAGAGGGCGCGGGCCGCCACGGCCAGGATGGCCCGGGTCGCGACCGCCGGGTCGTCCGTGCCCGAGGCCAGGGATGAGATGGCGTGGAGCGCCTTCAGTTCCTCCTCTTCGGTCATACGGACAGTCGTGCAGGCGCCGGGCGGCCGCGCAAGGGATTATGCGGCGCCGGGGCGCCGCGGCCTCAGGCCGTCTCGGCGACGGGCACGAGGGAGGGTGTGATCACCTCGTTCAGCGCGGCGCGCAGCCTCTGCAGCCGCTCGGGGTCCTCAACCGGCTCGTGGTTCGCGCTCTCGATGTAGAAGGTGTCGATCGCGACGCCGCGCTCGGTCCCGATCCGGGCGAACGTGATGTCGAAGCCGAAGTCGAAGATCGCCTTCGCCAGCCGGTAGAGGAGGCCGATCTGGTCCCGGGCCTGGACCTCGACGATGGTGCGCTGCATCGAGATCTCGTGGTAGACGTCGACCGTCGGGGGGAAGGAGCTGTGGAGGGTCTCGCCCCCCTTGGCGTAGAGGTAGCGCGTCGCGGCGATCTTCTTGGCCTGGGCGACGATGTCGGGGTAGAGGTCCGTGTTCGAGACAAGGGAGGACTCGATGATCTTGGCGAACGACTCCTGCGCGGCGGCGTTCTGGACGACCCCCCGGCCGGGCTCGACCACGTAGAAGGTGTCGATCGCGATGTGGTCCGTCCTCGAGATGACCTTCGCCCCGAGGATGTTCAGCCCGGCGACGCTGAACGCCCCGGCCAGCTTGTAGAACAGCCCCGCGCGGTCCCAGGTGACCACGTTCACGACCGTGAGCGAGCGGTTGAGGTCGTCCTTCCAGTCGATCACCGGGCGCAGCGAGCCGACCGAGTCCGTCGAGGAGATCGACTTGAGCAGCCGGTTCACCATCTGGATGTGCAGCGTGATCTCGCTCGCGTCGGTGAGGATGAAGTAGCGGTCGGGGAGCAGGCTGAAGTGCGCGGCGATCTCGTCGTTGCTGATACCCGGAATCCGTTTGGCGATCAGTTCCTGTTCGGTCATTTTGCGTTTTTCCTCGAGATTGGCGTCAATTGCGGCACCCAGCGTCAGGCGCTCGAGCGTGTTCCGGTAGAGGGTGGTGTGGAGGGTGTCCTTGTAGCTGTTCCAAAGGTCCGAGGATGTCCCGCGCGCGTCGCAGAACGTGTGCACGTAGAGGTACCGGAGGCGTTCCGGGTCGCCGACAAGCTCCGCAAAGCTGGCAGATGTCTTGGGGTCATCTACATCCCGCTTCTGCCAGAATCGTGCCATCGCGAGATGATTTTTGATAACAAATGAAACAAGTTCCTGGCCCCTGGGCGACACCCCGAGCCGCTCCATGGTGGGCCCAGCCAGGAGCACCCCGGAATCGGAGTGCCCCTTGATCCCAACCGCCTTGCCGATGTCGTGGAGGAGGAGGGTCAGGTAGAGCAGGGCGGGGTCCTCCACCTCGTGCAGGACGTTGCGGTACTTGAGGGTGATCTCCTCGGCCTCCGTGAAGATGAGGTCGAGCTCACGTATAGCGTTAAGTGTATGTATGTCAGCAGTATATCTATGATAATATTCGTGCTGGACGAGGCAGGTCAGGGCGTCGAATTCGGGGATGTAGCCGCCCAGGACCCCGAGCTCGTGCATCCGGCTCAGGACCGGGTGGACCGCCCCCGACTCCGACAGGATGGCCCGGAAAGCCATGCCGGCGTCGGGGGAGGCGACAATCCCCGCCATGAGGGGCAGGGACTCCTTGATCAGCTGGGTCAGGTGGAAATCGAGCGTGCAGTCCAGCTGCTGGCAGTGCCGGAAGACCCGAACCAGCCTCACAGGGTCGTCCGCGAACACGGTCGGGGACTCCGCCGCGAGCTCGTGGCCCCGGACGATGAACCCGTCCACGCGGCGCGCCCGCCTCAGGCGGGCGATCTTCAGGGTTTCCCGGATGGGGACCTTCGCCCCGCTGGACTTGCGGCCGATCGCCAGAGCCAGGCGGCTCTCCACGTTCATCGAGGTCTGGTAGATCGCCTGGGCGCAGCGGTAGTAATCCTGCATGAACCACTCCACCCGGGCGAGGAGCTCGACCTGGATGTAGCCCAGGTTCAGGGCGACCCTCGGCTGCGCGTCCAGGTTCAGGACGTCCGTCGGCCGGGCGCTCTCGAAGTGGAGCTCGTTGCGGACCCTGAGCAGGAAGTCGTGGGCCCGGCTGAACTCGCTCACCTCCGCCTGGGTCAGGTAGCCCTGCGCCGCCAGCTCGTCCATCTTCATGATGCCGAGCTTCACCCGGGCCATCCATAGCGTGTTCTGGTAGTCCCTCAGGCCCCCGACGCCGTTCTTGATGTCGGGCTCCTGGTTGAAGACGGTGTTGCCGAACTTGGCCCGGCGCTGGGACTGGTCCTCCAGCCTGGCCAGGATGTACCCCTTCGGGTCGTCCGTCGTGTAGAAGTTGCGGTAGGCCTTCAGGAACGAGTCGCAGAGCGCCGCGGACCCCGCGACGTAGCGCGCCTCGAGGAGCGCCGTCATCGTCTGGATCTCCTTCTTCGCCTGGACGAAGACCTCGTCCACCCGGCGCGTGGAGTGGCCGACCTTGAGGCCGCAGTCCCAGAGGGGGTAGAGGACCTCCTGGGTCAGGTGGGCCTGGAAGGGCCCGACCACGCCCGGCTTGGACTTCTCGGGGTAGAGGAACATGACGTCGACGTCGCTCCAGGGCGCGAGCTCGCAGCGGCCGTACCCGCCCAGGGCGATCAGCGAGACCGCCGCCGGGGTGGGGCCCTGCCTGCGGGCATACAGGGCGATCGCGTGGTCAAAGAGGCGGATGACCAGGGCGTCGATGATGGCCGCCCTCCCGTTCTCGACCTCGAGCCCGGAGGCACCCTGGTCGTGGCGCTCCCTCAGGTCCGCCATCGCGTCCGCGAGGAAAGCCTTGCAGGCGGAAATCCGGCCCGCTCCCCCCGTCTCCTGGGGGAACACGAGGTGCGCGCGGGCCAGCTCTTCAAGGTTTCGGGGCATCGGAGGGGGCCATTGAAGGCCCCGCTGCGCAGGACTCAACTCCCGATGCCGGGCCACCCCGGACTTGCCTGCCGCGGCCCCCCCGGGTTTGCTTGGCGGTTTCCATGCCCGAGATCACAAAGAGCTACGAGCCGCGCGAGGTCGAAAGGAAGTGGTACGCGGCGTGGCTGGCCTCGGGGGCCTTCGAGGGCCGGCCCGCCAGGGGCCGCGCGTCCTACTCGATCGTGATGCCGCCCCCGAACGTGACCGGCGTGCTCACGATCGGGCACGTCCTCAACAACACGATCCAGGACATGCTCATCCGAAGGGCGCGCCTCGAAGGGCGCTCCACGCTCTGGATCCCGGGCCTCGACCACGCGGGGATTGCGACCCAGACGGTCGTGGAGCGCGAGCTGCGCAAGGAGAAGAAGACGCGCCATGACTTCGGGCGGGACAAGTTCATCGAGCGCGTCTGGGAGTGGCGCAACGAGAAGGGCGGCAAGATCCTGGAGCAGCTCAGGGGCCTCGGCGCCTCGTGCGACTGGGACCGCACCCAGTTCACGATGGATCCCGCCTACTCCAGGGCGGTCGCGGGCACGTTCACGGACCTCTTCAGGCGCGGCCACATCTACCGGGGCAAGCGCATGGTCAACTGGTGCCCCGCGTCGCTGACCGCGCTGTCCGACGAGGAGGTCATCATGAAGCCCGTGAACGGCACGCTCTTCAAGGTGCGCTACGAGTTTGTCGACGCCCCGGGGCAGTTCATCCAGGTGGCGACCACCCGGCCGGAGACGATACCCGGCGACGTGGCGATCGCCGTCCATCCCGACGACCCGCGGTACGCGGGGATGGTCGGGCGCAGGGTCTGGCGGCCCCTCGTGCGCGCGGAGATCCCGGTCATCGCCGACACCGCGGTGGACCCCGCGTTCGGGTCGGGCGCCCTCAAGATCACCCCCGCCCACGACAGGGTGGACAACGAGGTCGGCCTGCGCCACCAGCTGCCGGTCATCGACGTCCTGAACGCCGACGCGACGCTCAACGAGCTCGCCGGCCCCGAGCTCGCGGGCATGGAGCGCTTCGCGGCCCGCAAGAGGGCGGCGGAGATCCTCGGCATCTGCGGGGCCCTCGTGGGCGAGGAGCCCTACCTGAGCAACGTCGGGTACTCCGAGCGGGCGGACGTGCCGATAGAGCCCCGGCTCACCTGGCAATGGTGGCTGCGCTACCCCCGGGTCGAGGAGGCCAAGGCGGCGGTCCGTGACGGCCACATCCGCTTCCATCCTGAGCGCTGGTCCAAGGTCTACCTTCACTGGCTCGACAACATCCAGGACTGGTGCATCAGTCGCCAGCTCTGGTGGGGGCACCGGATTCCCGTGTGGTACAGGAAGGGCCTGGACCGCGACCTGCTGACGCCGGCCGACGTGGCCGACCCGGCAAAGGTCCACGTCTCCGTCGACGGCCCGAGCGATGCCGGGGACTGGGTCCGTGAGGACGACGTGCTCGACACCTGGGCCTCCTCGTGGCTCTGGCCGTTCGCGACCCTGGGCTGGCCCGACCCCGAGGTCATGGACACGGCGGGCTTCGACGCCTTCTACCCGACCAGCGCGCTCGTCACCGCGCCGGACATCATCTTCTTCTGGGTCGCCCGCATGATCATGGCCGGCCTCGAGTTCACGAGGCCGGGCGAGCCGATGGAGCGCCGGATCCCCTTCAGGGACGTCTACTTCACGGGGATCATCCGCGACGCGCAGGGCCGCAAGATGTCGAAGTCGCTCGGGAATTCCCCGGACCCGCTCGACCTCATAGGCACCTACGGTGCGGACGGGCTGCGGTTCGGGATCGTCTCCATCGCGCCGCAGGGCCAGGACATCCGCTTCCAGGAGGACCGGATCGAGGGCGGCAAGAACTTCTGCAACAAGCTCTGGAACGCCTGCCGCTTCCGCCAGATGAGCGGGCCGCCCGGGGACACGTCGTCGCTCAAGGCCATCCTCTCCCGGATCGAGGCGTCGAGGTTCGATGCCGACGACCACGCCATCCTGGAGAGGCTCCTCGCGGCGACCCGCGCGGTCGACCGGTGCTTCGCCGAGTTCGAGTTCAGCGCGGCCGTCCAGGCGCTCTACGGGTTTTTCTGGAATGACTTCTGCGACTGGTACGTCGAGGTGTCCAAGTCGAAGCTGCAGGCCGAGGACACCCGCGCGAACTGCCTCGCCATCCAGGACCTGGTCCTCCGGCAGACGCTCCTCCTCCTGCATCCGGTGATCCCGTTCATCACCGAGGAGCTCTGGTCGCAGCTCGGCTACGCCGGGCCGCGCGGCGGGTCGATCATGGACGCGGTGGTCGAGGACGCCTCGCACTGCGCCACCGAGCTCGGGACCCTCGGAGCGAGGCCCGACCCGGCCCAGGCCGCCTTCGTGGAGCAGATGAAGCTCTTTGTCTCCCAGGCGCGCGCCCTCAAGGCCGAGCACAACCTCGCCAGCCGCCGCGACGTGAATTTCTTCCTGATCGCGGGCGACGCCGCCTGGGCGACCGTGGAATCGAACCTGCAGAAGCTCCTGCGGATGGCCGGGGCGGCGCAGATCCAGAGGCGCGAGGCGGTCGACGGCGCGCCCGCGGCCGTGACCGCGCTCGGGACCCTCTACCTCGACCTCGCGAGCGCCGTCGACGTGGGCGCCGAGAAGGCCCGGATGACGAAGGAGCTCGCGGCCCTCGCCAAGCACATCGCGGCGACGGAGGCCCGGCTCGCGAACAGGGCGTTCGTCGACAAGGCGCCGCCCGCGGTCCTGGAGGGCGCCCGCCGCCAGCTCGCGGAGCAGCAGGCGAAGCACGCCGAGCTCTCCCGCTTGCTCAAATCGCTCGGCTGAGCTTGGCTGGGGAATGGCCATGCCCGTCCGGATACTCGCATTCTCGGGCAGCGCGCGGTTGGAGTCGCTCAACCGCAAATTCCTCACCTTCGCCGTCCAGGCGGCCCGCGACGCGGGCTGCGAGGTGACGGTGGCCGACCTGAACGATTACAGCCTGCCGCTCTTCAACGCCGACCTTGAGGACAAGGCCGGCCTGCCGGCGCCCGCAGCCCGGCTGATCGCGCTCATCACCGAGCACCAGGGCCTCCTGATCGCGTCGCCCGAGTACAACTCGATGATCACGCCCCTCCTGAAGAACACGATCGACTGGTGCACGCGGGGGGAGGACAACCCATTCGAGGGCAAGGCGGCCGCGGTGATCTCCGCGTCGCCGGGCGTCCTGGGCGGCGTCCGCTCGCTCGCCATGGCCCAGGCCCTCCTGCTGAAGCTCGGCTGCGACGTCGTGCCCGGCCAGTGCTTCCTTCCCAACGCGGGCAAGGCCTTCGACGCCGAGGGAAGGCTCACCGACGCCCAGGCCCAGAAGTCGGCTAAGGCCCTGATGGTGAGGCTCGCCCGCGCCGCGGCCCGGGCGCCGGCCTAAGGCCGCGGAGCACGCCGGGCGCAGTCTGCGGGCTTGCCCGCTTGGTCGCGCATCCTCTTAAATAACAACCCTATGAAGAAAGCCCTCATCACCGGCATCACGGGCCAGGACGGCTCGTACCTTGCCGAACTGCTGCTCTCAAAGGGCTACGAGGTGCACGGGATCATCCGCAGGGCGTCGACCTTCAACACGAGCCGCATCGACCACCTCTACAGCGACCCCCACGTGAACGGCGTGCGGCTGTTCCTGCACTACGGGGACCTCGCGGACTCCGTGCAGATGGTGAAGCTCCTCTACGAGCTCCAGCCGGACGAGATCTACAACCTGGGCGCGCAGTCCCACGTCCGGGTGTCCTTCGACATCCCGGAATACACCGGCGACGTGGACGGCCTGGGGGCCCAGCGGATACTGGAGGCCATACGCGAGGCCGGCCTCGTGAAGAAGGTCCGCTATTACCAGGCCTCGTCCTCGGAGATGTACGGCAAGGTGCAGCAGGTGCCCCAGACGGAGCTGACCCCTTTCTGGCCGCGCTCGCCCTACGGCTGCGCGAAGGCGTACGCCTACTACCTGACCGTCAACTACCGGGAGAGCTACAACATCCACGCGAGCAACGGCATCCTCTTCAACCACGAGTCCCCGCGCCGCGGCGAGACCTTCGTCACGCGCAAAATCACGCGGGCCGCGACCCGGATCAAGGTGGGCCTGCAGGACTCCCTGTACCTCGGCAACGTCACCGCCCAGCGCGACTGGGGCTACGCGAAGGAGTACGTCGAGATGATGTGGCTCATGCTCCAGCAGGACAAGCCGGACGACTACGTCGTCGCGACCAACGAGACGCACAGCGTGAAGGAGTTCTGCGAGGAGGCCTTCGGGCTCGTCGGTCTCGACTGGAAGAAGTACGTGAGGCACGACGCGCGCTACGAGCGCCCGGCCGAGGTCGAGCTCCTGATCGGCGACCCCGCGAAGGCGGCGAAGCAGCTCGGCTGGAAGCCGAAGGTGCGCTTCAAGGAGCTCGTGAAGATCATGGTCGACCACGACCTCGACCTGGCGAAGAGGGAATCGCAGATCGCGAAGCTTCCGCTTCCGTGACAAAGCTCTTCATCGCAGGCCACCGCGGCATGGTGGGCTCGGCGCTGGTGCGCCGTTTCAAAAGGGAGCCGGGCGTCGAGCTCGTCCTCAGGGACCGCACGCAGCTCGACCTCACGAGCCATTCGGCCGTCGCCACGTTCCTCGCGGCCGAGAGGCCCGACGTCGCGATCATCGCCGCGGCGAAGGTGGGCGGGATCCACGCGAACAGCACGTTCCCCGCGGATTTCCTTCACGAGAACCTGGCGATTGCGTCGAGCACCATCCACGGCGCGTACGGGGCGGGGGTGAAGCGGCTGCTCTTCCTCGGCAGCTCGTGCATCTACCCCAAGCTCGCCGCGCAGCCCATGACCGAGGAATGCCTGCTCACCGGCGCCCTCGAGCCCACGAACGAGGCCTACGCCATCGCCAAGATCGCGGGGCTCAAGCTCTGCCAGGCCTACAGGAAGCAGTACGGCGTGATGTACCACTCCGCGATGCCGACGAACCTCTACGGGCCGGGCGACAACTACCACCCGATGAACTCCCACGTGCTGCCGGCGCTCATCCGGCGCTTCCACGAGGCGGCGCGGGCGGGGACGCCCGAGGTCATGGCCTGGGGCTCGGGGAACCCGAGGCGGGAATTCCTGCACGTGGACGACCTGGCTGACGCCTGCGCGTTCCTGCTCGGCCTGGCCGATCCCCGGGACTGGATCAACGTCGGCACCGGGACGGACGTCACGATCCGCGAGCTGACGGAGATCGTCGCCGCGGCGACGGGGTACAGGGGCAAGATCACCTGGGACGCCACCAAGCCGGACGGCACGCCCCGCAAGCTCCTGGACGTCTCGAGGATGTCGGCGCTCGGCTGGAGGGCGCGGATCGGTCTCAAGGACGGGATAGCCTCCACCTACGAGAGCTTCCTTGAGGAGAAGAAGTCCGGGGTCCTCCGGGAGTAGCCCCGCTCGAGCGATGGCCGAGGATCTTCCAGCGACAGCGTCAGACGTCGAGGACACGGGGCCCAAGAAGTCCTTCTGGGGGCACCTGGGCGACCTGAGGCAGGCGCTCATCCGCTCGGTGATCGCGATCGGCGTCTCGCTCGTCGTGTGCCTCCTCGGGAGCGCCTGGATCGTCAAGGTGCTCATGGAGCCGATGAGGCACATGCACATGTTCGAGAAGCCCAAGCCGACCGTCACGCTCCAGATCGGCGAGACGAAGATCGGCCCCTTCGAGGTCACCCGCGAGCAGTTCCCGGGGCTGCCCCCCGGGGAGGCGCCCCACATCGTCTTCAGGGTCGGCACGGCCCCGATGGGCAAGGAGCAGGTGGCGACGCTCACCCTGGACCCGACGGCGGACCCGGGGGACCTGACCGAGGTCAGGCTCCACAACTTCAGCCCGGCCGAGTCGTTCATGGTGGCCTTCCATGTCGCCCTCTACGCGGCGCTCGCCGTGTCGTCGCCCTTCTGGATCTTCTTCATGGGGGGGTTCATCCTGCCCGCGCTGAACCTGAAGGAGCGAAGCGTCATCTTCCAGTGGCTCGGCTGGTCGGCCTTCCTCTTCCTCGCCGGCGTGCTCTCGACCTACTTCGTGCTGCTGCCGGTGGCGCTTCGCGCCTCGGTCCAGTACTCGAACCTGCTCGGGTTCTCCGCGCAGGACTGGCGCGCGATCGAGTACATCAACTTCGTCTGCAAGTTCATCCTCGGCATGGGGCTCGGGTTCCAGTTCCCGCTGGTCGTTCTGTTCCTGGTCAAGATCGGCATCCTGACCCACGCGCACCTCGCGAAATACCGCCGCCATGTCGTCGTCCTGTCGCTCATCCTCGGCGCGCTCCTGACGACCCCGGAGGTGGTGACGCAGGTCGCGATGGCGGTCCCCCTCTACATCCTCTACGAGATCTGCATCTGGATCGCCTGGTACTGGGAGCGCAAGAAGCTCAAGGCGGCGTCCGGGGCGGCGTAGGCCCGCCCCCGAGGAACCCCGGCCCGGAATCCCCCCAGGGCTGTTTCGTCCTCGACCGGCCAATGCTAAGCGCTTAGCATTGGCCTTGTGGACCACCGGATGATCAGCCAGAGGGGAGGGCGGGCGCGCTCCGCGGCGAAGACAGCCGCCAACCGGGCGAAGGCCGCGGCCTACTGGAGGGCGGTGCGCGCCGGGACGCGGCCCGCGCCGAGGCGCGGGCGCCTCGGCCTCGACCCCGCGTCGATCGGACGCCTCCTCGCGGACTGCTGCCGCCGGCGGGGCGTCGTCCTGCTCGAGGTGTTCGGGCCGGCCGCGCGCGGCGACCCCTGCGCCGAGGTCGACCTGATCGCCACGTTCGGGGGCGCCCCCGGACGGCTTTCTTTGACGCGGGACGAGATGGCCGCCATCCTCGGGACCGCCGTGCACCTGCAGACCCGAGACTCCGTGGACGCCCTGTCCAACCCGTTCCGGCGCGCCTCGATCCTCGCCGAGGCCCGTGTGGTCTTCCGAATGCCATGATCCCCTTCGAACACGCGCTCGTGCTCCTCTTGATGGTCGCGTGCCTGAGCATCGTCGGTCGCTGGCTCCCGTGGCCCCAGCTGATCACGTACCTTATCGGCGGCATCGGCTACGCCTTCGTGCCGGGTTTCCTGCGCTTTGAGCTCGATCCGGGCTTCTTCTTCCTCTGCTTCCTGCCGCCCCTCCTCTTCGCCGACGGGTGGCTCATGCCGCTGCGGGAGCTGGTGAAGGCGAAGCGCCCGATCCTCCTCCTCGCTGTGGGACTCGTGACCTTCACCACGGTGGCCGTGGGCCTCGTGGCCCACTGGCTCGTGCCGGGGCTGCCGCTCGCGATGGCGTTCGCGCTCGGGGCCATCATCTCGCCGACCGACGCCGTCGCGGTGAGCGCGGTCACCGAGCGCCTCAAGGTGCCGGCGCGCCTCTCGACGATCCTCAGCGGCGAGAGCCTCATGAACGACGCGACAGGCCTCGTGGCCTTCAAGTTCGCGCTGGGGGCCGTGGTCGTTGGCACGGTGTCGTTCTCCGGCATGGCGGGCCAGTTCTCGCTCCTCTCCGTCGGGGGATTCACGGTCGGCCTCGGCGTGGGCTACACGGTCGGGAAGCTGCGGGACCTCCTGCGCAGGCTGCGCGCCACCGATTCCCTGGTCGAGACGACGCTGTCGCTCATGACGCCCTACGCCGCGTACTTGCTTGCCGACAGGCTGCTCGTGTCGGGCATCCTCGCCGTGGTCGCGGCGGGACTCTATTCCGGCTGGCGCGACCCCGTCCGCATGGACGTTGAGACCCGCCAGAACGCGTACAGCGTGTGGGCGCTCGTGATCTTCTGGCTGAACGGGATCGCCTTCGTCCTGCTGGGGCTCCAGTTCCCCGCGCTGCTGGCGGCCGTGAGCCACGACTTCTCGGCGCTTCAGCTCCTCGGCCTCACGGCTGCAGTCTCCGGCACGGCGATCGCAGCGCGGATGATCTGGGTCTTCCCCGCCACCTACATCCCGCGGTGCTTCAAGGGGGTGCGCAGCCGCGAGGCCAGGCCGTCGGTGGGGAGGGTCGTCGTGGTGGGGTGGGCGGGGATGCGCGGCACCGTCACCCTGGCCGCGGCTCTCTCCATCCCCCTTTTCATGCCCGACGGATCGCCCTTCCCGGGGCGCAACATCGTCATCTTCCTGGCCTTCGGCGTGATCGCGACGACGCTCATCCTGCAGGGCACGACGCTCGAGGCCCTCATCAGGCGCCTCGGCATCCACGGCGACGAGGACCGCCCGAAGGAGGAGCGACTCGCCAGGATGACGGCGGTCGAGGCGGGGCTGAACGCCCTGCGGGAATTCGAGGCCTCGGCGGCCTCCGCCGACCAGAACGCCGCGCTCGGCCTCGCGATCGCCGAGTATGAGCAGCGCCTCGCCGTGCTCACGGCGGAGGGCGAGACGCAGAGAAGCGCGCGCAGGCGGCGCACCGCGGCGCACCACTACCACGTCGTGGCCATCAAGGCCGAGCGCAAGGCCCTGGACTCCCTGTGGCGCAGCGGCGCCATCATCGACGAGGTGTACCGTCCGCTCCAGCAGCTCCTTGACCACGAGGAGTCGATGCTCCACGGCCTCGCCCCTGAGGCGGAGGCCTAGGGACGTGCCTGCGGGATCGCAACAGCCGGAAAACCCGGGTGCCCCCGTCCCCGGCCGCTCCCGTTGGGGCCTGATGGCGGAGATGCTGGGGCGGCCGTTCCCGCTGAGCCGGTCCATCGCCGCCCTTTTTGCCGTGTTCGTGGCGCTCGTCCCCTTCTACATCGTCATCGGCGCCTACATGCGCGACCGGGCGCTGCACATGCCCGCGCTGGCCCTGGACCGCGCGCTGCCGGTGCGGCCCGCGTGGTCCCTGGTCTACGGCTCGCTCTACTTCGCGATGTTCCTGCCGCTCGTGGTGGTCCGCCGGGAGGAGCAGATCCGGCGCACCCTCCAGGCCTACCTGGCACTGTGGTTCGTGGCCTACGCCGTGTTCCTGGCCTATCCGACCGTGCTGCCGCGGCCATCCCGGGCGGAGATCGGCGGCGGCTTCTGCGCCTGGGCCCTTCGGATCGTCTATTCGTGGGATGGGCCGTACAACTGCTTTCCCTCCCTCCACGTCGCGCAATCCTACCTCGCCGCGATGACCTGCTACCGCGTGTCCCGCGGGATCGGCCTCGCAGCCGGCGCCTGGGCCACGCTCGTCGCCGTCTCGACGCTCTACACAAAGCAGCATTATGTCGCCGACGTGATCGCCGGCGCCCTCATGGCCTGGGCGGCCTACGGCGTGTTCCTGCGCGGCTGCCCGCGCGCGGCGGTGCCCGAGATCGACGACCGCATCGTCCCGGTCGTGGTGCTCGGCTTCGCCGGGATGCACGCGCTCGCGGTCGCCGGCTTTTGGGTGGCGTACCGGCTGGGCGCATAGGGGACGTCGGTTTCGGGCGCACGCCGGCCGCGCCTCTTGTCCGCTTGCGGTTGGGCCGGGACCGGGTTTACTTCGGCCCTCCACCATGATCTCCCCAGAGACATTCAACCACATAGAGAACATCAAGAAGCGCGCCGGGCATCTCTGGAGGTTTCTTTGACGTCGACCAAAAGCGCCGGGAGATAGAGGCGATGGAGGCCCAGATGGGCGCGCCGGGCTTCTGGGACAACAACGAGCGCGCCCAGAAGCACATCGCGAAGCTGAACGTGCTCAAGCGCAGCGTGCTGCCCGTGGTCGCGTTCCAGGGGAAGGTCGACGACACCCATGTCATGCTCGAGCTGGTCGAGGCGCTGGAGGGCGCGGACCGGGAGGCGAACGAGCGGGAGCTGGAGGCGAGTGTCGCGGCCATGGCCGAGGAGCTCGACAAGCTTGAGATCGCGTCCTTCCTCACGGGCCAGTTCGACAGGAACAACGCGTTCCTCTCCATCCAGGCGGGCGCCGGCGGCACCGAGTCCTGCGACTGGGCGGACATGCTCTTCCGGATGTACAACCGGTGGGCGGAGAGGCGGGGCTTCGAGGTCGAGGTCCAGGACGTGCAGTCGGGCGACCAGGCGGGCATCACGAAGGCGACCCTCGTCATCAAGGGCGAGAACGCCTACGGCTACGCGAAGGCCGAGCGCGGCGTCCACCGGCTGGTGCGCATCAGTCCCTTTGACTCGAACAAGCGCCGCCACACCTCCTTCTGCGCCGTGGACGTGATCGCGGAGATCAACGAGGACATCGAGATCGAGATCCCCGAGAGCGAGATCCGGGTCGACGTGTACCGCTCGTCGGGCAAGGGGGGACAGGGCGTCAACACGACGGACTCGGCCGTCCGCCTGACCCACATCCCGACCGGCATCGTCGTCGTCTGCCAGAACGAGCGCTCACAGATCAAGAACCGCGCGAGCGCGATGACTGTCCTCAAGTCGAGGCTCTACGAGAAGCGCCTGGACGAGCAGCGCAGCGAGATGGAGCGCTTCTACGGCGAGAAGGGCGAGATCGGCTGGGGCAGCCAGATCCGCAGCTACGTGCTCCAGCCCTACCAGATGGTGAAGGACCTGCGCACCGGCTACAGCACGAGCGACACGCAGGGCGTCCTCGACGGCAAGATCGACGCCTTCATCACCGCCTGGCTGCGGGCCGGCAGCCCCCGCCACAGGAACAAGGACATCCAGATGGACGACTAGTGCTGGAACCGATGCCCGAGCCCACCTACGCGGACCTCAAGGCGGCGTTCGCCGCCCAGCCCCTCTTCGAGGACAAGAGCTGGCGCCTGTCGCCGCGGGCCTGGCCCATCCTGCCGGAGCAGGCGGAGGAGCTCGAGGCCATCGGGGCCGCCTGCCTGGAATTCCACCAGGCCCTCGAGGCCCTCTACCTGCGCTCCGTCGCGGGCAAGAACCTCCTGCGCAACAAGCCGCTCGTCGCGCCCTGGGTCGCGAGCTACCTCGACCGGGGCAAGCCCGAGGCGCTCATCGCGCACGCGCGCGATCCCCGCAACCGCGGGATGTTCCCGACGGTGATGCGCCCCGACCTGCTGCTGACGGACGAGGGATTCGTGATGACCGAGCTCGACTCGGTGCCCGGCGGGATCGGCCTCACGGCGTTCCTGAACCGCCTCTACCGGGAGACGGGGGGCATCATCGGGGCCGACGACGCGATGATCCGGAACTTCCACGCGTCGCTCGCGGGCCTGCGGCCCGGGGCGCGCAACCCGCTCATCGCGCTCGTGGTCAGCGACGAGGCGGCGACCTACCGGCCCGAGATGGAGTGGCTCGCCCACCAGATGCAGGTCGCCGGCCAGAGGGTGTTCTGCATGAGGCCCGAGGACCTGTTCCCGCTGGGCGGCGCCCTGTTCTTCGACGTCGAGGGCAACCCGGAGAAGATCGACATCATCTACCGCTTCTTCGAGCTCTTCGACCTCGCGAGCATCAAGACGGCCGGGTTCATCATGGACGCCTGGGCGTCCGGGGACGTCGCCGTCGCGCCCCCGATGCGGGCGTTCCAGGAGGAGAAGCTCGCGATGGCGCTCTTCCACCACCACCTGCTGCGGGACTACTGGGAGGAGGCGCTCGGCTCCCGGTCCCTGAAGCTCCTGCGCTCGCTCATCCCGCCGACCTGGGTGATGGACCCGGCGCCGCTTCCGCCGGGGGCGGTCCTGGACGGACCCCGGGCGGGCGGGCGGGCGCTTGGCGACTGGCGCGACCTGATCGGAGCGAGCCAGAAGGAGCGCGACCTCATCATCAAGATCAGCGGCTTCCACGAGACCGCCTGGGGCGCGCGCAGCGTCGTCCTCGGGAGCGACAGCTCCCGAGAGGAGTGGCAGGAGGGAGTGGAGCGCGCCCTGCAGCTCGCTCCGACCAACCTCCACATCCTGCAGCCGTACCGCAAGCCGAGGCGGGTCCGACACCCGCTGTACGGGGCGGATGCGCCCCACGAGGCGCGCGAGTCCGACGGGCGCCTGAGGCTCTGCCCCTATTATTTCGTGGTCGAGGGAAAGGCGCGCCTTTCGGGGGCGCTCGCGACGTTCTGCCCCCCCGACAAGAAGATCATCCACGGGATGCAGGACGCCGCCCTGCTCCCGACCTGCGTCCGGCCGGCCTAGGCGCGGCCGGCCCGGCTCAGCCCTTCGGGTTCTGGGCCTGGATGTCGGCCAGGCGCTTCTCGATCTCGTTCTCCTTGTTCACCAGGTCCTGCTCGACCTGCTTGCGGTCGTTGCTGGTGATGATGCTGAACTTCGAGGCGTCCCTGACGACATTGGCGGGCAGCATGAGCAGGCGGGTCAGGATGCCCTCGTCCTTGAACGTGCTCAGGTAGAGCGCGGTCAGCTCGTGGTTGAGCTTGAGCGCGTCCCCGGCGGCGGCCTGCGTCTCCTGGAGATTGGTGTTCAGGGTCTGGTTGCGGGCCATCTCGCCCGTAAGGGCGGTCCCGACCTGGTCCGAGATGCGCTGGCTGTACTTCTCGATGGAGTCGCGCGTCAGGTTCTGGTCCCTGGCCATCTCGCTCAGGATGGGCTGGATCTTCATCGTCAGCCTTGAGGAGACCTTGTCGACCTGCTCGTTCTGCATCTTCTCGGCCTCCTCGGGGCTCTTCGGGAGGGGGTTGTAGGGCTGGACCTTCTTCGCGATGGCCTCGGCGAGGGCGTCCATGCGCTCGCCATTGAGCTTCTGGACCTCCTCGTCGGTCCGGAACATGTCCGCCTCGCGCTTCGAGATCGCGTCCTTGAGCATCTTGTTTGTCGCCTCGATGTTGCGTCGATTTTCCTCAGCCGAGGCCTTGAGGGCCTCATTCTGCTCGCGCAGCGGGACCATCGCGGCCTCCTGCTGGGCGGCCATTTCCTTTACAGTCTGCGTGTGCACCCAGAACGCTGCGCCGGAGATGAGGACGGCCGTCAGAATGATGGCGGGCAGCTGGTCTTTAAGTTTTTGCCACATAATAGGGGGGAGTAGGGAAGCTGTTGGAGGTGGAGGCTAACCACGGGGGCCGGCAAAATGCAATGCCATGCTGAACCCCGGGTTTACCGTTGTTTTTTACAAATTGCGGAGGCACGTTGGGGCCCGATGAGCCTCAACCGGAGCGAGCAGATGCTGTACGACTACGTTCAGGGTCAGAGCGAGGAGAGACAGCACCTCCAGGATAAAGTTCGAGGCATCGTTGCGGCCGCGGATGAGCTCCCCGCCGCCGTGGCCCGGATCGATGCCGAATTATGGCGTTACTATTTGGAGCGCAGCGAGGTAGCACCTGTCTTCATCGCGGCGGCGAGGGCTTACGGCCTCAAGCGGACCAGCATGAAGAACCTCGCCGAGTACCTCGTGAGGATATGGACGGAGCCGAGGCCGAGGAAGCCGGGTCCCGCCGACTCCCTCCCCGGCGAGAGGCCCTGAGGCGGCCGCGGGGAAAAAATGGCCCCGGTATCCGAGATTTCGAAACCTAAGGCCCTTCGGCGCGTCAGTCTGCATTGGATCCGATGGGCGCCCGCTCACTGGCGGGGCCTGTCGAACAAAGGGTAATTAGGGTAAGATAGCACAGCAAACGGGCCGCCCGGGTAAGGCGGCCCGTTTCTTTTTGCCCGGGCGACGGGGGAGGGGCTGCAGCTCAAACTCCCGGCGCGTCGCCCGTCGCGGCCTGGGCGTGGAAGTCGGCCGGCGAGCCGGTCGGCTTCACGATCCCGGCGCGGATCGTGAAGTCGCCGAAGCGCTCGCCGGGGAGCCGCTCCGTGGCGTAGCGCCGCAGGAGCGGGCGCACGAGGCCGACGATGTCCGCGGACGCGACCGAGGCCTTGTAGAGGGCGTTCATCCGGGATCCGTTGAATGCGGCGCCCAGGTACATGTTGTACTTGCCCGGGGCCTTCCCGACGAAGCCGATCTCGGCCAGGTAGGGGCGGCCGCAGCCGTTGGGGCAGCCCGTCATGCGGATGACGATGGCGTCGTCCCTGAGTCCCGCGGCCTCGACCTCCGCGTCGAGCAGGGTCACGAGGTCGGGCAGGTAGCGCTCGCTCTCCGCGAGCGCGAGCCCGCAGGTGGGAAGGGCGACGCAGGCCATCGCGTTGAGCCGCAGCCCGGAGGCGCGGTGGGCGGTGTCCAGGACATGCTCCCTCAGGAGCGCGTCGATCCGCGGGCGCTCGGCGGGGGAGACGCCCGCGATGATGAGGTGCTGGTTGGGCGTCAGTCGGAAGTCGCCCTTGTGGACCTTCGCGATCTCGCGCAGCGCCGCCTTCGCGGCGTCCTTCACGCGGCCGTTCTCGATGAAGAGGGTGAAATGCGCGTCGCCGTTCGGGCCCTCCGTCCAGCCGTAGCGGTCGCCCGTGTCCGTGAACTCGAAGCGCCTCGCCGAGCCGAGCTCCCATCCCAGGCGGCGCTCGACCTCCTGGCGGATCCAGACGAGCCCGCGGTCCGCGACCGTGTACTTGAAGCGGGCGTGCTTCCTGTCGGTGCGGTCGCCGAAATCGCGCTGGAGGGTGACGATGGCCTCGGCCACCGGGACGACCTGGTCGGGCCGGCAGAAGCCGAGGACGTCGGCCAGCCGGGGGTACGTCTCGGGCTGGCTGTGCGACATCCCCATCCCGCCGCCCACCGTGACATTGAACCCGGCGAGCCTCCCTGCGTCATCCGTGATCGCGATGAAGCCGAGGTCGTTCGCGTAGACGTCGATGTCGTTGCTCGGCGGCACGGCGAAGCCGATCTTGAACTTCCTCGGCAGGTAGGTCTTGCCGTAGATCGGCTCCTCGTCGGGCTCGCCGCCCGCGACGAGGTTCTCGTCGACCCAGATCTCATGGTAGGCCCGGGTGCGGGGCGAGAGGTGGCTCGAGACGGCCTTCACGATCTCGAGGGTCTGCGCGTGGATCGCGGAGAGGTGCGGGTTCGGGTTGCACATCACGTTCCGCACCACGTCGCCGCACGCGGCCAGGGTGTCAAGGAGGGCCTGGTTGACCTCGCGGATCGCGGGGCGAAGCTCGCCCTTGATGACGCCGTGCAGCTGGAAGGCCTGCCGGTTCGTGATCTTCAGCGTCGCGTTGCCGTGCCTGTCGGCGATGGCGTCCATCGCGAGCCACTGCGCGGGGGTGCACACGCCGCCCGGCACCCGGATCCTCGCCATGAAGATGTAGGCCTTCTCCTTGCCCTCCTTGCGCCGCTGCGAGCGCAGGTCGCGGTCGTCCTGGGGATAGACGCCGTGGAATTTCGTGAGCTGCGCGCTGTCCTCGGTGATGGTGCCGGACGACGCGTCCTGGAGGTCCCTCAGGATGTGGCCGCGCAGGTAGTTGCTCTCGGCCTTCAGGCCCTCGTTCTTCGAGAGCGGCTTCGGTGCGGCTGTGGGCGTGTCGCTCATGCGGGGAGTGCGGCTGCGAGCGCCCGGGCGAGGGCGCGGGAAAGGGCGTCGACCGCGAGGGCGTGCGATCCGACGAGCCCCGTGAAGTGGCAGCGAAGCCCGGGCGAGCGCGCCTGCGCCTCCCGGGCGATCGCGTCCAGGTCGCCGCCCGGGCCCGCGTGCCGGCCGGGCAGAAGGAAGAGGGGGGCGATCAGCACGTCTCCCGAGGCGAATTCCGAGGCCGTCAGAGCCTCCGCGAGGAGCGGGCGGTTGAAGGCGAAGCCCGGGCCGTCGGGCGACTCCATGGACGCCGAGACGAGGGGGCCGATCTCGCCTACCAGGAGGTCGCGGGCGGCGTCCGCCGCGGAGTCGCGAACCCCGGCGGAGACGGGGGAGGGGCCGCCGTGGTCGACCACGATGACCGGGGGGGCGCACAGGCCCCTGGCCGCGATCTCCTGGCGCACGCGGTCGGCGAGGATCTCGCCCAGGGTCCCGCCCTCGGCGAGACCGGCCGTGAAGGCGTAGCTGAACCCGCCGGTCTCCTCCTGGAGACCGGCGAGGTCGCGGGCGAGCGCGGAGCCGATGGCGCCCTGCGGGCTGATGAAGAAGGGAACGAGGAGGAATTCGCGCTCGCCGTCAGCGACCCTCGCGCGGATCCAGGGCGCGAGCGTCCATGCGGGGCCGCCCTTGAGGGCCGCGGCCGCGATCCGGTCGCTGTGCTTCCACGAGACGGCGTCGACGGGGATGCCGGCATTCTCGGAGAGGGCGGCAGCAGCCGCCCTCAGGCCCTCGTGGGCCGCGGGCTCGAGCGATCCGTTGTCGACCAGGGCGACCTTCATCGGGCCACCTCAAGGTGCCTGCCGGCCTCAAACCAGGCGAGCGTGTCCGAGAGCGCCGCCACGGCGCCGATGATGAGCATGGCCGGAGCCTCCACGTGGCCCTGCTCCGCGAGGGCGGCGATCGTCGCCACGGTGCCGAGGATCCTGCGGTGGTCCTCCGTCGTCGCCGACTGCACGATCGCCGCGGGCGTCTCCGGGGCGAGGCCGCCGGCCTGAAGGCGCCGGGCGATCGTCGGGAGGTTCTTGACCCCCATGTAGACGCAGAGCGTTGCGTTCAGGCGGGCGTAGTCCTCCCAGCGGACCGTGGCGTCCGGCTTCGACGGGTCCTCGTGGCCGGTCAGGAGGACGACGGCCGAGCTGTGGAGGCGGTGCGTGAGAGGGATCCCCGAGTAGGCCGCCGCGGCGAGCGCCGAGGTGACGCCGGGAACGATCTCGAAGGGCACGCCCGCCGCGGCGAGCGCCGCGGCCTCCTCGCCCCCCCGGCCAAAGATGAACGGGTCGCCGCCCTTCAGGCGGACGACGGTCTTTCCCTCGGTCGCAAGGCGCACGAGGGTCTGGTCGATCTCCTCCTGGGGCCGGCACGCCTGGCCGCCCTTCTTGCCCGCGAAGATCCGCTCGCATCCCGGCGGCGCAAAATCCAGGAGCGCCGTGTCCACGAGGTGGTCGTAGACGACCGCGTCGGCCCCGGCGAGCACGCGGCGGCCCTTCAGCGTGATGAGCTCCGGATCCCCGGGGCCCGCGCCGACGAGGTATACCGTCGCCGGGCTCATATGTCGGCTCCCGAGCCCACGCCGGCCTGCTCGAGCGGTCTCGCGAGACCCAGGGCCATCTGCGTCAGCGCCTCGATGGACTCGTTCACGGTCATCCGGTCGGTCCTGAGCTCCAGGTCGGGCGAGAGCGGGGCCTCGTAGGGCGAGTCGATCCCGGTGAACTGCTTGATCTCGCCGGAGCGCGCTCTCTTGTAGAGCTGCTTGGGGTCGCGGCGCTCGCACTCGGCGAGCGGGGCGTTGACGAAGACCTCGGCGAAGGGCACGCCGCGCTCCTTGGCCCGCTCGGCCGCCATCGCGCGGTCGGCGCGGAAGGGGGAGATCAAGGCCGCGATGACGACGACGCCGGCGTCGGCGAGGTGGATAGCCAGCTCGGTCGCCCGGCGCAGGTTCTCGCTGCGGTCGTCGGGGGTGAACCCGAGGTTGCGGCTGAGGCCTGTGCGCAGGACGTCGCCGTCCAGGATCGCGGAGAGGATGCCGGAGCTCAGGAGGCGCTGCTCCAGCGCCTGGGCGAGGGTGGACTTGCCGGAGCCGGACAGGCCGGTCATCCAGACGATGCACCCGCGGTGCCCGAGTATGGCCGAGCGGCTGACGGGGCTCGTCGTCCCGCGGATGTCCGGCGGCTCGTCGACGACGGAGTCGATCACGCCGCCGCCGCCGATGCGGCGCCCGCGCATGAGGACGAAGCGGCCAAGGGGCGGCACCTTGCCGCCGACGTCGAAGGCGATCGGCCGGCGCACGCGCAGGCGGATCTCCGCCACCTCGTGCACCTTGACCTCGCCCGTCGTGCCGGTGCCCGTCTCGAGGGTCACGGCGTCGAGCGTGCGCTGGATGCCGAGGACGCGGGCCTCCGCCTGCTGGGTCCCCAGCTTGAGCGGGATGAGCTCGCCCGAGCGCAGCGGCACGTCGTGGATCCAAAAGACGCGCGCCGTGAAGGTCCTCGCCTCGTAGGGCTTGTCCGCGGGGGGGGCGCCGATCTGGCCACGCTCGACGAAGAGCTCGTCCTCGAGCGTCACGGCGACCTCGCTGCCGGAGCCCACGGGTCCCCTCGGCGGCGGGTCCGACTGGGGCCAGGTCTCGATGGACTTGACCCGGCTGCGCTTGCCGCCGGGCACGAACTCGACCTCGTCCCCGACCGAGACGCTTCCGGACTCGATCAGTCCGGCGACGATGCGCCGCGCGTCAAAGCGGTACACGTCCTGGACCGAGAGCCTGAGCGGGCCGCCCGAGGCGGGGGGATTGGCGCGGAAGCTCTCCAGCACCTGAAGGAGCGTCGGCCCGTGGTACCAGGGCATCTTTTCGCTCCCCTTCAGGAGGCCCTCACCGTGCTTGGCGGAGATCGGGATGAAGTACGCGGGCTCGACGCCGAGCTTGGCGAGGAATTCGCCGAGCTCCTTGCGGATGGCCTCGAAGACCTCCGGGCGGTAGTAGACCAGGTCCATCTTGTTCACGGCGACGACGATCTGGCGCAGGCCGAGGAGCGAGAGCAGGAAGCAGTGGCGGCGCGTCTGCTCGCGCAGGCCCTCGAGGGCGTCGACGAGGAGCACCGCGGCGTCCGCGCTCGCCGCCCCGGTGATCATGTTCTTCAGGAATTCCTTGTGGCCGGGAGCGTCGATGATCGTGAACGAGCGCTTCTCGGTGCGGAAGGGCACGCGCGTCGTGTCCATCGTGATGTTCTGCGCCTGCTCCTCGAGCAGCGCGTCCAGGAGGAATGCGTACTCGAACTCCATCCCCTCGGCCTTGCTCGCGGCCTCGATCCTCTCCTTCTTCCCGTCGGGGACCGAGTGGGTGTCGAAGAGCAGGCGGCCGATCAGGGTCGACTTGCCGTGGTCCACGTGGCCGACGACGACCAGCTGGAGGTGGTCCGAGACGGAGGCGAGGGCCGCGGGGGCGCCGGGTGCGGGCAGGGTGGTTTCGGAGAGGGCGGGCATCGTCTTTTTCACATGAAGCCCTTGGCGCGCAGCTTCTGCATGGCGTTTCGCTCGTGGTGGTCCTGCGCGCGGCCGGCGCGCTCGCTGACTCGGGTGACCTTGAGCTCCTCGATGATGTCCTCGATGGTCTTCGCGTCGCTCTTCACGGGCTTGGAGATGGGCATGCAGCCGAGCGAGCGGTAGCGCTGGCCGTTGCGCGAGAAGTACATCCCCGGCAGCGGCACCTTCTCGCGGTCGAGGTAGCGCCAGATGTCGATCTCCGTCCAGTCGAGGAGCGGCTGCACGCGGACGTGCTCGCCCGGCCCCGACTCGGTCGTGAAATGGTTCCAGAACTCGGGCGGCTGGTCCTTGTAGTCCCACTCGAACTCTGCGTTGCGGGGCGAGAAGTAGCGCTCCTTGGCGCGGGTCGAGTCCTCGTCGCGGCGGATGCCGGTGATGAGCGCGTCGAAGCCGTACGCCGCGAGGGCCTGCTGCAGGGCGACCGTCTTGAGCTCGTGGGTGACGGTCACCGGGTCGGTCGTCTCGTAGCCGATCCCGCGCTCGCGGGCCTCGAAGTTCGTCCAGACGATCAGCTCGAAGCCGTAGTGCTTCTGCGCCCACACCCGGAAGTCCAGCATCTCCGGGAACTCGTACGTCGTGTCGATGTGGACCACGGGGAAGGGCATGTGCCCGCAGAAGGCCTTCTTGGCCAGCCAGAGGAGCACGTTCGAGTCCTTGCCCATCGACCAGAGCATCGCGGGCTTCTCGAAGCCGTGGAAGGCCTCGCGCATGAGGTAGATGCTCTGGGATTCAAGCTCGTCCAGGTGGTTCATGTCAGGGTTGCGTCAGATGTTGGCGGCCGGGTCGTGCAGGCCGCACTCGCGCTTGATGCCGAAGAAGCGGGTCTCCTCCGCGGTCATGTCGGCCGTGAGCGGGCGGGTCGTCTGCATGTCGCCGATGGAGACGTAGCCCTTCTCCCAGAGCGGGTGGTAGGGCAGGCCGTTCTCGGACAGGTACCGGTGCACGTCGCGGTCCGTCCAGTCCACGATCGGCAGGATCTTCGCCCGCCCGTCCTGGGCGCTGACGACCGGCAGGTGCTCGCGCGTGCTAGACTGCACCCTCCTCAGGCCCGCGAGCCAGGCACGGGCGCCCAGCTCCGCGAGGGCGCGCTGCATCGGCTCGACCTTGGCGATCTGATTGTAGGCGGCCAGCCCCTCGGCGCCCTTCTCCCAGAGCTTGCCGTGGCGGGCCTCGATCCACGCGGGCGACTCCGGCGCGCGGTAGACCTTCAGGTTGATCCCGAGCCTGCGGGTGAGCTCGTCGGCGAAGCGGTAGGTCTCCGGGAAGAGGTAGCCCGTGTCGATGAACACGACGGGGATGCCCGGCGCCAGGCGGGTCGCCATGTGGAGCATGACGGCCGACTGGGCCCCGAAGCTCGTGCTGAGCACGAGGGCGTCCCCGAATTGGCCCAGGGCCCATGCGATCCGCTCGGAAGCCGGTGCATCGGATAGCCTCCGGTCCGCCGCGGCCGGATCAACCGCGGGAGTGACTGTGTCCGCAGTTGGCATGGTCTAAGTGGGGCAGCAGCACGCCCGCGCGCAGCATGCGGCGGTGGCTAGGGCCCGTGCGGAGGCAAGTTTCATCAAGGTCGGAGGGTCAACCTGCATTATTGGGCTGCTTTTGACAAGCCCTCCTAGGCGGATTCGTGTCATAGCCGACGCCGGCGCAACCCCCTGCGCCCCAGGAATTCTTGTTGTTCGCCTGGGCGCTCGGGGCGGGATTCCCGAACAGGCCGCAGGAGAATAATGATGCTAGCGCGCGCCTCGTGATTCGATCATGTTTGGGCCAGAAAACATGATGAACAAGACCTTCAGCTCCGTCCTGCTCGGGATAGCCCTGGTCCACTGCGCGCCACTCTTCGCTGGCGAGGATTCGGCGCTCCCGCCCTACGCCGTGCAGAAGATCGCGAAGATCGGCGGCGACGGCGGCTTTGACTATGTCTACGCCGATGCCGAGGGCCGGCGCCTGTATATTCCCCGCCCTGGCGCCGCTCCCCGCGTCACCGTGTTTGACCTCGATACCCTGGAAGCGGCCGGGGAAATTCCCAATGTGAATGCCCGGGATGTGGCCGTGGACCCGGTCTCCCACCACGGCTTTGCGAGCAGCAAGCCGGTCGCCATGTGGGACACGAACACCCTGGCGATCATAAAGACGATTGGCGTGGAGGGCCGGCCCGACGGGATTCTTTTCGATCCCTTCAACTCCCGCGTTTGGGTCTTCAGCCATAGCGCACCCAACGCCACGGTGATTGATTCCAGGGACGGCTCCGTCGTGGGGACGCTGGACCTGGGAGGGGAGCCCGAGCAGGCGGTGACGGACGGAAAGGGCCGAATTTACGTCGATATCGAGGACAAGGACCAAATCGCCGTGGTCGACGCCAAGGCGCTTGCGGTGACGGGCCGGTACGACTTCGCGGGAAAGGGCGGCGGTCCGGCGGGCCTCGCGCTCGACGCCAAGAATCACATCCTGTTTGCGACGTGCCACAAGCCGGCGACGATGGTGATCGTCAACGCCGACAGCGGCGGGATACTCGCCGCGCTGCCCATTGGCCAGGGAACGGACGGCGCCCTCTTCAACCCCGCGACGCTCGAGGCGTTCAGCTCGAACGGCGCGGACGGCACGCTGACGGTCGTCAAGGAATCGGGCCCGGCTGAATTCATGGTTGAGCAAACGCTGCCCACAAAGTCCGGGGCGCGGACCTCCACCCTGGACACCAAGACAAACCGGGTCGTGCTGGTCACCGCCGATTTTGGACCCGCGCCGTCCCCGCCGCCCAACGGCGGCTGGGCGAGGCGTCCCATGATCCCGGGCAGCTTCTCCATCGTGACCGTGGCCCGCTGAGCGCGCGGCCTGCGTCCCAAGGAGCACCCGAGGACATCGTGGGAGAGCCCGGCAGAATGGCCCCGTGACCACCCTGGTTTCAATGGTCCGCGGGATCAACGTCGGAGGGAGCCGACCCATGAAGATGGACGCGCTGCGGGGCCTCCACGGGACGCTGGGCTTGCGCAATGTGCGCACCTACCTGCAGAGCGGCAACGCCGTCTTCGAGGCCGCGTCGGCGGACGCCGACGGCCACGGGGAGGCCCTCGAGCGCCGGATCCTGCGCGACCACGGCTTCGGGGTCGCCGTCGCGGTCAAGACGGCGAAGGCGATGGCCGCCGTCCTGGCTTCAAATCCGCTCCTCGGCAAGAGGGGCGTCGACCCGGCCTTCCTTCACGCCACCTTCCTCGTCCGGCCCGTGGGGAGGCCCTCCCTCGCGGGCGTCGAGCTCCCGCTGTCGAAGGGTGAGGAGGCCGTCCTCGTGGGCGACGTCGTCTATTTGTACTGCCCCAATGGATACGGTATCTCGAAGCTCAACAACACCCTGTTTGAGAGGAAGCTCTCCGTGCAGGCCACCACCCGCAACTGGAGGACCGTCGCCGCGCTCGAGGCGATGGCGCGGGGCGAGGCCCCCGGCCCATGAAGCAGTCGATCGCTTGCGTCTGCCTCCTGGTCAGGGACTATGACGAGGCGCTCGCGTTCTACGTGGGCAAGCTCCGGTTCAGCGTCGTGGAGGACGAACCCATGGGCGAGGGGAGGCGGTGGGTGGTCCTCGCCCCGCACGGCCCGTCCGGGACGCGCCTCCTCCTGGCAAAGGCCAAGAACGAGGAGGAGCGCGCCGCCGTCGGGCGCCAGGCGGGCGGGCGCGTGTTCCTCTTCCTCTGCACGGACGACTTTGCACGCGACCACGATGAGATGCTCCTGCGCGGCGTGAAGTTCAACGAGGAGCCGAGGGTCGAGGCCTACGGCATGGTCGCGGTCTTCGAGGACCTTTACGGGAACAAGTGGGATCTCCTGATGCCGGGGCCGAGCGCGTGAACGTCGTCATGGTCCACGGCTTCGCGGACACGGGGCGCCTCTTCCGGGCCCTCTGCCGCGAGCTCGGGGCGCGCGGCCATGCGTGCCACGCGCCGACGCTGCATCCGCGGACCGGGAGCCTGGGGCTGCCCGACCTTTCCGCGAAGCTGGCGGCCTTCGTCCGCGAGCGCGTGCCGCCCGGGGAGCCGCTGGCCCTCGTCGGCTTCAGCATGGGGGCCCTCGTGGCGCGCCACTACCTCCAGGCGCTGGGCGGCGCCTCCACCGCTAGGGCGTTCTTCTCGATCGCTGGACCCCATCACGGGACGCCGAGCGCGTACCTGCTCCCAGGCTTGGGCATCCGCCAGATGAGGCCCGGCAGCGTTTTCCTTCGGGAGCTCAACGCCGACCCCGGCGCCCTCGCAGGGCTGCCCGTGTTCACGTTCCGCACGCCCTTCGACCTCACGGTTTTTCCCGCGGCCACCTCGCGCCTGCCCGGCGCCGAGGAGCGCATCGTCTGGTGCCCCCTGCACGCCCTCCTGCCCGGGGACCGGGATGTCGCGGACCACATCGCCGGTGAGCTCGCGAAGCTGGACCCCGGCGCGGCAGCGGCGCCGCCGGCCCTCGTCCTCCACTGACGAGCCCCGCCCCTGCCGCACCCCCGGGGGGGCCGGCGGGCTGGGCTCGCAGGGCCCTCGGGCGACGCTGTGCACAAGTCGGAGGCCGGGGGAAGCCGTCGGATACCGGGGGGAGGACCTGGGCGGGGCGCTCCCTAAAACCCATGTCCGCCAGAGGTTGTAACACAAATTACCTTATTCTTTAATGGACAGGGTGCCGGGAAGGTGCTCACTTACTCACAGGATATTCCCAAACCTTAAATGGAAAACCTGCGCGGGGCCACGGCCCCAAATTCGCGGATACGGGTTACGGCTAGGGTTAAGACATTCGTGTTGGATACGAATGTTCTGATTCACGACCCGCAATCGATTTACAAATTCCAGGAGAACAACCTGGCCATACCGGTCGAGGTCCTCGAGGAGCTCGACGCGATTAAGACCGAGCAGTCCACCGAGCGCGGCCGCAATGCGCGCCGGGTCCACCGCATCCTCCAGGAGCTGCTGCCCGATTCGCGCTCCATGCTCGAGGGCGTCGAGCTGCCGAATGGCGGGACGCTCTCGGTCATCATAAATCCTTACCTCGCGGACCCGAACCGCCGCTCGCCGGCCATGGACCGCCTGAGGTCCGTCCTGCCCGACATGGCGAAGAAGGACAACCGGATCATCGCGTCGGCCCTCTACGTCCAGGAGCAGTACCCGCCGCCGACCGTCCTCGTGACGAAGGACGTGAACGTTCAGCTCAAGGCGCGCGCTGTCGGCCTCGAGTCGGAGGACTACCTGAACGACAAGGTCCCGGAGGCCGACGACGAGGCGAGCTACCGCGAGGTCTCGCTCTCGATCTACGAGCTCCAGCGCTTCTGCTCGGAGGGCCGGTTCGAGATCGACGCCAAGGCCGCGAAGCCGCTCAGCCTGAACGAATACGTCCTCCTTCGCTCGGACGAGGGAAAGACGATGCCCGCCCGGTACTACGGCGACGACGTCGTGCAGCGCCTCAAGTTCCCGGAATACGTCAAGGCGCCGAGCGGCATCCCGATTCGCCCGCGCAACCTGGAGCAGCAGTTCCTCATGGACGCGCTCATGGACGACTCCATCCACATGCTGACCTGCTCGGGCAAGGCGGGCACCGGCAAGACGCTCCTCGCGATGGCCTGCGCGCTCCACCAGACCCTCGAGGAGAACTCCCGGTACGACGGCGTCTCGATCTCCCGGCCCGTGATCGCGCTCGGCAAGGACATCGGGTTCCTGCCCGGCACGCTCGAGGAGAAGATGAGGCCCTGGCTGCAGCCCTACTACGACGCGCTCGAGGTCCTGATCCCGTCGAAGCCGCCCAAGGAGCCCCAGTTCGCCTCGAAGAAGGTCTCCAAGAAGAAGCACTGGAAGCGCGAGAGCGCCATGGTGTCCATGGGCCCCTCCCATTCCTCGAACGGCAGCCACGGCAGCCACGGCCCCGTCCCGCTCATCAAGCCCTACGAGCGGCTGCTGAAGACGGGCCTGGTCGAGATCGAGGCGCTCGCCTTCATCCGCGGCCGCTCGATCGCGAGGCGCTTCTTCATCCTGGACGAGGCGCAGCAGCTTACGCCGCACGAGGTGAAGACGGTCATCACGCGCATCTCCGAGGGCTCAAAGATCGTGCTGATCGGCGACCCGGGCCAGATCGACAACCCCTATGTCGACGCGCGCAGCAACGGTCTCGTCTACTGCCACAACCGGATGAGGGGCCAGTCCATCGCGGCGCACGTCACCCTGAAGAAGGGCGAGCGCTCGGAGCTCGCCGAGCTAGCGGCCGACCTGCTTTAGGCCGAGGAGGCTCGGCGCCCCGCGGCGCAGGGAGGCGTACTCCATCGCGAGCGCGAAGCACCCCGTGAAGAGGAGGTCGCTCACGAGCGTGTTCCTGAAGAAGAAGAGCGTGGGGTAGTACTGGGGATGGCCGACCGTCATCGCCTGCCACCAGCCCGCGGCGTCGTGGGCGTAGCCCATGTCGCCGTGCCATGACGCCGTGTTGGTCACGAGGTAGAAGAGGACCGAGCCGGCCAGGGCCCCCCCGAGGAGGTTCACCCAGTTGCGCCGCCTCGAGACCGAGATCCCGATCCCGAGCGCGGCGGCGAAGCAGAGTATCCTCAGGGCCGCGCCGGCCAGGCTCCACTCATAGTGGTAGACGCTCGCGTAGTAGTGGTCGATGTACAGGTCCGAGGCGACGAGCGCCGCGAACGGGGCCAGCCTCATCCAGCGGTTGCCTGGATACGCGCCCGCGCAGAACGCCAGGGCCATGACCGGCGAGAAATTGCTGAATGCGGGCACGTAGAGCGTGAACACGCGCCAGCTGGCGGCCAGGACAAGGACGAGGATGGCTAAGGGCATGGGGAGAGGCTGGCCCGGGCCGCGCAAAATTTCAAGCGTCCCCGGACGGGCTCCGCGCCTCGGCCTCGCGCGCGAGGAGCCAGAGGGCGTCCGAGAGCCGGTTCGCCCACTGCTGCAAGAGGGGCCGGACGCTCCGGCCCGCGGGGGGCAGGGCAGCCAGCCGCCGCTCGGCGAGCCGCGCCGCCACGCGGGCCCTCTCGAACGCGAGCGACGCCGCGTTGGCCCCGGGCGTCGCCCAGCCGTCGAACTTCAGCCCCTTGGCCTCGAGCGAGGCGACGAGGGCGTCCAGACGGGCGAGGTCCGCCTCCGAAAGCCGGGCGAATTCCGAACGGGCATGTTTTTCGGCGTCCGCCTCGGCGCAGGCGAGTTCGCCCATGAGGGCGATGAGCGAGCCCTGGACGGCCAGGAGCACCCCGCGCGTGGCCGCGTCCGCCGAGGCGAGCCGCGCCGCGCCTATCTCCACGTTCAGCTCGTCGAACGCCCCGACCGCCTCGATCTGCGGGTGGTCCTTCGGCACGCGCTGCCCGTGGAGCAGGCCGGTCGTGCCCTTGTCCCCCCCTCGGGTCGCGATGCTCACGCCTTCGCCGCCGCGCGGGCGGACTTGGTGCTCCTCGCGAGCGCCTTCACGGCCTCGTCGACGGAGGCACGGACCGCCTTGTCCATATGGTCGATGAAGAGGACCCCGTTGAGGTGGTCGACCTCGTGGAGCATGCACCGGGCGAAGAGACCCGTGCACTCGAGCGCGTGGGGGAGGCCGTACTGATCCTGGAACTTGGCCGAGATGGACTCCGCCCTGGAGACCTCGCCCCGGATCTCGGGAAACGACAGGCATCCCTCCTCCGAGGAGACGGTGGGGGTCTTCTTCGCCACCGTGATCTTGGGGTTCACGACGACCATCGGCATGATCAGCTCGAGCGGCGTCCTGGCCCCGTCGAGCTTCCAGTCAAAGTCGACCTCCGCGACCCTCAGGTCGACGACGCACACCTGCACGGCCCTGCCGACCTGCTGGGCGGCGAGCCCGATGCCGTGCGCCTCGTGCATCGTGTGGACCATCTGCTCGGCGAACGAGGCGAGCGCGTCGTCGAACACGGTGATTTTCTCGCCTTTCTTGCGCAAAACTGGATCGTTGTAGTGAACAATTTCCAGAGACATCGGTCGGTGAGACTATCCAGCCTGATAGCCGTCCGTCGGGCCCGCAACCAATACTTTCGACACCCGCGCATGAGTCGACCCCACGAGGCCCACAAGACCCCTCCCGCAGCCCCGGCTCTCGTATTTGCGGGCGTGGTGGTCGCGGTGCTGGCCTGGCTGCTGCCGGTGAGCCTGAAGTCCGTCGGCAGGGGCCTGCTGCGCTCGGCGGGCGCCGACACGCCGTCCGTGGCCGCGTTCGGGCGCGACCTGGTCGGCTCCGAGAAGATCGGGCCCGCGCTCCTCCTGCTCGGCGCCGCGAAGGCGGTCGAGGACCCCGGGGCCGCCGCGCTCGAGAGGGATCTCGGCGAGCTCTCGGCGCGCCAGCCCGCGCTCGTGGCCTGGGGCGGCTGGGACGCGTCGCTCGACCCGATCTTCAACCTGCGCCAGAAGACGGACCACGCGTCCAGCACGCCGGTCATGAGCTTCCTCATCTCCGAGCGCTCGCGGGACGCCGTGAGGGCCTACCTCGCGAACTCCGGATCGATCGGCGTGCAGACGATCCTTAAGACCCGCGACGTCACGTCGACCGGCCGGTTCGTCCCGGCGAACCGCGCGGGCGGGCAGCCCCTGGACGCCCTCATCCTCCTCACGGGCCTCCTCTACCAGGGCGAGCACCTTTCGCCGACGCTCCAGCGCGAGGTGCGCGCCCTCGCCGACGCGGCCGTCCAGCGCAACGAGCTCGGCGAGCTCGAGGGGTTCTACCTCGACCTCCTCTCGCTCGGGCGCCGGCTCGACTGGACGCAGCTCTGCGAGCTCGTCCGGCGCACGCAGGGCGTGCGCACGGTGGGCGAGTACGCACACCTGAGCCGGGTGGCGCCCGACCAGCTGCCTTTCATCTACTCGGCCGCGATGCTCGCCAACTCCGCGGACCGGGTCTCCGCCTACCTGATCCGCTACGGGAAGGCGGGGTCCGAGGACCTGCGCCTCGCGATCTCCGACGGCCAGGGCGCCGTCAACCTCCTCCTGCAGCGCGAGGTGCCGGTGAACCGCTCCCCCGGCCCGGCGATGGGCGCGGCGTCGGCGCTCGTCCTCGAGCACCCCCGCCTCATGCTGGCCGTCAAGTACGCGGGCTACATCCTCGGTCTCTTCCTCCTGCTGCGCGGCCTCGACCTCTGGATCGTGTCCCCCGCCGGGGGCCCCTCCGCCGGGGCGCAGCAGCACGTGCGCGCGGGCGTCCTCGCCGTCATCATGTCCGCGCTCCTCATCGTCGCGACCGAGCCCTTCCTCCTCAAGGCCGCCCCGTCCTCCGAGTACCGCGTTCGCCTCGTCATCCCGATGCTCGCGGCCACTTCCACTCAAACAGCCCCCCCTCAAACCTCAAAGCCCGTCACTATGGAAACCTCAACGCTCGTATCAATCGGCATATTCGCCGCGCTTCAGGTCGGAATGTACATGGCCTGCCTCCGCAAGATCCGCGAGATAGAGACCCAGGACGCGTCTCCGCTCCTGAAGCTCCGCCTCATGGAGAACGAGGAGAACCTCTTCGACAGCGGCCTCTACGTCGGCATGATGGGCACGGCGGCAGCCCTCGTCCTGCAGGTGGTCGGCGTCATCGAGCCGAACCTCCTCGCGGCATACTCGTCCAACCTCTTCGGCATCATCTGCGTCGCGCTGGTCAAGATCAGGCACGTGCGCGGCTTCAAGCGCCGCCTGATCCTCGAGAGCCAGAGGACGGCGGCAGTCGCAGCATGAACAGGACGCTCCTACTCTTCATCGTCGACTTCCTGTTCCTCAACCTGATCGCGCTCACGCGGTGGGAGAGGGCGGAGCCCGCGCGCCCCCGCCAGCCCCCGGTCAACGAGATCTCGGCGAACACGGTCTCCAAGGACCAGGACTTGGTCGAGGCCATGCGGCAGTCGCTCGCCGACGAGCAGCTGTCCCGCCAGGCCCTCGAGCAGAAGCTCTCGTCGGCGGACTCGACGCTCGCCTCGCGCGAGAAGAGCCTCGGCCAGCTCCAGGCGGACAGCCAGAAGCTGACCGCGCAGCTCGTCGACACGCAGAAGTCCCAGGCCGAGCTCAACATCAAGTACCAGTCCGAGTCCGAGGAGAACGCGCTCACGAGGAGCCAGCTCGCCCAGATCCAGCGGGAGCTCGAGGACAAGAAGGCGGAGGCCGAGCGCCAGAAGCAGGCGCTTGCCAAGCTCGAGCAGCAGCAGGCCGACGCGCGCAAGCAGATCGAGGGCCTCACCGTGCAGGTCGCGGTGGGGGAGAGCGAGAAGCAGCGCCTCGCCGCCCAGGCTGTGGACCTGCAGAACCAGGTCCAAAGCGAGCGCTCGGAGCGGGTGAAGGTGGAGCAGGCCACGAACCAGCTCGCCGAGGGCGTCGGCCAGCTCGCCCAGAACTCGGGCGACCTGACGAAGGAGATCCGCGACAACCGCCCGATCTCCGCGAACGTGCTCTTCAACGACTTCCTCGCGAACCGCGTGCAGACGACCTTCACCGCGTCGCGCAAGGGGATCTTCGGCAACACGACCAAGGACAAGGACACGAAGACGGTCTTCACCACCGACGGCAGGCAGGTCTACGCCCTCGTCGAGGCGGAGGACACCCCGTTCTCGCTGAGGGAGATCGGCCTGGACTGGGAGAAGGTCGCGGTGCGCTTCGACCGACCGCCGGACTACAAGTCCACGGGCTCCGTGATCGAGTTCCTCGCCGCCGACCCGCGGGTCGTCGTCGTCCCGGTCGACGCCCAGCAGGTCGCGGCGCTCGGCGCCAAGGTGTACCCGCTGGCGGCCGATCCCCTCAAGTTCCCCGAGGCGCTCCTCATCAGCGGCGGCGGAAAGGGCTACGGGGAGCTCGGCTTCAAGCTCGACGCCGCCCACCCGGGATACGTCCGCGTGGACAACCGACTCTTCAAGCGCATGTTCGGCGATTTCGCGACCTCCCGGGGCGACCTCGTCTTCAGCAAGACGGGCGAGCTGCTCGGCATCATGGTGAACAGCGACTACTGCCTGCTCCTCGGGGACTTCAGGCCCATGGCGACCATCCCCACCGGCGACGACAGGCAGGTCCGGCCGACGGGCGCCCTCCTCGACTCGCTTTCCGCGCGCGTCATGCAGATGCCGCCGGAGCTGCAATAGGCAAGTTCCGGCGGTACACGCAGCTGCGAACAAGCCCGCGCTGGAGGTCCATGCCGGCGACCCTGGTCCAGCCGGCCCCCTCCAGGATCCCCTCGGAAGGGGGGAGAGACGAGACCTTGAGCCCCGTTCCGAGGCGAAAGAAGCCGTAGAGGACGGCCAGCCACGCCCGCGCGCGCAGGCGGGCGGCCCCCCTGGGCGGCATCACGAAGTCCGCGAAGAGCCACAGCGCGCCGGGGCGCAGCGCCAGTCCGGTTCGCGCGACCAGCGCCTCGACCCCGGCCGCATCGAAGCAGTCGAGGAAGAAGAAGGTCAAGGCGGCGTCAAAGGTCCCCGGTTCCGGCGCGAACGACAGGGCGTCCGCGCAGGTGAAGGTGACCCGGGAGCGATCTGCCTCCGGCAGCCTCGAGCGGGCGCGCTCGATCATCCCGGGGCTCGAGTCGACGCACAGGATCCTCGCCAGCGGGGCGATCCGCGCCAGGCGCTGGGCGCACCGGCCGTCGCCCTCCCCGAGAAGGAGAATGTCGCGGCACGGGGCGAGCCTGTCCAGGAAGGCGAACCGCGCGCGCTCGAGGTCGCGCCCGAAGGCTGCGAGTTCCAGCGCGCGGTAGCACACCGCGAGCCGGTCGAATCCGCTGCGGCCCGCTCTCATCCGGCGGCCCGCAGAAGCAGGAGGGCGGCGGGTGTCATCAGGGCGACATCCGCCAGGACGCGGGCGCGGACTCGTCCGATGCGTGCCTCCGCCAGGGCAACCAGACCCAGGAGGGAGCCGCTCGCCGCGGCGCACGCGGCGGCCGCGCGGGCGTGGGGCACGCCGGCGATCCAGACTGCCGCCGCCACGGCGGCGATCGCCCACGGTAGTGCGTTTGCGAGCGCGGCTGCGCCTCCAAATTGGAGCGCCAGGGAGGTCTGGCCATGGACCCGGTCGACCTCGTCCTCCCACACCGATATCAGCGCGCAGTTCGAGAAGCAGAGCAGGGCGAAGAGCGCCAGGGGGGCCGCGATCCCCATGAGGTCCGCGCCGGGCCGGCTCACGGCGAACACCGCCGCGCCGGCGGAGAGGAGCACCGCGACGCAGGCCTCCTTTGGCGCACGCCAGGGGCTGCGCCTGTGGACAAGCTGGTGGGAGAGCAGGTAGGCCGCTACCGGCAAGAGGAGGAGCGCGCCGGCGCCGAGCTCGCGGCGCGTCAGGCCCCGGAAGGCCTCGAGGACGTCGAGGAAAAGGACGGCGGCCCACACGGCCAGGAGCGGCCACCGCCACCTCTGGTGGAAGCGGTGCCGATGCGTGAGGATGCTGCCCGGCACGAGACGCCATCCCTCGATCCAGCGGTCGGCGGCGTAGGAGAGCCAGACCGAGAAGCCGAGGACGACGGCCTCGGGCGCCCGCGCCTCCACGGAGGCGCTCCCCGCGATGAGCCGCTGCCAGAGGACGACGACCGCCGGAGCGTCGAGCGAGAGGATCGTGGGCCACAGCCACCACCGGGGGCTCGTTGCGACGCTGGATTGCACGGGAGCCCCGCAGCTTGTGTACTTGCGGCGGATACTCAACACCCGGACCCAACCCAACCCGCGATGCCCCCGAACATCCTGCTCCTCGTGACCACGCAGTGGCGGGCGCAGGCGTGCGGCTATGCCGGGGACCCGGGCGCGCGCACGCCCTTCCTGGACGCTCTCGCGGCGCAGGGGCTGGACTTCGCGCAGGCCGTCACGCCGCACCCCTTCGGCCCCTTTGCGCGGGCGGCGCTGCTGACGGGCGTCGCGTCCCCGGAAAACGGCGTCCGGGACTACTTCGACCCGCTTCCCCCGGGGACGAGGACAATCGCCCACGCGATGGGCGAGCGCGGCTACCAGACGGCCTTCTTCGGCAAATGGCACCTGGCCCCGAGGGACAGCCGGGCGAAGCTGACCGGGGAGGAGCACGCGAGGACGGTGGTCCCGCCCGAATACCGCGGCGGCTTCAGCTTCTGGGAGGGGTTCGAGAGCGGGTTCCTCCTCAACGATCCGTGGCTGCACGGGACCCGGCTGCCGAAGCCCACGCGATTCGAGGGATACCAGAGCGACGTCGTCTGCGCCCGCGCCGCCGAGGTGCTGCGCGCGAAAGCGGGCCCGTGGTTCGCCGTGGTGAGCCTCGAGGCGCCGCATCCGCCCTACGCCGACCCCGCCGCCGGGGTCGCCCCCGCGGACCCCGGATTGGTCCCGCTGCGCGCCAACGTCCCCGCGGGGGCCGCCGCGCGCGCCAGGCGCGACCTCTCGGGGTACTATGCGCACATCGAGGCGACCGACCGCTCCATGGGGCGCCTCGTGGCGGGGCTGCCCGGGGACACCGCGGTCATCGCCACCTCCGTCCACGGCGACATGCACGGCTCCCACGGCCTCTTCCGCAAGGGCTGGCCCCACGAGGAGAGCATCCGGGTGCCGCTGCTCCTGCGTTTCCCGGGCGCCCGCGGCCGCGACCCGTCCCCGGTCTCGCTCCTCGACGTGCCGGCGATGGTCGCCGCCCTGGCCGAGGGCCGGGTCCCGGTGGCGCCTGGGGGCCCCGCCCGGATCTCGATGCCCTCCGTCGTAAGCCTGCCGGACCAGTGCGACCGGGCGTGGTCGGGGGTGCGGACCGCCTCACGCAAGCTGGTCCTGGGTTCTGATCGCTCGCCCTGGCTCTTCCTCGACCTCGCGGAGGATCCGCTCGAGCTGCGCAACCTCGCCGCCGAGCCGTCTCGCGCGGGCGAGATCCGGGAGCTGGCCGCCTTGGTCAGCTCGTGACCGACGGCTCTATCTTGGTCTTCGAGAACTGCCGGCGGATCGCGGCGACGATCTCGTGCATCTTCACGGGCTTCGAGATGTAGTCGTCCATGCCGGCGTCGAGGCAGATCTCGCGGTCGCCCTGCATCGCGTTGGCCGTGAGGGCGATGATCTTCGGCTGGCGTTCCGCGGGCAGCGTCCTGCGGATCCTGCGGCTTGCCTCGAGGCCGTCCATCTCGGGCATCTGAAGGTCCATGAGCACGAGGTCGTAGTCGCGGTGCTGGAAGGCGTTCACGGCCTCGAGGCCGTTGCCGACCGCGTCGGCGTTGTAGCCCATGCGCTCGAGGAACCTGAGAGCGACCTTCTGGTTGACGGCGTTGTCCTCGGCCAGCAGCACGCTGAGCGGGATCTCCTCCGCCACCGGGCGGTCCTCGTGGCGGGCCTGCTCGACGACCCCGGCCCCGCGGTTGCCGAGGACGGTGAGCGCCTGCAGGAACGAGACCGTCTTGATGGGCTTTGAGAGCGTCGCGTACGGCAGGCCGTCCGGCGGGGCCGTGGGCGGGGTCTGCCCGAGGCGGAAGAGGATGAGCCTCGGGCACTTGATCTCCGCCGTCAGCTCGAGGGCCCGCTGGCTCTCGAACTCCGGGAGGTCCAGGATGACGATCGCCGGCGGCGTGGGCATGGTGGCGGCCATCTCCACGGCCGACTCCGGGTCGTTCGTGAAGACGCACGTGGCGCCGAGCCCGTCGAAGAGGGTCCGCAGGCGCGCGCGCGTGATCGGGTTGTCCTCGATGCACAGGGCGAGCGTGCCCTGGAGCTCCATGCCGCTGTAGGCGGGCGCCGACACCTCGGCGGGGCGCTGCGCCGCGTCCGTCATGAATGCGATCGTGAAGGTCGACCCCTTGCCGGGCGTGCTCTCGACCCGGATGTCGCCGTACATCAGCTGGCAGAGGCGCTGGCAGATCGCGAGTCCCAGGCCCGTGCCGCCGTACTTGCGGGTCGTCGAGGAGTCCACCTGGCTGAAGGCCTTGAAGAGCCGGTCGATCCTGTCCGGGGGTATGCCGATGCCGGTGTCCTGGACCGAGATCTCGAGCCTCATCCGGCCCGCCGGGGTGGGGCGGACCGCGACGTCGAGCGGTATCCTGCGCACCTGGATCGAGATGCTGCCCGAGGGCGTGAACTTGAGCGCGTTGTTGACCAGGTTGACGATGATCTGGCGCAGGCGCGTGACGTCGCCCACGATCCACGGCGGGACGTCCTGCTCGACGTGGTAGCCGATCTCCAGGCGCTTCGCGGCAGCCGTGGGCGCGAACAGGTCGAGCGCCTCCTCGACGCAGAGCGCCAGCTCGAAGGGCGCCTTCTCGAGCTCCATCTTGCCCGACTCGATCTTCGAGAAGTCCAGGATGTCGTTGATGATGGTCAGGAGCGCCTCGCCCGAGGTGCGGATCGTGTTGACGAAGTCGCGCTGCTCGCCGGTGAGCGAGGTCTCCATGAGGATGCTGGTCATGCCGATCACGCCGTTCATGGGCGTGCGGATCTCGTGGGACATCGAGGCGAGGAACTCGCTCTTCGCGCGGGATGCGAAGTCGGCCTCGGCCTTGGCGCGGCGCAGCTGGTTCTCGGTCTCGACCCGCGACGTGATGTCGTTCTCGATCGCGATGTAGTTCTCCACGTTTCCGGCCTGGTCCCTGACAACCTGGACCTCCAGGTGCAGGTAGTACTTCCGCCCCGACTTCGAGTAGTGGATGATCTCGGTGTTGGTCCCGTGGCCCTTCGCGATCTCGTCGCGTATCAGATCGGCCTGCGCGGAGTCGGTGTCGGGGCCGCCCAGCAGCTGGCCGGGGTCCTTGCCGACCACCTCCTCCAGCGTGAACTCCATCACCCGGCAGAAGGCGCTGTTGACCCACTCGATCCTCCCGTCTGCGGAGCCGATGATCACCAGGTTGTCCGTCTTCGACGCGACGAGCGAGAGCTTGCGGGCCTCGGCCTGGCTCTCCCTGAGCGCCTGCTCGGACTCGCGGCGGATCGTGATGTCCTGGACGGTGCCGATGATCCGGGTCGGCCGGCCGTTGGGGCCGGCGAGGACGGACTTGGAGCGGACGTACACCCAGCGCCAGTCGCCGGTGCGGGCGCGAACGCGGTACTCCGGGTCGATGAAGGAGGCGATGCCGTTCAGCTGCGACTCGGTGCGCTTGCGGTACATCGGCAGGTCGTCCGGGTGGATGAGCGACTGCCACACCTCGAGCGTGGACGGCATGCGGGCGTGCTCGTAGCCAAGCAGGCCCCAGAGGCCCGGGCTGTAGTAGACGTGGCCCTTCGGGACGTTCCACTCGAAGATGCCGATCTGCGTCGAGTCGAGGGCGAGACGCAGGCGCTCGTCGGAGACCTTGAGCCTCGCCTCGACCCGGCGGCGCTCCTCGTTCTCAGCGACCAGCCTCTTGTTGGAGAGGTCGGAGAGGTACTGGCCCGAGCGCGCGCGCCGGGCGAGGTGGAGCGTGAAGCCGAGGAGCAGCGTGATCGCGAGGCCGCCCGCGAGCGCCATCTCGGGCAGGTAGCGCTTGTTTGTCCTCAGGAGGTCGCCGGTCGGGGTCAGCGTCATCAGGACGCGCTGGCCGAAGAGGCTGGGGTAGCGCCGCTCGAGGGGGCCGACCTTGCCGGCGCTGCCGGCGAGCGTCGAGCGGTAGACCTCGAGGTTGCCCACCCGGACCGCGAGCGTGTAGCCGGCCGAGAGCTTGAGCTGCTTCGTGAACACCCAGGAGAAGAACCTCGCGTAGAGGTACTCGGCGGAGGCGTAGTGGCTGGGGCCCCCGGTCCTGCCGATGGGCGCGTAGATGACGAAGCCGGGGTCGCCCTTCCCGTCGGTGTCGGGGGAGGTCGTGACCTCGGGGGAGTTCGCGGCGCGGGCGGCCTCGATCGCCTCGCGCCTCCTCGCGTCCATCGAGCGGTCAAACGCAGCCGGGCTCAGGCTCTCCTGGTCCGGGTAGGTCCATCGGTTCGTCAGCCTCGTGCCGGCCGAGTCGATGAGCGAGATGGACACGCAGCCGAGTTCCTTCGACTCGTCGAAGAACGAGGCGGCGTCGGTCTGCCAGGCGACCATGTTCGTGTCGGGATTGTCGGCGCCGTTGCGGGCGAGCCGGTCCAGCAGGTTCATCTGCTGGTCGACGACGGACTTGACGGTCGTCGCGATCTGGTCGGCGGCGGAGGTCGTGCTCGCGTCGAGATAGGCCATCTCGCGCTCCTGCAGGCCGATCCAGAAGATGAGCGTCATCGTGAGGCTGACGACGACCGCGGGCATGGGCAGCCAGGCGGGCGGGCCGCCCTCCTCCTTCTGGCTCTCGCGCCACGCGAGGGTCAGGAGCGCCATGCCCGCCACGAGGAGCGCGCCGGCCGTGACCGCCGACATCGCGGTGTTCGTGCCCCAGTTGTAGACGGCGGGGAGCTGAAAAGGGTAGCCGAGGAGGGTCGAGAACCCGACGGAGGCGAGCACCGAGCCGGACACGGCCTCGGCGAACAGGCGGCCCCGGGCCTGCCTCTCCGACAGCCTCCAGAAGACGGTCACGCCCGCGACGGCGATGCAGCACGCTGCCATCACGGAGCCGCGCCCCGGCTGGACCGTGTCCACGAGCAGGATGTCGCGCGCGAAGAGCTCGTCGATCTTCAGGTCCACCCCGAGGAACCCCTCGAACGCGGTCAGCAGGCCGATCACAGCAGGCACGAGGCCCGCCCAGGCGGCGTTCGCGATGCCGAACTCGCGCCCCAGGAGCGCGATCCCGATGGCCAGGAAGCACAGCCCCTCGTTGAACATGATCGGGGCCATGTGCTCCATCGGCTCGACGAGGCGGTCGAGGTGCAGGAGCCAGCCGAGCACGCCGCCGGCACCGACCACAACGAGGATGATGGCGAGCGCCAGCGACGCCCTCTCGGTCCATGTTCGCCGGGGCAATGTGTTTACTTGGTCCATGCGGACCGGACGAATTAAGCGCCTAGCCAGACCCGGGGCAATGTGTTTCGGACCACGGGATTTACGCAGTTGGCGCCCCCTCGCGCCCCGCTCCGCAATTCCCCATCACCGTGTCAGGGAGGGGGATTGGCCAGCGGGGCGGGCTGTGCCGGCCTGTCCTCGGAATCCGTCTTCACGTCGCCCACCCGCAGCAGGCTGAGGGGGCTGTAGGCGAGCCTCCACGTGGGCTTGTCGATGCTCCCGGTGAGCCTCACGCGGAGCATCGCCGACAGGGGAGCGGAGATCGCGTTGAAGACCTGCAGGAGCGACTTGCTCTCCATGAAGGGGTAAATCGTGGCCGAGAAGTCCAGCATGCGGCGGTCGATCGAGTACGTGCCCTTCGCACGGATCGCCGAGTTGGCCCCGATGACGCTCAGGTCTGGGAAGCTGAGCGAGGCGTCCCCGATCTTGAACGAGGCCCGAGCCTGGGTGAAGCGAAGCTCCGGGAACTTGAGGACCTTGGAGAGGCCCCCGAGGAGCGACAACTCGCCCAGCGTCGACCCCTGGATCTGGACGTTGCCCTCGCCCGCGAAGGTGGCGAGCTCCCCGGGCCGGCCCTCGGCCGAGGCGTTGAGGTCGAGCCGCACGCCCGACTTGTCCTTGGCGAAGGTGTCGAGCGCGGTGGAGCTTCCCTGCGGCGCCGAGACCACGTAGCCCTCGGCCGCGGAGGCGGCCTGGCCAAGGCTGGCCCCCGAGAGGGACGCCCTGAAGCGCAGGCGCCTCGCGTCGCCCGCGCCCGTCACGTCGGCCGAGGCGGTGACGGAGCCGCCCGCGAAGCCCGCGTCGACGTCCCTGACGGCGATGTCGTCGCCCTTGAGGTCGATCTTGAACGAGGCCTTGTCGAACGCCACGCCGTGCACCCGGAAGCCGGACGCCGAGCGGACCTCCGTGTGGAGCGAGCTGGTCGAGCCGTCCGGCGCCGCGGGGCCGCTGAAGTGGCCGTTGATCGAGATCGCGGGCGGCTGGTCGAACGAGAAGGCCGCGATCGCGGCCGCCGCTTCCGGCGGCAGGAGCCTGCCTATGGGCGACGGGTCGATCGACGCCGTCGCGTCGATGTCAAACCGGCTCCAGTTGCCCTGCTCGGGCTCGGTCGACAGCTTGAAGGAGCCTTGGGCTGTCCCCGTCCCCCGGTCGAGCGTGATGTCGAGCCCGTCGCACGCGTCCTGGTCGACGTAAAGCAGCACGCGGGCGCGGTCGAAGGGCACGCCCCGCAGCACGGGGTTGGCCGAGTCCGCGTACCCGAACACGGCGAAGTGCCGGCCCTTCGCGTAGCGGCCGCGCACGTCGATCGTGGCGTCGGGCGGCCGCGTGGGGAACTCGAAGTTCCTGAAGATGCCCGGCCACCAGTCGCCCCCGAACCACGGCGAGATGTCGAGGGGCCGCAGCCTGCCGGTCAGCAGGTACCGGAACTCCAGCGTCGAGAAGTTCTGCTCGTAGGAGCCCAGGGCGAGGTTGTCGCCGCTCACCACCACGGCGTCCGTGGCCGCGAAATGCGTCCCGTCGAACGACACGTTGCCCCGCGCCTCGTCGAACCTCACGAGGTAGGCGGTGAAGTTGCGCGTGTCCACGCGCGCCTTCACGTCCCTGAAGGCCCATCCCGGGGCGAGGCGCACGCGCCCGGCGGCCTGGAGGGGCTCCGTCAGGTCCGCGAAGCGCCGGATGGCCACGCCGGTGTGCGCCGAGAGCGCCTCGATGAGACCGGGCGAGAACGACCCGTCGAAGGTCACGTCGGCCGACTTCGCGGCCAGGTCCACGTCGCCGGCCGCCCAGACGACGCGCCCGAGGAGCATAGCCGTCAACTCGGCGGAGAACGCCCGCCCGGTGCCGGGGACGACGCTCGCGAGCGGGGCCAGGACGGAATGGCCCGCCATCGCGACCGATCCGGCCGTGACCTCCACCTGCCTCGTGTCGAAGGACAGCGTGTCGACGTTGAGGATCCCGCGCGTGCGCGCGAGGACCCCCGTCGCCGCGACCTTTCCGGCGACCCGCAGGCTCTCCGCGCTCGCGTAGGCCGCCGTCATCAGGGGCGCCCCGCCCAGCAGCGGGAAGCGGCACCTCGCATGGATCCGCTCGGCCTCGACTGCGACGGGCTCGGGCATCCTCAGGCTGTCCGCGAAAAGCTCGGCGCTCACGACCGCGCCGCGCGTGTCGGACGGGGTGAGGACCGCGACGACCCCGGCGCCGTCGAGGCCCGCGATCTGCGCCTCAGCCCTGGAGACCTCGCGGCTGAGGGCCACGTAGTTCTTGGACAGGAACTCGGCCAGGGGCAGCGACTCCGTCCCGGCGCTGTTGCGGGCGACCGTGCCCGCGTTGACCTGCCCGCGCGCGGTGACGAGCAGGCCGCCCAGGCGGCAGCTCAGGTAGTCGACCGAGAATTCGTCCCCCCGGGAGGTGAGGGAGAACCCGGCGTCCAGGTCCTGGACGATCTTCTCCGCCCTCCCCGAGGACGAGAGCATCGCCGGTATGAAGAGGTTGGCGCCGATCGCGCGGATCTCCCTCGCCTCGAAGCGCCGCTCGACGAGGGCCCACGGGTCCAGGCGCAGGTAGATCGCGTCCGCCGTGATGACCGGCTCGGCGAACGATTCCAGCCTGAAGCGCGCCTTGGTGAGCAGGATCCGGCCCGAGGGGTCGAAGGTCGCCCGTCCGAACTTGACCGAGACCCCGGACTCGGCGAGGTGGCCCTCGATCGAGTGCAGGATGAACCTCGGGACCCGAAGCTCGTTCACCGAGGCGATGTAGGCCTGGAAGCCGAGCAGCAGGACGAGGCCGAGCCAGAGCGTCCACAGCGCCAGCGTGCCGAGGCACGTGGCGCAGGCCCGGGCAACCGCAAGGCAGCGCCTCTTTGTCGCGGAGGCCATCCGTTCAGGGCTGCGTGAGCGCGAAGAGTGCGTCCACCAGCGGCTGCTCTATCGCGAAGACCGCCCCGAAGTCCTTCGAGCCGGCGAGTTGTTCGGCGCCGCCGCTGCGCTCCGCGAACCAGAGGGTCATCGTGTTCACCTGCCCGGCCCCGCCCGGCAGGAGCACGGTCGCGTCGAGGCGGTATTTCCACGGGCGCATCTCGCCGGCGGCGAGGACCTTGTCGGGGAAGCCGTCCTGGACGAAGCTTGCCGCCCGCAGCGCGCGCAGCTGGGCGAGCACGGCCGTGATCGCCTCCCGGCGCGGCGCGGTCTCGGCCGCGAGCGCGGCGTCCCACGTCTCGCCGTCGGCGAGCTTGTGCGCGTAGACGACCGAGTTGTCGCCGGCGTTGGCCAGGGAGAGGGACGTTATCTTGGCCGACGCGGGCAGGGAGCTCAGGAGGCGCTCGCGCCACGCGAGCGGCGAGGCGCTCGTGTCCTTGAGGATGTCGGGCTCCACCGCGTACACGGAGGGGAGGCCGGCTATCCGGGCGTAGGCGACGTTCTCGCGCTTCGTCGGCAGGCCGAGCTGGAGCGTCACCTGGGTGGCCGGCGTTCCCCCGAGGGTCAGCGCGATCTCGCGCTCGGGCCGGTTGAACCCCCACTCCTCGATGTCGGCGTTGGTGGGCGCGTCGCTCTGAAACTTGAGGGCGGAGAGCGTCTCCAGGCGTCCGAGGAGGCGCTGCACGGCCCCCGTGTCGGCGGCGAGCGGCTGCGACGCCTGGGCGCCGCCGCCTCGCCGCAGGATCTGCCAGCCCGTGTCGTGGCCCGCGGCCGGGGACTCGAGTCGCTGCAGCGCGATCTCGGGCTGGTTCAGGGCGGAGAGCGCGATCGACGTGACGGCGGTCGCATCGAAGTCCAGGATGTGGCGGTCGCGCAGCTCGTCCGCGGAGTTGCGCAGCAGGTTCATGAGCTCGATGGGGATCGCGACGGTGAAGACGGCGCTCCGGTCCTCGAGCTGCGCGAAGTACCGGTCGGCGCCCTCCGCCGCCGCGCCGACGAAGAGGGTCTCGTGCCGGTTGTTCCCCTCGAGCGTGACCCGCAGGGCCGGGGCGGCGGACGGCAGGGTCGCGGGCGGGTTCTGCAGCACGAACGCGCTCACGCGCAGCGCGTCGAGCGCGTTGATCGCCAGGTCGGTTGCGTTCTTTCCCGCCCGCGCGTTCACGGGCGTCCTGAAGAGCCAGCGGCTGCCCTCCTTGTCGAGGCGGACCCGGACGCTCGACGGCGAGGCGGTCTGCAGGTTTAGCGATCGGGCCTCGAATGCCTGGATGGAGAAGATGACGTCCGAGCGGAGCTGGTCGAACGGGATGGAGAGGCTGTCGGCAAGGGAGCGGCTGACGACGTGGATCTTCTCGCCGTCCGACGAGAGAAGGTAGAGGTGGTCCCCGACCTTCACCGTGTCGCCGATCCGGAGCACCGTGGTGCGCCCCGAGCCCGCGGACCCCTCGTCGCCCGAGGAGAAGGCGAGCGTGAGCTTCGGCTGGTCCAGCCCGTAGTCGGCGAGCTTCTGCCCGTTCTTGTCGAGGTCGCGCGTGCTGAAGCTCGCGACGTTCTCGAGGACCTGCAGCTCGTTGAGGATGTGGCTGACCGCGACCGGGTTCGCGGGCCACTCGACGGGCTTCGTCAGGAACCAGGCGTCGCCCCTCTTCTCAAGGCTGAAGCTCGACCCGGGCGCCGTCCCGGTGACCGCGAGGCTTCGGATGTCGGCGGCCTCGACCCCGAGGACCCGGTGGCGCGCCTCCTGCGAGGCGCGCTCGACCCGCCAGTCGCGCTCGAAGTAGAAGATGAAGAAGAACAGCGCGACGTTCAGGAAGAGCAGGACGAGTGTGACTTTGGAGCGCATTTCGGTGGGTCGGCGCGGGATTCTAGTTACGCCGGGCCCAGTATACGGCGATTCCCAGCAGGGCGGCAATGCCGGGGAGGGCGAGCATGAGCGTGTAGCGCAGGTGGGCCAGGTCCCCGGCGCTGAGCGAAAGGGAGAAGCGCTCGATGGGGCGGGCCGGGACGTTGAGCGAGGCGTCGCGGCCCACCGTCCAGTTGACCGCGCCGAGGAAGAGCTGCTCCTCGCCCGTGGTCGATATCCGCGCGTTCGAGATCAGGTCCCCCGTGCCGATGACGACCAGCTTGCCGCCTGGGACGCTGAACGGGAGGTCCCCCTGCACCGGGACGCGCTCCGAGGCGACGGCGACCCCGAGCCGGTCGGGCGGCGACATCTGGGGAAGGCCCTTGATGTCGATCCCCGCCGTGAAGGGCTGTATGCCGCGCTGGGCCTCGTTGATCTCTCCCCACGCCGACTTCGAGGTGGCCGCCAGCGTGACGACGGTGAGGCCCGCGCCAGCCGGCCGCCCCGGCAGCGGCCTCACGCTGCGCGCCCTGCCCAGCGTGAGGACCTCCTTGTAGTCGATCAAGGCCTGGGTGATCGGGTGGGGGGTGTACGCGCGGATGATGAGGTCGCCCTCCTCCGTGAGGCTGTCGGACGCGGGGTCCAGGATGATGTCGTCGTCCACAAGGACGCCCCAGTCGTCGATCATCAGGTCCTTGAGGCCCGACTGCGTGAAGGGGGCGAGGAAGAGAATCAGCTTGCCGGCGCCCGCCCCGAGGTACTGGCGCAGGAGCTCCTGCTCGAAGGGCGTGAAGGGCTCGCGCGGCCAGGCGCTCACGAGGAGCGCGGTGTCGGCGGGTATCTTGCGCGCCGCGGCCAGCTCGAGGGTCCCGACGTCGTAGTTGCGCTGGATCAGCTCGTCCCGCGCCATGGAGAGCCCGTGAGCCGGGTCGACGTCGTCGGGCCGGAGCTCGCCGTGGCCCACGAGGAAGTAGATCTTTTTGCGGTCGGGGTTGGAGACGTCGAGGATGGCCGCCGTGACGGACTGCTCCCCGATGAAGTCCTTGCGGACCTTGTTCTCCCACCGGTACATGAGGTCGGGGGTGAGGACGCGCCTCCTGTCGCCGCACATGAGGAGAACGAGCCCGGGCTTGTCGACGCCGTACTTCTCCGTCTTTCGACGGTCCTCGTAGAGGTCGACGTACTCGACGGAGATGCGGCCCGCCGGGTTGCCCTCGGTCGAGTAGACGTACTCGCTCAGCAGGCCCTTGATCTCGGGGTCGTCCTCCGTCTGGGCGCTCGAGGTGACCACGATGTGGATCGGCAGCGGGAGGTCGCGCAGGTAGGCGAGAGTCTCCGCCGAGAGCGAGAAGCGGCGGTAGCGCGTGAGGTCGAGCCGCCCCCAGGAATGGCTCCTCGCCAGGAAGTTGAGGCCGCCCACCAGCGTCAGGATGAGCACGGCCTGGAGCGCCAGGTTCAGCGTTCGTATCCAGCGGGTGGCTCGGAAGCTGTCGATCACGGGGGGGCTTCAGCTGTGGAGCATCTTCGTCTCGACCGAGAGGATGCTGAAGATCAGGGCGATGAACGTCCCGCTGACGTAGAAGAGGAGCTCGCGCATGTCGACCACGCCCCGGGTGAAGTCCTGGTAGTGCTGCTGGATCTGGGCGTAGTTCACGGCCGCCTTGAGGGGCGACAGGGCCTCGCGCTCCATCCACGACGCGTTGGCGAGGTACTGCACGCCGAAGATGAGCCCGACCAGCATCGTGACGCAGAGCATGCCGGCGACCGCCTGGTTGCGGGAGAGCGAGCTCGCGAACACGCCGATCGCTATGAACAGGAGCCCGGAGACCGACACGAAGAGGTAGCCGCCGAGGATGGGGCCGGGGTCGATCAGGTGGGCGTCGCCCGCGAAGCGCTTCAGGATGACGAAGAACCCGGCGGTGGACGCCCAGAAGAGCAGGTAGAGCAGGTAGGCGGCCGCATACTTTCCGAGGACGACCTCGGCCGTCGTGACGGGCGTCGTCAGGAGTGTCTCGATCGTGCCGAGCCTGCGCTCGTCGGCCAGGCACTTCATGGTGAGGAGCGGGACCATGAAGATGGCCGGGAAATAGTAGACCTCGAAGAAGATCGCCGCGGGCGAGAGCTCCTGCGGCGCCTTGCTGTAGGCCTCGAGGATGCCCGTGAAGATGAACCCCATCACGGAGAGGAAGCCCACGGCCGCGATGTAGGTGCTTGGGCTCACGAGGAGCATGCGCACCTCGTGGGCCAGGATTGTGAGGAAGTGCTTCATGACGGCCCAGGCCCCCCCCGGTCCTCCATCACGGCGTCCCAGCTGCGGCGCGTTGCCGCGAGGAAGACGTCCTCGAGGGTGGGGTGCGCCCGGCTGATCGCGCGCACGCGCAGGCCCTCGGAGAGGCACGCGCGCAGGATCGCCTCGCCCGAGTCCTCTGGATTGAGGGTCTTCAGCTTGATCGTGCGGAACCCCTGGAGGTCGGGCTCCCCCTCGGAGGCCACGGAGAGCCCGGGGTCGATGGAGCCCAGGAGGAAGGACAGGGACCCGAGTGCGCCGGCGGCCTCGATCTCGTAGGCCGACTGCCCCAGGACCTCCCGCCTCAGGTCCGCCGGTGTCCCCTGGGCGACGATCCTTCCCTGGTTGATGATGAGCACGCGGTCGCAGGTCATCTCGATCTCGGGCAGGATGTGGCTCGAGATGAGGACGGTCATGCGCCCGCGCAGGCTCGCGATCAGGTCGCGCACGATCAGGATCTGGTGCGGGTCCAGGCCGATCGTTGGCTCGTCCATGATGATGACGGGCGGCTCGGCGAGGACGGACTCGGCGATGCCGACCCTCTGGCGGAACCCCTTGGAGAGCTTGCCGATGATCTTGTGGCGGACCCGCTTCAGGTCGCAGAGCTCCAGGACCTCGTCGATCCGGGAGCCGAGCTTGCGGCGGGGCACCTCCTTCAGCCTGCCCCTGAAGTAGAGGTATTCGCTGACCCGCATGTCGTCGGGCAGCGGGTTGTTTTCCGGCATGTAGCCCACCCGCCTCTTGACCGCGTCGGGCTCCGACGCCACCGGGAAGCCGCAGATCGACACATGGCCCGACGTCGCGGGCAGGTAGCCGGTCAGGATCCTCATCGTGGTCGACTTGCCGGCGCCGTTGGGCCCGAGGAACCCGATGATCTCCCCCCGCGGCACGGTGAAGCTGATGTCGTTGACGGCGAGAACGCCCGCGTAGCTCTTCACGAGATGGGACACCTCGATGGCCGGCTGTACGGGGACGGGGTTCATCGCGGGCGGGGGCTCAGGCGCCCTTTTCAACGGTGACCTCGCCGGCGCGGAAGCCCCGGGTGCGCCCGTGGTCGTCGCGCAGGAGGAGGGAGCCCACGTCGTCGACGCCGAGCACCTTGCCCCGCCGCTTGCGCCCGCCCTCGGCGAGCGTGATCTCGCGGCCCCGCAGGACGTCGTACTTGTTCCAGAGCTCGGCGAACATGTCGACATGCTCGCCCTCGATGAAGCGCTCGTAGGCCAGGAGCACGCGCCCGATGAGCGCCGCCGTGAGGTGGTTCAGGTCGACGGCGGCCCCCGCGAGCTCGGAGAGCGAGACCGCCCGGCGCGCGAGGTCTGCGGGCCAGTCGGCGGCCGGGCTGTTCACATTGAGCCCGAGGCCGAACACAAGGTCCCGGATCTGGTCGGCGTCCACGCGCGCCTCGGTCAGCATCCCGCCCGCCTTCCTGCCGTCGAAGACGATGTCGTTGGGCCACTTGATCCCCGGCGCCAACGGGACGAACCGGGACACGAGCTCGCAGATCGTGACCCCCATCCAGAGGGTGAAGGTCTGCATACGGCCGGGCTCGATGCGCGGCCGGAATGCGAAGCTCGAGTAGAGGTTGCCGTTCGCCTCGCTGTGCCACACGCGCCCGAACCGCCCGCGCCCGCGCGTCTGCTTCTGGGCGAACACCGCGAAGGGCGCGGCGCGCCCCGCCGCGAGCTGGCGGGCGCACTCGTCGTTCGTGCTGTCGACCTCGTCGAGGACGAGGAAGGTGAACCCCTTGCGGCGGACCTTGAGCTGGGCCTCCACGAGGCCGGCGTGGAGCATCCTCGGGCGCCGGGACAGCCGGTAGCCGCGCGCGGGCAGCGCCTCGAAGCCGAAGCCCTGCGCCCGCAGCTTCTCCATCTGGTGCCAGACCGAGACGCGGCTCACCCCGAGCTTCGTCGCGATGGCGCCGCCGGAAACCCAGCCCGGCTCGGCCGCGAGGAGCTCCCGCAGGATCAGCGTTTCGGTCACTTATCCGCCCCCGTGAGTCCTCCGACCCGGCCGGTCCCGGTCCAGTCCCAGGTGCCGCCGCCGCGCATGTACGTGCTGTCGCTCTGCTGCAGGAGGTAGCGGGCCTGGGCGGAGTCGCCCCCCTGCGACATCGCATGGGCCTCGTCGTAGAGGTCGTCCATGTTCTCCTTGCGCTGGTCGTCCACCATCATCTGGTAGGCGGGGCTGCCGGGCTTGGGGTTGGCATTGAGACCGAAGATGTTTCCGAAATAGAGGCCCGCGTGGCCCTTCATGGTGAGGTCGAGCATGCCGTCCCTCGTTAAGAGGTCCTGGTTCCTGAAAATAGGGGGCCGCGCCTCGCGCACCACGAACTTGGGCAGCCGGTGGATCTCGTTCTTCGGCTTGTCGTAGTCGCGCATGTCCAGCGGCTCGGCGGGCTGCGTCGGCGTGGGGGTCGGGGGGCTGTACTTGGGCGCGCCCAGGGAAAGGGCCGCCGCGACCTTCGAGGAGACGGACCGCGACGCCTCGTCGGGGGGCGGCACAGGCTCGGCGGCGTCCCTCGGCCGGGCCGCGAGGACGACGGACGACGCGTCGGTGGTCTGCGGCTGCGCCGGGGCGGGCGCTGTTTCCTGGGCGGCCGAGGTGGCGGCCGCGAGCATGAGAGCGAGGAGAAAATGGGGGGCGCGGTTCATCGTTTACTCTCTCAAGAAACGTGGCGCGCAGGATGGTTCCACGCAAACCAATCCTTGGCGCCCGGGGGCCTATCCCCGGACCTGGCCCGTCCCCGTCACGAGCCACTTGTAGCTGCAGAGCTCCCGCAGGCCCATGGGGCCTCGCGCATGGAGCCGGTCCGTGCTGATCCCTATCTCGGCGCCGAACCCGAACTCGAACCCGTCGTTGAAACGCGTGCTCGCGTTCCAGAACACCGCGGCGCTGTCGACGCCCGCCATGAACCGGTCCGCGGCGGCCCTGTCGGCCGTCACGATGGCGTCGCTGTGCGCGGAGCCGTCCCGGTTGATGGTCGCGACCGCCTCGTCGAGGGAGGCCACGACCCGCACGGCGACCACGAGGTCGAGGAACTCCGTCGTGAAGTCGGCCGCCGACGCGGGCTCCGCGGCGATGCCGGCGTTGCCGAGAATCCCGGCGGAGGCGCCGTCGCAGCGCAGCGCGACGCCCTTCGCGGCCAGGGCCCTTCCCACGCGCGGCAGGAGCGCCGCGGCGACGTCTGCGTGCACGAGGATCTGCTCGGCCGCGTTGCAGACGCCGGGGCGCTGGGTCTTCGCGTTCACGGCGATGGACTCGGCCATGGCGGGATCCGCGCCCTTGTCCAGGTAGACGAAGCAGACCCCTGTGAAGTGCTTTATGACCGGGATCGTGCTGTTCTCGGCGACAAACCGGATCAGCCCCTCGCCGCCGCGCGGGATAATGCAGTGGATGTAGGCGTCCAGCCGCAGGAGGGCCTCCAGGGCGGCCCTGTCGGTCGTCGGGACAAGCTGCACCGCGTCGGCCGGAAGGCCCGCGGCGCCCAGCGACGCCGAGATGAGCGCCGCGAGCGCCCTGTTCGTCTCGAAGATCTCCTTGCCGCCGCGCAGGATGGAGGCGTTGCCGCTCTTCAGGCAGAGCACGGCGCAGTCGACCGTGACGTTCGGGCGCGCCTCGAAGATGACGCCGATGACGCCGATCGGCACGCGCACCTTGCGCAGCCTGAGCCCGTTCGGGCGGGTCGATTCCTCAAGCACCTCCCCGAGCGGGTCGGGCAGCGCCGCGACCTGGCGCACGGACTCGGCCAGGTGCGCGAGCCTCTCGGGCGTCAGGGTGAGCCGGTCGACCTGCGCCGGCGCGAGGCCGCCCGCCTTTGCCGAGGCCAGGTCGAGGGCATTGGAGGCCAGGAGGGCCCCATGGGAGCGCTCGATCCTGTCCGCCAGGTCCATGAGCGCGGCGTTCCGAGCACTGCCCGGAGAAACCGCGAGCGCCAGCGAGGCCGCGCGGGCGCGCACGGCCATGGCGGTGACAAGGGCGGTCAGGTCCTCGGGCATGGGAAGCCGCGGACTCTCGCGCACGGGGCGCCCCTCCGCAAAGAAAATGTGGCCGGGGACGCCCCCCGGGGCCTCACTCGAAGATCCGGCCCCGGTTGAAGCGCCAGACGGAGACCCCCATCACGGCCCCCGTCATGAGCGTGAGCCACCCGAGGGTCGGCAGGAGCTCCGCCAGCGTGGCGCGGGCCCAAAGCACCTGGCTGAAGCCCTCCATGGACCAGTACACCAGCGTCAGCCGGCTGAACTTCTGGATGAACTCCGGCATGAAGCTGACAGGGAACCACGCCCCGCCGATGGCGGACATGAGCAGGATCGCGAAGGTGGCGAGGCCGCGTGCGGAGTCCTGCGTCTGGGACACAGCCGCGATCAGCATGCCGAAGGAGGTGCAGGCGGCGGCGGCGAAGATGCAGATGACGACCAGCAGCCCGATCTGGCCCCCGACCTCGATCCCGTAGAGGAGGTGGCCCGCAAAGAAGAGGATGACCAACTGCGCGAGGCCGAGGCATATCCCGTAGAGGAACTTGCTCCAGAGGATGTCGCCGCGGGTAACGGGCGCCGAGAGGACCCTCTGGAAGATCCCGTGCTCCTTCTCTCGGAAGAGCGACGTCGCGGAGGCCGTCACGGCGAACAGCAGGAACTGAATCGCCCAGCCGCCCACGAGGAGCGTGGCCATGGGCGACTTCACGCCGACGCCCTCGACCTGGACATTGTCTATCCTGACGATCCGGGAGAGCACGTCGCCGGTGCCCGCGGCGCCCCCGCTTGAGGGGCCCTGGGAGACGAACTCGCCGCCGGAGATCCGTGCCTTTATCGCGGCCTCGTCGCCCCCGAAGTTGCGCGCGACCGCCGAGGCGATGGAAGAATTGAAGGCGTCCAACCGCTCTACGCCCAGGTAGGAGCGGGCCCGCGCCTGCAGGGACTGGCCGAGGAGCTGGGGCACCTTGGAGAAGAGCGTCTTCTGCAGGATCCCCTGCACGGTCTCGGCCTCGACGGCATTCCTCGGGTTGGAGTAGGTCTTCAGGTGGACCCCGAGTTCCTCCGACTTTATGACATCCGCCGGGATCACGAGCGCGAACCGGAACCTGTCCGCGTGCATGAGGGGGCGCAGGTCCGCCTCGGCAAGCGGGCGCGTGGTCTTGTCGGGGTTGGTGAACTCGGTGATGACCTTGAAGGCCTTCTCGCCCCGCAGCGCGTCGACGAGCCGCGCGGCCGCCGGGTTGTCGCTCTGGTTCACGACCGCGACGGGTATCCCGGCCGGGCCGGGATCCGACGCGTTCACACGGTAGATCTGCCCGAAGAGGTAGATGAGTGCGAAGGGCACGAGCAGCGTGAGGGAGATGGCGGCCCTGTCCTTCAGGAACAGGGAGATGTCCTTTCGGACGAGGACGAGGATGGGATGCATGTTATTCGCGGAGGACGCGGCCGGTGAGCTGCAGGAAGAGCGCCTCGAGGGTGGGGCGCTGGCTTGTGAAGATCCGGGCGGGCAGCGCGTGCCCCTCGGTGAGGGAATAGAACGCGCTCATCGGGTATCCCGGCCTCGGCCGGAACCGGTGGACACCCTCGACCGTGGAGAGCTCGCCGAGGGCGGCGAGCTCCAGCGCGAGCGCCGCCGTCGCCGCCGACGACGGGAAGCGGACCTCCTCCTCGAACGGCAGCCGGGCAAGGAGCTCGTCGATCGTGCCAAGGGCCAGTATCTTCCCGTGGTCAATGATCCCGATCCTCGAGCAGAGCCGTGTCGCCTCCTCCATGTAGTGCGTGGAGTAGATGACGGTCAGGCCGGAGCGGTTGAGCTCCTGCAGGTAGTCGAAGATGGCGTTTCGCGACTGGGGATCGACGCCCACCGTCGGCTCGTCGCAGAGGAGGAGCTTCGGCCGGTGAAGCAGCGCAGCCGCGAGGTTCAGGCGCCGCTTCATACCGCCGGAGAACACCTTCACGAGGTCCCCCCTGCGGTCGGCGAGCTGGACCGCGTCGAGCGCGTGCTCGACGCGCTCCCTGAGCGTGGTGCCGCTCAGGCGGTAGAGCTCGCCGAAGATCCTCAGGTTGGCCTCGGCGCTCAGGTCCTCGTAGAGCGCGATGTGCTGCGGGACGAGGCCGAGCGCCTGGCGGGCCCGCGCCGAGCCCGCCGCGACGCCCTCTCCGTCGACCGTGAGCGTGCCGCCGTCGAGCGGACGCAGCCCGGCGACCAGCGACATGAAGGTGGACTTGCCTGCGCCGTTGGGCCCAAGGAGCCCGAAGAATTCGCCCTGGGCGATGTCGAGCGACACCCCGTCAAGGGCCGTGAGCGAGCCGTAGCGCTTGACGGCGCCCTTGGCGGAAAGGAGGGGAGGGGTCGTCGTCATTTCGGGAGAATCGAGTGGAGCGCCGCGACGTGCGCGGCAAATGCGGCGCGCCCGGCGGGCGTCGCCGCGACAAAGGTCTTCGGGCGCCGCGCGACGAACTCCTTGTCGATCGCAATGTAGCCCTTCGCCTCCAGCGTCGCCAGATGCGCGCCCAGGTTGCCGTCTGTGAGGCCGAGGCTGTCCTTCAGGAAGGTGAAATCCACCCGCACGCCGTCACCGAGCTGGCAGATCGCCGACATGATCTGCAGGCGCGCCGGCTGGTGGATGATGGAATCGAGCTCGTTCATCGCCGGTCAATGCCAGGTGTTGCGCACGAGAAAGCCGCTTCCGAAGAGCACCAGGCCGAGGAGCAGGGTGGCACCCCAGAAGAGCGCGGGGGCGAACATCAGCGTTGTCACGATGATCACAGTCACGGCGAGGCCGACCCAGAACCAGAAGCTGTCGAACCAGATGCCCGCGACCATGTAGAGCTGCATCCAAATAACCGTGAAGTAGCCGTAGGCGCCTTTGTAGGAGCGGAAGTCGTAAGAGCGCAGGTCGCCGAGGAGGTAGGGCCACACGCAGTAGCCGAAGATGAGGAGCGTGGCGCAGACCTTCATGAACCGCGGGTCGATCCTGGCCCGGATCTGGCCTCCCTGCACCATCCCGATTACGACCGTGGCCAAGCAGCCGAATCCCATGATCCACAGCATGGCGGGCAGGGCCCTTTGCTCATACATCCAGTTGATGATCGATACGACGACCCAGATGCAGCCCCAAAGCCAAAGATAAAGATGGCCCCTGTGGGTCTGGATTGCCCGGCGCATGGCGGAGCGAGACGCCTCGATCTCCCTAAGCGCTTGGGCCGCCTCTTCGGGTGAAATGTTCATGACAGATTACTCTACTACACAGAGTAATCTGGCAAATAAAAAATCGTTTGCTTCAATAAGATATTATTGAAAAACGACTTATCATCACAAATCACCGATGGCGCGTACCCGAATACTAAACTTTCAGGGCCCGCAGCTTCACTTCTTCCCATACGGAGTCCGGAATGAGCGGACCCAGGTGCCGGACGGTTTCGGCGCCCATGACGGAGGCCATGGCCCCGCATTCACCGAGGGGCCGTCCCCTGATGTATCCGAAGAGAAATCCCGCGGCCCAGGCGTCGCCGGCACCGTTGGTGTCGATCACGTCGTGGATGTGCACGGGGGCGATTCTGTGGATCTCATCGCCCTTGCCGATCCACGCGCCGTCGCGGCCCATCTTGACCGCGGCGACCACGTCGTGCGTGGCGAGCTCGCGGGCCAGCGACTCGAAGCCGCCCTTTTTCTCGGGATAGAGCGCGCGGATTTCGTCCTCGTTCGCGAACACGACGTCGATGCCGTGGCCGAACTGCCTGAACATCCAGTCCCTCTTGGCGTTCACGACCTCGAAGGACGAGAGGTCGAGGCTGATCGTGCAGCCCGCCGCGCGCGCCGCCGCCAGCACGGCGTCGCACAGCGCCTCGTTGAACACGAGGTACCCCTCGATGTGCGCGTGGCTCACCCCCTTGAAGTCCGCAGGCGAGACCTCCGCCGGCGAAAGCGTCATCGCCGCCCCGAGGTTCGTGCGCATCGTGCGCTGGGCGTCCGGGGTCACCATCGCGAGGCAGCGCGCGTTCGCCACCGTCCCGTGCTTGAAGCGGGAGGCGTCGACGCCGGCCGCCGTGAACCGCTCGACATACGCCCTCGCGAGGGCGTCGTTGCCGAGCTTGCCGACGAACGTCGTCCTAAGCCCGAGGCGGGCCGCGTTGAACGCGGTGTTGGCGGCGGATCCCCCCGAGGACAGCGACGGCGGTGTGGCCAGCTTCGAGAGGATCCTGGCCATCTCGGCGTCGTCGACCAGGACCATGCCTCCCTTTTCGCCCGAGACATGGGCGAGGAAGGAATCCGGGACTTGTGCGGTCAGGTCCACGATCGGCGAGCCGACCCCCGCGAGCTCGAATTCAGGGGAGTTCCCGGTCATCGGCGGCTCACTCCCCGACCATCAGGCTCGTCGCGAGGAGCGGCTCGTCGTCCACCTCGATCAGGATCGAGTACTCCCCGGGCTCCTGGAAGGTCAGGTTGCGGACCTCGGTGATCAGGTTGATCCGGGCGAGGGGGCCCTGCGACTCGAACGGGCGCTCGATGAGGGGCTTGGGGTCGGTCGGGTCCAGGCTCATGGATATCTTGATCTTGTGGGTGCCGGGGGCGACGTCCGTGAGGGTCATGAACCAGACCATGTGCGGATGGACCACCGGGTAGCGCTTCGCCATGATGTTGGAGAAGACGCCGAGGATGGTGTGCTTCCCGTTGCTCGGGTCGACGTGGACGCCGTCGCACAGCAGCCAGGCGAGGAGCTGCGGCTTGGAGTTCAGTTTCGGCCTGTCCACGGGCCGAGTTGGAGGTCGGGGGCGTCCCTCGGCAAATCATTTTGCGCGCCGGCCCGAGCAATGCCATCCTTTGGCATGACCGACCTGCTCGCCGGCTATCCCCATTGGCTCGTCGTTGCCTGCACGGTGGTTCTGGCGCTTCTGGCGCTCTGGCTGCTCGTCGAGCTGGTGAAAGCGGCCCTCTGGATCCTTTTCTACGCGGTCATCGCCGCGCTGCTGCTCTCGGTCCTGTGGTATTTTCTGCACTAGGGGGCCGCCGATGTTTGAAGAATCTTGCGCGTTTCGGGTGCCGGCCATTATCCATCTCCGATGAAATATATCTTCGTGACGGGCGGAGTTGTTTCTTCGCTTGGCAAGGGGCTCACCGCGGCGGCGCTTGGCGCGCTGCTCGAGCTCCGGGGCCTCACCGTCCGCATCCAGAAGTTCGACCCGTACCTGAACGTCGACCCGGGCACGATGAGCCCCTACCAGCACGGCGAGGTGTACGTGCTGGAGGATGGCGCGGAGACCGACCTCGACCTGGGCCACTACGAGAGGTTCACGAGCGGCAGGCTCTCCCGCCTGAACAGCCTGAGCTCCGGCCAGATCTATGAGAGCGTGATCCAGAAGGAGCGCCGCGGCGTCTACCTCGGCAAGACAGTCCAGGTGATCCCGCACGTCACGAACGAGATCAAGGAGAGGATATACGCGGGCGGAAAGAACGTCGACGTCCTGATCACCGAGATCGGCGGGACGACCGGCGACATCGAGGGCCTTCCCTTCCTCGAGGCCATGCGGCAGTTCGCGCTCGAGATGAAGCCGAAGGACGTGGTGTTCATCCACGTGACGCTCGTCCCCTTCCTGGCGGCCGCGGGCGAGCTCAAGAGCAAGCCCACCCAGCAGTCGGTTGCGAAGCTGCGCGAGATCGGCATCCAGCCGCACGTTCTCGTGTGCCGCTGCGACCACCCGCTGGACATGGACCTCAGGGACAAGCTGAGCATGTTCTGCAACGTCCCCGTGAAGGCGGTCATCGAGTGCCGCGACGTGGACAGCTCGATCTACCAGCTTCCGCTCGCCCTGCAGAGGGAGAAGATGGACGAGCTCGTCCTCGGTCTCCTCGGTTTCAACCGGCCGGCGCCGAAGAAGAACATATGGGTCGAGATCGTGCGCCGGATACTCAACCCGAGGCACGAGGTCACAATCGGCGTGGTCGGCAAGTACATCGAGCTCCAGGACGCGTACAAGTCGGTCTACGAGTCGATCACCCACGCCGGCATCGCGAACACCTGCCGGGTCAACGTGCGCAGGATCGACGCCGAGGACCTGGAGAAGAGGGGCGGGATGGCGCTCCTCAGGGGCCTGGACGGCATCCTGGTCCCGGGCGGATTCGGCGACCGCGGTACGGAGGGCAAGATCGCCGCGGCGAAGTACGCGCGGGAGAGGGCCATACCCTATTTCGGCCTGTGCCTCGGCCTGCAGATCGCGGTGATCGAGATCGCGCGCAACGTACTCAAGCTTCCCGGGGCGAACAGCACGGAGTTCGACCCAAGGAGCGCGGACCCTGTCATCAACATGATGGAGGAGCAGAAGGCCATCACGGACAAGGGAGCGACGATGCGCCTCGGGAGCTACGACTGCGCGATCCTGCCCGGGTCGCTGGCGGCAAAGGCCTACGGCAAGCCGATGGTGCTCGAGCGCCACCGCCACCGCTACGAGGTGAACAACGCGTACGTCGACCGCCTCAGCTCCGCGCTGGTCTTCAGCGGGATCAACCCCCGGCGAAACCTGGTCGAGATCATCGAGCTCAAGGGGCACCCGTGGTTCGTCGGGGTGCAGTTCCACCCCGAGTTCCAGTCCAAGCCCAACATGGCGCACCCGCTCTTCGCCGCGTTCATAGCGGCGGCCATAAGGCACAGGGGCAAGGGCAGGGCGCGGGCCGGGGCGAAGAAGGTCCGGGCGTGAAGATCTTCGACCCCAGGAAGCTCCTCCTGATAGCCGGCCCGTGCTCGCTCGAGAGCGAGAAGGTCTGCCGCGCGGTCGCGTCGGGCCTGGTCCGCCTCGGGAAGGCCCACCCCGAGCTCAAGATCGTCTTCAAGGGCTCGTTCGACAAGGCGAACAGGACCTCCGGCTCAGGGGCGCGCGGCACGGGCCTTAAGTCCGGGCTGGCGCTCCTGGCGATGGTGAAGAAGGACTACGGGTTCCCGGTCCTCACCGACGTCCACGAGAGCCTCCAGGTCGGCCCTGTCGCCAAGGTGTGCGACGTGCTTCAGATCCCGGCCTTCCTCTCCCGGCAGACCGACCTCCTCCTCGCCGCGGCGGGGACCGGGCGGGCGGTCAACGTGAAGAAGGGCCAGTTCCTCTCGCCGCAGGACATGGTGCACGTGACGGCGAAGCTGAAACAGGGCGGGGCCCGGGAGATTTGGCAGACGGAGCGGGGGACGACCTTCGGGTACCAGAACCTCGTCGTCGACATGCGCTCCTTCGACATCATGGGGCGCAACGGATACCCGACCGTGTTTGACGCGACGCACAGCGTGCAGCTTCCCGGGGCGGGCGGGGGAAAGAGCGGCGGCCAGCGGGAATTCGTCGCGCCCCTCGCCCGGGCGGCGCTCGCGGCGGGTGCGGGCGGGCTCTTCATCGAGACCCACCCGGACCCTGACAAGGCGCTGAGTGACGGCCCGAACATGATCGCACTCAGGGACCTGCCGGCCCTCATCGCCGGGTGCCTCGCTGTCTGGACGGCCGTTCGCCCGCGGCACGGCTGACGCGGCCCAGGCGGGTTGAGGAGTTGACCGCGCGCGACGCCGAAGACACCATTGGAACCAACAAAACCCTGATGGATACCTTCCTGATCGACGTGCCCATGCCTTCCATGGGCGCTACGGTGAACGAGCTCACCGTTGTCACGCTTCGAATCCAGCCCGGGGCCCGCGTGTCCAAGGGCCAGAAGCTCGGCGAGCTCGAGAGCGACAAGTCGATCTTCGAGTTCGAGTCCCCCTGCGACGGGACCGTGAAGGCGATCCACATCCATCCGGGCGAGGCGAGGCCGTCCGGCGCGGTTTTCCTGCAGATCGAGACGTCCGACGCGAGCCTCCTGCACCTGAGGAACGCGTCGGGCCAGGTGGCCGCGTCCGCGTCCCCGGCCGGCTCGTCCGCCGCGGCGGTCTGGACGCCGAGGGCGGCCAAGCTCGCCAAGGAGGCGGGCTTGGATCCCGAGAAGATCACGGACATCGAGGCCAGCGGGCCCGGGGGCAGGGTCTCGGGCGACGATGTCGCCCGCTATATCGAGAAAAAGAAGAAATGACACCGCTTCAAACGCCCGCCTCCGAGACCGTGTGCATCGCCGGCGTGGGGTTTGCCGTACCGAAGAATATCCGGGCGAACAGCGAGATCCTGAAGGCGTTCCCGAACCGCACCGAGGAGGAGATCGTGCGGCTGACGGGGATCATGGAGCGCCGCTACGCGGACGAGGACGAGAGCGCGACGGCGCTCGCCGCGGTCGCCGTGGAGCACGCGCTCAACCAGGCGGGCATTCCCGCCGGCCAGATCGACACGATCATCATGGCGACCATCATTCCCGACCAGCCCGTGCCGTCGATGGCGAGCGCGCTCGCGGCGAGGATGGGGATCCCGAGGGCCACGGCCTTCGACCTCAACGCCGCGTGCTCGGGCTGGCTCTACGCGCTCGAGGTCGGCCGCTCGCTCATCCTCGGGGGCTCGGCGCGCAACGTGATCGTCGTGACGGCGGAGCTGCTTTCCAGGATCACCAATCCCCAGGACCATGAGACGGCGTTCCTGTTCGGAGACGGCGCCGGCGCCGCCATCCTGACGGGCGCCGCGGGGGGCCACAGGCTCCACCGCATGGGGCTCTCGGGCGACGCCGAGCAGTTCACGGCGATCCAGCGGACCGGCGGCGGCGCGCGCATCCCCTGGCCGGAGCAGAAGGGGGACCTGAGCAAGTTTTACATACAGATGGACGGGGTCGCGGTCTTCAAGCACGCGGTCGTGGGGTTCGCCGAGCAGATCGAGCAGACCCTCGCGCGGGAGCGCCTCGCGCCGGGCGACATCGCCTGGGTCGTGCCCCACCAGGCCAACGCGCGGATCCTGAAGGCGGTCAGCAAGCGGGTCGGGATCCCCTATGAGAAGTTCGTGGTGACGATCGCCAAGTACGGCAACACGAGCGGGGCCAGCGTCTCGATGGCGCTCGGCTGGGCGGCGGAGGAGGGCATCTTCGAGGCGGGCGACAGGATCATCTTCTGCAGCGTCGGCGCCGGGCTCACCTTCGCGGGCGGGCTCCTCGTCTGGTGACCCGCCTCGGTCAGCCGGAGAGCTCGTAGCTCAGCACGCTGATCGCGTACACGGCCGCCGTCTCGCACCGCAGGACAAGGGGCCCGAGCGTGATGGGCTCGAACCCGCTGGCGCTCGACTGGCTCATCTCGGCGGGCGTGAAGTCGCCCTCGGGGCCGATGAGCCAGAGGACGTTCGTCGGCTTCCTGTCCCGAGCCGCCCGGAACTGCTCCAGCACGGACTTGAGCGTCTTCGCCCCGGGCTGGAGGCTCGCGATCAGCTTCAGGTCATAGCCCTTGGCCCCGGCCATGAACGCCGCCGCCGGCGTCACGGGCCCGATCTCGGGGAGCCAGGGGTTGCCGCACTGCTTCGCAGCCTCGAGCGCGGCCGTCTGCCACTTCTCGATCTTCCTGTCGGAGCGGTCCGCGTCCAGTCGGACCTGGGTCCGCTCGCTCTCGAGCGGCACGATCATGGAGACCCCGATCTCCGTGGCCTTGCGCACGATCGAGTCCATCGCCCCGCCCAGCGGGAGCGCCTGGCCGAGCGTGATCCGCCAGGGCATCGGCTTCGCCTTCTGGGCGAACCGGACCTTCAGCCGGGCGGCGCGCCTGTCGGCGTCGGCGAGCTCGCAGATCCACTCGGACCCCTTGCCGTCAAAGGCGACGACGGTCGCGCCCAGGGGGGCCCGGTTGACCGTGACCAGGTGATGGGACTCGTCCGGGGAGAGGGTGATCTCCCTGGGGTCGGCGACGGGGGGCAGGACGTGGACTCTGAAGTCGGGCATAGGCCACGAGCAGATTGGAGCGAAGGGCCATGTCAACGGCGCGGGCGGTCGGCCCGCAGCGTCGGCTGCGGCCGGGGCGGATGGAAAGGATACACAATCTGCCCGCGGGCGTGCGGCCGGGCGCCTAGCATTTCTGTTGATGCCCCTAGGCTCACGGGTACGGTAACCGATCAGGTAGGAAGCGCCGTTTGTAACCCCCGCAACCCTCACCCCAATCATGCAGGACCGGAATCAACCTGTCCGGCCGACCCCGCCCCGCCGCCGTGACGCCAACTGACCTCAGGAGACTGTGCTCGGCCTACGCCCTGTCTGCGGGCCTCGCCGCGGCGTCGATCGTCCTGCTCGTGGTGGCCGGCTGCCAGAACGCCCCGGTTCCTGCGCCCGCGCCCGCGAAGCTGTCGTTCAACGACGACGTGGAGCCCATCCTCGCGGCAAACTGCTACGGCTGCCACGGCCCGGACCCGGGCTCGCGCAAAGCGGGGCTGCGTCTGGACCGGGGGGAGTTCCCCTTCCTGCCCCACGAGAAGTACGGGCCGGCCATCGTCCGCTTCCAGCCGGACAAGAGCCCGCTGGTGCAGCGCGTCGAGTCGAAGAAGGAGAAGGAGATGATGCCGCCCCCCGAGGAGCACAAGACGCTGAGGCCCGAGGAGATCGCCCGGCTGCGCCGCTGGATTTCAGAGGGGGCCGAGTACCAGGAGCACTGGTCCTTCATCGCGCCGTCGGCCAAGGCGCCGCCCCAGGTCCCCGCGGCGCTCTCGGGCTGGGTTCGCAACCCTGTCGACCAGTTCATCGCCGCGCGGCTGGCGAGGGAGCACATGGAGCCCTCGCCCGAGGCCGACAGGCGCTCGCTGATCCGGCGCGTGACCCTTGACCTCACGGGGCTGCCGCCGACGCCCGCGGAGGCGGACGGCTTCGTCGCCGACGCCGCGCCGGGAGCCTACGAGCGCGTGGTCGACCGCCTGCTCGCGAGCCCGCGCTTCGGGGAGCACCGCGCGCACTTCTGGCTCGACTACGTTCGCTACGCCGACACGCACGGCATCCACTTCGACAACTACCGGGCGATCTGGCCGTACCGCGACTATGTCATCCGGGCGTTCAACGCGAACAAGCCCTTCGACCGCTTCGTGCGCGAGCAGCTCGCGGGGGACCTGCTTCCGGCGCGCACCTGGGACGAGCTCGCGGCCACCGGGTTCATGCGCTGCAACCTGACGACCAACGAGGGCGGCGACATCCCCGAGGAGACCTACGTCAACCAGACGAGGGACCGCGTGGAGACCTTCGGCGTCACCTTCCTCGGCCTCACCACGGGCTGCGCCGCGTGCCACGACCACAAGTTCGACCCGTTCACGCACCGCGACTTCTACCAGCTGGCGGCCTACCTGAACAACACGGCCGAGAAGCCGTGGGACTTCAACATCGCCGACCCCGGCCCCGTCGTGCGCCTGCCGAAGGAGGAGGACCGGGCGGCCGCCGAGGTGGTGCTGACCCGCCGCGCCGAGCTCCAGGAGAGGCTCGACGCCCGCCGCCGGAGCGGCCGCGAGCTCGCCGCGGCCTGGCTCGCCGCGGGCCATCTCCCGGCTCCCGTCAGCCCCGAGTCCCTCGAGCTGCGCCTGCGCCTCGACGAGGGAAAGGGCGACCTTGTCAGGAACGCGGCTCCGGCCGCCACGGTGAAGGAATTCAAGGCCGACACCAACCCACTTGTCTGGGGCGAGAACACGTGGTTCTGGCCGTCCATGCGGATGGACATCCTGTCGCGCCTGCGCCTCGGCCCACTCGGCGACGTGGACGCCGGCGAGAAGTTCTCGGCGGGCGGCTGGCTGATGCTGAGGGCCAAGCCGGGCAACACCGACACGGGGGATGGATCCGTGCTCTCCCGCATGGGCGACGACCAGAGGCGCGACGGCGCGGGATGGGAGATCTACCAGGAGAAGCAGCGATTCATCGTCAACCTCGTGCCCGCGCGCGGGGCGGCCCCGCCCTCGGCGGCGCCGGAGGCGCCCCGGCCGCCCGCGGCGGACAAGGACATCGGCGACACGGACGGGAAGGCCATGGGAAAGCCGGCGCGCGGCATCTCGGTCGCGACACGGGCCGCCTTTCCCCGGGACGAGTGGCGGCACGTCTTCTTCACCTACGACGGGTCGCGCCATGCGGACGGCGTGAAGATCTACGTCAACGGCGAGCGCGTCGACACCGAGGTTGTGATGGACAAGCTGCCCGCGGACGGATCGATCCGCACCGACGCGGCGATGCAGCTCGGGCGCCGCGACGACTTCCTGCCGATGCGCGAGACCCGGTTCCAGGACGTGCGGTTCTACCGGCGCGCGCTGACGCAAGACGAGGTCTCCCGGCTTCCCTTCGAGGACGTGGCCGCCGAGATCGTGGCGAGGCAGCCCGACGCCTCGAAATGGACCCGCGACGAGGCCTTCGTCGTCGCGGACCGCTGGTACCTCGGCCAGGTCGACCCCGAGGCGAGGAAACTGGCGACGGCGGTGGCCCAGCACACGGGCGCCCTCGAGGCGCTGACGAAGGACGGCGATCCCACGCTCATCGCGGTCGAGAAGGCGACGCCCGCGTACGCCGACATCCTGAAGCGCGGCGACTACTATTCGCGCATCGAGCGGGTGGGGCCGGGCACGCCGCACTTCCTGCCGCCCGCCCCCGCGGGCGCGCCCGGGGACCGCCGGGGGCTCGCCGACTGGCTCCTGGCCCCGGAGCAGCCGCTCCTCGCCAGGGTGACGGTGAACCGCATGTGGCAGGAGGTCTTCGGCACCGGCCTCGTTGAGACGTCCGGCGACTTCGGCATCATGGGCACGAAGCCGTCGCATCCGGAGCTCCTCGACTGGCTGGCGGTCCGGTTCCGGGAGAGCGGGTGGGACGTGAAGGCGTTCTACCGCATGCTCGTCACCTCGGCGAGCTACCGTCAGTCGGCGGCGGTGACGCCCGACCGCCTGGCCCAGGACCCCAACAACCGGCTGCTGTCCCGGGGACCTCGATTCAGGATGGATGCCGAGATGCTCCGCGACAGCGCGCTCGCGGCCTCGGGCCTGCTGGTCGACAAGATCGGCGGCCCGTCGGTGAAGCCGTACCAGCCCTCGGACCTGTGGGAGGAGGTCGCGATGCCGGAGTCGAACACGAGGACGTACGTGGCCGACCATGGCGAGGGGCTCTACCGCCGGAGCGTCTACACCTTCTGGAAGCGGGGCTCGATGCCGCCCAGCATGGAGGCCTTCGACGCGCAGTCGCGCGAGAACGTGTGCCCCCGCAGGGTCCGCACCGACACGCCGCTGCAGGCCTTTGTCACGATGAATGACCCGCAGTGGTTCGAGGCCGCCCGCCATCTCGCGCAGTCGGCGCTGAACGCCGAGCCCGGGACGGACGGCCGCCTGGACTACATGGCGAAGGCGACCCTCAGCCGCGGGCTGGCGCCGCGGGAGAGGGCCGTCTTCCAGAGGAGCCTGGGCGACTTCCGCGCCTACATCGGCCCCAGCCCGCAGGCCGCCAAGGAGATACTCGCCGTGGGCGAGTCCCCCGTGGACCCGACGATCCCCCCCGCCGAGCTCGCCGAATGGACGCTGGTGGCGAGCCAGTTCCTCAACCTGGACGAATTCCTCGCAAAATAAGGCCCCCATGCCCGACGAACTGCACGCCCCCGAACACCCCTGCTCCGACCACGGCGGGGAGCACCCGACCGTGCTCGACCTTCCCTACGTGCCGATCTCGCTCAAGCGGGAGTGGCTCGAGGCCGAGACCCGCCGCCATTTCCTCGCCCGGGGCTCCCGGGCGCTGGCCTGGGCCGGCCTAGCGACGATCCTCGGGCGCACCGCGCCCCACCTCCTCGCCGACGTGGCCGCGCTGCCTGACAGGCGCCCGCAGTTCGTGCCGAAGGCAAAGCGGGCGATCTACCTCTTCATGGCGGGCGCGCCGTCGCAGTTCGAGACCTGGGACTACAAGCCGAAGCTGGCCGGGATGTTCGCCCAGAACCTGCCCGAGTCCGTCCGGGGCGGCCAGGTCCTCACCGGGATGACCGCCAGCCAGGCGTCGCTGCCGATCGCGCCAAGCTTCTGCAAGTTCACCCAGCAGGGGAGGTCCGGCACCTGGGTCTCCGACCTGTTCCCGTCGACCGGGAAGGTCGTGGACGAGCTCTGCGTCATCAAGTCCCTCTACACCGAGGCGATCAACCACGAGCCCGCGATCCTCACGATGACGACCGGCAACATGTTCCCGGGAAAGCCGGCGCTGGGCTCGTGGCTGGCCTACGGCCTCGGGGCGATCAACGAGGAGCTGCCGACCTTCGTGGTGATGACCTCGAAGATACCGACGAAGCGCAACGTGCAGGCGCTCTCCAACCGCCTGTGGTCCTCGGGCTTCCTGTCCCCGGAATACACGGCGGTGGCCCTGCGATCGGGCGGCGAGCCCGTCCTCTACCTGCAGGACCCCAAGGGGGTGGAGCGCGACGTCCGCCGCTCCATGATCAACGGCGTGAACGAGCTCAACCACCAGCTGTTCGAGCGGGTCGGCGACCCGGAGATCAACACCCGGATCGCCCAGTACGAGATGGCGTTCCGGATGCAGACGTCGGTGCCCGACCTGAGCGACTTTTCCGACGAGCCCGCCTCGACCTGGGACCTCTACGGCCCCAAGGCGAAGGAGCCGGGCACATTCGCCTACAACTGCCTCATGGCGCGTCGGCTCGCCGAGCGCGGCGTGCGCTTCACCCAGATCTTCATGAGGACGTGGGACAACCACACGAACCTGCCGACGGACATCAAGGCGATGTGCGAGGAGTCCGACAGGCCGACGTACGGGCTCATCACGGACCTGAAGCGCCGCGGAATGCTCGACGACACCCTGGTCATCTGGGGCGGCGAGTTCGGGAGGACCGTGTACTCGCAGGGCCGCCTCGAGGCCGACAACTACGGGCGCGACCACCATCCGCGCTGCTTCAGCATGTGGATGTGCGGCGCGGGGACCAAGCCCGGCATGACCTACGGCGAGACCGACGACTTCTCGTACAACATCGTCAAGGACCCCGTGCACGTCCGGGACCTGCACGCCACGATCCTCCACCAGTTCGGCTTCAACCACAACAAGCTCACGTTCAAGTTCCAGGGGCTGGACCAGAAGCTCACCGGCGTGCTGCCGGCGCGCGTCATCCGAGAGGTGCTCGCTTGAGGCGCGGAGCGCGATCCGCCCTTCTTTTCCTGCTTGCGTGCGCGGGCCGCGCGAGCGCGGAGCCGGGCACCTATTCCGGCAGCGTCGCCCCGGTCTTTGAGCACAACTGCGTCAAGTGCCACGGCGCGACGAAGCAGAAGGCAGGGCTTCGGCTCGACAGCCTCGCCGGCGTCCTGCAGGGGTCCGACGACGGGGACGTCGTGAAGCCGGGCGACGCCGCCGGCAGCGAGCTGTTCAGGCGCGTCACGCTTGCGCCGACCGACGACGACTTCATGCCGTCGGGCGATCATCCGCCGCTGTCGCCGGCGGAGATCTCGGTCCTCGAAAACTGGATCGCCGCGGGCGCACCGCCGGCCGCCGCCTTTGAGGTTGTCCCCGCCGCGCCCGCCGTCGCCGCGCCGCCGGCCGCGCCCGACTACCGGCCCCGGCTCACCGCGGCGACGGAGCTGGCGCAGAGGCTGGGCGTCAGGCTGGTGCCCCGGTCGCGCGTTCCGACGGACGGGCTCGTGCTGCGCACGGCGAGCGCGCCCGCCAAGTGCAATGACGAGGTCCTGGCGAGCCTAGCCCCGATGGCCGACCTCATCGTGGAGGCCGAGCTCGCCCGCACCCGGGTGTCGGACAAGGGGATGGAGTCCATCGGGCGGTGGCCCAATCTCGTCCGCATTGACCTCACGCGCACCGCGGTGACGTCGGAAGGCGTCGCCCGCCTAGCGGCGCTCGGGCGGCTCGAGGCGCTGAACCTCACGGAGACAAAGGTGGACGGCAGGGGTGTGGCCCTGGCGAAGAAGCTTCCGTCGCTCAGGACCTTGTGGGCCTTCGGGACGCCGTGAGATAGGGGAGGGCGCACGCCCTCGCCGTCGATGTCGCCCGCACTGAGGACTTGCCTCCCGATGCGGGTTATAATCGGATCGGCGCTCCCTCGCCCGGGTGGCGGAATTGGCAGACGCAGCAGACTCAAAATCTGCCGACGAAAGTCGTGTGGGTTCGATCCCCACCCTGGGCACCAACTTTTGGCTCGCGGTACCCTTCGATCCGAAGAGGTTACCGGAAGTCAGAGGGCGAACGGAAAACCGAATCAACGATGAGGTGTTAGTTGCAGACGAGTCCGTAGATTCGAATTTTTATTGCGGGGAAATAGCGGATATGGCCGAATCGCGGCCGTGGTCGAAAAGACGAAGACACGTTGTTCGGTCTTAGTCGTGTGGTAAGGGAAATTTCAATGTTCGAGGTGCACGAATTCAATGATCGGCTGGATTGGTGAGTTGATGCTTCTCTTTGCCTCGCGCCATTTGCGGGTTTCACGGCGCTTCCAATTGAGTCCTGCAAATTGTGAATGCTCCTTCGGCATTGTGCTCGCGGATTTTCGAACCCGCGATAGCGCGATGCCAGGGTTGAAATCGGGCTCCTACGCGTGAAGACGTTTTCGGCGCATGAGACCGAGTTGTTGCGCGAGCTGGATGGACTAGAGCTCGCTGAGTTCTGGCAACGGGCCTCTGCATTCCTCATCGACTGTTTTCTCATGGCGGTTCTCTTGAGTGCTTTAATGACGCTTGGATTGATGGGATTGAAAAAGTTCGATCGGATGCAGGGCCATTCGAGTCCGGACGAGTATCATTTGCCTGTGGTCAAGGAGCTCCATGTTCCCGTGACCGATGGGGGCATGAAGGTCCAACTGATCAACATCGAGGGCAACGAGTTCATTCATGTGGCCGCCACGGTGGTTGCGCCGGTACTGTATTGCGGCGTCTTGTTGTGGACGGGCAAAGGCCGAACTCCGGGCAAGCGACTGCTGAAGATCAGGGTCGTCTCACTGGCCCATCGACAGATCTCGTTCTGGCATGCGGTGGAGCGAGCGTTGGGCTATGGGGCGGCCGCGCTTGAGCTGGGCTTTGGATTCGTGCAGTTTTTCATTCACCCCTACCGACGCTGTGCGCAGGATCGTCTCGCAGAGACGATTGTGGTGACCGAACGGAGTTACCAGGCCCTGCAACAAAAGTTATCACAGAAGCTGATTGTCGACGGCCCGTTGGAGTCCCCGCCAAACGAGGCTTAGCGGCACACCACGATTGTCGCTCGCTGGGAGCGAATCGACTGGTTAACCCATGGGTAAACAGGCTCTTGTCGATCCTTCCTCGCCAACGTGCTTGGATGGGCTTCGCTTGTCCGAGTGAAGCCATCATCGTTCTGAACGGGTTAGAGAACAGTATCCCGTCAATGCGGATCACGGCCGGCCGCATGGAGTGCTCAAAATCTGCCTACGAAAGTAATGTGGGTTCGACCCCCACCCCGGGCACCAGCGTCGGACCAACCAGATTACCAGCTGAATCCCGCAGCGATCGGGATGTAGAAGAGGGTGACCACGAAGGCGTGCACCTTGCCGACCTTGAAGTCGCGCTCTCCGATGCCCAGCTTTTTTGCCACCGTCGCCGGGGCTTTGGCGGGGGAAGCACGCTCGAGCGGCAGGTAGGCCGCGCTTGAGGAGCCTGATTCGCGGACCTCATAGGGCTCCATCTTCACGACATCCGCCTTGGTTGCCTGCGACACGGGAAGGGGCGGGGAATCCGACTGAAGCGCGGTAGGCATGGCCGCCGGCTTTGACCCGGAAGGAGCATACCGGTACTGCGACCGCATTTCTTCCCGGATCTCATTGCGAGGCTCATCGATTCGCGAAGCCGCGGAATCCTGACCTCGGGCGGCAGCCGCCAACAGGAGGGCGCCAATAAGGCTGGTTGTCGCAAGGCGCATCAGGGGCGAAATTGAATGACGGCGTTTCGAGTGTGTCGGGAAACGCGCCGACGGCAAGACGCGTGGGCTCGACTTTTTCGCGGGCTCCAGGCCCTGGTTGAGCCGCCTGACGGGGAATCAGAGGGGTTGCGTACCCGAGAACCGAGCCCCATGAGTGTCCCGGACGACATGACCTTGAAGCAACGCATTGGGCGATGGCTCATCCCCAGGCTTCCCGTCAACCCGGAGCTGTTCACGGAGCTGCGGTTCGAGGTCAATTCATGGGGATGTCACCTGCGGAACCGGATCAGCCCCGCCTACCATCGCGAGCTGAGGCGCCTGAGGGGCCTGAAAGGCTTGAGCCTGAATATAGGAAGTGGGGGGCGAGGCATCGCCGGCTGGGTGAACACGGACGCCGTGCGACATCCCGGCGACCAGTCGTTTCCCTGCGACGTGCGGCGAAAGCTCCCCTTTGCCGACGGCAGCGTGGCCCGCATTCTCGCCGAGCACGTCATCGAGCACCTCAATTTCAAGCACGAGATCCCCGGCGTTCTCGGCGAATTCTTCAGGGTGCTGGAGCCGGGCGGGATGCTCCGGATCATCGTGCCCGACGGGCGCCGCTTCGTTGAGGCTTACCTCTGCAACGATAGCGCCCATTGGGGGCCCCTCGGCGTCGCGGCCCTCCCGCACGACATGCCCACGCCCATGGCGATGCTCAACCACGTATTTCACCAGGGCGGCGAGCACCATTTCGCCTACGACTTCGAGACGCTTGAATGGGTGCTGAAGAAGGCCGGATTTTCGGGCATCCGCCAGGCATCGTTCGGGGTGTCGTCCGACCCGCTCCTGGCGATCGACCGGAGCGAGCACGCCCCGTATTCGCTTTATGTCGAGGCAATGAAGCCCCGGATATAGTCGCAGGATATCGGGCGACGTCGCTCCGGTTAGTCGGGTTCTAGCTCGGCGCCAGATTTGGATCGTTCTCGCATGGAAGCGATGGCCCGAAGCTCCTTTGCCGCGAGAAGGTCCTTCTCGCGGCCCAGGGCCTCCTTGGCTCGCACCAGATCAGGAAGTGAAATCAGCCTGAATTTTTTCCCGGCGATCTCAAAGATCTCAGAATTTGCCCGGATGGATTCGAAATCGCCCAGTCCTATGATTGAGGAGAGTATGTCAACGATGCCCCAGTCCGTCTGGAGATAGAGATTGCTCACCGACTCCCCGGGCTTCGGGACCTGGAGAAAAGACAGGCTCTGTGGCGTCATCCGGTGCCGCGGGTTAAGGTCCTTAAGAGCATCCCTGAGCCGCTCTATGTTCTCGGGAGACAGAACAGCGCAAATGTCGAGGTCCCTAGTCACGAGGGCTGAGCCGTGGAGCACACCGGCAAAGCCACCCACCACCACAAAATCGACTCGGGAATCAGCTAGCCGCTGGAGAAGTTGGCTCAGGCTTTTCACTTCGTGCTTGGCGTATCCGGTCAAACTCTAAAACGAGGGAAAGGGCCTGGTCATGCTGGCTCGCCCGCTCCTCAGGAGTCAGCCGCAAGCTGGCGTCAACAAGACTCAGGTCGAAGCCTGCCCTCAGGGCCACCTCAATGGCGTCGTCGGCGATTTCTTTCACGCTCCAGAGTCTGTCGGATTGGAAATGAACGTCAAATGTCCAAACCGGCCGCGTCATCCCCATGCCGATTGAATGGGCGATGAGATAGGAGGCGCCGAATTACCTCGCTCCGAACTGGAACCAAGCCACCCCGAGGCCCGCTAAGATGCCAAAAAGATGCCCCTCCCATGAGGTGCCATTTCGCGCGGGCGCGACTCCTGCGAGCATGCCGCCGTAGAACACGAGCACGCCTCCCGCCACCAGCAGATCGGCAGCGGTCTGTGTGAGCCAGGCGAGCGCGACCAGGTAGCCGAAGAAACCGAAGACGACCCCGCTCATGCCGGCATGTGCCGCCCTGCGGCCAAAGAGCCACAGCAGCACGCCCTGGCCGAGCGCGATGCTGGCCGCAATCTCGGGGAATGCCGATTGGCCCCGCCGTAGCACGAGGGCCCCCATGACGAGGAACGGCGGCAGGTTTGCCGCGAAATGGGCGAGGTTAAGGTGGATGAACGGCGCCGTGAGTATCCCGACGACGCCGCCCTGGGTTCGCGGGACGATGGAGAGCTGGGCCGCGGTCCTTGGCGAAACAACCCCGAGAAGCGTGCCGGCGATCATCCCGGCCGCAGGCCAGGAGAGGTAATACCACGGTGGCTCGGTGAAGAGCCGGGCGAGAAGGCGCGGGAGGTCATCCATTCGGCCTGTCCGGCTTCACCACCGGCACGTGGGCTGCGCGCCGGAGCACCTCGCTCTTGGAGACGCCCTCCCGGCTGGCGATCTTGTTGAGCCGGACGACCTCGGGCTGGCTCAGCGCGGTCTGGCGCCCCGTGCCGTCGCGGTCGACCCACTGGACGTGGTGGATCTTCTGGCGGGAGGCCTTGACCAGGTCCCTGAGGAAAATGGGCTCGTCGTCGGGAACATCCATGACTGCACCTAGTGGTGGGGCGCAGGCGGGACGTCAAGGTCGCCAGAGGCCGAACCCAGGCCCCTCGCGAGGAATCTTGATGCGCCCGGGCAATCCTGTCACCCGTTTGGGACGGCCCCGTCGGGGCCGTCCCCAACACCATGTACGAGAAACTCGGCGAAAGACTGCTCCCCTGGCCCAGGTTCGCCCGGAGGATGGCCCTCTCGCTCCTCCTGACGCTCGCGATCGTCTTCACCGCGCTGCTCGGCGGGGCGATCGGCTACCACCGCATAGCCGGCCTGCCGTGGATAGACTCCATCCTCAACGCCTCGATGATCCTGACGGGCATGGGCCCCGTCGATCCCATGAAGGACACGGCCTCGAAGCTCTTCGCCTCGGCCTACGCCCTGTTCAGCGGGGTCGTGTTCCTGTCGGCGGTGAGCATCGTGCTGGCGCCCATCTTCCACCGCGTGGTGCACGCGTTCCACATGGACGACGACGAGTCCTAGCCGCGATGAAGAAGATCAACACGAGGGACATCCCCGAGGAGCCATGGGTGTCGCCGAAGGGGAAGTTTGGGACGAGCGACCAGAACATATCTATCAAGCTCGGGCGCGACCCGAACTCGACGGACCTGGTGAAGAGGCACCCGTTCGACGTGGAGATCTGCCGCATCCCCGCGGGTAAGTCCGCGTGCCCGTACCATTCGCACAGCGCCCAGTGGGAGTTCTACCATGTCCTCTCGGGCACGGGCACCGTGCGCGACCCCGACGGCGTGACGCCGATTGAGGCGGGCGACGCCTTCATCTTCGAGCCGGGCCGCCCCCACCAGGTCACGGCCGCCGGCCCAGGCGACCTGGTCCTCTACATCGTCGCGGACAACCCGGTGGGCGAGTCGTGCCATTATCCGGACAGCGGGAAGTGGCTGGTGCGCTCACCGGAGCGCGCGCTGATCCGCTCCGAGCCGCTCGACTACCACGACGGGGAGGAATAGGCGGCGCGCCGTTGACAGCGTAAGTAACCGGGAATAACACCCCCTAGGAGGATCAGATTGGCGTCAGATGTGTCGGTGGTCCCAGGGCCGAGAGCGGCCGTTCACCCGTATCCCTCACCCCTGTGTTTCTGGCATCGCTCACCGTCCCCCTTCTCGCGCTTCTGGCCCTGGTGCTGATCGGGGGAGCCGTGGCCGCGGTGCGGGCCTCGGGCCGTCCGAAGACGCCTGCGCCGCCCGCGGCCCCGCCACCCGTCGCCCCGACCTCGGGGGCCTACACGGACGAGGTGGGCCTTGAGAACTACCAGCTCATCCTAAACACGCTCGACCGCTCGAACGTGCTCCTCTGGTGGGCGCGGGTCTGGAAGGAGGGAGAGGCCTACAAGTGGAAGATCCGGACGCCCCCGCAGCTCACCGTGAACCCGATCTTCAGGCTCGCCTCCCTCGCCAACCAGGGATGGCTCTGGAAGGACGAGCAGGCGCCCGACCACGAGCAGGCGGAGAAGAATGCCATCAAGGCCCTCTCCGAGGGGGCGAGCGGCTACCAGCAGGAATTCCGCATCATTGGGACGGACGGAATCCACTGGCTGAGCGAGGAGGTCATCATCAGGAAGGCGGGCGTGGACGAGTGGAACCTCGCGGGCGTCGTCGTCGACTCAACGAAGCGCCACGAGGCCGAGGAGGCGCGGCGCTCGACGGAGGGACAGCTTGACCAGATCCTCCGGGGGGCGGACTGCCTGCTGTGGCAGGCCATCGTCACCGGCGACCCGGATGTCCGGCTCCAGTGGCAGATGTACATCCCGTCCTCGGTCCTCTACAAGAGGATCTTCGGGGAGAACTCGGTCCCGCTCCCGGACAGGCTCTGGACGGAGCCGATGATCGAGGAGTGGGCGCAGATCCAGCAGACGTCCCGCAGGGCCCTGCGCGAGAACAGGCCAACCTACGAGCAGGAGTACCATGTCAAGAGCCTGGGCAACGTTTTCCTGCTCCACGAGCACGTGAAGATCACCCGCCTGGGCCCGAACACCTGGAACCTCGTCGGCGTCAGCGTCGACATCACGGCCAGGCGGGACGCGGAGCTCGCGCTCGCCGCGGAGAAGGAGAGGCTCGCCGTCACCCTCGGCAGCATGAGCGAGGGGGTGATCACGATCGACGCCCTCGCGCGCGTCCTCTTCATCAACCGGGCGGCGGCCGAGATGGTCCAGTGGAACTCGGAGGACGCGGTGGGCTGCGACGTGAGGAAGATATGCGTCTTAAGGAGCGCATCGGGCGGCCGTGAGGTGGAGCTCCCGGTGATGGGCGTCCTTGAGGGCGGCGCGAGCGCCGAGCTGCCGCCCCAGACGATGATAAGGGGACGGTCTGACCGGATGCGCCTCGTCGAGGGGCGCCTGATGCCGGTCACCAACGTCTCGAGCCGGAGGGTGGGGGCCGTCCTCGTCCTGCGCGACATCACGGAGCGGCACAGGATGGAGGAGAAGCTCCAGAACGCGGCCAAGATGGAGTCGATCGGGATCCTCGCCGGCGGGATCGCCCACGACTTCAACAACATCCTGACCGCCATCCTGAGCAACCTCACGCTCCTGCAGATGGACCTCGAGGGGATGCCCGAGCAGGCGGCCCTGCTGGACGAGGCGGTGCTCGCGACAAAGCGCGCGGGCGAGCTCACGCTGCAGCTGCTCACCTTCTCGAAGGGAGGCGACCCCGTGAGGTCGGCGGTGCACCTCCCCGAGGTCATCAAGGAGGCCGCCACCTTCTCGCACCGGGGCACGGGCGTCAGATGCGAGTTCGACATGCCGCACGACCTCTGGGCGGCCGACGCGGACAAGGCGCAGATCAGCCAGGTCGTCCAGAACCTGGTGATGAACGCCGCGCAGTCGATGCGCGACGGCGGGACGCTGCGGATATCGGCCGCGAACGAGCGCGTCGCCGCCGGGGCGCACTCGGTCCTTGCGGAGGGCGACTACATACGGATCACCGTCGCGGACACAGGGGCGGGGATCGCGCCCGAGCACATCGGGAAGATCTTCGACCCCTACTTCACGACGAAGCTCCAGGGGCACGGCCTCGGGCTCGCGACCGTGTTCTCTATCATCAAGCGCCACCAGGGGCACATCGACGTGAACTCGGTCGTGGGGATGGGGACAACGTTCACGTTCTGGCTTCCGGCCTCGAAGGAGTCCCTGTCCCTTCCGGCGCCGCCCTCGTCCTTCCCCGTCGTGGGCCACAAGGGGCGGGTGCTCTTCATGGACGACGAGGAGCCGATCCTTAGGATGGCGGAGAGGCTCATGCGCCGCATGGGCCTGGAGTTTGAGGCGGTGGCCGACGGCAGGTCCGCGGTCGAGCTGTACAAGTCCGCCCGGGAGTCCGGGCGGCCGTTCGACCTTGTCGTGATGGACCTGACGATACCCGGGGGCATGGGGGGCCGGGAGGCCATCTCGGTCCTCCTGGAGTATGACCCGAGTGTCAGGGCTATCGTCTCAAGCGGTTATTCCAGCGACCTCGCGATGTCGGACTTCCGCAAGCACGGGTTCCGCGGCATGGTGGCGAAGCCCTATGACATCGCGGAGCTGGCCTCCGTGATCCACGCCGTCCTCGCTGAGAAGGACCCCCTGCCCGCGGCCTAGACGATTCCCCGGCGCGCCTCGAGCTGGGCGCGTATCTCGGCCATGCGCGCCGGCGTCAGCGGGAAGCGCATGAGGGCGAGGAGGGCGAGGACGAGTCCGACCACGGGTATCGAGGAAAACAGCAGGCGCACCATGAACAGCGTGTGCTCGGTCTGGCCGCCGCCGAGCTTCGGGTCGAAGCCGACCCAGTCGAGGATGAAGAACGACATGCCCGCGCCGCACGCCATCCCGAACTTGTTGATCCAGGAGCTGCACGCGGCGAACGACCCCTCGCGCCTGCGGCCGCCCTTGAGCTCGTCATAGTCCACCACGTCCGCGGCCATCGAGTCCTTGAGCATCCAGAACCCGGCCCCGGTGAAGGCCGTTATCCCGGTGGCAAAAAGCTGCAGCCACACTACCTTGGGCGTATAGAGCCACCAGCAGGCGACAAAGCCCGCCATCGCGGTGACCATGACGAGCATCATCCCGCGGCGCTTGCCAAGGCGCCCGGCCAGGAACTGGTACGTGGGGATGCCGAGGAAGCCGAACACCATCCCCGCGATTCCCATCTTGAAGTTCCACTTGTTGCCCACCGAGAGGTTGCCCATGCAGACATAGTAGAGCGTGATGGTGTAGCCGAGCGTTCCCACCATGCTTGTCCCCATGTTGTAGGCCATGCTCATCAGGACCTGCAGGCGGAAGGGCCGGCAACGAAGCGTCTCGCCCAGGGCCTCCTTGATGGAGATCTTGGCCTGCTTGTTGGAGACAACGTTTCCATAGTAGCGCTCGCGCACAATGAAGACGCAGGCGAGCCCCGCGGCCGTCATGATGAGGCCGGCGATGGAGCAGAAGACCTGGGATCCGAGGAGCAGGTTCGGCTTGGCATCGGCCCCCGCGGCCGACCATGCCGAGGTCGTGGTGAACAGCAGGCCCAGGCGGGACCCCACGTTCCCGTAGGTGGCCCCCACCCAGACTGACATGCTCACGAATTGACCGCAGAAGAAGAGCCCGAGCTCCGGGACCTTCTGCACGATGTTCTTCACCGAGAAGACGGAGGTTCGTTCGTTATAGTCCGGGGTCAGCTCGTACCCGAGGCTCTGGTACGGCATGTTGAAGCAGCTGACGAGCGGCAGGTAGACCGCGGAGGACGCCAGCATGAACCAGAAATAGTTCGGGATGCTGTGGCCGAAGAGGTGCGTGTCGCCCCAGCCCGGGGTCACCGCGACCGCGAGCGGAAGCCCGAGGCCCGCGACCACGGCGCCGACGAGCATGAAGGGCCGGCGCCGCCCGAACCTCGTCCGGGTGTTGTCGGACCACCAGCCGAAGAACGGGTCGGAAACGCCGTCGAAGACGCGGTTGAGAATGATGACAATCCCAATGAGCCCGGGCCGGACGCCGAGGTACACCCCGAAGACCAAGTAGGCGAACGTCGCGTAGTTCCAGTGGCCCCACATGTCGATGAAGCTGCCTAGGCCGTAGGCGAACTTCTGCTTCAGGGGCACCTTGTCGCCAATGGGGATGGCCTCGGAAGGTGCGGAAGTCGGGGCTGCGGCTGGGGTCGCGTCCATTTGTTTGGCAGGGGTAGGGGCTGCCGAGCAGAGTCCGGTGGGTCTTTGCTCCGGCGTCAACCGGCGTCGGCGGGATTTCCCCTTCGGGCGCCCTTTGGGAACAGTCCGCAATTTCCTGGGCGCCATGCGCCGCAATTTTTGGGATATTCACCCAGATATAGGGCGGCCCGGCGCCACAGAACGGCGAACGAGTATCTTAACCCATCGCAGGCAAATGAATTACGGGCAGGCTGCGGCCCTTGGCATATCGCGAGCAAGGGTACGGCGGATCGACGGGATTAGACTCGCCGGATTCCGGCGGGAGCCAGCGATTGAGACGACCCCAATATGAAAGAGCATCAGAACCCACTCGGCGACTCGCCCCATTGCATGGGCCGCGTTGACACCGGACCCCTTGGGATGCTCGGCTCCCCGAAGCCCCCGCGCACCCCTTGAAAGCATCGTCCCCAATGTCGTTCCCATTCCCGGTTTCGCTCGCGATTCTTGCCATCGTGCCGCTGGCGCCCGCAATGAGGGGCATCCCGTCCCCCGACACCCCGAGCGACGAGATCACCGCGGTAGCCGCCAAGGCGGCCCCCGACTACGTCCGCGTCCGGCTCAAGGACGGCACGTACGCGCCCGAGACCTACGCTTTCGGAGACGGCGGCCACATCGGCGGCCCGATGGTCGACCAGTCGATCGACCCCCTAAAGTTCGTCGACGTTGCCCGCACGATCTCGCTGCCGCTCGCGGAGAGGAACTACCTTCCCGCCCGCGACCCGAAGGCGACGAAGCTCCTTATCATGGTCTACTGGGGGCTCACCCAGGTCCCACCCCCGCTCGCCAGCTCGGGCTGGGTGTCCAACCTGAGCGCCATCGAGAACAAGGCGGCCAATGCCAGGAGCGCGGCTTCCGCCGCTGGCGGGGGCGGGGGCGGCAAGGGATACCACCACCCGGACAGCAATGCCGGGCTATCCGACGCGATGCTCGACGAGATGTCCGCCCAGGAGACGATCATGAACATCGAGAACCAGGAGCGGGCCCACCAGGACTATCTGAATGCCTGCATGCTCGGCTACGATGCTGAGGACGTGGTCGGCACCGACTACGGCAACAACCTGCGCGGCTCGCCCATGGCGATGCACCGCGACGCGCTCGTCGGCGAGATTGAGGACAACCGGTACTTCGTGGTCCTCATGGCCTATGACTTCCAGATGGTCTGGAAGCAGAAGAAGCACAAGCTGCTTTGGGAAACCCGGTTCAGCCTGCGCCAAAAGCACAACAATTTTGACGTCAGCCTCGAGGGGATGGCGCGGGCGGCCTCGGCCTATTTTGGCCAGAACTCCGCCGGGCTCGTCCATCGGCCGGTGCCCGTGGGCCGCGTGGACATCGGTCCCATCAAGGACCTGGGCGCACCCGAGGACAAGTAGGCCGGCACTTCCCGGGGGCGCCGGGGCCAGACAATTTTGGTTTCGCTGCGGGCGTATTCAAAGTAGAGCCCTTGGCATGCCCGATCTGAGCGCCCCCGCAGGAACACAGGCCGGGATCCCCGCGCCCGTTCCCCGGTCGGATGGGCCCGCGTGGGCTCTGGGGGGCGTTCTGGCCGCGGCGGTGGCGGCGGCCTACAGCGGCACCCTCTCCGTGCCGCTGCTCTTCGACGACGACACGTCCGTCGCGGACAACCCGACCCTCCGGCACCTGGCCACGGCGCTCTGGCCCCCCGAAGGCACGACCGTGAGCGGTCGCCCCGTCCTCAACCTCTCCTTCGCGGTCAACCATGCCGTGAGCGGGACGGATGTCTGGAGCTATCACGTCGCAAACATCGGCATACATGTCCTCTGCGCACTGGTCCTGTCCGGGATAGTCCGGCGCTCCCTGGCCCCAACGCTGGGAGACCGGGCAACGGGCGTCGGCTTCGCCGCGGCGCTCCTGTGGGCCCTTCACCCCCTCCTGACCGAGTCGGTCACCTACGTCGTCCAGCGCGCGGAATCGCTCATGGGGCTTTTCTACCTGCTCACCCTGTACGCCTTCATCCGGGGGGCGGCGGCCGCGGGCCCTTCGCGGCATGCCTGGTATGCCGCGTGCGTCGCGGCGTGCCTCCTCGGCATGGGCACGAAGGAGGTGATGGTGTCCGCGCCGCTGATCGTCCTTCTCTACGACCGCACGTTTGTCGCGGGCACGTTCCGGGGGGCGCTCCGGCGGCGCCCCTGGGTGTACTGCGGGCTGGCTGCGACATGGCTCCTGCTCGGCTTCCTCGTGTCTTCCACGCACGGTCGGGGCGGCTCGGCGGGGTTTGGAAGCGGCGTCCCCTGGTGGAGCTACGCGCAGGTCCAGCTGCACGCGGTCGTCGTGTACCTGCGGCTCAGCCTCTGGCCCTACCCGCTTGTCTTTGACTACGGCAGCGCCCTTGTGCCCGACGTCGCGCAGACGGCCGTCGGCGCCATAGCGGTCGCAGGGCTCGCTGCGGCGACCCTGTGGGCGCTGGTCCGCAGGCCCGCCGCGGGTTTCCTCGGGGCCACATTTTTTGCCGTCCTCGCCCCCAGCTCGAGCGTCATCCCGGTGTCCACGGAGGCGATGGCGGAGCACAGGATGTACCTGGCCCTGGTCCCGGTGGTCGTCCTTGCCGTCCTGGGGATCCGGCGCGTGCTTGGCCGGGCTACGGTGCCCGCCTGCGCGGTCCTCGCCACGGCGATGCTGCTCGGCACCTACCAGAGAAACCTCGCCTACCGCAGCGAGGTGGGCATCTGGCGAGACACGGTGGCGAAGCGCCCGGAGAACCCGCGTGCACAGGACAACCTGGGGTTCGTCCTCTCGAGGATTCCCGGAGGGTCGGACGAGGCGATGGCCCACTACAGGGAGGCAATCCGGCTGAAGCCCGACTTCGTCGACCCGCACTACAACCTCGCCTATGCCCTGCTGTCCGTGCCGGGAGGGCTCGGCGAGGCGATCTCCGAGTACGAGGAGGCGCTTCGCCTGAATCCCGGCCTCGTGAAGGTGCGCTTCAACCTGGCGCGGGCGCTGCAGGCGATTCCCGGCCGGGCGAATGAGGCGATCGCCCAGTATGAGGAGACCCTCCGGCGGAGGCCCGACTACGCCGAGGCGCACTACAACCTGGGCTGCCTGCTGCAGGCCTCGCCCGGCCGGTCGGAACAGGCGATCGCCGAGTTCGAGACGACACTTCGCCTGGACCCCGGCAACGCCGCGGCCCACTTCAGCCTCGGCAGCGTCCTGCAGGCGGATCCGGCCAGGCTCGGCGACGCGATCGCCCACTACCAGGAGGCGCTGCGGCTGAAGCCCGACTTCGCCGAGGCGCACATGAACCTCGGATCGGCCCTCCAGGGGCTCCCCGGGCGCCTCGAGGACGCTGTCGCGCAGTACGGCGAGGCGCTGCGCCTCGAGCCCGACAACGCCCGGGCGCACTACGACCTCGGCTGCGTCCTGCAGGGGATGCCGGGCCGCCTCGGCGACGCGATCGCCCAGTACCAGGAGGCGCTGCGGCTCATGCCCGGGAGCGTCGAGGCGCACTGCAATCTCGGGAACGCCCTCGACGCCGAGGGACGCGGGGACGAGGCGGTGGCGCAGTATGCGGAGGCGGTGCGGCTGAAGCCGGACGACGCGCTCATCCACCTGAACTTCGCCGTCATCCTGCACAGGATCCCCGGCCGCGCCGACGAGGCCAGGAGGCAGCTCATGGAGGCGCTGCGGCTTGAGCCCGGGAACGAGGCGGCCCGCGGGATGCTGGCGCGGCTCCAGTCCTCCGCGCCGTGATCGCTCCGGACTTCGGCTACCGCAGGAGCAGGTCCGTCGGCACCACGCCGTACGAGCTGGAGCCGTCGGGCATGAGGAGATAGGGCGAGCCCTTGCCGGGGACGAATTTCAGCGCGACGACCTGAAGATTGAACTGCTGGCGGGCGGCCACCAGCTTCTGCGTGTACAGCGGGAAGAGGACGTCCAGGCGCTTGCGCAGCTCCCTTGAGTCATGGGTCAGGAGGGGCTCCCGGAGTGCGTCGACATGGCTGAACACGGCCGCAAATTGCTCCTGGGGCGTGCCCGGCACCGAGAGCATCGCCGCCAGGACGTCGACGGAGTCCTGCGACTCCTGGGGCTGGGCGTAGACGAAGATCTTGGGCCCCTTCGACGTCCCGAACCTCGGGCTCTTCAGCGTGTTCTCGAGCAGGCTCAGGCAGTGCTCGCACTGGAAGCTGACGACCAGGATGGGGGATTCCTTGGGATCCACCTCCCCGAACCAGTGAAAGGCGGCCGGGTCGATGTTGGTGGGATAGGCGACCTTCGCGGGCGCCGCCTGGGCGGGACCCGCCGCGTCCGGCGCGGAATACCCCGGTGCCTGCGGGTTCCGCAGCGCGGCCTCGCCCGTCACCTTGACCGCGAGGACGACTGGAAGGGTGAGCGCGAGTACGAGGGCGGGCAGCCACGCATGCGCCCGCCCCTTAAGCGGAAGAGAAACGGCGGCCGCAAGGGCCGCGAGCGCATGGAGCGTGCAGAAGGGGCAAAATCCCCTCAGGACGAGGAACTGGATGCCCATGAGGACGAGGCCGCCCACGGCGAGGAGCAGCACCGAGGCGATCTGCACGCCGCCCTGCCAGGCGCGCGCGGCGGGAAGAGCCAAGACGATCCAAAGGGGAATCGCGAAGAGGGGCAGCGGCACGCCGAGCAGCGACCCGTAGCGGCTGTTGACTATCGCCCCGCAGCCGCCAAGCGGGCAGGGCAGGTTGATCAGCTTGAGCGCGGCCAGGTAGACGCAGCAGAGGAGGCCGACGCCGGCCAGGGACGTCGTAAGGAGGGAGGGGCGTGAGGGGAGGGTGGCCACGGGGCCGCGCCCGGCAGGGCGGATCCCGGGGGGCGCTGCTGTTATTTCCATTGGCGTGCCCTTGCGCAAGTTCCGAGAATCGGCTGGCCCGCCCGGGGAAACGAGGAGCCGGGCGCCTCCCCGCAGGTTGTCATGCCGCGCCGAATACAATCCCTGGCCCCGGCGCATGCGGATTATCTTGAGTCGCCCCGAAAACGCCCAAATTTCGGGGGAGGGTGGCCACTTTACCCAAGGATGCGGATTTACCGGGCGCGCGGCGCGCGTTCTGGACGGCGTGCGCCTGCGCGGCCGTGCTCGCGGCCGCGACGGTCGCCGCCTACCTCCGCACGTTTTCCGTCCCCCTGTTTTACGACGACGTGCCCTCGATCGTCCACAACCCGACGCTCCGGCGCCTGGGCTCCGCGTTCTGGCCCGGGGGGCGCTCGACGGTCAGCGGGCGACCGGTCCTCAACATCTCCCTGGCGCTCAACTATGCCGCGGGCGGGCTGGACGTGCGCGGCTACCACGCCGCCAACCTCGCGATCCACGTCCTCGCGGGCCTGGTGCTCTTCGGGATAGTGAGGAGGACGCTCGCGCCGAGGCTGGGCCCGGGCGCAACGGCGATGGCGTTTTGCGTCGCCCTACTGTGGTCCCTGCACCCCCTCCTGACCGAATCGGTGACGTATATCATCCAGCGGGCCGAGTCGCTCATGGGGCTCCTGTACCTTCTGACCCTCTATGCCTTCATCCGGGGCGCGGCCGCACAGGGCCGCGCACGGCCCCTGTGGTTCGCCCTCAGCGTCGCCGCCTGCCTCCTCGGCATGGGCACGAAGGAGGTGATGGTGTCCGCCCCCCTCATTGTCCTCCTCTATGACCGCAGCTTTCTCGCGGGAAGCTTCGCGGAGGCCTGGCGGCGCCGCGGGCGCGTGTACGCCGCGCTGGCGGCCACGTGGCTCGTGCTGCCCTTCCTCGTCCTCTCGACGAACGGCAGGGGAGGGACCGCCGGGTTCGGCACGGACGTCCCCTGGTGGAGCTATGCGCTCACGCAGCTGCGGGCGGTCACCCTTTACCTCCGCCTGAGCGTCTGGCCGCACCCGCTCGTCTTTGACTACGGAAGCTCGATGGCGGAACCGTCGCTTCAGCTCTTGCCCCACGCCCTCGCCGTTCTCGGCCTCGCGGCCGCCACCGTCTGGGCGATCCTCAGGAAGCCGGCCCTGGGATTCCTGGGGGCCTGCTTCTTCGCCATCCTTGCGCCCAGCTCGAGCGTTGTGCCGGTCGTCACCGAGGCGATGGCCGAGCACCGCATGTACCTGCCGCTGATCCCGGTCGTCGTGCTCGGGGTGATGGCCCTGTTCCGAGGGCTCGGCAGCCTCGCCCTTCCCGTGTGCGCGGCCCTCGCCGCGTGCCTGTTCTGGGCGACGTGGAGACGAAACGAGGTCTATCAAACCGAGATGGGCGTGTGGAGCGACACGGTGGCCAGCCTCCCCTCAAACGAGCGGGCGCAGAACAACCTGGGCAACATGTTGGCGAAGGAGCCCGGGCGGCTGGACGAGGCCATCGCCCGGTTCGAGGAGGCGCTGCGCCTTGAGCCGGGCTACGCCGACGCCCATTTCGACCTGGGCCTCGCGCTCAGCAAGATCCCCGGCCGCAGGGACGAGGCGATTTCCCACTATGAGACGGCGCTTCGCCTGGAGCCGAGCTTCGTCGAGGCCCACAACAACCTGGGTCTAGCGCTTATGGGAGCGGGCCGCACCGCGGAGGCGATCGGCGAGTTCGAGGACGCCCTCCGCCTCGAGCCCGACCACTACAAGGCGCACTACAACCTCGGGAACGCGCTGAGCGCGACGGGCCGTGTGCCGGAGGCGATCGCCCAGTACAGGGAGGCGCTCCGGCTCGAGCCCGACTACCTCGAGGCGCACTTCAACCTTGGGAACGCCCTGGGATCGCTGGGGCGGACGCAGGAGGCCATAGCCCAGTACGAGGCGGCGCTGCTCCTGAGACCCGACTACGCCGACGCGCACTACAACCTCGGCAACGCGCTCGTCGCCGCGGGCCGCACCGGGGAGGCCATCCCGCAATTCGAGGCGGCGCTGCTCCAGAAACCCGGCTTCGGCGATGCGCATTTCAACCTGGGCAGCGCGCTGGTCGCCGCGGGACGGATGCCCGAGGCCGTCATCCATTTTGAGGAGGCGCTGCGCCTGAACCCGGAGGACACGGCGGCCCGCCTGAGCCTCGCCGTCGCCCTGCTGAAGACGCCGGGGCGCTCGGGCGAGGCCGTGGCGCAGCTGAGGGAGGTGATCCGCAGGGATCCCGGCAACGCGCAGGCCGCCCGGATCCTCGCCCAGATCCGCCTGGGACGGGAATAGGCGAATGCTTCCCCCGGCGATCCGCCCGCGGAGAAAAAAGGAGGGCCGCCATGTCTTGGGTAACCGGAACCAGGGGTCCCAGAGCGAGGGCCGTCCGATTTGGCGCATTCACCCAACCGACGGGCGGGGAACGACATCGCCGGGTTCGTCTCTTGTCGCAATCCCATTGAATCCAGCGTCTTAGGCAGAATGCATCGCACTTGGCACAATGCGAGCAACAGGGAGGCCTGCATGCCTCACCCTACGAGAATGCGCCGAGCTCTTCGGGAATCCTCCTCCCGCGTGCGGGCGCTCGTGCTGCTGGCCTGGGCCGGGGCGGCGGCGGCGCCCGCAGCCGCGGGACCGTTCAGCATGATCTCGGGCAGCGAGCAGATGGTCGCCGTGTCGTCGAAGGTGTTCAATGGCTACGCCCGCGCGCGGCGTCCCGACGGATCCTACGCGCCCGAGACGTTCGCTTTTGGGAACGGGGGAAAGGTGGACCCGAGCCGCATCGGCGTAGACACGGTCCGCGCGGGCGACTCTGGCGGCGCCAATCGCGACGACACGCTCGACGTGATCACCTTTGAAGGCGTGTCGAAGACGGTGGCGTCGTCGCTCGCCGCGCAGAACTTTGTGCCGACATCCGACCCCAACGCGACCAACCTCCTGATCATGGTCTTCTGGGGAAAGACCATGGGCAGTGACCTCACCCAGGACGGCGGACTGAAGGACATGATCGACCTGAGGAATGCCGAGCTGCTGGGCTTCAATTCCGAGCACGTCTTCGCGCAGGGCTTCGGCGACCACGCGAACATGATGTCGAACATCCTGCGCGAACTGCACTCGGGGGTGGTGAGCGCGCTCGAGGTGAACCGGTACTATGTAATACTGCGTGCCTTTGACTTCAGGTTTGCCTGGAAGGAGAGGAAGATACGGCTTCTCTGGGAGACGCGCTACAGCCTTTCCGAGCGCCTCCATGACTTCAGCAAGGAGCTGCCGGGGATGACCCAGTACGCCTCGCAATATTTCGGGCAGGACACCCAGGGGCTGATGCGTGCACCCGTCCCGGAGGGGCGCGTAGACATAGGCGAGGTCAAGTCTCTCGGCACCGTCCCCGAGAAATGAAGCCCGGCTGCCGGGCCGCCACTTTCATGTAGCAAGGTCGCTTGGCTTGTTGTCACCCTGCGGCTGCCCGGATTCGCCGGGCTTCCCGAAACATGCCGGAACAGCGCTCCCCCGAAACATCCCCGACACGGGGCCGCACGTTCGCCCTTGCCGGCGCCATTGCGGCAGCGGCGGGCCTGGCCTATGGCCGGACATTCCGGGCGCCGCTGATTTTCGACGATGCGTCCTCGATTTCGGGCAACCCGACGCTCCGGCACCTGGCGGCGGCCGTTTGGCCGCCTGCTGGCGCGACCGTGAGCGGGCGTCCCGTTCTCAATCTCTCCCTTGCCCTCGACTATGCCGTCAGCGGAACCGCGGTCTGGAGCTACCACGCCACAAACCTCCTGATCCATGTCCTCGCCGGTCTCACGCTCTTTGGGATCGTCCGCAGGACGCTCGGGCGTCGCGCCGCCGCGTCCGCGCCGCAGGTCGCCTTTTGCGCTGCGCTCCTCTGGACGCTGCATCCGCTGCTCACGGAATCGGTCACCTATGTCGTCCAGCGCGCGGAGTCGCTGATGGGCCTGTTCTACCTGCTGACCCTCTACGGCGTGATCCGCGGCGCCGCATCCGAGGGCCCCGGGGGCCGCCGCTGGTATGCCCTTTCCCTCTGTGCCTGCCTGGCTGGCATGGGAACGAAGGAGGTGATGGCGACCGCGCCGCTCGTCGTCCTTCTCTACGACCGCACGTTTCTCGCCGGGAGCTTCGCGGGGGCGTGGCGCCGCCGCAGGTGGGTCTACTGCGGGCTCTTTGCGACGTGGGTTTTCCTGCTCGCGCTCGTCCTGTCGGGCCACGGCCGGGCGGGAACCGCCGGCTTTGGCAGCGGCGTGTCCTCGGCGAGTTATGCGCGAATACAGTTTCCGGCCATTGTCCACTACCTGGGGCTCAGCCTCTGGCCGCATCCGCTTGTGTTCGACTACGGGGCGAGGATCGCGCCCGGCGCCGCGAGCGTCGCGCTCTCCGCGCTTCTCGTCGCGGGCCTCCTGGCTGCGACCGCCTGGGCCGTGCTCAAGAGGCCGGCCCTGGGTTTCCTCGGGGCCGCCTTCTTCCTCGTGCTGGCCCCCAGCTCCAGTGTCATTGCCGTCGCCACCGAGGCGATGGCCGAGCACAGGATGTACCTGGCGCTCATCCCCGTGGTGGTTCTTTTCGTCCTTGGGGTCCACCGCGGGTTTGCGAAGGCTGCGCTTCCAATCTGCCTCATTCTCGCGTCCGCGCTGTGCTGGGCGACTCTCCGGCGAAACGAGGTCTACCTGAGCGAGGAGGGGATGTGGAGGGACGTCGTGGCGAAGAATCCCGGCAACGACCGGGCGCACGGCAACCTCGGGGACGTGCTTGAGGGCCAGGGCCGAATCGAGGAGGCCTTGGCCGAGCGGCTCGAGGCCCTGCGCCTTGCGCCGGGATCCGCGGCGGCGCACAACAACCTCGGCGAGACCCTGGCCTTGATCCCCGGCCGGCGGGGCGAGGCAATCGCCCAGTTCGAGGAGGCCCTGAGGCTCAATCCGGCGTATGCCGAGGCCGACAACAACCTCGGGAACGCGCTCGACGCCGAGGGACGGACCGCCGACGCGGTCACCCGGTTTGAGGCCGCGCTCGGCCTCAGGCCGGATTTCCCGGCGGCCCACGGCAACCTCGGCAATGCGCTGGCGAAGCTGCCCGGCCGGCTGGATGACGCGGTCGCGCAGTACCGCGAGGCGCTGCGGCTGGACCCGGAGTACGCGACGGCACACAACAATCTGGGCATCGCGCTGGCGCGGGAGCCCGGCAAGCTGGACGAGGCGATTTCCGAGTTCAACGAGGCGCTCAGGATCAAGCCGGACTTTGTGATGGCGCACGCCAGCCTGGGGAACGCCCTCGCAAGGGTGCCCGGCCGGCAGGGCGAGGCCGCGGCGCAGTACGAGGAGGCCCTGAGGCTCAGGCCCGACATCGCCGCGATACACGTGAACCTTGCCCTCGTCCTTCTCGAGATGCCGGGAAGGACCGGCGACGCGGCGACGCACCTCAGGGCCGCCCTGAAACTTCAGCCGGGCAACGACACGGCCCGGCAGATCCTCTCCCGGATCGGCGGGGACAGTCCGTAGGCGGCCTACGGCGAGCCGCGGATCGCCTGGAGCATCCGCTCGGCCGCCGGGTCCCCGGGCCGCAGCTGGAGGACCTTGGCGAACTCCGCGGCCGCCTCCTGCTTTTGTCCCATCTGCATGAGGGCCGCGCCCCTCGCAAAATGGGCCTGGGCGAAGTCCGGCTGCATCCGGATTGACGCGTCGATTCGCTCAAGGCCCTCGGCGGTGTGCCCCGTCCGACAGAGCAGCATCCCGAGGTTGTTGCTCGCCTCGGCCATGCCGGGCTCCACCCGCAGGGCCTCGCCGTAGTGCTGGATGGCCTCGGGGATCTTCCCCTCCTGGACGAGGGCGTTCGCCAGGTAGAAATGGGCCTCGGCGCTGTCGGGCGCCAGGCGGATGGCCTCGTCGTACTGGGCCACGGCGTCGCCCTGGCGGCCGGGCATCTCCGAGAACGCGTTGCCCAGGTTGGTGCGGACCTCCGCGATGTCCGGCCGCAGCCGGATTGCCTCCTGGAACTGGGCCACGGCGTCGCCCTGGCGCCCGGGCAGCTTCATGAGGGCGAGCCCCAGGTTGTTGTGCGCCTCCGCATAGTCGGGCCGGGTGCGGATCGCGTCCTCGAAGTGGGCGATCGCCTCCGGTGTACGGCCGAGGGCGTCGAGCGCGTTTCCGAGGTCGTAGTTTGCCTCGACGTAGTGGGGCTTCAGGCGCAGGGCCTCCGCGAGCTCGGCGAGCGCCTCCGGGACCTTGCCCAGCGACCCGAGGGCGTTCGCGAGATTGTAGTGGGCCTCGGCGTAGTCGGGCTTCAGGCGGATGGCCTCCTCGAACTGGGAGACGGCGTCCTGGATCCGCCCGGGAACCTTCCCCAGCTCGACGCCCAGGTTGTTGTGCGCTTCGAAGAACGCGGGATTGAGGCGGATGGCCTCCTCGAACTGGGCGATCGCCTCGCCCGTCCGCTTGGGATCCGCCTCCAGCTCGACGCCGACATTGTTGTGGGCGAGCCAGGAGCCCGGGTTCAGCTCCAGGTTCTGAAGGTACAGCGAGCGGTCGTCGTGGAACATGCCGCAGTGGGCCCAGGTGAGCGCGCCGAGAAACAGGCAGAGGCCGGCGGCGATCCACGGTGCCGCCCGGCGCATCCCGGGCGCCGCGCTCTGCAAGCCCGCAACCGCGCCCGCGGCCCCAAGCGCGATCGGCCCGAGGTCCGGCAGGTACTGCCAGTGGTCCCACACCCAGGAATACCTGGCGCCGTACAGGTTGACGAAGCCGAGGACGGGAAAGAGAGAGCCGACAAAGAAGAGGAACGCAGCGAGCGGTGCGCGCGAGCGCCGCCGCACGGCCCAGAGGGCCCAGGCGACCGCCAGGATGCCGAGCGGGAAAAGCCAGGAGGCCCAATCCGACGGGTCGGGCGTCCAGCGCGGATAGATGAAGTTGAGGCCGAAGGGCCACACGAGCTTGGCGACGTAGAGCCACACGGCGCGCCCGGCGACCAGCACCCGCGCGCCGAACGCGATGTCAAATTCCGGCCCGCGCGCGCCGCCATAGTGCTTCTCGACCCAGCTGCTGAGGACACCCATGGCGGCGCCGATGGCAAACCAGGGCAGGAGCGGAACGATGTCGCGCCGCCAGCCGAGGCGGCCGCGCTTCCACCAGAGCGCGACCAGCAGCGCGGCCGGAAGGGATGACGTCACGGTCTTGCACATGAGGGAGAGCACGAAGAGGCCGAGGGCCGCGAAGTAGTCCCGCGGCCGCCGCTCCTCGTCGTACCCCAGGTAGGCCAGCGCCGCGGCGAGGTAGAAGACGAGCGAAAGCGTGTTCTTCTGCTCGGATATCCACGCGACGGACTCCACGTGGACCGGGTGCAGGGCGAAGACGAGCGCCGCCAGCCATTCGGCGCCGGGGTAGGGATCCCGCTGGGCGGGATTTCCCGGGCCTCCCCGGAACAGGCGGCGAAGGACGAGGGCAAACAGCACCGCGGAGCCGGCGTGGAGGAGCAGGGTTACCACGTGGTAGCCGAGGGTGTGGTCCCCGAACAGAAGGTGCTGCAACCAGAACGCGCTGTGCAGGAGGGGATAGTACTGTTGGGTGGCCCCGAGCTCCGTCCAGATGCGCACGAGGCCCCCGAGCGAACGCAGCGAAGGCGCGGTCACATAATCGCTGTCGTTCCAGATAAAGTCGCCCGAGAGCGACGGCAGGTAGGCGAGGACGGTGGCGAGAAGGACGAGAGACGCCGGCCCGACGGTCCCGGAAAGGAATGGCCTGGGGCGCGCCAGGTCGGGGGGAGGGGGATTCGCCACCGGGGAACCTGAGCAAATGTTGGGGCGCCACACAAGGCTCGCGGGCGCTGGTTGACGGCATCCAACGGGCGGTCGGCCGGGCGGCTGGATCTGGGTGCGTGCAACCAACGGCTCGGGCACCGGGACGGCACCTCGCGAGGGTGAAAGTCGCTAGGCCCTAGAGGCGATTGCCTTAGAATACCCGCCGGATGCGTGGCACAGCGCATGCGAAAGAACGGCCCATGGACACCCCCTCAGGATTTCCCTCCCCCCTGGGATCGGCCGCGCCTCATTTCGCAATTGCGGCCGTGCTCCTTTGCGCCGCCGCCGACCCGTCGCTCGCCGGGGTTCGCGACGACAAGCCCGTCACGATGCAGGAGATGGTCGTCAAGGAGACGAAGACGCACACGCTCTTCATGGGCTGCGACATCGCCATCAACCTCGACCGCGATCTCTATCCCGTGAGGGACGTCTTCGGCTCCAACTGGGTGGTGGACATCAACGGCCAGCAGAGGGAGATCTCGTCGAAGGAGGCGCCGCTCAACCTGAAGATAACCCCTACTTTGAAACTGGCGGAGGGATCGGCGACGATCCTGGGGTTCAGGAAGGTGCCGGCCTACTCCTTCGACAACGACCCCAGCGTGAGGATCACCAAGGGCCTCGTCTATTCCGCCTCGACGAGCGCGGACCTCCGGGCGACCGCGCAGAATGCGATGAACCGGGTCGATGTCATGATGAACCGGGACATGGGGGCGTTCTCCCAATTCGTGGCTTCGGACGACCAATTCTCGGCAAATGCGATGATGATAAAGGCCATGTACGCCTATTCCGACTCGCATCCGACCAAGACGTCCGGAGGGTACCCTATGGCAAACCCGACCGCGCCCGCGGCGCTGTCGGATCCCCTCGGCCTGGGGAACATCGGTCCCGACCTGCATGCCGCCTCGGTCGTGGCCGCGTCGGCGGGGAATCAGACCACGAACGGGAACGAGCCGACCGGGCGCCTCGCGACCCAGGGCCTCGACGCCCTCGACATCGAGTTCGACATCACGTCGCCGAAGCCGCTGCACAACCCCTACGTGGTCACCATCTCCCGCTACCGCGCGCCGGACTCGAAGCCGGGCACCTACCAGAACCTCGTCTACGCAAAGGCGATCGACCCGATCGACATCCACCCGTCCCACGTCCATTTCACGGAGGACGGGTTTCCCTTCAACTACGAGATGATCGACTTCCAGCTCCACGTGTACAACCGGGGGATCGAGGTCGCGACCAGCATCTCGACCGACCGCGTCGAGCTGACGCGCGACGAGGCGTTTGAGTACATCAAGATGGAGTACGTCAACGCGCACAGGGACGCGACGCTTCCCCCCGCGGCCGCGATGGGCCAGCTGCCCGCGGACCTTCCCACGCGCCTGGCGGCGGGCGACTACGGGCAGACGTTCTACGTCAGGGTGTCCGCGGAGGGACTCGCGGAGGACGCCTACCTTGACGCGGCCTGCAAGAAGAAGGTCGACGACCCCTATGTCGTCTCGCTCCTAAGCAGGGTGCGGTTCAAGCCGGCGCTCGACAAGGGGGAACCGATCGAGGCCGTCGCGCCGCTGAACCTGAACAAGCTGACGCTATAGGGGCGCCGCCGACTCCGAGGGTGTCCTGTCCCCGCGGGGTCATGATCCCACCGTCGGCGTCAGGTGGTCGCCGGCCTGAAGAGAAGCGGCGCGAAATGGACCAGGTTGTCGCGCCACACCGCCCAGTTGTGGACGCCCTCGGTCTGGATATCCATCGGGTTCATCCCCATTGCCTTGAGCCAAGCCACGAACTTCCTCGTGTCGGGATAAAGGCCGTCGCCCCTGGCGCACGACACCCACAGGAGCTCCGGGGCCGTCCTCGGGCTCATGGCGGGGATCTCGGCGTCCAGGTCCCGGTAGCCCGTCGCGCCGCTGAAGCCGCCGACCCAGCCGAAGACGTCGGGATTCCTGAGGCCGATCACGAGGCTTTGGCCTCCGCCCATGGAGAGCCCTGCGATCGCGCGGTCCGCCCGCCTCGGCGAGGCGCTGTAGCCGGCCTCAACCCTCGGGATGATCTCGGTCAGGAGGGCGGTCCCGAAGGTGACGAGGTTGTGCTCGACCTTGGACGGGTCGTCCCACTGGTCCGCACCCGTCACAAAACCCATGTCCCCGTAATTCAGCGGCATGACGACGATCATCGGCACGATCCGGCCCTGGGCGCAGAGATTGTCGAGGATCAGGTCCGCCTGGCCGCACTGCATCCACGACTCGGCGACGTGGGTCCAACCATGGAGCAGGTAGAGGACGGGATACTTCTTTCTCGAGGCGGGGTCGTAACCCGGCGGCGTGTACACATAATACGTCTCGGCGTCGCCTTTGAGCCCCAGGATCACGGATGTCCGGTAGATGTGGCGGTGGACGACGCCGTGCGGGACATCGGCCAGATCCCACATCTGCGCCGGCCCGGGCACGGTCACCTCGTTTGTCAGGAGCCTCAGGCAGGGATCCACGGCGGGATTAAGCGGGTCGAGGATCGCCGTGCCGTCGCTGGTGAAGTTGTACATGTGCAGTGCCGGCACGAGCGGAGGCGTCGTGTAGGCCCACACGCCGTCGCCGCCCTTCGCCATCGGGATCGAGCGATCATAATCCACGCCGACCGTCACGGACGCGGCCGTTGGCGCGTAGAGCCTGAACGTCACGGAGCGGTCGGGATTGAGCTCGTGGCTCTTGATTGCCGGCTGTTGGGCCGCCGCGCCGAGCGGTGTCATGAGCAGCACGAACGCGAGTCGTGCGAGGAAGGCTGGCGGCGTCGTGGTATGCGGGGTCATGTTGGTGAAAGCCTTGGATGAAATGGGCCGCATCGCCATGAGAAAGGGCCGGGCGGCGGCGGCCCGGCTGCGCTAACCCGCCCAGGCCATTGTCAACATGCCTGAAAACGACGCGCAAATGGGCGCAAAGACTCCCTTTCAGCCAACCACCAGTCCATCGAGTTCGGCGAGCTTTCTCGCCCTCTGGTCAAAGCTGAAGAAGCGGTCGCAGCCCAAGAGCCGCGCGCATGCGACATGTATGATATCGTAGGTGCGAAATCCGTGCTTGGACGTGAGGCGCAGCGAAATCTCCTCGAACAACGCCGTCAGTTCCGCCGGTTCCGGGTGTTCCGCCCGCAGAAAATCCCCTTTCACGAAATCATCCTGAAAGGTCGCCAACGCCACCGCTGCCTGCTCCGCACCCACGATCGGGTGTCCACCCTGTCTGCCCAGCCATACGGAAATCTCGATCGCATTCATGAGTTCCATACGATGGAGCCAAGTTATCGGCAAGGGCGCCGACTTTCCCTTGCGAGCCATTTCTATCAGACGGTCGGCTTTGGCGCTTTCCGGCAGCGACAAGTAAACCCGAGTGAAGAAATTTGTATCGGCGTAGGGCTTCACTCTCCGGCAATGGCCTGATCTAGGCGATGGACAAAGTCCTTGGCCATGGGTTCGGGGAAGAGCCTGTCCCTTCGCGCAGCAAAGTCCGGCAAGTTTGCCATGACGGGCGTGGCTTGCGCCTCCGGCTTGATCAGATAGCGCCGGCCTCCTCGGCTACGTACGCGAACGACCCCGTTGGAATCGCAGGCCTTCAGGACCTCGCCCGGGATTCTATCCAGGTCTCGAACGGTGAAAGTCTTCATGTCGGACATTATGTCGGCGTTACCGAAATCGTCAACCGAATCCCATTGTATGGACGCGGCGAGCCGCCAAGCCCACCAAGGTGCGTTTGGCGTCCGTGTTCCTGTGCTTCGCGCCGGTGGGTTTTGTGAATTGCAAGGCAGGCGACTTCGCATCCATGGCGGCTAATTTCCGCTTGCCGCTCCTTTTGAAATCTCCGTAGTAAGTACCTTCTTTGTAACGAGACAGGCCTAAACACTCTTGGACGCCAGCACCACGGTTGCCCCGAATTTTGCGGTGCTGGGCCTAGCGCCCGAAATTGTTAAGGCCTAAGCTTCGTTTCATCAGTGATTTGGCAAGATAGCTCAGTTGGTAGAGCAGAGGACTGAAAATCCTCGTGTCCCCGGTTCGATTCCGGGTCTTGCCACCACTTTCACCTCGGCCGCCGCGCCAACTGGAACTGGGCGTCGGCCTCGTCGATCCGCCCCTTCTTGAAGAGCGCCGTGCCCAGGGCCTGGTGGGCCTGGAGGTCATCCGGGTGGTCCCCCAGCAGTTTCTGGAACTGCGCGATCGCCTCGTCGAGGCGTCCCGCCTGGACGAGCGCGCTGCCGAGGTCGAAGCGCGCGTCCGCGTCCCGGCTGTCGATCCGCAGGGCTCCCCGGAACTCGTCGATCGCGTCCTGCACTTTGCCCTCCTTCAGGTAGAGGGCGCCCAGGTTCATGTGCGGCCCCCTGATCCCGGCGTCGCACCGCAGGGCCTGCCGGTACTCGGCAATGGCCCCGGCGTCGTCGCCCAGCCGCATGAGGGCGCTCCCGAGCGCGTAGTGTGATTCCGCGTCGTCGGGGGCGATGTCCACGGCCTTCCTGAATTCCGTCGCGGCATCCCCGGCGCGCCCCAGGTGCATGAGGGCGCTCCCCAGGTTGTAGCGAGCGCGGCCGTCCCCGGGGGCGATCTCCAGGGCCCGCGCGTAGTGGGAGACGGCCTCGTCGAACCGGTGCTGGGAGGCAAGGACGTTCCCCAGGCTGTCGTGTGCCTCGGCGTTTTTCTCGTCGATGCGGAGGGTCGCCTCGAACTGCGCGATGGCCTCGTCCGCCTTTCCCTCGCCGAGGAGCGCAATCCCGAGGTCGTTGTGGGACCCGGCGTTGCTGGGATCGATGGCGATGGCCCTCTCGTAGCATGCGACGGCCTCGGGCACGCGCCCCTCCCTGAGGTAGAGGTCGCCGAGGCCGCCCGTGGCCACCCAGCAGCCCGGGTTCCTCTCGATCGTGGCCTGCCAGAGCGTCTCGGCGTCGGAGTATATCGCGCATTGGCGCGACGTGAGCCAGGCGAGCGCCGCCAGGACGCCGAGCGCCGAGGCCGCCGGCACGCCCCGGACGCTCCCGTGAACGCGGACCGCGGCGAGGGTGAGCCCCGCGCAGGCGGCCGAGATCGCCGCCATCGACGCCAGGTACTGGAAATGGTCGGCGACATACGAGTAGACGAAGGGGTAGACGCTGATGAACCCGAGCGCCGGGAAGAGCGTGCCGACGAACAGCAGCGCCGCCGCGAGCGGCCCCCTCGAGGTGTTCCTGAGGGAGTACAGCGCCGCGAGGACCGCGACGGCCGCGGCGGGATAGAGGTACTGCCACGCCGCCCGGTCATCCACGGCCCATCGGGGGTAGACGAACATCAGGTTCGCCGGCCACGCGAGCTTGCCGAGGTAGAACCAGCTGGCCCGGCCGGCCACGAGGAACCGGTCCGCAACGCCCATCGCATAGGCGCCGCCCTTGGCCCCGATGAAGGTCCGCTCCATCCAGGTGGTCATGATCCCGGACGCGGCGCCGAGGACAAACCAAGGCGCGAGCGGTGCCGCGTCGCGCCCCCACGAGAGGCGCCCGCGCTTCCACCAGAAGATGACGAGGAGCGCCGCCGGGAGGGTCGCGGTCACGCTCTTCGTGAGGAGCGCAAGGGCGAACAGGACCAGGGCCAGGGCGTAGGCGCCGCGCCGGCGATCCCTGTCAAATTTCAGGTAGGCGAGGGCCGAGGCGAGGCAGAAGACGGCGGAGAGCGTGTTCTTCTGCTCCGAGATCCACGCGACGGACTCGACGCTGACCGGATGCAGGGCGAAGGCCGCCGCGGCGAAGGGGGCCCCGGGCACCTGCAGCGAGCGCAGGACGCGGTAGAGGAGGAGGGCCGCGGCCACGTGAAGGAGGATGTTGGCCAGATGGTATCCGGTGGCGGCGTCCCCCCAGAGGCGGTGCTCCACCCAGAAGACGCTGTGGAGGATCGGATAGTACTGCTGGGTCGCCCCGGGCTCGAACCACGTCCTCCAGAGCCCGTGCAGGGAGCGCATCTCGGGACGCGTGACGTGGCCATCGTCGTCCCAGACGAAGCCCGCGTGCCATGCGGCGTGGTAGGCGAGCGCGCTGGCCGCCAGCAGGAGCGCCGCGAAGAGCCCGTCCTTGAGCCCGGGGAAAGCGGCCTGGGGGGCCGCGCTCGGCGTCGTACGCATGAGGCCCCATCACCCCATAGCGCCGGGGCGGTCCCATCGAGCTTTTTCCGGGCTGCGGGAGCCCTGCGACAAGGAGTGACAACCGGCCCGCGACCCCTCATCGAAGACATTCCCGGAAACCCAGCCCTCCCGCCGCGCCTCCCCCGAGATGAACCCTGCCGTTGCCGCCGACTACGCCCGCCGGATCGAGGCGGACCTGCGCGGCAACATCCTTCCCTTCTGGATCGACCATGCCGTCGACGCCGACCACCGCGCGTTCTTCGGCTCGCTGACGAACGACCTCACGGTGGACCGCGCCGCGGAGCGCGGCGCCCTCCTGACGACGCGCATCCTGTGGACCTACTCGGCGGCCTACGCTCGCTACCGCGACCCGGCCTACCTCGCCATGGCGGAGCGCGCCCACAAGGACCTGGCTCTCCACTTCCACGACCGGGCGCACGGGGGCTACTTTTGGTCCGTGGCGGCCGACGGCTCGGTCCTCAGGGACAGGAAGCAGGTGTACGGCCAGGCGTTCGCGGTCTACGCGCTGACCGAGTACCACGCTGCCTCCGGGAGGCGGGAGCCCCTCGACCAGGCGATCGCCGCCCATCGTCTCATCGAGAGACACGCCCGGGCGCGGCACGGCGGCTACCTCGAGGCGTTCGGTCGCGCCTGGGAACCGATCGCCGACATGCGCCTGAGCGGGGTGGACCTGAACGAGCCCAAGTCCCAGAACACGCACCTGCACATCATGGAGGCCTACACGCGCCTCCTCCTCGCGTGGCCCGACCCGGCCCTGCGCGTGGCGCTGCGCGAGCTCGTGGAGATCATGCTCACCCGCATCGTGGACCCGGCCACGGGGCACCTCGGCCTCTTCTTCGCCGAGGACTGGACGCCGCGCTACGACAGGATCTCGTATGGGCACGACATCGAGGCGGCCTGGCTCCTCACGTGGGCCGCCGACGCGCTGAAGGACGCGGGGCTCTCTGCCAGGATCCGCCCGCTGGCGGTGAAGATCGCGGAGGTCACCCTGGCCGAGGGCGTCGACGCCGACGGCGGGGTCTACAACCAGGGCGGCCCCTCGGGGCTCACGGACACCAACAAGGAATGGTGGCCGCAGGCCGAGGCGGTCGTCGGCTTCCTGAACGCGTACCAGCTCTCGGGGCAGGAGCGATTCCTGGAAGCGGCCCTGCGCACGTGGGACTTCATCGAGCGCCGCCTCATCGATCGCCGCAGCGGCGAGTGGTTCCGGGGCGTCACACGGGACGGCCGCGTGCTCGACAACGAGCTCAAGGTAAGCTTTTGGAAATGCCCCTACCACAACGGGCGCACCGGCCTCGAGGCGACGCGGCGCCTGGGCGAGCTCTCCTCCCGTCCCCCTTCACAAACACCATGAAAAAGAAGCCCAAGAACGCGTCCCGGCCGAGGGCCGGCGCCTCATCGCCCGCTAGGAAGCGCACCGGCGTCCCGGCCGGGGCCCCCGCCGCCTGGGCCGCGCGCCTGCGCAAGCTTCGCGCCGAGCACGAGAGGTTCCTCTCGCGCAGGAACCCCGTCGACCGCGACTGGGACAACGGCGTGTTCGAGCGCTTCGCCCATCCCGCGATCACGTACCGCCACGCCCCCATCGAGTGGCGCTTCGACCTGAACCCGAGGACCAACCCGTTCCTGATGGAGCGCCTGGGAGTCAACGCCACGCTCAATCCCGGCGCGTTCCTCTGGAAGGGGAAGGTCCACATGGTCGTCCGCTTCGAGGGCTATGACCGCAAGAGCCTCTTCGCGATCGCCGAGAGCCCCAACGGGATCGACAACTGGCGCTTCTGGGACGAGCCGGTGGACATGCCGGAGCTCAAGCCCGAGACGAACGTCTATGACATGCGGGTGACGTTCCACCAGGACGGGTGGATCTACGGCGTCTTCTGCGCCGAGGCGAAGGACCCGAGCGCGAGGCCGGGCGACCTGTCGAGCGCGGTCGCCGTCGCGGGCGTCGTGCGCACGCGCGACTTCCGGAAATGGGAGCGGCTGCCCAACCTGCGCACGCCCGCCTCGCAGCAGAGAAACGTCGTCCTCCACCCGGAGTTCGTCGGCGGCAAGTACGCCTTCTACACGCGCCCCATGGACGGCTTCATCGACGTCGGCTCCGGCGGCGGCATCGGCTGGACGCTCTGCGACGACATCACGACCGGGGTGACGGGCCCCGAGGCGATCATCGACGGGAGGGCCTACCACACGATCAAGGAGGTTAAGAACGGGCAGGGGCCCGCGCCGATCCGCACGAGGGCCGGCTGGCTGCACCTCGCGCACGGCGTGCGCGCCTGCGCGGCGGGCCTGAGGTATGTCCTCTATATGTTCATGACCTCGCTCGAGGACCCCTCGCGGGTCATCGCGAGGCCCGGCGGGCACTTCCTCGCGCCGTACGGCGGCGAGGGCTTCGGCGACGTCTCCAACGTGACGTTCACGAACGGATGGGTGCAGCTGGACGACAAGGCGAAGACGGTCCTGATCTACTACGGCGGCTCCGACACGCGCTGCTACGTGGCGCGGACGACGGTCGACCGGCTGGTCGACTGGTGCCTGCACACGCCCGAGGACGCGCTGACGACCCGGCGCTCCGTCGACCAGCGGCTCGCCCTCATCCGCGCCAACCGCGCCCTCCTCGGGGGCTGACGCTACGGCGGCGAGAGGGTGAGGGTGGTCGACCCGGCGGGGACCGCGTGCTCCGACGACGCGCCCGAGGGCCAGCGCACCCGGACCTTCCGCGGCGGGTTGGCGTCGGGGTAGCCGAAGAAGCACGCGGCCGGGGACTGGCTGTAGTAGCCCGAGCCGGCGTAGACCTCGGCCGACTCGGACGACCCGTCCGCGAATTCCACGGTGACCTTTGCCCCCACGGCGGTCGGGTTGCCCGCCGCGCCGCGCAGGGCGACGCGCAGTGGCCTGTGGCCGGCCACGCCGGCATTGCGGAAAGCGAGCGTTGTGTTGTCGTTCCTCGTGACCAGGAAGCCTGGCCAGCCGTCCTGGCCGAGGTCGAGGACCGCCAGGGCCTTCGCGTCGCCGGGAACCAGGAGCCCGCTCGCGAGGGGGGTGACGGCCTCGAAGTGCCCGCGTCCGTCCCCGCGAAGGAGCTGGCTCAGGCCCCCGTCGAAGCGCCCGATCGCCGTCACCGGCGCGAAGGAGTTCTGCACGGCGTAGACGCCGGCGTGCCCGTCGCCCCCGAAGTCGCCAGCGACCATCCCCTGCAGCGGCGCGATCTGCGCAATGCGCGGCAGGGGCTCGAAGCGGAAGGTGCCGTCGGCCTGGCTCAGGAAAACGCCGCTGCGCAGCTCCGTTGCGGCGAAGCGCTGCGCCTTGGCCAGCTTGTCCTCGCCCAGGATCTCGCCGAGCGTCGCCCGGCCATAGGAGTCGAAGGTGGGGAAGCGCTTGAGCACCGAGGGGAGGACGGCGCCCAGGTCGCGGCGGCTGCGCCACGGGTAGAGCGTGTCCCCCTCGTAGTACGCCTCAATCAGCTGCGTGCCGCCTCCCTTGAAGTCCCCGGAGTAAAGCAGGGCGGGGTGGGCGGGGTCGGCGTGGAAATGCGTGTTCAGCCCGACATTGCCGACGACGTAGTCGATCCGCCCGTCGCCGTTGAAGTCCGCGGCCGCGATCGAGGTCCACCATCCCGTTCCCGCGGAGGCGAAGCCGGCCCTCTCGGACCAGTCCTCCAGGCCCTTGCCCTGGTTGTTGTGGAAATACCTCACGCCGCCCCAGTCGAGCGCGAGCAGCAGGTCGGGCCACCCGTCGCCGTCGACGTCGGTCCATAGGGCCGAGGTCACCATGCCGACGGCGCGCAGCGCCGGCGCGAGCGTGTCGGTCACGTCCTCGAATTTCCCGCCCCGGTTGGCCAGGAGAGCGCTCTGGGGCGGAAGCGGGTACTGGCCGGGCTGGACGCGCCCCCCGATGAAGATTCCCAGGCGGCCGCTGTGGTCGAAGTCGGCCGCGGCGACCGCGCCCGCGCTGATCGGCAGCGCGGGCAGGGCGTCGGGGGCCGCCGGCTGGAAGCCGCCGCGGCCGTCGTTCAGGAAGAGCCTGGGCTGGTACTCTGCGGAGCCGGCCGGCAGCGAGTTGCCGCCCTTCGTGACGAGGAGGTCGGCGCGCCCCGCCCCGGCGGCGTCGAACAGGAGCACCGGGCCGTCGTCGACCGTGCCGCCCGTGGGGACCGCGGACGCGTCCGCCGCGGTGAACGGCCCCGACGCGGCCGCGCGCAGGAGGCGCAGGGTGTCCTGGGTCGTGCCGCCGACGACGACGTCGTCGCGCCCGTTGCCGAAGACGTCGCCGACCGCCAGCGCCGGCCCGTGCGGGTTCTGGCGGAAGGGAAGGAGGCGCTGCACGTTGACCTCGTCGACGTCCTCCTCGCGCGAGGCGAGCGAGAGCCCGGTGTCGCGGCTCACCTCCGCGAACTGCGCCGGCGCCGGCGCGCGGTCCCGGGGGATCGGGATGGCGCCCTCGGGCTCCGTAACGGTGTAGCGCTGGTCGACGCCGAGGTTCTCGAAGGTCTGCACGTGGCCGCTCGGCCAGGTGACGACCATGCGGGCGACCGACGTGTCGGAGCCGAGGCCGAAGTGGAGCATCGGCTCGCTGCTCGACATGTACCCGCGCGACAGCGTCAGCTGGCGCAGCTGGGTGCCGAGCGCGCTCTCGACGCGCACGCTCGCGCCGATGCCGTAGCGATTGGAGACCGTCCCCCTTAGGTAGACGTTCACGACGTGGCCCGAGGCGCAGTCGTTGCGCAGGAGGGTGACGCCGCTGTGGAAGTTCGAGTAGACGATGTCGAGATTGCCGTCCCCGGAGAGGTCGCCGAGCGCGGCGCCGAAGGCGACGCCCTTCTTGCCGACGCCCCACTCCGCGCTGACGTTCTTGAACTCGAGGTCGCCCATGTTGCGCAGCGCCAGGTGGACCTCCGCCTGGGGCGGGCTCTCGTACATGATGCGCACGCGCTCCGCCGGAGTCTCGGCGCGCATCATGCGCTGCACGGTGTCGGCCCCCGGGTCGCGCGGGAAGCCGTTCGTCACGAAGAGGTCGAGGCGGCCGTCGTTGTCGAGGTCCTCGAGGCGCACCGACCACGTCCAGTCGGTCGCAGCGAGCCCCGCGAGGAAGGCGCCTTCCCGGAAGCTGCCCGTGCCCGTGTTCAGGAGGAGGGCGTTCCTGTGGTACTTCGGCGCGGCGCCGGCGACCTGCTCCGTGCGCCCGCGCGCGTCGGCTATCAGGTGCTGGTCCCTCACGTGGGACGTCGCCGCCATGTCGGCCGCGAGGAAGTCGATGAAGCCGTCGTTGTTCACGTCGCCCAGGTCCGAGCCCATCGAGGAGAACGAGGTGTGGGGCATCACGCGGCTCATCACGTCCGTGAAGGTGCCGTCCCTGTTGTTGTGGAACAGCCGGTCGGGGTAGCCGTAGTCGTTGGCGACGTAGAGGTCGGGCCAGTTGTCGTTGTCGTAGTCCCACCACGTCGCGGAGTGGCTCTGCGACTCGCCCGTGATCCCCGCGGCCTGGGTCACGTTCGTGAACGTGCCGTTGCGGTTGTTGTGGAAGAGGTAGCCGCGCTGGCCAGCGGGGTGGGTCGTGATGTTGAGGATGTTCGTCGCGATGTAGAGGTCCAGCCACCCGTCGCGGTCGTAGTCGCTGAAGGCCGCCATCACGCTCGAGTCGACCACGTCCAGGCCGTACGCGTGGGCCATCTCCTTGAACGTGCCGTCGCCCTGGTTTATATAGAGGAGGTTGGGGGCGTTGTACCTGCAGACGTAGAGGTCGAGGCGCCCGCTGTTGTTGATGTCGACGAAGGTCGCCCCCTGGGTCCACACGCCCGGCGTGCCGCCGACCCCCGCCTTCTCCGTCACGTCCTCGAACCTGTAGCCGCCGAGGTTGCGGAAGAGCCAGCAACGGCCGGTCTTGCTGACGACGAAGATGTCCGCGAGGCCGTCCCCGTCATAGTCGCCGATCGCGATCCCGGTCCCGACCGACGACGTCTCGAATTCCTGGTAGAGGTCCCCCTTCATCCTCGGGTCGTCGTACTTGTTGTCCGTGGCCACGCCAGTCTGCGCCTCCGGGAGCTCGACGAACATCGTCTTTCCCTGGGGGAAGGGCCTCGGCGCGAGGGGCCGGCCGCTGATGCTCCCCGTGTCGCCGGCGCGCGCCGCGGGCCCGGCGAGCGCGGCCGAGAGCAGGCCGAGGCCCATCATCGTCGAGGCCCATGCGCGGGGGGCCCGGGTGGTGTTGCGGTCAGGCATCTGCAGGGCGATGGGAGGAACCTTGCACGGGGCAGTCAAGGCGCGTTTGCCTCACGGCGAGAGGACGAGCGTCGTCGAGCCCGCCGGCACGGCGTGCACGGTCACGGAGCCGGACGGCCAGCGGACCGTGACCCTGCGGGGCGGGCTCGCCGCGGGATACCCGAAGAAGCACTCGGGGGACGATTGGCTGTAGTAGCCCGAGCCCGCGCAGACCTCGGCCGCCTGCGACGAGCCGTCGGGGAGCTCCACCGTGATGCGGGAGCCGACGCCCGTCGGGTTGCCGGGGCCCGCCTTCAGCCGGACGCCGAGCGACCCGCGGCCGGCGACGCCGCCGTTCCTGAAGGCGAGCGTCGTGCTGTTGTTGCGCGTCACGAGGACGTCGGGCCAGCCGTCGCGGTCCAGGTCGGCGACCGCGAGCGCCTTGGCGTCGCCGGGCACGACGATGCCGCTCTCGGCGGGGGCCACCGGATCGAAGCGCCCGCGGCCGTCGCCGCGCAGGAGCTGGCCGAGGCCGCTGTCATTGCGGCCGTCCGCGCGGATGGGCGCGTAGGAATTCTGGACGGCCAGTATCCCGGCGTGGCCGTCGCCGCAGAAGTCGCCGGCCGCGAGGCCCTGCAGGCAGGAAATCTGCGCGATCCTCGGCAGCGGCTCGAAGCGGTAGCCCCCGCCCGGCTGGCTCATGAGGACGCCGCTCCGAAGCTCGGTCGCCGCGAAGCGAGCGGCCTTGGCCAGCCTCTCCTCGCCGACGATCTCCCCCAGTGTCGCCCGCATGTAGTAGGCGTTCCTCGAGAAGCGCTTCAGGATCGAGGGCACCGCGGCCGCGAGGCCCTTGCGGCTTCGCCACGGATAGATCAGGTCGCCCTCGTAGTAGGCCTCGATCAGCTCGCTAGACCCGTTGCCCCTGAAGTCACCCGAGTAGAGCAGGGCCGGGCGCGCCGGGTCGGCGGTGTACTGGGTGTTGAGCCCGGCGTTTCCGACCACGAAGTCCGGGCGCCCGTCGCCGTTGAAGTCGGCCGCGGCCACCGAGGTCCACCAGCCGGTGCCCGCCGACGCGAAGCCGGCCCTCTCGGACCAGTCCTCCAGGCCCTTGCCCTGGTTGTTGTGGAAATACCTGACGCCGCCCCACTCGAGGGCCACCACCAGGTCGGGCCACCCGTCCCCGTCGACGTCGCTCCACACCGCGGACGTCACCATGCCGACCTCCCTGAGTCCCGGGGCGAGGGAATCGGTCACGTCCTCGAACCTTCCGCCGCGGTTGGCGAGGAGCGCGCTGCGCGGCGCGAGCGGGTAGCGCCCGGGCAGGAGGCGGCCGCCGATGAAGACGCCCAGCCTCCCGCTGTGGTCGAAGTCGGCCGCGGCCACGGCGCCCGCGTTGATGGGGAGCGCGGGCAGCGCGTCCTCCGGCGCCGGCCGCAGGCCGCCCCCGCCGTCGTTCAGGAAGAGCCTTGGCTGGTACTCCTGCGCGCCCGAGGGGAGCGTGTTGCCGCCCTTGGTCACGAGGAGATCCGAGCGCCCCAGGCCCGCGGCGTCGAAGAGGAGGAGCGGCCCGTCGTCGGCCGCGGCGCGAGCGGCCGTCGAGGGCGCCTCGGCGGCGGCGAGTGTGCCGTCGCCCGACGCCCGCATGACCCGCAGGGGATCGAGCGTCGTGCCCCCGAGGACGGCGTCGTCCTGCCCGCGGCCGGAGAGGTCGCCGACCGCGAGCCCCGGCCCGCGCCGGTTGAGGCGCACGGGGATGACCTTCTGGAGATATGTCTCGTCGACGATCTCCTCGCGGGAGGCCAGGGCGAAGCCCTCCCGCCGCCCGATCTCCTCGAACTGGCCGCGCGGCGGGGCCGGCGGCGGCGGGATCGGGATCGCCTGCGCCGGCTCGGTGACCGTGTAGCGCCTGTCGACCGCCAAATTCTCGAAGGCCTGGACGTGGCCGCTCGGCCACGTGACGACCATGCGCCTGACGACCGTGTCGGCGCCGAGGCCGAAGTGGAGCATGGGCTCGCTGCTCGACAGGTACCCGCGCGCCAGCGTGAGCGGGCGCACCTGCGTCCCCAGCGCGCTCTCGACCCGCACGACCGCGCCGACGCCGAGGCGGTTGGAGACCGTCCCGCGGAGGGCGACGTTGACGACGTGGCCCGTGTCGCAGTCGTTGCGCAGCACGGTGACGTTGCCCTCGTAGTTGGCATAGACGACGTCGAGGTTGCCGTCGCCCGAGAGGTCGCCGAAGGCCGCGCCGAAGGCGACCCCCTTCTGGTCCAGCCCCCACGCGGGGCCGACGCCCTCGAACTTCAGGTCGCCGAGGTTCCTGAACGCGAGGTGCGTCTCGACGAGGACGGGGCTGTTGTACAGGACCTTGATCCGGTCCGCGGGGTTCTCGACGTGGATCGCGCTCGCGTTGACGTCGGGGTTCGGGTCGCGGTTGAAGCCGTTCGTCACGAAGAGGTCCAGGCGCCCGTCGTTGTCCAGGTCCTCGAGCCGCACGGACCACGTCCAGTTCGATGCGGCGACGCCGGCCAGGTAGGCCGCCTCAAGCGCGCGGCCGGTGCCGGTGTTGAGATACAGCGCGCTTCGGTGGAGCTTCATCGCCACCACCGCGTTGTCGGCCTCCTCGTCCCGCTCCCGGGACTCCGCGATGGAGTTCTGGTCCTTCTGGTGGGTCGTCGCGGCCATGTCGGCGACCAGCATGTCGACCAAGCCGTCGTTGTTCACGTCGCCCAGGTCCGAGCCCATCGAGTAGAAGGAGGTGTGGGGCAGGACCTGGTCGATTGTGTCGGTGAACGTGCCGTCCCGGTTGTTGTGGTAGAGCTTGTCGGGGATCCCGTAGTCGTTCGCGACGTACAGGTCGGGCCAGCCGTCGTTGTCGTAGTCCCACCACGTGGCGGAGTGGCTCTGCGACTCCCCCCTGATCCCGGCCGCCTCCGTCACGTTCGTGAACGTGCCGTTCCTGTTGTTGTGGAAGAGGTACCCGCGCTGGCCGCTCGGGTGCGCGGTGTTGTCCAGCATGTTGGTCGTGATGTAGACGTCGAGCCAGCCGTCGCGGTCGTAGTCGCTGAACGCCGCCATGACGCTCGAGTCCCTGACGTCGAGGCCGTAGGCGTGGGCCATCTCCTTGAACGTCCCGTCGCCCTGGTTCATGTAGAGGAGGTTCGGGGCGTTGAAGCGGCAGACGTAGAGGTCGAGGCGCCCGCTGTTGTTGATGTCGACGAATGTGGCGCCGAGGTTCCACACGCCGGGCTGCGCGCCGACGCCCGCCTTCTCGGTCACGTCCTCGAAGCGGTAGCCGCCGAGGTTGCGGAAGAGCCGGCAACCCTGGGTCTTCGTCACGACGAAGATGTCCGGCCTGCCGTCGCCGTCGTAGTCGCCTATCGCGACCCCGGTGCCGATAGAGCCTCCCTCGAATTCCTGGTAGAGGTCGCCCCACATCCTCGGGTCGTTGTAGGGGTTGTCGGCCTTCACCCCCGTCTGCTCGGCGGGCAGGGGGACGAACAGGGTCTTGCCGCGCGCGAAGGGCCGGGCGGAGAGCGGGGCGCTGCTGATCTCCCCCGAGGGGTCCGGCGCGCCGAGCGCGGCCGACAGGAGCGCCAGGGCAATGAGCGCGAATGGCGCATGCCGCGCGGCGGATCTCACCCTCCGGCTCCTTCGATTTTCGGAGGCTGGCATGGCAGGGCGGCAATGGGACGAAGCCGCAAACATCGAGTCAAGGAACGTTTTGGCCGCGCGCCGGAACCAACTTTTCTTGCCTGATCCCCCGGGGTCCGATTGCATGGCCGATCCCAAAACTTGTGGCTGACGCGACGACCCCATTGAGCACCCCGTCATGGTTTTCCCGGTACGCGTGGCTTGCGGTGCCGCTGCTCGCGCTTGTGTTCTCGGCCTGGACGACGTCCGTGCGCGCCCGCCGGGTCACCTACGTATCCGAGGTGGCCGGCGCGCAGGCGGGCGCGGACCAGGCCCAGGCGCGCGACGCCGCGTGGCAGCCCCGCCTGGTCGTGCCGGGACACCGCAACGAGAGCTACGAGTGGCTCGACCTGACCCGCCAGATGCTCGCGCGCCGCGAGCTGCGGGTTCGCCACGTCGACTTCGAGGACGCCCTTTCCGGGCGCGAGGTGTACGCGGCGTCGCCCTACCGGTGGTGGCTGGGCCTCGTTTCGCTCACGTACCACGGCATCACCCGGGCCCACGCGGGCCCCTCGCTGGAGTGGGCCGCGCTCTACGCGGACCCGCTTCTCCTTCTGCTGTTCGGCGCGCTGACGGTCACCTTCGTCGCCTGGCGCTTCGGTGCCCTCGCCGCGGCCCTCGCGTCCGCCGCGCTCGCCCTTCTCTACCCGTTCGCCTCGGAGTTCATCCCGGGAGTGCCCGACGACCTGGGGCTCGCCGGATTCCTCGCTCTCTGGAGCGTGCTTCCGCTCCTTGCCGGCGCCGCGGCCCCGGACGACGGCGGCTCCACCCGGCGCTGGTTCGTCGCCGGGGGCGTCCTGGGTGGCGTCGCCCTCTGGGTCAACGTCTCGCGGCAGATGCCGGTCCTGGCCGGCATCGGCCTCGGCGCGCTCTTGGCCGCATGGTTTTCCCGGGCCTCAGCCCGCGCGAACCCGGCCGGGGCGCGCCGGCCGCTCCCCTGGCGGGCCTGGGGCCTGGCGGGCGCCTCGACGTGCCTCGCCGCCTACATGCTCGAGTATTTCCCCGCTCACATGGGCGCCTGGGAGCTCCACGCGCTGCATCCCCTCTTTGGCGTGGCGTGGATCGGCGCCGGGGAGATCCTCGCGCGGGCGACCGCGTGGATCGGGGGCGACAAGCCGAGATGGAGCCTGAGGTCGGTCGCGTGCTGGCTCCTCGCCGCGGCCGCGCTCGCCTCGCTCCCCGCTGTGATGTGGGTCCAGCACAGCTTCGGGTTCCTCTCGGTCGAGCTGCCGACAATGAGGCTCTCCCTCCTGTCCGACGCGCCGGCGGCGCCAAACCTCTGGGCCTGGCTGCTCCAGAACGGCTTCACGGCCGCCGCGTGGGCCACGGCCCTGCCTCTCTTGATCGCCGTCCCGGCGGCGCTCCTCTTGCTGCCGCGCATGCCCGGCGCCGCGATGCGCCTGCCGATCGCGCTGGCCTTCGGCCCCGTCCTGGCCGCGCTCTCCTTCTCCTACCGGCAGATCAGCTGGTGGAACGGCGTGGACGCTTCGCTCCTCGCGCTCCTCGTGGTGGCCGCCGCCGCCCTGCGCCGTTCGCCCAGGCCGCGGCTGGTTGCCGGGGTGTCGGCCGCCTTTGCCGGCCTCGTCCTCATCCCCGGCGCCGTCCAGCTGTGGCCCTCGGCGGACGTCCGCTCCGGGGCGCCCCTGAACGAGGACGAGGTCGTCGGCCTCGTGGAGCGCGACATGGCCTACTGGCTGGCGAGCCATGCGGGGCCCTCCGGGGTCGTCATCGCGCCCCCCAACCAGACCACCACGCTCTATTACTATGGGGGCCTGCGCGGGCTGGCGACCTTCGGCTGGGAGGACAGGGACGGGTTCCAGTCCGCGGTGCGCATCCTGAGCGCCACGACGCCCGAGGAGGCCCAGGAGCTGATCGGGGTCCACGGCGTGACGCATTTCATCATTCCCTCGTGGGACCCGTTCATGGACGCCTACGCCCAGATCGGATCGGGACAGGTCTCCGGGACCTTCCTCGACCGGCTTCACCAGTGGAATCTGCCCCGGTGGATCAAGCCCGTGCCGTACCTGGTGCCGACAATCCCCGGGTTCGAGGGCCAGTCGGCCATCGTCCTGGAGGTCGTCGACGAGCAGGACGACGCGACCGCGCTCAGCAGGATAGCGGAGTATTTCGTGGACATGGGGCAGCTCGAGCTTGCCACGAAGGCGGCCGGCGGGCTCAGGCGGTTCCCCGCCGACCTCGGCGCGCTCCTCGCACGCGCCCAGGTGCAGAACGCCACGAGCGACAATGACGAATTCGCAAAGACGATCGACCTGCTTGTGCGCCGCATCTCGGCGGGGGCCGACCGGGACCTGCAGTGGGACCAGAAAGTGGGCCTAGCCGTCGTGCTCGCGCAGGCCCACCGCGTCGACCTTGCCCGCCCGAGGCTGAAGGAAAGCCTCTCTGAGATCGACGCGGACAAGCTGCGCTCGCTCAGCACCACGCTGCTCTACCGACTCCATGTGCTGCGAAAAGCGCTTGGGATGGAGATCGCAGACCCCTCCCTGAGGTCACTTTCGCTCGAATTGCTCCCTGCCGACCTCCGCACCCGTGTGGAGTGAAGAACGTTCAAAAAAACCCGTTTTTGGCAAGAGTTCTCAATTTAAGTATAAAATAACTCATTCACACGCAGGCAGGGATGGGGTATAAACCCCCCGTCTACACGTCAGCTTTCCTTGGATTTACCCCCAACGGCTGACGATTCACCCCCGAATACGGACGATTCTCCACCAAGAATTGTCCGTCGATGTCCCAAACCCTAAGTCCTAATACACCAAAACATGCCTGCTAATCGTACACTGGCGTTGCTTCGTGCCCTCACGGTCACATCAGCGCTTGGTTTCGCGGTAGTGCCTCGAATCGCGGTCGCTCAGACCGCCACGGATACAACGACGACAACGACGACAACGACGACTGCGGCCGCCCCGGCCCAGGAGGAGCCCACAGTGCTCTCCCCGTTCGTCGTTGACGCCTCGGAAGACAAGGGAAGCTACCAGGCGACAAGCACGCTGGCCGGCACCCGCGTCCGCACCGACCTCAAGGACGTCGCCTCGGCGATCTCCGTCGTCACCACGCAGTTTCTGCAGGACACCGGCGCGAAGAACGCCGAGGACCTCCTCGTTTACACGCCCAGCACGGAAGTCGCGGGTCTCCGCGGTAACTTCTCGGGTGTCGCGGGCAGCGCGGTCGTCCAGGAAAACACGGTCGACACCAGCACCCGCGTCCGCGGCCTGGATTCAGCCGACAACACACGCGACTACTTCCTGACGGACATTCCGTGGGACTCGTTCGACGTGGGTCGCGTTGACCTCCAGCGCGGACCGAACTCGATCCTCTTCGGCACGGGCAGCCCGGCCGGTATCATCAACGTCAGCACCAACGGTGCCTCGTTCAACAACTCGTACAACATCACGAACCGCTTCGACGAGTACGGCTCGCTTCGCGACTCGGTGAGCATCAACCAGGAGCTCATCCCCGGCGTGCTCGCGATCCGCATCGCGGTCCTGCAGGACAACGAGAAGTACGAGCAGTCCCCGGCGTTCAACAACACGAGCCGCTACTACGGCGCGTTCCGCCTGGACCCGAAGCTGTTCGGCAAGGACAGCCACACGAGCATCCGCGGCAGCTTCGAGAAGGGCCACCAGACCTCCGACAATCCCCGCGACATTCCCCCGACGGACGAAATCACACCGTGGTTCTCGAGCTCGCTCACCATCGGCGGCGTGACCAATCCCGGTTACAACAAGATCACGGAGAACCAGTTCAGCAACTCGAACGTCACAGCCCAGGGCCCGAACACGCCTGGCGCCTCCGGCGGTCCCGAGTCGGCCAACTACTTCCAGCTCGGTGGTTTTGCCCAGGGCCGCTCCTACTGGCCTGACGTCATCAACTACTACGAAGGAACGCCCCTCGCCCTGAACACGATCTCGGGCGCGCTCGCCCCCTCGGGCACACCGATCAAGGTCATCGCGGCGCAGGCCAACGAAGGCCTCGCCCCCGGCGCCTCGATCGGCGGCATCTCGACCTACCGTCCTGACGCGATTCCCCCGTTCAGCCTGATCGCCGACTTCATCGGCGCTAACGACACGCAGAACGGCGGCAACGAGCCCTTCAAGACCGTCCCCGGCGGCGTGTACTACAACGACCGCGTCATCACCGATCCGTCGATCTTCAACTTCTACAAGAAGCTGCTCGACGGCCCGAACAAGCACGAGTGGAAGAACTGGACCGCGTTCAACTTCGCGATCGACCAGTCCTTCTTCGACGACCGCCTCGCGTTCGAGCTCGCCTACGACCAGCAGGAGTACACGGAGGGCGACGAGCCCTTCCTGGAGGGTGAGAACTACGCCATCAACGTCGACGTAAACGTCACGTACGCCAACGGCGCGGCCAACCCGAACCTCGGCCGCCCGTACGTCGCCAACGCGACCTCCGGTGGTGAGGACAACAACTACGTGTCGACGACCAGCCGCCAGACCTACCGCTTCACGCCGGTCGGCGAGCTCCGCTCGACGGACTTCTTCAGCAACCCGACCATGACCTGGCTGCTCGGCAAGAGCGTCCTCACCGGGCTGTACGAGAAGAACACCGTCATCCAGAACACGTACCAGTTCGCTGAGTTCGCGACGACGCCGGACTACGCCACGAGCAACTCGACGAACAACAATGCGGCCAACACCGAGAACTCGAACCGCAGCTTTGAGTTCCTGGTCTACACGGGCCCGAGCCTGCTCAATGCCTCGTCCGCCACGGGTGCGAACCTGAACAACCTGAACTACACCATCGCGCCCCCGGTCCACGAGCAGACGCTCAACTTCAACTCGACCTGGAACAAGCCGACGGACCCGAACGCCCCCGGCTATGTCAACCCGGCCGCGCCGTACACGTACACGAGCACCACGAACGGCACGACGACCAACGTGTCGACGCAGCAGAACAACCCGGCCAACTACGTCGGCTGGACCAACCAGCAGATCTCGTACATGTACGCGAGCAACCCGAACGACCTGCCGGACATGGTCTCGTCGTCCAGCCGCACGCGCTACACGGACGAGTCACAGGGCATCACCTGGCAGGCCTACCTGCTCGGCGGCGACCTGGTTCCCTCGATCGGCTGGCGCAAGGACAAGGTCACGAACTACCAGACGAACGCCCTCCAGGATCCGAACACGGGCTTCACCAGCCTGCAGTACCCGGACAACCTGCAGTCCCGCACGGATGTCACGGGCAGGAGCAAGACCTGGGGTGGTGTGTACCACTTCCCCAAGGAGCTCATGTCGAAGCTTCCTGGCGACATGACGTTCAGCGTCCTGCTCAACCGCTCGGAGAACTTCAAGCCTGACGCCGCTCGCCTGAGCGTCGCCGGCCTGCCGATCCCGAACGCCTCCGGCACAACGACGGAGTACGGCTTCGTGGTCACGGCCCTCTCGGACAAGATCACCCTCAAGGTGGACTGGTTCAAGACCCTCGTGAAGAACGCGAGCCTCGGCGAGACGAACGGCAACTCGATCGCCGGCCTCGGCTCGAACGCCTACTTCATCGCCGACGGCATGATCTGGGGCTACGCGTGGGCCACCGCCCTCCAGGACGGCCTCCGCGGCAACCTGGGCAACGGTGTCTCGAGCGTCACACCCGGAAGCAACTACTGGGATTACGGCGCAGGCAGCGGCTATGCCCCTGGCAGCCCGCAGTACATCGCGACGAACAATGCCTCAACGGCCATTGTGAACGCCTGGATCAACAATCCCTTCCCGGCCTCGTTCTTCTCGAGCTACGCCCTGTCGCCCCCGATCAATCCTCTTCTCGCGAAGTCGACCGGCCTCCTGGCCTCGGGTTACCTCGACGGCGCCAACGACTCGGGCGGCCCGAACACGGGTGGCGGCTCCAACTTCGGCGACCACCAGACCACGGTCGACAACCTCTCCAAGGGTGTTGAGATCGAGCTCTCGGCCCAGCCGACGAGGAACTGGAATGTCACGATGAACTACTCGCATGTGAATGCGACGCACTCGGACATCGACCCGATCACGCAGGTGTTCCTCAGCCAGATGACCGGATTCCTGAACGGCCCCGCCGGACAGCTCCGCATGTGGTGTAACCAGTGCACAGGAAACCTCCTGGCCGGTGACTGGAACTCCAGCATCGTCGCCCCCTGGACGGTTCAGCTGAACGACCAGGGTCACGAGGCTCCCGAAGTCTCGCCCTGGAGGCTCAACCTGATCTCGACCTACACGTTCGACCGCGGTCCGGCCAAGGGCTGGTTCATCGGTGGCGCCCTCCGCATGGAGGCCGCGCGCATCCTCGGGTACAGGTATGACCCGACCTTCAAGAACGTGAACTCGACGGACCCGAACTACGCCAACGTGCTGGCCGTCACACAGGGCGGTCTGAACGTCAACGAGCCGATCATGGGCTCGACGGACACGCACCTCGACGCATGGATCGGGTACTCGCGGAAGCTGTACCGCAACGTCAACTGGCGCATCCAGCTCAACCTGCAGAGCGTGGGTGAGAAGGACCACCTGGTGGCCTCCGGTTACAACCCCGATGGCAGCCTGTACCTCGCCCGCATCCAGCAGGGCATGGGCTGGCGCCTCGAGAACTCGTTCGACTTCTAAGTCGGAGCCGAGTCAAAGGATTCAAGTCCGGCGGCAGAAATGCCGCCGGACTTTTTTGTGCCCGGGCGCAGGCGCCGTTATGGGACGAATGGTTTGAAAAAGGACTTCATACCCGCCCCGTCGGCCGTAATATGCCGGGAACATGGCCTACCCGGAACAATCGCGGCAGGGGACGGGTCCGCAGACCACGGTGTCGCCCTTCCCCGAATTCCCGCCGCCCGGTGCTCCCGAGCCCGACGGGGCGGGCATGGACCGGCGCGCCTTCGTGTGGTCGGCGATCCGGGGCTCCCTCGGCCTCGCCGCAGGCCTCGGGCTGCCCGCCGGGATGCTCGCCCAGGCCCTCAAGGCCCAAGGCACCGCGCCCGCCGCGCCGCGCCGCGCCTTCACGCAGCCTGAGAGCACCCGCAAGATGGTGGCCCTCCTGGCCAAGATCACCCGCGAGGCCGACCCGCTTCGCAATCCGTTCCGCAACACCGAGCAGGCGGAGCTCCTGAGGGGACTCCTGGCCAAGGCCACGGATCCCGCGCAGACCCTCCAGCTGAGGATGCGCCTCGCCTGGCAGCTGCTTGACTCGGGGGAGCCCGAGGGCGGCTTGAAGCAGTACGACATCATCCGCCAGAGGATGATCGACGACAACGTGCCGCCCGAGGAGCGGCGCGAGCCGGAGTGGCTCACGTTCCAGGCGCTCTGCTACATGCGCATGGGCGAGCTCGACAACTGCGTCGGCAACCACAACTCGGAGTCGTGCATGTTTCCGATCCAGGGCAAGGGCGTGCACACCCTCCAGCGCGGCTCCCGCGGTGCCGTCGCCGTCCTCACGGAGCTGCTGGGCAAGTACCCGGGCGACCTGCGGGCGCGCTGGCTGCTGAACATCGCCTACATGACCCTCGGCGAATACCCCGCGAAGGTGCCCCCCGAGTGGCTGCTCGACCCGAAGCTCTTTGCGTCGGAGCACGATATCGGGCACTTCCCGGACATCGCGGGGAGCGTGGGCCTCGACCTGGACGGCCTCGCCGGCGGCCTCGTGCTCGAGGATTTCGACAACGACGGGTTCCTCGACCTCATGGTGTCGTCCTGGGGCCTGAACGGGCAGCTGAGGCTCTTCCGCAACAACGGCGACGGCACCTTCACGGAGCGCACCGAGGAGGCCGGGCTCACGGGCCTCACCGGGGGCCTGAACATGATCCACTGCGACTACAACAACGACGGGTTCATGGACGTCCTGGTCCTGAGGGGGGCCTGGCTCGGCACCGAGGGCCACTATCCCTGCTCGCTCCTGCGCAACAACGGGGACGGGACCTTCACGGACGTGACCGAGGAGGCGGGCCTCCTCAGGTTCCGCCCCACCCAGGCGGCGGTGTGGTTCGACTACAACAACGACGGGTGGCTCGACCTCTTCATCGCGAACGAGTCCAAGGACCCCGCGGGCGACCCGAACCCGTGCGAGCTCTTCCGCAACAACGGCGACGGGACGTTCACCGAGTGCGCGGCCGAGCACGGTGTGAACGCCGTGGGCTTCTTCAAGGCGGTGGTGAGCGCCGACTACAACAGGGACGGGCGTCCGGACCTGTTCCTCTCGCGGCTGGACGGCGAGAAGATCCTCTTCCGGAACGACGGCCCGGCGGGCGCCGACACCTCCGCCCGCGCGCCGTGGAGGTTCACGAACGTCGCCGGGGACGCGGGCGTGACCGAGCCGCCAAGCACGTTCACCTGCTGGTTCTTCGACTACGACAACGACGGGTGGGACGACATCCTCATCTGCGGCTACGCGATCGCCGACGTGGGCGACATCGCGGCCGACTACCTCGGCCTGCCGTACTCGGGCCAGCGCGCGAAGCTCTACCGCAACAACCGGGACGGCACCTTCACCGATGCCAGCAGGGAGTGCGGCGTGGACAAGATGCTTCTCACGATGGGCGCCAACTTCGGGGACCTGGACAACGACGGGTGGCTCGACTTCTACGTGGGGACGGGCAACCCGGACCTCTCCGTGCTCATCCCGAACCGGATGTTCCGCAACGACGGCGGCAGGAGGTTCCAGGACGTGACGACGTCCGGGGGGTTCGGGCAGCTGCAGAAGGGCCACGCGATAGCCTTCGGCGACATCAACAACAGCGGCACCCAGGACATCTACTCCGTGGTCGGCGGCGCGGTCGAGAGCGACCACGCCCACAACCAGCTCTTCCGCAACCCGGGGCACGGCAACAACTGGATCAAGCTGAGGCTTGAGGGGGTGAAGACAAACCGCTCGGCCATCGGGGCGCGGGTGAAGGTCGTTGTCGCGGGGGAGGGCGGCGAGCGGGAGATCCACCGGACGGTCGGCAGCGGGGGCAGCTTCGGCTCGGCCACGCTTCGCCAGGAGATCGGCGTCGGCAGGGCGGCGTCCGTGAAGGGGGTGGAGGTCTTCTGGCCGGTCACCGGGGCCACGCAGGTCTTCACCGGCCTTGAGGTCAACCATTGCTACCACCTCAGGGAGGGGGAGCCTGCGGCCTCCCCGTTCGAGCTCAGGAGCTTCGCATGGCCGGGGACCAAGGCGTAGGAAGTATTGCCCGGGGCGGTCCCTGGACCATCCTCGCAACCGTGAACCCCGCCGCCCCCAGGATCCTATCCACCCTCGTCGCCGCCCTGGCGCTCGCCGCGGCGCCCTTCGCCGCCGCCCAGGCCGGGGGCCCCGCGCCCAAGGCCCCCGCCGGCTTCCCGCCCGCGGCCTACGCGGGCCTCGGCTCGTCCATGGGCCAGACCGGCCACTTCGGCGAGGTCGGTTGGACCGACGAGCAGTTCGGGGCCTTCATCGACGGCATGCGCGCGGCGTTCGCGGGCAAGCCGGTGGCGATGGACGACACGGCCCACCAGCTCTCGGCCGAGATGGCGCGCCGGATCGGCGAGCTGGACACGGGCGCAAAGAGCACCGCGCGCGGGGACTTCCCGCTCTCTGCCTACACGGCGTTCGGCTCCTCGATGGGCATGGGCGGGCACTTCGGCGAGGTCGGCTGGACCGAGGACCAGTTCGAGGCGTTCATCGGGGGCATGCGCTCGGCCTTCAAGGGGAAGCCCTATGAGGTCGACGACTCGGCGCGCCAGCTCGCCGGCGAGTTGAGCAAGAGGATCAGCGTGCTGGAGGCCGGATCCGAGCCGGCCGTCGAGCCGTTCAGCCCCGACAAGCTCGTGCCGTACATGAAGGACGCGGTCAGGCGCTACCACCTGCAGCAGTCGGACACGGGGCTCGGCTACAACATCTCCGCGGGCCGCAACGGCATCCGGCCCCGCCTGGGGGACACGGTGGTCATCAGCTGCAACGCCATGGCATCCGACGGCAAGACCCAGATACCGGAGCTCTCGTCCGACCGCGTGCGCTCGAAGCTGGAGCAGATGTTCCCCGGGTTCAGGGAGGGGCTGCAGATGATGACCGTCGGCAGCCACGCCATCCTCGTCCTGCCGCCGGCCCTGACCTTCGGGCGCGGCAAGTGGCCCGAGGGCGTGCAGCCCAATTCCCCGCTGGTGTTCGACGTGACGCTGATCGACGTGGTCAGCGCGCCGGCGAAGGCGCAGGACTAGGGCGCGGACAGCGCGATGTCGGCGGCCCCCGCGGGGACCGCGTGCTCGCTCGAGGTGCCCGACGGCCACCGGACGGAGACCCTGGCGGGAGGGGAGCCCTCGGCGTACCCGAAGAAGCAGGCGGCCGCGGACTGGCTCATGTAGCCCGAGCCCGCGAAGACCTCGGCCATGCGGGTCGTCCCGTCGGCGAACACGGCCGTGACCCTTGCGCCGACGCCCGTCGGGTTGCCGGGCGGCCCGGAGAGCCGCACGCAGAGCGACCTGCGGCCGGGGGCGCCGGCGTTCCGGAAGGCGAGCGTCGCCGCGTTGTTGCGCGTCACGACGAACCCGGGCCATCCGTCGCCGAGCAGGTCCAGCACCGCCAGGGCCTTGGCGTCGCCGGGCACGACCAGCCCGCTCTCCCGCGGGGCGACGGCCGTGAAGTGGCCGGCGCCGTCGCCGCGCAGCAGCTGGCTCAGGCCCCCGTCGTAGCGCCCCACGAGCGGGATGGGCGCGTACGAGTTCTGGACGGCGTAGATGTCGGCGTGGCCGCTGCCCTCGAAGTCCCCGGCGGCCAGGCCCTGCAGGGGGGAGATCTGCGCGATGCGGGGCAGCGGCGAGAACCTGTACGTGCCGTCGGGCTGGCTCAGGAAGACGCCGCTCTGCAGCTGCGTGGCGGCGAACCTGCGCGCGGCGGCCAGCTTGTCGTCCCCCAGGATCTCCCCGAGCGTGGCGCGCGCGTAGGCGTTGTTCCTGGGAAACAGCCTGAGGACGGAGGGGATGGCGGCGCCGAGGTCCCGACGGCTGCGCCAGGGGTAAAGGCGGTCGCCCTCGTAGTACGCCTCCACCACCTGGGGCTCCTCGCCGGCGCCCTTGAAGTCCCCGTAGAACACGAGCGCCGGGCGCTCCGGGCTCGCGCGGTACTGCGTGTTCAGGCCCACGTTTCCGGCGACGAAGTCCGGCCTGCCGTCCCCGTTGAAGTCCGCGGAGGCGATCGACGTCCACCAGCCGGTGCCGGCCGAGGCAAAGCCCGCCCGCTCGGTCCAGTCCTCAAGGCCCTTCCCCGCGTTGTTGTGGAAATACATCACGTGGCCCCACTCGAGCGTGAGGAGGAGGTCCGGCCACCCGTCGCCGTCCACGTCGCTCCACAGGGCCGATGTCACCATGCCGACCCCGCGCAGGCCGGGCGCGAGCGCGTCCGTCACGTCCTCGAACCTCCCGCCGCGGTTCGCCAGGAGCGCGCTTCGCGGCGCGAGGGGATACTGGCCGGAGAGGACGCGGCCCCCGATGAACAGGCCGAGGCGCCCGGAATGGTCGAAGTCGGCCGCGGCCACGGCGCCCGCGCTCACGGGGAGCGCGGGGAGCGCGCCCGGGGGCGCGGGCGAGAACCCGCCGCGCCCGTCGTTCAGGAGGAGGAGCGGCTGGTATTCGGGGGAGCCGGCGGGCAGCGCGTTGCCGCCCCGAGTCACGAGGAGGTCCTGTTTGCCCCCTCCCGCGGCGTCGAAGAGGAGGATGGGGCCGTCGTCGACTGAGGAGGATGCGGCCGGGGCGCCGGGGGCCGGCGCGAACAGACCGGGCCCGGACGCCGCGAGGATGCGCAGGGGATCCAGGGTCGTCCCCGCGACGACAACCGCGTCCCTTCCCGCGCCCGTGACATCCCCTACCGCGAGCGCGGGCCCCCTGCGGTTGAGGCGCAGCGGCATCAGCGGCTGCAGGGCCGACTCGTCGACGGCGTCCTCGCGCGACCCGAGGGAGAGCCCCGCCGCCTGGGCCACCTCGGCGAACTCCCCCGCCGGCGCGCCGTGGGCCCGCCCGGGGCTCGGGAGCGCCGGGGGCGGCCCCGGTGGCTCGGTGACGCTGTAGCGTCTGTCCACGGCGAGGTTCTCGAACACCTGCACGTGACCGCTCGGCCAGGCGACCGTCATCCTCCTGATGAGCGTGTCGCCGCCGAGGCCGATGTGCACCATGGGCTCGCTGCTGGAGAGGTAGCCCCGGGCGAGGACGAGCGGCCGCGCCTGGACCCCGAGCGCGCTCTCCACCCTGACGACGGCCCCGATGCCGAAGCGGTTTGAGGCGACGCCGTGCAGGTCGACCTCGACCTTGTGCCCCGTGTCGCAGTCGTTGCGCAGGATCGTGACCCCGCCCTGGTAGCTCGTGTAGACGATGTCGAGGTTGCCGTCGCCGGAGAGGTCGCCGAGGGCGGCGCCGAAGCCCACGCCCCGCTGGTCGAGGCCCCAGGCCGCCCCGACCTCCTCGAAGCGCAGGTCCCCCATGTTGCGGTAGGCCAGGTGGGTCTCGGCCAGGACGGGGCTGTCATGCATCACGCGGACCCGCTCGGCGGGCGTCTCGGACGCCGACTGGCGGGCGAGGAGGTCGATGTTCGTGGCCTCCCGGTCCATCCCGTTCGTGACGAAGAGGTCGAGGCGCCCGTCGTTGTCCAGGTCCTCGAGGCGGGGCGACCAGGTCCAGTCCGTCGCCGCGAGCCCCGCGAGGTGGGCGGCCTCCAGGAATCGGCCCGTGCCGGTGTTGATGTAGAGGGCGTTCCTCTCGTACTGGGGCGCGACCTCGGGATGAGCATCGTCCTCGGTGGTGCGGCTGCGCGAGTCGGCCATGCCGCGCTGGTCCTTCTCGTGGGTCGTGGCGGCCATGTCCGTGACGAGGAGGTCGACCTGCCCGTCGTTGGTCAGGTCGCCCTGGTCAGATCCCATCGAGGAGTACGGCGTGTGGGGCACCTCCGCGTCGATCGCGTTCGTGAACGTCCCATCCCCGTTGTTGCGGTAGAGCACGTCGGGCGCCGCGAAGTCGTTGGCGACGTAGAGGCTGGGCCACCCGTCGCCTTCAGGGTCCCACCACGCCGAGGAATGCCCGTGGGCCTCGCCCGAGATCCCGGCGCGCTCCGTGACGTTCGTGAAGGTCCCATTGCGGTTGTTGTGAAAGAGGTAGTTGCGCTGGCCGTTGGGGCGCCGGGCGTAGTCGAGGACGTTGGTCTGCAGGAACAGGTCCAGCCACCCGTCGCGGTCGTAGTCGCAGAACGAGGCCATCGACGACGCGTCGACCACGTCGAGGCCGTAGGCGTGGGCCATCTCCCTGAAGGTGCCGTCGCCCTGGTTGATGTAGAGCAGGTTCGGGGCGTTGAAGCGGCAGACGTAGATGTCCAGTCGCCCGGAGTTGTTGATGTCGACGAAGGTCGCGCCCTGGTTCCAGACCCCGGGCGTCGCGCCGACGCCCGCCTTCTGCGTGACGTCCTCGAACCGGTAGCCGCCGAGGTTGCGGTAGAGGTGGCAGCCCTCCGTCTTGCTGACGACGAAGATGTCGGGCCTGCCGTCGCCGTCGTAGTCGCCGATCGCGACCCCCGTGCCGATGGCCCCGACCTCGAGCTCGTGGCTCAGGTCCCCCCACATCCTCGGGTCGTCGTAGGCGTTTCCGGCGCGCACCCCCGTCTCGTCGGCCGGCAGGCGGGCGAACATCGTCCTTCCCCTGGGGTGGGGGCGCGGGGCGAGGGGCCTCGCGGTGATCCCCGGGGCGTCGCCCGCCGGGTCCCCGCGGAGCGCGGCCGCGAGCAGCGCGCAGAGGAGGAGAAGGCCAGAGCAACTCCGGGCCAAGGTGCGTGGGGCGTCGGCCGTGGGGGACATTGGCCCGACCATGGAGGACTCCGCAAAATGATGCGTCAAGGTTGAGTTGTCCGCGGCTCCCCGGACTCTCCTTGCGCCCGGTTCGCGATGCTCTTCAATGGCGCTCGCTGAATTGCAGGCCGTCCCGCCCTGACCTCTAAATGACCCCCTTTGCCCGGATAATCGCGCGCGCGTGGATCCTGTTCCCCGTCGGCGCGTGCGCCTACCTGGCATGGTCCGGCCATGTCCGCATGCAGCGGGTCGCCTATGTCTCGGGGCTCGCGGGCCGCGCCAATGCGGTGGACGCCGTCGACGACCGGTCCCCCTCGGGCTACGCCAACGGGCAGCGGGAGCTGATCATCCCCGAGCGCAACGAGGACAGCTTCCACTGGATACTCCAGGCCCAGCAGATGCTCGCGCAGGGGGGGCTTCGCGTGCGCCGTGTCGACTACGAGAACGCCCCCTTCGGCCGGGACGTGGCCCCGGCGTCGCCCTACCGCCTGTGGCTGGGCCTGCTCGCCTGGCTCGACCACTCGGTCTCGGGGCGGCCTGCGGGCCTGGGCGTTGAGCGGGCCGCCCTCTATGCCGACCCGCTCCTGCAGATGCTCCTTGTGGCGGGCGCGGCGACCTTCGCGGCCTGGCGCTTCGGCGGCTTCGCCGCGGCCCTGCTCTCGGTGGGCCTCGTGGGGTTCTTCCCGCTCGCCTCGGTCTTCGTGCCGGGGATGCCCGACTCGCGGGGGCTCTCGGTGATCTGCGCCCTGGGGAGCATCCTGTCCCTTCTCGCCGGCATGGCCGGCCCCGGGGCCGCGGGAGCCTCGGACGGGCTCTCGGCGGACGCCCGTGCGCGCCCGTGGTTCGCGCTTGCCGGCGTTATTGGCGGCCTCGGCATGTGGGTCAGCGTCCCGACGCAGGCGCCCGTCCTCCTCGGGCTGTTCGCGGGCGCAGTCATCGCCGCAAGGGTCCCGGGCCCCGGAATCGGGGCCGCGCCGTGGCGCATCTGGGGCGTCTGCGGGGGCTGGACGGTCCTCGCGGCCTGTGTCTTCGAGTATGTCCCCGGCACGTGGGCCTCGCTCCGCCTCGACTGCGTCCACCCGCTGTACGGCGTCGCCTGGCTCGGGGGCGGGGCGCTCCTGGCGCGGGCGATCCCGCGCCTGCGGGGCGAGAGTGCCCCGTGGCCGCTTCGCGAAGTCCTGGGGGTCGTCATCGCCGCGGCCTGCGTCGCGGCGCTTCCCCTTGCCCTTTGGAGGTCGCAGGGCCCCGAATTCCTCGCGCGCGACCTGCAGTGGGCGCGGCTCTCGCCGATGCCAGGGGGCCCCGTGGCCGCCAACACGTGGGCGTGGCTCGCGCGCGACGGCGCCACGCTGGCGGCCTGGGCGACCCTGCTTCCCCTGGCGTTCATCGTGCCGGCCCACGTGCTCCTGCTCCGCCCCTCGGCCGATACCCGGCTGCGGGCCTCGCTCGCCGTGGCCCTGGGACCGGTGGCGGTGGCCTTCATCTTCGCGTGCAGCCAGCTGGGCGCCTGGAGCCTGGTGGACGCGGCGGTGCTGGGGCTCGTCGCCGCCGCCGCCGCGGGGGAGTGGTCGATAGGGCGCTCCGGCGGACGCTGGGTCCTCGCGGCGCTCCTCCTCGCGTCGGCGCTGCCAGGCCTCGTGCGCCTGCAGCCGCAGGCCTTCGCCGGGGCGGCGACCGTCCTGACGCCGCAGGAATCTGAGGAGCTGGTCGAGAGGCACCTGGCCCACTGGCTCGCCAAGCGCACCGGCGAGCCCGGCATGGTGGTCTTCGCGCCGCCGGGCGAGACGACGCCGCTCTCCTTCTACGGGGGCCTGCGCGGCATCGGCTCGTTCGCCGCCGACAACAAGGCCGGCTTCGGCAACGCGCTGGCCATCGCGGGCGCCCGGACGATGGAGGAGGTGGAGGACGCCCTCCAGGCGCGGAAGGTCCGGTACATCGTGATGCCGTCCTGGGACCCTTTCTTCGACGACTTCGGGCGCCTGTACCTCGCGAAGGAGATGTCGGCCCGCACGAGCTTCCTCGCCCATGAGCTGCGGGCCTGGAACCTCCCGCCGTGGCTTCAGCCCGTTCCCTACCAGATGCCGGTCGGCGGCGGCAGGGAGGGCCAGTCGGTCCCGGTCTTCGAGGTGGTCGAGCCGCAGAGCCCGGCGGCGGCGGCCGGCCGCATCGCGGAATACCTGGTCGAGACGGGCGACCTCGCCGGCGCGCAGGCCGCCGCCGAGCGCCTGAGGCGCTTTCCCGGCGACGTCGGGGCCCTGGCTGCCCGCGCGCAGGTGCAGAGCGCGCAGGGCGACGCGGACGGGGTCGCCCGCACGGTGGACGACCTGACGACGAGGCTTTCCAACGGGGGCGACCGGTTCCTGGCCTGGGACCGGAGGGTCAGCCTTGCCGTCGTCCTGGCCCGCGCGCAGAAGTTCGGGCCGTCCCGCGACCAGGTGAGCCGCTGCGTGGCGGAGGCGAGCGAGGCGAGGCTGCGGTCGCTCTCGACGGGCTCGCTCTACGACCTCCTGGTGCTGGCCCAGTCCTTCAGGGTCCCGTTCGCCGACCCGGGACTGCGCGACCTCGCGCTGGACCTCCTGCCGGGCGACCTCAGGAGCCGGCTCTAGGACGCCTTCTCCAGGCGGTCGTACCAGTTGAACTTCATGTACACCGACGCGGCGACCAGAAGCGCGAGGATCGCGCCGGAGACCGACCACTGCTTCAGGACAATGTAAATAGGAAGCGTGACCAGGCACAGCTGCCAGACGATGCCGACCGCGACGTTGGCCATGTCGTGCCCGGCGTCGCGGTTGGGCACGAACGAGGGGTCCTCCCTCATCACCTTGTCTCGGATGGGGCCCCAGCACCCCCAGGGGTTGACTGTCCTGTAGAACTTCTTGAGGACCTCCTCGTCCTCGGCGGGGTTCAAGTAGGTTCCCGCGAGGCAGCCTCCCAGCGACAGCAGGAGCAGGAACGGGAACGTGTAGAGCGCGTTGAAGCTGTGGCCGACAAAGTTCTCGGCGACCCAGAAGAGGAGGGCCCCGCCGATCCCGGAGATCATCCCCCAGAAGTAGCCGAACCCGTTGAAGCGCCACCAGTACCACTTAAGGACATTGGCCGCCACGAAGCCGCTGGAGAGGGCCCCGACGAGCCACATCATCACCGAGGTGATGCTGGTCGTCATGAGGCCGCAGCCGACGCCGACCACGAGGAAGACGATCGAGACCGTCCTGCTGAGCGCGACCAGCTTCTTGCCGCTGGCCCCGGGGTTGAAGAAGCGCTTGTAGATGTCGTTCACCACGTAGGCCGGCGCCGAGTTGAGCGTGGCGGCAAAGTTGGACATGAAGGCCGCCGCCAGGCCCGCGAGGAGGAAGCCGAGGACGCCCGTCGGGATCTGGCCCGTCAGCACCTGCGGCAGGATCTTCTCGAAGTCGGGGTTACCCTGCGCCCTGAAGATCGGCATGCAGAAGGCCAGGGCGAGGACCGTTATCCCCGCGATCATCAGGTAGCGCGGGAACATGAGGACCAGCGTGACCATGCCGTTCATGAGCGAGGCCTCGCGCGGGTTGCGCGTCGCGAGGATGCGCTGCATGTCGTAGTTCGGCGCGGGTCCCGCGAGGCTCGCGAGCACGCCCTTGAAGAACATGAGGCCGAAGATGATCGTGAAGAAGTCGTTCCCGTCCGCCTTTATGGCCGAGTTGGCCGTGTTCAGGATGCCGTCCCAGTTGAGGCCGAGCTTCCAGCCGAAGAAGGGGTTCATCCAGCCCGCCGGGATGTTGTTCGCGATCATGTCCGGGCTCACCTTGACCAGAGCGATGACGCCGATGCAGAGGGCCGACAGGGTGAGGATGGTGAACTGGGCCACCTCCGTGATGACGACGCTCACCATGCCCCCCTTGATCGCGTAGATCGACGTGAGCCCGAGCAGGATCATCGCGTAGATGTTCTCGTCGCTGAAGACGCCGGTCGACGCGCCCGTGAAGTGCCAGGGCAGCATCACGACGGCAAACTTGCCGATCCCCTTGAAGGCGTAGGCCAGGAGCCCGATCACGTTGACGAGGGCGAAGACGACGACGCTCAGGTGGGCGTACGTGGCGCCCTTGCCGTTGCCGAAGCGCGTCTGCATCCACTGGGCGCCCGTGAGGACGTTGGAGCGCCTGAGCCACGCGCTCATGAACATCATCAGGAAGATCTGGTTGAACGTCGGCCAGACCCAGGGCAGCCAGATGCTCTTCAGGCCGTAGATGAAGAGGACGTAGACGAGCCACATCGTCCCGCTGATGTCGAACATCCCGGAGGCGTCGGAGACGCCGAGCATGTACCAGGGCATCGTCTTGCCGCCGAGGAAGTAGCTGTCCAGGTCCTTGGAGCCGCGGCGCGACACCCAGAGGCCGACGGTGATGACGAGCACGAAGTAGCCGAGGATGATTCCGATATCGAGGTTGTGCAGCTGCATGGGGTTGCGCAGTCGGGGCCAGGGGCTCGGGTGGGGGCGGGGATCGCGGCCGCGATGCCCATAGGACAATTTGAGAATGCCCCGGGAGCGCAAACAAAACCGCCTCCAATCGCCTTGCAAATGTCTGGCCCGCCGGTGAATTAAGGGCTTCCGTGGTTTCGTGCATTTGCGGAAATTCCGCCATTGCGTACCCATGGGTGCCCGCAAACCCCACGACCATGCGCTACCCGAAGAAGCTGCTCGCCTGCCTCGCAATCGGAGCCTTTACCCGGGTCCCTGTCATGAACGCTGAATCGGCCCCGCCGCATGACCCGCAGGCCGCGGTTCTCTCTGCCCTGGCCTCGGGCACCGAGCAGGAGCTCAAGGGGGACATCCTGCCGTTCTGGATGAAGTACACGCGCAACAGGGAGAACGGGGGCTACTACGGGCTCATCAAGGCCGACATGACCGTGCGCAAGGGGGCCGAACGGGGCGCCCTCCTGACGAGCCGCATCCTCTGGACGTTCTCGGCGGCCTACCGCACCTACCGCGACCCGGCCTACCTCGAGATGGCGACCTACGCCTACAGGGACCTCATGGACCATTTCCGGGACACGGAGTCGGGCGGCATCTTCTGGACCATAACGGCCGACGGGAAGCCCCTCGACGCCCACAAGCAGATCTACGGGCAGGTGTTCGGCATCTATGCGCTCGCCGAGTACTACCGGGCCAGCGGCGAGAAGGGCGCGCTGGACGAGGCAAAGGCGATCTACGGGCTCGTGGAGGAGCATGCGCACGACCGAAAGTTCGGCGGCTACTTCGACGCCCTCGACCGGAAGTGGGAAAGGCCGGGCGTTGGCCAGCGCAACCTTCTCGGCGACGCCCCGAAGTCGCAGAACTCCCACATCCACATCCTGGAGAGCTACACGGAGCTGCTGCGCGTGTGGCCGGACGCCGGGCTCCTGGCCAACCAGCGCGACCTGATCGACATGACGATCCGCCACATCATCGATCCGCGCACGCACCACCTCATCCTCTTCATGAAGGACGACTGGACGCGGATCGGGGAGGAGGTCTCCTACGGCCACGACATCGAGCTGAGCTGGCTGCTCGTCGAGGCCGCGAACGTCGTGGGTGATCCCGAGCTCATCGCCCGGGTGAAGCCCATATCGCTCGACATCGCCCGGGTGACCCTCGCCGAGGGCGTCGACCCCGACGGGGGCGTCCTGAGCGAGGGCGGGCCGCACGGCTACACCGACGTGAACAAGGAGTGGTGGGAGCAGGCCGAGGCGGTCGTCGGCTTCCTGAACGCCTACCAGATCTCGGGGGACGCCAGGTACCTCGACGCCTCCCGCCACAGCTGGGATTTCATCCAGGCGAGGTTCATCGACCGAAAATATGGCGACTGGGTCAACCTCGTGAGGCGCGACGGCACGGCCTATCGGCTGCCGAAGGTGAGCCTCTGGAAGTGCCCGTACCACAGCGGGCGCGCCTGCATGGAGGTCATCGCTCGGGTGCGCGAGTTGACCGGCGCCGGGCCCTGACCGGACGTCAGCTCGCCAGGATCAGCTCTAACATCTTCCTGTCGAGCTTGTGGCCCCTGAAGTCCTCGTAGCGGACGTCCTCGCGGCCGCTGTCGATGATCCCGAAGCTGCCGCGCAGGTTCCACAGGGACCAGCCCCAGCCGGCTTCCTTCCACAGGGAGAGCTCATCGGCCATCCACGCGAGGCACACGTCGTGCGGCGTCTTGTTGTTGCAGCCCCATTCCCCGACGTGGACCGGCACGCCGTGGTCGGTCACCGGCTTCCACCGCGTGATGTCCTCCAGCCGCAGCTTCTCCTTGTTCCAGAGCACGCCGTGCTTGTCCACCATGGGCCAGGTCGGCACCTCCAGCGACTCGAACTCCGCGGCCGGCACCCACCCGGCCTTATAGTGGCTGATCATCTTCGGCTGGTAGTCGTGCGAGCTCTGCACGATGCCCTCGTCGATGAGCCCGACGACCGGCGTCTGGCCGATGTCGGCGCCGTTGGCGAAGATCAGCCGGTCGGGGCTCTTCTCGCGTATGGCCGCTATCAGGGTCTTGCAGATCTTCACGTAGGGGGCCTGGTCCTTCATGAACGGGGGCTCGTTGATCAGGTCGAAGCTCAGGCGCGACGCGGGGACGTCCCTGTAGCGCTCGGCCAGGTAGGACCAGTGGTGGCTCGCGGCCTCCAGCGCGCGCGCCATGGAGTCGGGGGTGCTGTCGAAGAGCTGGTAGGGCTCGAGCTCGCGCCCGTTGACGCAGTAGCCCGGGATCCGGTGGACGCACATGCTGATGTGGATGCCGTGCTGCCTGCCGAGCTCGAGCGCGCGGTCGAGCGGCGCGAGCGCGTCGGGGTCGATCGTCATCCAGTCCTTCGGGCTGGACCACTGCCAGTAGGAGAGGGGTAGGCGGGCGAAGTCGAACCCCCATCCCCGCATCCACTCGAAGTCGCTCTCCCTGTAGGGGTGGCCCCGCCGGGGCCCGTTCATCTCGGTCAGGTTGAACCCGCGCCAGCGCGGGATCTTCGGCTGGCGCCGGGCGGCCGGCGAGACGGCGCAGGCGGGGAGCAGCGCGCCGGCGGCGGCGGCGCTGGAGAGCTGGAGGAATTCGCGGCGTGTCATGGGGGTTTAGTGTACGGACTTTGCGGGCATCCCCGGGTGGGCGGCCTCCCCGGCGAGGCCAGCGTCGGCGAGCCCGGGGCTCGCCGTCGCATCCAGGGCATACTTGAAATAGTCGGGGGGATTGGGGCCCCAGGTGACGCTGCAGTCCCTGAAGGTGACGCCCGACGCGTTGTTCAGGAGGAACCCGCTGGTCGGGATGTCGCGCAGGCCGCCGCGGTCGTTGGGCCTCAGGTCCTGCTGGCCGCCCGGGAACTCCGCGGGCGCCGTGATGTGGATCGAGACCCGGTCGAAGGAGATGCCCTCGATGTGGCCAGGGTCGTCGGCGAAGACGACGGCGCCGTTCTCGGAGTTGCAGATGAGGTTCGAGAACCGGATGTCGCGAATCACGCCGAGCCGGCTGTGCGCGGTCCAGGGAAGGGCGGCGATCTGGATCGGCTCGCCGCGGCCCCACCACTTCGGGTCGAAGATCCTGGTCTCGATGATGAGGTTCGAGAAGAGCACGCGCTCGATGCTGCCCTCCAGGCTGAGGCGAACCGCGACGCCGCGGTGGCTGTCCTTGATCACGCAGTCGCTGACGACCACGTCCCGGATGGGGCCGCCGACGTCGCACCCGAGCACGATGCCGCTCGAGCGCGACCGAAGGTTGCACCCGGATATCACCACGTTCTCGCAGGGGCGGCTGACGCCCTCGCTCAGCGGGGCGGTCTTCAGCGAGATGCAGTCGTCGCCCGTCGAGATATCGCACCCGCGCAGGCGCACGTTGGACGACCAGTCGATGTCGATGCCGTCGTTGTTCGGCATCCGCAGGTCGCCGTCGATGCGAAGACCGTCAATGAGCGCGTCGTCGCAGCCCTGCAGCCTCAGCGTCCAGAACGCCGAGTTCGTGAGGGAGAACTCGCTCAGGAGGATGTGCGTGCAGTTCCTGAGGACGACCGCGAAGGGACGCAGCTCGACGCAGGTGTAGATGGTGGGGCCGACGGCCGTCACGTACGCCATCTCGTTTCCGTCGATGCGCCCGGGGCCCGTGATCGCGATGTCGTCGGCGCCGTCGGCATAAACGATGACGCCCAGCTTCGGGGGCGGGCTCGGGTCGAACGTGACCGGCAGGCTTGAGAAGCGCGTGAAATCGGCGTGGTGCGGGCTGCCCTGGAGCAGCGCGCCCCGCTCCAGGTGGAGGTCGACATGGCTCTTCAGGACGATCGTCGCGATCGTCAGCCTCACTCCGGCGGGGACGACCACGCGGCCCCCGCCGTGGTCGCTGCAGGCGTCGATGGCCCGCTGAATCGCGGCGGTGTCCGTAGGAATTCCGGCGCCCGTGGCCCCGTAATCCACCACGTTGAAGGAGGCCGGCCCGGGAGCCGGCGCGGCGGCCAGGGCCACGGCGGGCACAAGCGAAAGGAGGAGGCAGCGGAAAGACATGGATGCGGGGATTCCCGGGGGATCGGGGAGGGCCGGTCTTGAAGCCCTGGATTTCTCTCCACTTAAGGCGCTTATTTACACCGAGATGTCAAACCGTGGGTTGATATGTCGGCCCAGGGTTCAGCGGAGTCCGCAGCCTTGGGTCCGACATGCAGGCACCTTGGTGTAGAACGGCTTCTCAAGTTTCTGGCAAAGGATCTCATTAACATCCCATTCGCTTGCGGATAGTCTGACCCTGTCCTCTTCACCCCTTCCGGGCCGTACCCCCCTGCGCCTCGCGCGGACATCGGCCCGGCGACCCCATATCCTATCCATGAAGCTCAAGATTGTCGGTCCGGCCCTGCCCAACATCCCTTGGGAGGCCAAGGCGGCGGGTAATCCCGATGTCGCCTGGCGCTACAGCGCGAATCCCGTGGTCGGCCGCCGGCCCCTTCCCCGCGTGACGGGCATCTACAACAGCGCGGTCGTGCCGTGGAAGGGCGGGTTCATCGGCGTGTTCCGTACCGAGGGCATGGACCGGATCCCGCACCTGCACGTCGGGCGCAGCCCCGACGGGCTCAAGTTCACCTTCGAGCCCAAGCCGATCGACCTGAAGTGCGACGATCCCGAGGTCCGCAGGTTTGAGTACGCGTACGACCCGCGGGTCACGCTCGTGGACGGGGTCCACTATGTCACCTGGTGCAACGGCTACCATGGCCCGACGATCGGCATCGCGCGGACGACGGACTTCGTCCACTTCGAGCAGCTCGAGAACGCATTCCTGCCCTACAACCGCAACGGGGTCCTGTTCCCGAGGAAATTCGGCAAGAATTTCCTGATGCTGAGCCGCCCCTCGGACACCGGGCACACGCCCTTTGGCGACATCTTCGTGAGCGAGAGCCCGGACCTCGTCTATTGGGGAAAGCACCGCCACGTGATCGGCCGCGGGGGCCCGTGGTGGCAGGGCACCAAGATCGGCGCCGGCCCGTCCCCGATCGAGACCAGCGAGGGATGGCTCCTCTTCTACCACGGGGTCACGACCACCTGCAACGGCTTCGTCTACTCCATCAGCGCGATGCTGCTGGACCTTGAGAGACCCTGGGAGGTCATAGCCTGCGCGAACCAGCCGATCATCGTGCCCGAGGCGCCCTACGAGCTCACGGGGTTCGTCCCCGGGGTCTGCTTCCCCGTCGGGTGCCTGTGCGATTCCGCGACCGGAAGAATCGCGATGTACTACGGCGCGGCCGACACGTTCACCGCCCTCTGCTTCTGCGACGCGCAGGAGATCGTCGACTTCATCAAGGACAACCCGCTGAAGGTCTGATCCCCCGGGGCGGCCGGGGGCGCCGCCGAACTTGCCTCACGGAATGGATGCTTGCACTGTCGCGGGGTGACGAAGAAGCCCCATGTGCTCCTGATTTTCCTCACCCGGTTCGAGGAGAGCATGGCCATGCTGAAGGGGATCGCGCACTTCGAGCGCACCCACCACCTCTGGACGGCGTTCCACGACGACCAGGCGATCTCGGAGACGGACACCCGCTGGCTTCGCAGCAAGAAATGGCAGGGCGTCATCAGCCGGCACACGACTCCCGAGCTCGCCAGCGCCTGCGCCGAGCTGAAGATCCCCCTCGTGGACCTGAACGACGTGGAGCCGTATCCCGGGGTCCCGAAGATCAGGCCTGACAATGTCGGCATCGGGCACCTCGGGGCGGAGCACTTCATCGAGAGGGGCTACCAGAAGTTCGGCTTCGCGGGCTTCTCCAACCTCCTCTGGTCGCGCGAGCGGCGCGACGGGTTTGTCGAGGCGGTGCGCCTCGCCGGACGCGAGTGCGCCGTGTACGACGTCGTGTACCCCGGCGACGCCACGCCCTTCTGGGAGGAGGAGGAGATCGGCAAGCTGAGCGCGTGGGTGAGGGAGCTGCCGAAGCCCATCGGCGTCATGGCCTGCGTCGACCTGCGCGCCCAGCAGCTTGTCAGCGCGGCGCACGCCGCCGGCATCCTTGTGCCCGAGGAGGTGGCGGTGCTCGGGGCCAACAACGACACGATCCGCTGCGAGCTGGCGGACCCGGCGCTCTCAAGCGTCGCGCCGAACGCCTTCCAGTCGGGGTATCGCGCGGCGGCCCTCCTGCGCGACCTCATCGGGGGGCAGAAGCCGACGGTGATCGACCAGCGGGTAGAGCCGCTCGGCGTCGTGACCCGCCACTCGACCGACGTGCTCGCCGTCGAGGATCGCAACGTCGCCGCGGCGCTCAGCTTCATCCGCGAGCAGGCGTGCCATGGGATCACCGTGGAGCAGGTCCTGCAGCACGCCCACGCCTCGCGCAGCCAGATGGAGCGCAAGTTCCGCCAGTATATCGGGCGCTCCCCGCAGTCCGAGATCCGGCGCGTCCAGCTCAGGAAGATCCGGCAGCTCCTGCTCGAGACGGATTTCCCCCTGAAGCGTATTGCAGAGCTCACGGGGTTCGAGCACATGGAGTACATGTGCGTGCTCTTCAAGCGGGAGACCGGCATCCCGCCGGGCATCTACCGCGTGAGGATGCAGGACAAGGCCACCGTCGAGGCGGCCCCCGCCGAGAGCCATTCCTGACCCCCTTTAGACCCCCCATGACCCACCCACACCCCCTCCGTCTGCTCGCTGGATTGCTCCTGGCCCACGCCGCCGCGGCCGGCCCCAAGCCGATCGAGTTCGACTTCATCGTCCCGGACAGCCCGGCGACCCAGAACCCGTACGCCCGCGAGATCTGGGCGGAGGTCGTGACCCCGGGGGGCCAGAAGCTCACGCTCCCGGCCTACTACGCCGACGCGGGGCAGTTCGCCGTGCGGGCACGGCCCGACGAGCTGGGTGCCTACACGTTCGGAGCCGTGTCCGAGACGACGCTTGGCATCCACAAGACGGATGTCGTCGTCAGCCTCCTTTCGCCGGCGGTGGTCCAGAACACGGCGAGGACCCGCCTGCCCGCGATCCAGGCCGACCCGAAGGACTCGCGCAGGCTGGCCCGCGCCGACGGGCTCCCCTACCTGCCGGTCGGCGCGAACCTCGCCTGGGCGCCGGACGGCGTGGCCGACAGGGTCGGCTACTACGAGGCCGCGTTTCCCGCCTTCGCCAAGGCCAACCTGAACTGGATGAGGATCTGGATGGCGCACTGGGACGGGCTCAACCTGGACTGGCTGCCGGCCTACATGGGCGCGTCGCCGAAGCCGGGCACCATCAGCGCCGAGGTGGCCGAGAACTGGGACAGGATACTCGCCTCGGCCGAGGAGAACGGGGTCTACGTCCAGGTCGTCCTGCAGCACCACGGGCAGTACACGACCGCGAACGACTCCAACTGGGCCGAGAACCCCTGGAACGCGGCCAACCCCGGGGGCTTCCTCGCCGCTCCCGAGGATTTCTTCACCGACCCCAATGCGCGGATCATCACGCTGATCAAGTACCGCTACATCGTCGCGCGCTGGGGCTGGTCGCCCGCGGTGGTGGCGTGGGAGCTCTTCAACGAGGTCCACTGGACGGACGCGATGCGCAAGGGCCACGAGGCCGAGGTCGCGCGCTGGCACAGCGACGCGGCCACATACCTGCGCCTGGTCGACGTCTACGGTCACCTCATCACCACGAGCACCGAGAACCTGCGCAGCCCCATCTACGAGAAGATGGACTACTACCAGCCTCACCTCTACGCGGCCAACATGATCGCGGCGGCGCGCTCCTACGAGACGCCGCCCGCGGCGCTCCACAGGCCCGTGTTCTACGGCGAGGAGGGCGACGACCACCAGCCGGTGACGGACGAGGTGAAGAAGTCCGGCCTGAACCTCATCCCGACGGTGTGGGCGAGCATCATGGGCCAGGGCGAGATGGCGGCCCAGCCGTGGGACGGGTGGCATCTCCTCGAGCTGGGCAAGCTGGACGAGCTGGGGGCGGTGTTCCGCTTCCAGGCCATCAACCGGGTCGCCACGCAGGCGGACATGAAGCCCTTCTCCTGCGTCGTGGAGTGCAAGGAGCGCTTCCCGATGCGGATCGTCGCGGGGCAGTTCTGGCAGCACCGGCCCGCCCCGGACTTCTCCTACCCCGTGGACGGCACGGAGCCGATCGAGGCGGGCGATGTCCCCTCGACCCTCGTGGGCTCGGCGGCCAGCCGGGCCGAGGGCTTCCCGGGCCAGGCCACCTATCACCTGAACCTTCCCCGTCCCACGCTCATGGCCGCCCACGTGTATTCGGTGGCCGAGGCGGGCGGCGGCCTGAGCGTGAGCGTCGATGGCAAGGTGGTCGCGAGCCACCAGTGGGCCGCGGGCAAGGGCGAGCCCGGACGCCCCAACCTCGAGTTCGCGGTGCCCGCGGGAGAGCATGCCGTGCTCCTCTCGAACACCGGCCCGGACTGGGTGGGGATCTCGGCGATCGACATCGGCATCGACACACCGGCCCTGGCTCTGATCGGCCGCCGCAACGACCACTTCATCGAGGCATGGGTCTGGAACAAGCCGAACCTCTACATCGCCACCACGTATCCCCCCGTCACCGGCACGGTCGACCTCGACAACGTGCCCGCAGGGACGTGGAAGGTCACCTGGTGGAACACCCAGAAGGGCGTGGCGGCCGAGTCCAAGGTCGTGGTGCACGCCGGTGGAATGCTGAGGCTCGAGACGCCCCCGATCGACCGCCACGCGGCGTTTGTCCTGACGCGCTCCCCGTAGCCCCGCCTACTCGGAGGAGACCAGGGCCAGCGCGAGGAGGAGGTCGCCCGGGGCCTGGGCGTTCGACTCCTCGAGCGACTGGGAGAGGGCCGCGGCGATCGCCTTTGCGTTTCGGGCGCCGGCCGGCAGCGCCAGGGACTCGGCGGACGGCGGGTCGTCGGCCAGGAACGGCCGGATGAAGAACCCGGCCCCCAGGGGGGCCTGCGCGCCGAAATAGGCGCCGCTGGCCGGGTCGAAGAACCGCACGTTCAACTGGGTGAGCAGGCCCTTCGCCAGCCCGGTCGCCGTCTTGTCCTTCGAGACCCGCGCGTAGTCGCGGCACCCGAGCGCCAGCGCGGCGTAGTCGAACGCGTCGGCCGGCTGCTCGGACCCGGCGAACCGGCGCAGCGTCCCGTCCGGCGACAGGACGAAATTCTTACGCACGGCCTCTAGGGCGTGCCGCGCGGCGACAATGTAGGACGGCTTGCCCAGCTGCGAGCCCGCCCGCGTGAGGGCGCTCAGCAGGAGCCCGTGGGCCCCGGCGCTGGCCCTGTCGTCCCGCGGCGGGGCGGGGCGGCGGTCGCGCGCCGCGAGAAGGAGGGACGCGTCCTTGGCGTCCTGGACGTCGGCCTCGGCCTTCGAGCGCAGGATATTCCTGTGGGCATACTGGGCCGAGGGATCGTCGGCCTGCGCCACGTTGCCGTCGGCCATCACGCCGTGGTCGGCGTCAAACGCCGCCGCGTCGTCGCCCAGGATCCCGTCGACCTCGGCCTTGGTCCAGGTGAAATACCCGGCGTTCTCGTCGCCCGTGGCGTCCACGGCGGACGCGAACGTGCCGTCGGGGTTCGAGAGCCGGCCGAGCGCGAAATCGAGGGCCCCAGACGCGCACTGGCCGAAGGACTTCGCGTCGGCGCCCTTGGCCGCGTCAAGGAACGCGAGCGCGATCCGCGCCTGGTCGGAGAGCGTCTTCTGCGGGTAGGGGATGTGCCAGGCCGCGTCGGCGGCGTGCCGGAAGAAGCCGCCGTCGAGCGGGTCGCGGACGGCGCTCGTGGCCAGGGCGCGCAGCGTCCGCTGGGCGGCGTCGCGGTCCGCCGGCGATTGCAGCAGCATGAAGCGGACGAGCTCCGGCTCCGGCGAGCGGGGCACGTCCCCAAAGCCGCCCTGCTGCGGGTCGAAGGCGGCCAGCCACGCGGCGGCTGAGGCGGCGAGGCGCGCGCGCGTCTTCTCCAGGTTCCATGCCGCGGGGGCCGATGGCTGGAGCGGGGGGGCAAGCTGCGTGACTGACTCGCCCGCCCTTTTCCGGCACCCGGCGGGATTTGTCGCCCAGGCGGTCTGCGCCTGGTTCGCGAGCTTCAGGAATCCCGGCGCGCCCCAGTCCTCCGACGGCGAGAGGTAGGTCGCCCCCTCGTAGGGCTGGAACTCCGGCGTGAGCCATACGTTCAACGGCCAGCCCGTCAGCTGCTTAAGGTTGCTCACGTACGCCTCGTAGAGGGCGGCCACGTCGGGGCGCTCGTCGCGGTCGACGATCACGCAGACGAACTGCTTGTTGAGCCAGTCCGCGTTCTTTGCGTTCGCGAAGGTCTGGCGGCGCATCGCGCCGGAAAGCTCGCTCGTGAAGGAGCCGATGAAGAGGAACACGGGCCTTTGCTCGGCCGCCGCCCGGGCGAACGCCGCGTCGCCCCACGGCATCCAGTCGACGGGGCTGCTCACGAAGCCCTTGAGGAAGGCGGAAGGCTCGCCCCGCAGGCGCTCCGCCGCCCGGGCGCCGATCGCGCCCGCCATGAGGCAGGGAAGAAGAAGGTACCGAAGCGTCTTGTTCAAAGGGAGTATCGTGCCAGGGCGGGGAGCCCCGGGCAAACGCGATTGCCGTCCGCTATTAGGCCGTGATTTGCCCGTTTGCGTCAACCCCACAGGACCCTGCGCCCACGAACGGTTTGCAGGGAGCCGGGCCCGGTGCTACAGGTGGCGCCCATGAATCCCCACAAAGGACAGAGCCTGCTGCGCGCAGGCGCTCCCCTGGCGAAGGCCCGGGCCGCCCTCATCCTCATCCACGGGCGGGGGGCCACGGCGGACGACATCCTCGGGCTGGGGGAGGAGGCCTGCGAGGGCATCGAGGGCGTGGCGCTCCTCGCTCCCCAGGCGGCGGGCAACACATGGTATCCCCAGCGCTTCCTTGCCCCGCTCGCCGAGAACGAGCCCTTCCTGGGCTCGGCGCTCGGTGTCGTCGCCGGCCTCGTGGCCGATATCGCGCGGGCGGGGCTCGCCCCCGAGAGGGTCATGCTGATCGGCTTCTCGCAGGGCGCCTGCCTTTCCCTTGAGTTCGCGGCGAGGAACCCGCGCCTCTACGGCGCGGTTGTCGGGCTGAGCGGGGCGCTCATCGGCCCCCCGGGTTCCCCCCGGCCGAAGCAGGGAAGCCTTGCCGGGACCCCGGTCTACCTGGGGTGCAGTGACCGCGACGCCCACATCCCGCTCGCGAGCGTGGAGGAGAGCGCGGGGATCCTCGCCGGGATGGGCGCCCGCGTCACGAAGTCCATTTTTCCCGGGATGGGGCACACCGTGAACGCCGAGGAACTCTCGGCGGTGCAGGGCCTCGTGCGCGGCCTCGCCCCGGGCGTCTGACCTTGATCCCGGGTCGCGCGGCGCCCAATACTTCCGGCCCCGCCACTCCCGACACCCAGGCGCCGTTCGCGCCGAAGCCCCCTTCGTTCCCATGTCGCCCCACGTCCTCTCGATCGTCTCGCCCCACCTGCCCCTCATGCCGGCCCTCTTCTGCATGTTCGCCGTGGGCGCGGTCAGCTCGGCCCGGGCCGCGGACCAGCCGGGCCCGGTCGGGGTGTTCGACCAGCACGCCGACGTGGGCGGCGTGGCGATCCCGGGAAGCGCCGCGTTCGACAGGGACTCCCAGGAATACCTCCTCTCTGCGTCGGGCTACGACATGTGGGCCGACCACGACGAGTACCAGTTCGCCTGGAAGAGGGTGAAGGGAGACTTCATCATCCAGGCGGCCACCGAGTTCCTCGGCGCGGGCACGGACCCGCACAGGAAGATGGGGCTGATCGTCAGGGCCACGCTCGACCCTCGGTCGGCGCACGTGAACGCGTGCGTCCATGGGAACGGGGGCGCGGCCCTCCAGTTCCGCAGGGCGGACGGGGCGGCCACGGACGAGATCCACATCAGGGTTGAGGGTCCGGACGTCCTGCAGCTGGAGCGCTCCGGAAAGAAGTTCATCATGTGCGCCGCGCACCACGGCGACACCTTCACGACGCAGGACCTCGAGGGGATGGAGCTGCCCGACGAGGTCTACGTCGGCATCTACGTCTGCGCGCACAACAACACGCTCCTTGAGCGGGCCATCTTCAGGAACGTGAGGCTCATCAAGCCCGCGGCGCCGGACTTCAAGCCCTACCGGGACTACATCGGCAGCGACATCGAGCTGCTCGACGTGGCGACCGGCGTGCGCAGGACGATCTTTCGCGCGGAGGACTCGCTCCAGGCCCCGAACTGGACGCCCGACGGGCGGTCCCTCGTCTACAACCACAACGGGGCGATGTTCAGCTTCGACCTCGCGACCCGGCGGCCCGCGCCCATCGGCACGGGCGCGCAGGTCCACTGCAACAACGACCACACGCTTTCCTTCGACGGCAGGATGCTCGGGATAAGCAGCGGCTCGCCCTCGATCGTCTACACGCTCCCGATAGGCGGCGGGCGGCCGACCCGGATCACGCCGACGGGCCCCTCCTACCTCCATGGCTGGTCGCCCGACGGGAAATTCCTCCTCTTCACGGGGCAGCGCGACAACAACTTCGACATCTACCGGGTTCCCTCGGCGGGCGGGCCCGAGGTGCGGCTCACCAGCGCGAAGGGCCTGAACGACGGCTCCGAGTACGCGCCCGACGGCAAAACGATCTACTTCAACTCGGATCGCACCGGCAAGATGCAGGTCTGGCGGATGAACGCCGACGGGTCGGGCCAGGCCCAGGTGACGGACGACGCCTACAACAACTGGTTCCCCCACGTCTCGCCCGACGGCAAGACGATCCTGTACATCAGCTTCCCGGCCGACATCGAGGCGAACGACCACCCCTTCTACAAGCGTGTGTACCTGCGGCGGATGCCGGCGGGCGGCGGCAAGTCCACGGTGGTGGCGTACCTTTACGGCGGCCAAGGGTCGATCAACGTGAACTCCTGGTCGCCGGACAGCCGGTCGGTGGCCTTTGTCAGCAACTCCGCCTCGTTCTGACCGGCTCTAGGGGAGGTCGGAGGTGCTCCAGCCGCCGCCGAGGGCCTGGATCAGCGCCACGCTCGAGTTGAGCCTGTTCTGCTCAATACCCAGCGCCGTCTCGCGGTTGGTCAGCTCGGTGACCTCGGCGGCCCCGACCGTGGTGAAATCGACGGTGCCGGCATTGTACTCGTTCAGGGCGATCTGCGAGGCCTGCGTCGCCTCGGCGACCGCGGCGTCCTCGACCTTCGCCTCGTCCCCGAGGATGCGCAGCCCGGCGAGGTTGTCCTCAACCTGCTGGAGGGCGGTGAGCACGGTCTGGCGGTAGTTCGCCGCGCTCGACTCGTAGGCTGCGCGCGCGGACTGCGTGAGGTCGTGGCGCTGGCCCCAGTCGAGGAGGGTATCCGCGGCCTGCGCGCCGAGCGTCCAGAACCTGAACGGCGCGGAAATGAGGCTGCCGAGCGGCGAGCCCTCGTACCCGGCGGCGCCCGAGATGCTGAGCGTCGGGTAGTAGGCCGCGGCCTGTATGCCGATCCTCGCGTTGGCCGCAATCGCCTGGCGCTCTGCGGCAGCGATGTCGGGCCTGCGCTCAAGGAGCGTGGAGGCCAGCTGCGGCGGGATCTGGGGAAGCGTGAGGCCGGTACCGTCTATCCTCGCGATGGAGAAGTCGGACGGCGCCTTGCCGACAAGGACCGCGAGCGCGTGCTCGAACTGAGCCCGGGCAATGCCCGCCTCGATGAGCTGCGCGCGCGTGCTGTCGAGCTGGGTCTGCGCCGTGATGATGTCGCTGCGCGCCGCAACGCCCACCGCGTACTTGTTGTTCGTGATCCGAAGCGTGTGCTTGTAGTCTTCGACCGCGTGCTCGAGGAGCCGGATCTTGTCGTCCGAAGTCCGCAGGCCTATGTAGTCCTGGGCGAGCGTCGCCTGCGTCGAGAGGCGCGCCAGTGCCAGGTCGGCCGCGCTCGCCTGCGCCGTGGCCGCGTCGGCCTCGACGGTCCGGCGCAGCCGGCCCCAGATGTCGGGCGCCCACGAGGCCTCGAGCTCGGCGGTGTACTGCGTCGAGGCGGAGGTGCTTCCCTGGAAGCTGGCCGCCTGCGGTTGGCGGGACCTCTGGGCGCTGCCCACGGCCGACACGGTCGGCAAGTAGCCCGTCCGGTCCGCCCGGACGATCTGCCTCGCCTGCTCGTAGTTCGCGATGGCCGCCCTGACGGACTGGTTAGACGTCTCGACCTGGGTCTCCAGCTGGTTCAGGACCGGATCGTTGAAGACCTCCCACCACGGGCCCCTCTTCGCGCCGTCGTCGGGCGCCGCCACCTTCCACCCCGCGTCCTCCTTGAACGCGGCGGGAGCCGGGACCTCGGGCCGCCTGTAGTCCGGGCCGACCGAGCACCCGGCCGCGAGGACAAGGAGCGCCGCGCCGAGGCCGCGCCGCGCCGGGGCCCGGCGCGCTCCTGGGGATGTTCTGGTTCTTGGGTCCATTGTGGCGAGGGTCGTGGGAATCAAATCGGCGCCGGGACGGGCTCCTTGTCGGGCGAGAGGACCCCGAGCCTCACCCACGTCCTGTGGATCCAGACGCGCGCCCGTTCGATGTAGAGGTAGACGACGGGCGTCGTGTAGAGCGTGAGCAGCTGGCTGACGATGAGTCCTCCGACGATGGAGATGCCGAGCGGTTGCCTGAGCTCGGCGCCGTCCCCGTAGCCTATGGCGAGCGGCACGGCGCCCAGGATCGCCGCCATGGTCGTCATGAGGATGGGCCTGAAGCGAAGCTGGCACGCCTTGAAGATCGCGTCCCTGGGGGTGAGCCCCTCGGTGCGCTCCGCCTCGATCGCGAAGTCGATCATCATGATCGCATTCTTCTTAACGATGCCGATCAGGAGCAATACGCCGATGAGGGCGATCAGGTCGAAAGCGAGGTGGAACAGCATGAGAGCGAGGAACGCGCCGAGGCCCGCGGAGGGAAGGGTGGAGAGGATCGTGAGGGGGTGGGCGTAGCTCTCGTAGAGGATGCCAAGGACCAGGTAGATCGCGACGATCGCCGCGAGGATGAGGACCAGCTCGTTTCCGAGGGTGTCCTGGAACGTCTTCGCCGTGCCCTGGAAGCTCCCGTGGATCGAGCTGGGCAGGTGGATCGCCGCGGTCTGGCGCTCCACGGCAGCGACGGCGTCGGAGAGCGAGGCGTCTGGGACCAGGTTGAAGGAGATCGTGCCCGCGACGAAGGTTCCCTGGTGGTTGACCGCCAGCGGGGTGGTGCCGAGGCCGTAGTGGGCGAACGCGGAGAGGGGCACCATCGTCTCGTGGAGCGTGCTGACGGCCTGGCCGGCCGACGTGGATCCGTGCCCGGTCGTCGCGATCGCGTTCGTCGCGGCGTTGCGCGCCGTGTCCGCCGCGACGGAGCCCGCGCTGGCGGCCGCCTTGGACGTCGCGCCTCCTATCGAGAACCCCGAGAAGCCCGCGACGGTGCCCGCCACGGCGTTGGTCGACTGCGTCCCGCTCACGGTGCCGCCCGTGGAGCTGACAAAGATCTCGTTCAGGGCCGACGGCTCCTGCCAGTAGCGCGGGGCGACCACCATGACCACGTGGTACTGGTTCAGCGGCTCGTAGATCGTCGACACCTGGCGCTGGCCGAACGCATCGTAGAGGGTGCCGTCGATCTGGGCCGCGGTCAGCCCCAGGCGGGACGCGGTGTCGCGGTCGATGACGAGGTCGGTCTCAAGCCCCTTGTCGGCCTGGTCCGAGTTCAGGTCGACCAGGGCCGGCTCGGTCTTGAGCGCCTCCACGAGCTTTGGGGTCCACGTCCTCAGGTCCTCGAGGCTGTCCGACTGGAGGGTGTACTGCCACGCCGTGTTGCTCACGCGCCCGCCCGTGCGCGGCGTCTCCTGCTGCGGGAACATGAAGAGCTGGCCGCCGGGCACGTGGGAGAGCTTCGGCCGGAGGCGCGAGATGACCTGCTCCGCCGTCGACTGGCGCTGGCTCAGGGGCTTGAGCGAGATGAAGATGGCGCCCGTGTTGCCCCCGCGCCCCCCGGCGCCGGTGAACCCGACAAGGTTGGCCACGTCGGCGTCCTCCTGGACGATCGCCATGTACTGCCTGAGCTTCTGCGACATCCTCTGGAAGGAGACGCTCTGGTCGGCCTGGATGAACCCGCTCAGGCGCCCCGTGTCCTCCTCCGGGAAGAATCCCTTCGGGATGATGAGGAAGAGCCAGACGTTGAGTCCGACGACGCAGACGAGGACGATGATCGTCAGGAACGCGTGGCGCAGCACCCAGGCGAGGGTGTCGGCATATAGGTCGAGCATCCCCTGGTACGCCGCCTCGGTCCACCTGTGGAAGCGCCCCCTGGGCTCGCCGGGGTCGCGCACGGTGAGCAGCCGCGCGCACATCATCGGCGTCGTCGTCAGCGAGATCACCATCGAGATGACGATCGCCACCGAGAGCGTCACCGCGAACTCGCGGAAGGTGCGGCCGACCTGGCCGCCCATGAGGAGGATGGGGATGAAGACGGCGATCAGCGACAGGCTCATCGAGAGGACCGTGAACGCCACCTGGCGCACGCCCAGGAGCGCCGCCTCGAAGCGCGGCTTCCCCGACTCCATGTGCCGGGTGATGTTCTCCATCACGACGATTGCGTCGTCGACCACGAACCCCGTCGCGATCGTGAGCGCCATGAGCGAGAGGTTGTCCAGGCTATAGCCCAGCAGGTACATCGCGCCGAAGGTCCCGATCAGGGACACCGGGACGGCGACGCTGGGGATCAGCGTGGCGCGCCCGTCGCGCAGGAAGAGGTACACGACCAGGATGACGAGCACGATCGCGACCGCGAGCGAGCGCTCAACGTCGCGCAGCGAGGCGCGGATCGTCGTGCTGCGGTCCATCGCGACGTCGAGCTGTATCGCCGGGGGGATGTCCGCCCTGAGCCGCGGCAGCATCGCGCGGATGAGGTCTACGGTCTCGATGATGTTCGCCTGGGGCTGCTTCAGTATCCCGAGGAGCACGGCCGGCTTGCTGTTGGCCAGGGCCAGGTTGCGGATGTCCTCGACGGAGTCGGAGACCGAGGCCACGTCCGAGAGCCGGATGGGGGCGCCGTTGCGGTACGCGACCACGAGGCTCCTGTAGTCCTTCGCCTTCCTCGACTGGTCGTTGTCGTAGATCTGCCAGTGGAACGTCTCGTTCTCGATCGCCCCCTTGGGGCTGTTTGCGTTGGCGGCGGCGAGCGCGGCGCGGACGTCCTCCAGGCCGATGCCGTACTTGAACAGGGTCGAGGGGTTGAGCTCCACCCGCACCGCGGGCAGCGAGCTGCCCCACACGCCCACGTTCCCGACGCCGGCCACCTGCGAGAGCTTCTGCTGCAGGATCGTCGACGCGGCGTCGTAGAGCTGCCCGGAGTCCAGCGTCTTCGACGTGAGGGTCAGGATCATGATCGGCTGGTCGGCCGGGTTCTGCTTGCGGTACTGGGGGTTCGACCTGAGCGCCGCGGGCAGGTCCACCCGCGCCGCGACGATGGCCGCCTGGACGTCGCGGGCGGCGCCGTCGATGTCCCGGTTCATCCCGAACTGGAGCGTGACGTTGGTCGACCCGACCGAGCTCGAAGAGGTCATCTCCGTCACGTCGGCGATCGCGCCAAGGTGGCGCTCGAGGGGCGTCGCGACCGTGGTCGCCATCGTCTCCGGGCTGGCCCCCGCCATGTTGGCCGAGACCGAGATGGTCGCCGTGTCCACCTGGGGGAAGGGCGAGACCGGGAGCTTCCGGTACGCTGCCGCGCCCGCGAGCACGATCCCCGCCGTGAAGAGCGTCGTCGCGACCGGCCTGCGCACGAAGACCTCCGAGATGTTCACGTGACCGCCCTCCTGGCGCGGACCGCCGCGGCGCCCCTCTCGCGGAAGCGGACCGCGATCCTGTCGAACGCCAGGTAGATCACCGGCGTCGTGAAGAGGGTCAGCACCTGGCTCACGATGAGTCCGCCGACGATCGTGACTCCGAGCGGGTGCCGCAGCTCCGATCCCATCCCGGTGCCGAGCATGAGGGGGACGGCCCCCAGCATGGCGGCCAGGGTCGTCATCAGGATGGGCCGGAACCTGAGGAGGCAGGCCTGGTAGATCGCCTCCCTGGGCGGCAGCCCCTCGTTCCTCTCTGCGTCCAGCGCGAAGTCGATCATCATGATCGCGTTCTTCTTCACGATGCCGATCAGAAGGATGATCCCGATGATCCCGATCACGCCGAGGTCGCTGCCGACCAGCATCAGGGCGAGGAGGGCCCCGATGCCCGCCGACGGGAGGGTCGAGAGGATCGTGATCGGGTGGATGAAGCTCTCGTAGAGGATACCGAGGATGATATACATCGTCAGGATCGCGGCACCGATCAGGAAGAGCTCGTTGGTGAGCGAGCTCTCAAACGCGTTCGCGGCGCCCTGGAAGCTCGTGACGACGCTCTCGGGCAGCCCGATCTTGGCCTCGACCCCGCGGATCGCCTTCACCGCGTCGCCGAGCGAGCCGCCGCTCGGCACGTTGAACGAGATCGTGTTGGCGGGAAACTGGCCCAGGTGGTTCACCAGGAGCGGCTCCGGGCGCTCCTCGAACGTGGCGATGGACGAGAGCGGCACCTGGCCGCCGGAGGCCGACGGGACATGGATCAGCGAGAGCGAGGCGGGCGAGCGCTGCAGCGCGGGGTCGGCCTCGAGGATCACGCGGTACTGGGTGGATTCCGTGAAGATCGTCGAAATGATCCGCTGGCCGAAGGCGTCGTAGAGCGCGTTGTCGATCGTCGCGGCCGTGATGCCGAACCGGGCGGCGGTGTCGCGGTCGATGGCGATGTAGGTGCCGAGACCCCCCTCGGACAGGTCCGACGCGACGTCGGTGAGCTGGGGCAGCTCGCGAAGCTGCTCGGTCAGCTTGGGGACCCACTGGGTCAGGTCGGCCGGGTTCGCGCTCTCGACCTCGAACTGGAACTGGGTGCGGCTGACCCTGTCGTCGATGGTCAGGTCCTGGACCGGCTGCATGTACGCGGCGATCCCGACGACCTTCGTGAGCTCCCCCCGCAGCCTGCGTATCACCCCGGCCGCCGTGTCGGAGCGCTCGTTCCTGGGCTTCAGGTTCACCTGCATCCTGCCCGTGTTGAGGGTCGTGTTGGACCCGTCGACGCCGACGATCGAGGAGAGGCTCTCGACCGCGGGGTCCTTCAGGATCTCCGCCGCGAGCGCCTGCTGGCGGGCGGCCATCGCCTCGTACGACACCGCCTGGGGACCCTCCGTGATCACCTGGATGAGGCCGGTGTCCTGGACGGGGAAAAATCCCTTCGGGATCAGGACGTAGAGGAGGACGGTCAGGACGAGCGTCGCGACGGCCACGGCCAGCGTGAGGGGCTGGCGGTCCAGGACCCAGGTGAGCATCGTGGCGTACCTCGAGATGATCCCGTCAATGAAGGCGCCTGTCCTGCGGCTCCACGCGGGGACCTCGCTCGGGTCATGGTGCCTGACGAGCTTCGCGCACATCATCGGCACGAGCGTCAGGGACACCACCGCCGAGATGAGGATCGTGACGGCGAGCGTGATCGCGAACTCGCGGAACAGCCGGCCGACGACGTCGCCCATGAAGAGGAGCGGGATCAGCACCGCTATCAGCGAGATCGTCAGGGAGATGATGGTGAAGCCGATCTGCTCGGATCCCTTCAGCGCGGCCTCGAGGGGGCTGTCCCCCTTCTCGACGTAGCGCGCGATGTTCTCGATCATCACGATTGCGTCGTCCACGACGAAGCCGGCCGCGATCGTCAGCGACATGAGCGAGAGGTTGTTGAGGCTGAACCCGAGCAGGTACATGACCGCGAACGTCCCCACGAGCGACAGCGGCACCGAAAGGCTGGGGATGATCGTGGCCGGGATGTTCCGCAGGAAGACGAAGATCACGAGGACGACGAGGATCACGGCCAGCGTGAGCTCGAACTCGACGTCGTGGATCGAGGCCCGGATCGTCACCGTGCGGTCGGTGAGCACGCTGACGTCGACCGAGGGGGGGAGCGAGGCCTTGAGCGAGGGCAGGAGCGCGTACACGCCCTCGACCACCTTGATCACGTTCGCCCCCGGCTGGCGCCGGATGTCGAGGATCACGGCGGGCGTCTTGTTGTACCACGCGGCCAGCTTGTTGTTCTCCGGCGCGAACTCCACGGTCGCGACGTCGGAGAGCCTGACAGGCGCGCCGTTCTTGTAGGCGACGACGAGCTTCCCGTATTCCGCCACCGACTTGAGCTGGTCGTTCGCGTTGATCGTGAAGGCGCGCGACGGGCCGTCGAAGTTGCCCTTGGCCTGGTTCTGGTTGCCGTTGCCCACCGTCGTGCGCATGTCGTCGATGTTGAGGCCGTACGCCGCGAGCGCCGTGGGGTTCGCCCGGATGCGCACCGACTGCCTCTGGCCGCCCCCTATGCTGACGAGCCCGACGCCGTCCAGCTGGGAGATGTTCTGCGCGAGCCGCGTGTCGGCCAGGTCCTCGACGGTCGTGAGCGGGAGCGTCTTTGACGTGAGGGCCAGCGACAGCACCGGGGCGTCCGCGGGGTTGACCTTCGCGTAGATCGGGGGCGCGGGCAGGTCGCCCGGCAGGAGGTTCTGGGCCTGGTTGATGGCCGCCTGGACCTCCTGCTCGGCGATGTCGAGGTTCAGGTCGAGGTTGAACTGGAGCGTGATCACCGAGGCCCCCGCCGAGCTCGAGGACGACATCTGCTTGAGCCCCGGCATCTGGCCGAGGTTGCGCTCGAGCGGGGCCGTCACGGACGACGTCATGACGTCCGGGCTCGCCCCAGGGTAGAAGGTCTGGACCTGGATGGTCGGGTAGTCGACCTCGGGGAGCGCCGAGAGGGGAAGGAAGCGGTAGGCGATGATCCCTATGATCAGGATCGCCACCATGAGCAGGGTGGTGGCGACCGGCCTTAGGATGAAGATGCGGGAGGGGCTCATCGTGCGTGCCCGGGAGCGGGCCGGCTCATGGGGGAGCCGTCAGTTGCTGTCACCGGCGGGTTTCTTGTGCCATTGCTGGCCATCCGGAGAGGCGGGCTTGCCATCAGCCCCCGCCTTGCCCGCCCAGGGATTGCCGTCCTTTCCCCAGGAGTGCCCCGGGGTCTTTGCGCCGGCGCCGCCCGCCGCCTTCGCCGGAAACTGGGGATCCACCTCCATGCCCTCCTTCAGCCTGTCGGCCCCGTCGACCACGACCTTGTCGCCCGGGGAGATCCCCGTGAGGACGGCCACGCGCTCGCCCTCGGTCGCGCCGAGCGTGACGTACTTCGCCGCCACCTTGTTGTCATCGCCGACCACGTAGACAAAGGATCCCTGCTGGCCCCGCTCGATCGCCGAGGTTGGAACCACGGTCGACCCGTGGAGCACGTTGATCAGCATCGATGCGTTGACGAACTGGTTCGGGAAAAGCTCCTCGTGCTCGTTGGGGAACTCCGCGCGCAGCTTGAATGTGCCCGTGGTCGGGTCGACCGTGTTGTCTATAGTGGAGAGGACGCCCGTGGAGAGCTTGACGGAGTTGTCGCGGTTGTAGGCGTCGACGGCGATGGTCACGCCGGGCGCGCGCACCTGGGCCAGGACATCGGGGATGTTGTCCTCGGGCAGCGTGAAGATGACCGAGATCGGCTTCACCTGGGTCAGGAGGACCAGCCCGTTCGCGTCGCCGGGCGTCACGAAGTTGCCCTGGTCGACAAGCCTGAGGCCGACCCTGCCGGATATGGGCGCCGTGACCTGGCAGTAGCTGAGGTTCAGCTGGGCGTTGTCCACGAGGCCCTGGTTCTGCTTCACCATGCCGTCATACTGGGAGACGAGGGCGCGCTGCGCGTCGACCTGCTGCTTCGAGATGGAGTCCTGCCCGGAGAGCGTGACGTAGCGGTCGAGGTCGATCTGCGCCTCCTTGTCCTGGGCCTGCGCCTGGAGCAGCTGGCCCTGCGCCTGCTCGAGGGCGGCGGCGTACGGCCGCGGGTCTATGACGGCGAGCACGTCGCCCTTGTTCACCAGCTGGCCCTCCTTGAAGTTCACCTGCGTCAGGTAGCCGCTGATCTGGGTGCGCACCGTGACGGTCGCGAGCGGCGTTACGGTGCCGAGCCCGTTCATGATGATCTTGATGTCGGCCTTCTTCGCCAGGTTGACGACGACCGGGAGCGGGCCGCCCATCCCGAAGCCGCCCCGGCGGCCGCCGGCGCCGGCAAATCCGCCGGGCCTGATCCCCGCGGTCTGGGGCGTGCGGGAGCGGTAGTACAGAAGCGAGCCGGTGCCGAGGACCAGGATGCCGAGCAGCACGGTGAGCACGAGGCGTCGGCTCCGTCGCTTCTCGGCGGGCGTGGGGGCCTGCCCCGCGGGTTTGAGGCCCCCTTTTTCCGGAGTCGCCCCTGTTTGTAATTGGCTCATGTGAGGATATTAGTGGAGGCGATTGGGGGTGTTCCTTATCAAGGATGAACCCCCACACTTAGGACCTCCGCGAGGACAGACGCAAACCCCAACAAAAGGTCACGCCCGCCGCGCCGATGGTGTTCAGGCGGCCGCGGGCATCGGTGGCACCGGCACGTCGAGCGAGGCGGCGACGGCCCTCAGCAGCTCCGCCTCCTGCGTCCGGAGCACGCCGTCCGCGCTCACCACGTGCGCGCCGGCCGTCAACAGGCGCTGCTTGATGGGTCCGCTCGCGCCCGCGAGCCTGTCCAGGGCCGCGTCGAGCGCGACGAGGCCGGAGTCCGCCTCCGACAGGAGCGCGATCCGGCCCTCGACAAGCTTCAGCTGGGCCGCCCCCTCCGCGAAAGCGCGCGCCGCCTCGCCGGCGTCATTGCTCGACGCGTGGGCCAGCGCCGAGAGCACGATCGAGATCTCGCGCGTCACTGCCTGGAAGGAGAAGATCTGGTCCACGGCGGCAGACGGCGCCCGGCTGACCGCGAGCTCCCGCAGGACGAGGCGCTGGAGCGCGAACTCGAACGTGGTCACGCGCCCGTCGGCCTGGACTAGGTCGTCAAGCGTGCCGGCGAACGTCCCGAGCGCGCTCGGCGCGAGCGCCTTCAGCGAGGGCAGGGCCAGCTGCAGGAGCGGCAGCCTGTGCTCGGGCCTGAGCTGGCGCAGCGCCGGGTCGAGCTGCCCCAGCGTCGCCAGGGCGTCGCCCCCCTCGCTCGCGGCGACGCAGGCCAGCTGCTTGCGGCGCACGTCCTCGTCGTCGTCAAGGAGGAGCCCGAAGACAAGGATCTCGGCGTCGTGCGGCGAGCGGGCCGCGGCGCGCAGGCTTGCCGGGATCTGGGCGAGCATCGCCTGGGCCTGCGACGCCCCCTCCGGCGAGAGCGTCCCGGCGGCCGCGGCCAGTGCCGCGCCGAACGCGGCGGCGGCCTGCGGGGATGGGGACGGCGCCTGCGCCGGCATGTGGGGGACCTTGGACCAGGGCTCGGTCGCCACGTCGACCACCTCCCTGGGCTCGAAGAACTTCCCGTCGAATGCCGGGTCGATCGCGCGGATGCGCACGGGCAGGGGCGGATGGGTCGCCCACAGCCCGCCGAAATTCGAGACGAACTCCTGCGCGAAGAAGAAATGGCTGATCTCGGCGGCCTTGTGGGTCTGGAGCGTCGAGCCGATCGCGTAGCCGCCTATCTTCTTGAGCGCCCCGGTGACGCCGCCGGGATTGCGCGTGAACTGCACCGCCGAGGCGTCCGCGAGGAACTCCCTCTGGCGGGAGACCGAGGCCTGGATCAGCTTCCCGAAGAAGTAGCCGACATAGCCGACCACGAGGAGGGCGAGCCCGATCGCGAGCACGACGACGACGCCCCCGCCGCCCTTGCCGCGCGAACCCCCGATCCGGCCGTAGCGCATCCCCCAGAGCGTCGCGCGGCCCGCCAGGCCGATGACGAGGATGCCGAAGATGATCGCGGAAATGCGGACGTTCATCCGCATGTCGCCGTTCAGGATGTGGCTGAACTCGTGCGCGACGACGCCCTGCATCTCGTCGCGGCTGAGCTTCTCCATCATCCCGCGGGTCACCGTCACGACGGCGTCACTCGACGTGAGCCCCGCGGCGAACGAGTTGATCGCCGGCTCGTCGTCCAGGATATAGACCGCGGGGACGGGCAGGCCGGAGGCGATCGCCATCTCCTCGACGACGTTGAGGAGCTGGTGCTCCCTCGGGTCCGTGGTGTGCGGGTCGACGCGGCGCCCGCCCACGCTCTCGGCGACGGCGGAGCCGCCGGCGCCGAACTCGGACCACTTGTAGAGTGAGGCGCCGCCGATCACCGCCAGGGTGCCGATCGACACCAGGGCGAAGAGCCCCGGCCGCCAGAAGGGGTCCGCTCCCTCGTCGCCGGAGGCGTCGGGGTAAGCAAAACCGCGGTGGTAGCCGGCGTGGGCCTGCGTCGCCCGAAGCGCGACCACCGTCGCGACATAACCCGCCGCGATCGTCCCGGCCACCGCGAACCCAAACAGGACCAGCAGCCGCGTCGTGCGCTTCCTGGCGCGCTGCTCGGCGGCGAAAAAGTCCATCAGCCGAATGAAACCTTCGGGGCGTTCTTCTCCGCCGGGTCCTCGACGTGGAAGAGCTCCGCCGGGAGGAACCCGAACGCCCCGGCGAGGATCACGTTCGGGAAGGTCTCCCGCGCCGTGTTGTACTGCATGACGGAGTCGTTGTAGGCCTGCCTGGCGAAGGCTATCTTGTTTTCCGTCGAGGTCAGCTCCTCGGTGAGCTGCATCATGTTCTGGTTGGCCTTGAGGTCGGGGTACTGCTCGGAGACCACCATGAGGCGGCTGAGGGCGCCCGACAGGCCGCCCTCGGCCGAGACCAGTCCCTTCACGGCGCCGGCGTCGGCCGGGTTGGCCGCGGCCGTCTGCGACGCGGCGAGGGCGATGTTGCGCGCCTTGATGACGTCCTCGAGCGTGTCGTGCTCGTGTTTCATGTAGCCCTTGGCCGTCTCCACGAGGTTGGGGATCAGGTCGTACCGGCGCTTCAGCTGAACGTCGATCTGGGCGTACGCGTTCTTGAAGCGGTTGCGCAGGGCGACGAGGGAGTTGTAGATCCCGGTGGCCACGAGCGCCACGATGACGACGACGGCGAGCAGCCCTGCGAGGATGGCGATGGCTATCATGGGAACAAGACGCTGGACCCCGGGGTCGGTCGGGTCAAATTGAACTTCGCCGCCCCCAATCCCATGTTGATTGTTCGCCTGGGCGCGGCAAGGTTGGGGCCGCTTTCCATGCGACTCCCGACCGCCCTCGCCTCGCTGATCGCCATGTCGGCGTCCCTGGCCGCGATCGAGCCGCTGAACGCGCCGGTCCCGCTCGCCCCCCCGGCCGCCCAGGCCTCCGCAGGCGAGTCGGCCTTCGCGCTCGTGTCCGCGGAGCGGGCCCAGGCGCTCGGGTTCCCCTCGACGGCCGCCACGCTCTACCGCGGGCTCCTCGCGGCCCCGGGCGCCGACGCGGCCCCCCTCACGCTGTCGCTTGCCTCAGCGCTCCTCGACGACGGTGACGTCGCAGGCGCGGGCCGGGCCCTGGACGCCTACCCGGGCCCGCGCGGCGCCGGCTGGCACCTGCGCGCGGGCCTCGTGGCGGCCCAGCAGCAGCGCACCGAGCAGGCGCGGGGCGAGCTCGCCTCCACGCGCCAGGACGACCTCGGCGCCGCCGAGCGCGGGTGGTACCCCTTCCTCGAGGGCATGCTGGCGGACGCGGGCGGCGAGCCGCTGCGCGCGGCGGGATTCTACCAGCAGGCCTCGTCGTCGGCCTCGTCCGACCTCCAGCGCGCGCGCTTCCTCCTCGCCGAGGAGCAGGCGCGCCTGCGGGTCTCGAGGGTGACCGAGGACCAGCTGACGGCTGACCGCAAGAACGCCGAGAAATTCCAGAACCAGAAGATCGGCTACAGCTTCACGCGGGAGTACGCGATCGCCCTGAACGCGCTCGGCCGCAGGGCCCAGGCCGTCGAGGTGCTCCAGTCCACTCTCAGGAACCTGCCGGGCGAGGAGCGCTCCGAAACCGACCACTTCCGGCTCATGCTCGGCCTCATCGCCGGCGCGGCGGACGGGGTGGGGCGCCACGAGCTCTTCGAGCTGCTGGATTCGGGGAGCGACCCCGAGCTGCAGAGGGTCGCGCTCCAGCTGCTCATCCGCAGCACGCCGCCGGGCCCGGCGCGGGCCGAGCTCGGGGACAGGCTCGACCGGCTGGTCGCCGAGCCGAAGCCCCACCCGATCCTCGAGAGCCTGCTGCTCTGCAGGGCCCAGCTCGCCCTCGGAGAGGCCCGCCTCGGGGGAAGCGACTCGGCGTCGCTCTACGCGAGGGCGGAGGACGACGCGAACGCCCTCCTCGAGAAGTTCCCGGGCTCGCCGCTCAAGGCCCAGGCCTACGCGGTCCTCGCGGGCTCCGCTTGGGAGCAGCAGCGCTACAGGACGGCGGCCGACTACGGATTCAAGGCCGGCGGCGAGCTTCCCGCAGGCCCGATTCGCGCCGAGTTCGGCATTCTCGTGGCCGAGGCCTGGTACCGCGCCGGGGTCCAGGGCAAGGACAAGGGGGACTTCCGGAGCGCCGCGGACGCCTACGCCGCGGCCGTCCGCTCGCGGCCCCAGGGCGTGAACCCGGGCGTCCTCATGTTCCAGCAGGTCCAGTCGGACATCCAGGCCGACGCGCTCGGCACCGCCGTCGCCGCGATGGACGAGCTGGCCCGGGACAAGGCGTTCGACCCCGACGACCGTTGGGAGGCGGAGTGGAACCTCGCCAGCAGCCTCGAGGTCCACGGCCGGATCGCCGACGCCTACGAACGCGTGAACCGGCTGCTCCGGGGCATGCCGCCCGGCAGCGTGCGCGCGGACCTGAGGGCGCGGATGGCCTGGCTGCAGGCGCGGCTCTCCTATGACGACAAGAAGCCCGAGGAGACCATCCGGCTCGTGGACGCCCTGGCGGCGATGACGGCCGGGCTGCCGGCCGGGCTGGGGACCGACATCTCCAGCACGAGCGCGCTCCTGCTCGCCCAGGCGAACTTCGCCCTCGGGCGCGACGCAGCGGCCGAGGCGACGCTCACGAAGCTCAGGTCCGACTTCCCGACGTCGGACTCGGCGGTCTATTCCTACATCGTCGAGGCTGACCGGTATTCGCAGCAGGACAAGGTCATCGACGCCGAGCGCCTGCTCACCAAGCTGGCCGACGACTTCCCGACGAGCCCCTATGCCGCCTACGCGCTCTATCAGGCGGCCCTGCAGGCCGAGCGCCTCGGCGCCGACGACAACCTGAGGGAGGCCGACAAGTTCCTGGAGAACCTGGTCACGAAGTACCCCAAGAGCGACCTGGTCTTCCCCGCCCGGATGCGCCAGGGCGACATCTTCCGGGAGCTGAACCAGTTTCCGCAGGCGCAGCAGGCGTACGAGTCCCTCGTCAACAACCCGCCGCCGGCGCAGGACCAGGCCTCCCAGGAGCAGAACACGATCCTGGCGCAGCTCGCCCTCGCCGAGTGCCACAACGCGCAGTCGGCGGACAGCCCGTCCCACGCCGACAGCGCGAAGAGGATGTTCCAGGACCTGATCGACCGCGTGAACGCGCCCGACGACGTCCGCGTCGAGGCGGGCTACAACCTCGGGGTCATCCTCGCGCGCACGAACCGGGACAAGGCCCAGGCCGTGTGGTGGAACGACGTCGTCGTGGCCTTCCTCGTGAGCCCGGGCACGCCGAGGGACCTCGGCCCCAAGGGCCGCTGGTGGGTCGCGCGCACGCTGCTCGACGTCGGCGCACTCTACGAGCAGCAGGGCCGCCTCGAGGAGGCCAAGCACGCCTGGACGCTCCTGATCGACTCCGGCCTTCCCGGCGATGAGCTCGCACGCCAGCGCCTCGCCCGCTTCCACTTGCCCGCGACGAAGGCGTGATGTAGACGACGTCCATGCCAGCCCTGGAACCCAGCCTGCTTTCCCACGGCGGCCCCATGATGTGGGTCCTCTTCGCCCTCGGCATCATCCTGGTCGTCGTGTTCACGGAGCGGGCGCTCTACCTGCACAGGGGCCAGATCCGCTCGACCGCGTTCCTGAGCGGGATCAAGAACATCCTGGCGAAGCGCCGGCTGGTCGAGGCTCTCACCGTCTGCGAGGAGACCCCCGGACCCGTCGCCGCCGTGGTCAAGGCCGCCCTCCTGCACGCCGACGAGGACGCGGACGCGATGAGGTTCCACGTCCAGGAGGCGGCGGTCGTCGAGCTGCCCGCCCTCGAGCGCCGGATCGGCGCTATCGGGGCGATCGCGCAGGTGGCGCCGCTTGTCGGGCTCCTCGGCACGGTCCTGGGGATGATCTCCACCTTCTCCGCTTTCCAGCACGACTACGCCCCGGCGAGCGCGCTAGCCAAGGGGATGTGGGAGGCGCTCCTCTGCACGGCCGGGGGCATCATGCTGGCCATCCCGGCCCACCTGGCGCTGCATTTCCTCAACGGGCGCGTGCGGGCGATCGTGCGCGACATGGAATGGTCCGGCAACGAGATCATGAAGTATCTGAATA